>NZ_JBITLS010000015.1:0-279212 GCF_044465465.1 Nonomuraea sp. NPDC049655
ATGTCCATCGAGATGCGCGACACCGACGAGGACGTCTTCCGCGCGGCGGAGGAACTCGGTATCGATCTGTCCCGGCGTGAGCCGAGCAGCGTGGAAGAAGTCTGAGGGGGAGATCGCACACAATGCTAGACGTCAACTTCTTCGACGAGCTCAGGATCGGTCTTGCGACCGCCGACGACATCCGTCAGTGGTCGCACGGCGAGGTCAAGAAGCCCGAGACCATCAACTACCGGACTCTCAAGCCGGAAAAGGACGGACTCTTCTGCGAGAAGATCTTCGGTCCGACCCGCGACTGGGAGTGCTACTGCGGCAAGTACAAGCGCGTCCGGTTCAAGGGCATCATCTGTGAGCGCTGCGGCGTCGAGGTGACCCGGGCCAAGGTGCGTCGTGAGCGGATGGGCCACATCGAGCTGGCCGCGCCCGTCACGCACATCTGGTACTTCAAGGGCGTGCCGTCGCGCCTCGGCTACCTGCTCGACCTGGCTCCGAAGGACCTGGAGAAGGTCATCTACTTCGCGGCCTACATGATCACGCACGTCGACACCGACATGCGTGAGCGTGACCTGCCCTCGCTGGAGGCGAAGATCTCCGTCGAGCGGCAGCACATCGAGCAGCGCCGTGACGCCGACGTCGAGTCCAGGCAGAAGAAGCTCGAGTCCGACCTGGCCGAGCTGGAGGCCGCCGGCGCCAAGGGCGACCAGCGGCGCAAGGTCCGCGAGGGCGCCGAGCGCGAGATGCGCCAGCTCCGCGACCGTGCCCAGCGCGAGCTGGACCGGCTCGACGAGGTCTGGAGCCGCTTCAAGAACCTCAAGGTCCAGGACCTTGAGGGCGACGAGCTGCTCTACCGCGAGATGCGCGACCGCTTCGGCCGCTACTTCAAGGGCGGCATGGGCGCGCAGGCGATCCAGGACCGCCTGATCAGCTTCGACCTCGACGCCGAGGCCGAGAACCTGCGCGAGACCATCCGCAGCGGCAAGGGCCAGAAGAAGGCCCGCGCCCTCAAGCGGCTCAAGGTCGTGTCGGCGTTCCTGAACACCACCAACTCGCCGCGCGGCATGGTGCTCGACTGCATCCCGGTCATCCCGCCGGACCTGCGCCCGATGGTGCAGCTCGACGGTGGCCGGTTCGCGACCTCCGACCTCAACGACCTGTACCGCCGGGTCATCAACCGGAACAACCGCCTCAAGCGTCTGCTCGACCTCGGCGCCCCCGAGATCATCGTGAACAACGAGAAGCGGATGCTCCAGGAGGCCGTCGACGCGCTGTTCGACAACGGCCGTCGCGGTCGCCCGGTGACCGGCCCCGGCAACCGGCCGCTGAAGTCCCTCAGCGACATGCTGAAGGGCAAGCAGGGTCGTTTCCGCCAGAACCTGCTGGGCAAGCGAGTCGACTACTCCGGCCGTTCGGTCATCGTCGTCGGCCCGCAGCTCAAGCTGCACCAGTGCGGTCTGCCCAAGCAGATGGCGCTGGAGCTGTTCAAGCCGTTCGTGATGAAGCGGCTCGTGGACCTCAACCACGCGCAGAACATCAAGTCGGCCAAGCGGATGGTCGAGCGCGCCCGCCCCGTCGTGTGGGACGTGCTCGAAGAGGTCATCACCGAGCACCCGGTGCTGCTCAACCGCGCTCCGACGCTCCACCGTCTGGGCATCCAGGCGTTCGAGCCGCAGCTGGTCGAGGGCAAGGCCATCCAGATCCACCCGCTCGTCTGCACCGCCTTCAACGCGGACTTCGACGGCGACCAGATGGCCGTGCACCTGCCGCTGTCGGCTGAGGCCCAGGCCGAGGCTCGCATCCTGATGCTCTCGACCAACAACATCCTCAAGCCGGCCGACGGCAAGCCCGTGACGATGCCCACCCAGGACATGGTCATCGGCCTCTACTGGCTGACCACCCAGAAGGAAGGCGCGACCGGCGAGGGCCGCGTGTTCGGCTCGATCGCCGAGGCGCAGATGGCCTTCGACCGCCGCGAGCTGGAGATCCAGGCGAAGATCCAGATCCGGGTCAAGGACGTCCTGCCGCCGCGCGACTGGGTCGCTCCGGAGGGCTGGGAGCAGGGTGACCCGATCCGGCTGGAGACGACGTTCGGGCGGTGCCTGTTCAACCAGACGCTCCCCGAGAGCTACCCGTTCGTCAACTTCCAGGTGGGCAAGAAGCAGCTGTCCACGATCGTGAACGAGCTGGCCGACACCTACCCCAAGGTCGAGGTCGCCAACTCGCTCGACGCGCTCAAGGACGCGGGCTTCCGCTGGGCGACCCGCTCCGGCGTCACGATCTCGATCGAGGACGTCGTCGCGCCGCCGAACAAGACCGACATCATGGAGAACTACGAGCGCCGGGCCGACAAGGTCCAGCGCGAGTACGAGCGTGGTCTGATCACCGACGAGGAGCGCCGTCAGGAGCTCATCGAGATCTGGACCCACGCCACGGCCGACGTCGAGACCGACATGGTCAACGCCTTCCCGGCGACCAACCCGGTCTGGATGATGGTCAACTCGGGCGCCCGTGGTAACAAGATGCAGGTCCGGCAGATCGCCGGTATCCGTGGCCTGGTGTCCAACACCAAGGGTGAGACGATCCCGCGGCCGATCAAGGCCTCCTTCCGTGAGGGCCTGTCGGTGCTGGAGTACTTCATCTCCACCCACGGTCAGCGGAAGGGTCTGGCCGACACCGCCCTGCGGACCGCCGACTCGGGTTACCTGACCCGTCGTCTGGTGGACGTCGCCCAGGACGTCATCGTGCGTGAGATCGACTGCGGCACCGACCGCGCGGTCCCGCTGCACGTCGGCGAGCGTGACGCGTCGGGCAACCTGGTCAAGGCGGAGAACGCCGAGTCCAACGTGCACGGCCGCATCATGGCCGAGGACGTCGAGGTCGACGGCAAGGTCATCGTCCCGGCGGGTGTCGACATCAACGACATCCACGTGACGAAGCTGGTCGAGGCCGGCGTCGAGACCGTCCGCACCCGCAGCGCGCTCGTCTGCGAGGCCAAGATCGGTGTCTGCGCGACCTGCTACGGCCGCTCGCTGGCCACCGGCAAGCTCGTGGACGTCGGCGAGGCGGTCGGCATCATCGCCGCCCAGTCGATCGGTGAGCCCGGCACGCAGCTGACGATGCGTACGTTCCACACCGGTGGTGTGGCCGGCGCCGACATCACCCACGGTCTGCCCCGTGTCACGGAGCTGTTCGAGGCGCGCATCCCCAAGGGTGTCGCCCCGATCTCCGAGGCCGAGGGCCGGGCCAGGATCGACGAGACCGACAAGACCAGGAAGATCGTCATCACCCCCGACGACGGGTCGGAGGAGATCGCCTACCCGGTCTCGATGCGTTCGCGCCTGCTCGTCCAGGACGGTCAGCGCGTGACGGTCGGCCAGCAGCTGATCGCCGGCGCGGTCAACCCCAACGAGGTGCTGCGCATCCTCGGCCCGCGGGCCGTGCAGCTGCACCTGGTGGCCGAGGTCCAGCAGGTCTACCGGTCGCAGGGTGTGTCGATCCACGACAAGCACATCGAGATCATCGTGCGGCAGATGCTCAAGCGCGTGAACGTGCTGGAGTCCGGTGACACCGACCTGCTGCCCGGTGAGCTGGTGGAGCGTCCGCGCTTCGAGCAGATGAACCGTGAGACGGTGGCCGAGAGCGGCTCGCCGGCCGCGGGCCGTCCGGTGCTCATGGGCATCACGAAGGCGTCGCTGGCCACCGAGTCGTGGCTGTCGGCGGCCTCCTTCCAGGAGACGACCAGGGTCCTGACGGACGCGGCGATCCACGCCAAGTCCGACTCGCTCCTGGGCCTGAAGGAGAACGTCATCATCGGTAAGCTCATCCCGGCCGGTACGGGCATGCCCCAGTACCGCAACATCCGGGTCGAGCCGACCGAGGAGGCCAAGGCCGCCATGTACACCGTCGGCGGTTACGACGGTTCCGCGGCCGACTACACCTTCGGCACGGGCAGCGGCGAGGCCGTCCCGCTGGAGGAGTACGACTTCGGTCAGTACAACCGCTAGCAGTTTCGCAGGCGCCGCGCCCGGGTCTCTGTCCGAAGAGGCCCGGGCGCGGCGCTTTTCCGGCCGTACGCGCTGCCGTAGACGCTCCCAGACGCCCTGTGGGGGCGGGGCGGCCCCCGGGGGAGACGGTCCGCCGGGCTGGCGGTCTGTGGGCCGGTTGGGGGGCTCCCCGGCGAATCGGCACACGTCGGTCCCCAGGCCCGGTATCATTGCCGCGGCGCTTCGGATGGGCTGGATGAGACAGGCCCCGGTGGCACGGAGCGGCGAGGCCGACAGGCGTTGCCGTGCCGTTTTGACGTGTCGGCTGGGCCTGGGTAGTCTTGAGCATCGTGCCCGTCTCTAGCGGGCTTTCGGCTGTGCGCTCATATCCATAGGGAGAGCGTCGGCTGGACTCTCAGGCTCGCAAGTCTCCGTGGCTGTGTCTGTGTGAATAGCGCGACACGCCCGACCGCGGGGGCACCGGGACGAGGAAAACCAGCAGGTCATGACACCGGCAGAACCTGCGAAATGCAAGACCCAATGACGTAACACCGGCCAAGGCACGAAACGGAGTGGCAGTGCCCACTATTCAGCAGTTGGTCCGCAAGGGCCGGCAGGACAAGGTCTCCAAGACCAAGACTCCTGCCCTCAAGGGGAGTCCGCAGCGGCGCGGTGTGTGCCAGCGCGTTTACACCACGACCCCGAAGAAGCCCAACTCGGCACTGCGCAAGGTGGCCCGCGTTCGGCTCACGAACGGCATCGAGGTCACGGCTTACATCCCCGGTGTGGGCCACAACCTGCAGGAGCACTCCATCGTGCTCGTGCGTGGCGGTCGTGTGAAGGACCTGCCTGGTGTTCGCTACAAGATCATCCGCGGTTCGCTCGACACCCAGGGTGTCCGCAACCGCAAGCAGGCCCGCAGCCGCTACGGCGCGAAGAAGGAGAAGAGCTAACAATGCCTCGTAAGGGTTCTCCTGGCCGTCGTCAGCTCATGTCTGACCCGGTTTACAGCTCGCCGCTGGTGACCGCCCTGATCAACAAGGTGCTCCTTGACGGCAAGCGCTCCATCGCGCAGTCGATCGTCTACGGCGCCCTCGAAGGCTGCAGGGAGAAGACGGGCAACGACCCGGTCGTCACCCTCAAGCGCGCGCTTGACAACGTCAAGCCCACCCTCGAGGTCCGCAGCCGCCGTGTCGGTGGCGCGACCTACCAGGTGCCGGTCGAGGTGCGCGCCGCGCGCAGCACCACCCTGGCCCTGCGCTGGCTGGTGCAGTACTCCCGCGCCCGCCGCGAGAAGACCATGACCGAGCGCCTCATGAACGAGCTCCTCGACGCCAGCAACGGCCTCGGGGCGAGTGTCAAGAAGCGCGAGGACACCCACAAGATGGCCGAGTCCAACAAGGCCTTCGCCCACTACCGCTGGTAACCCGGCGGGTTCGACGAGACGACGAGGACGCGAGTTAAAGTGGCCGCTACGACCGCTCTTGACCTGGCCAAGGTCCGCAACATCGGGATCATGGCCCACATCGACGCGGGCAAGACCACCACGACCGAGCGCATCCTGTTCTACACCGGTATCAACTACAAGATCGGTGAAGTCCATGAGGGCGCTGCCACCATGGACTGGATGGAGCAGGAGCAGGAGCGCGGCATCACGATCACGTCTGCCGCGACGACCTGTGAGTGGATCGGTCACACCATCAACATCATCGACACTCCGGGTCACGTCGACTTCACCATCGAAGTGGAGCGCTCGCTCCGCGTCCTCGACGGTGCCGTCGCCGTGTTCGACGGTGTCGCCGGTGTCGAGCCGCAGTCGGAGACGGTGTGGCGGCAGGCTGACCGGTACGAGGTCCCGCGCATCTGCTTCGTGAACAAGATGGACCGTGTCGGCGCGGAGTTCCACCGCTGCGTCGAGATGATGGTCAGCCGCCTGGGCGCGACCCCCGCTGTGATCCAGCTTCCGTGGGGTGTCGAGGCCGACTTCAAGGGCGTCATCGACCTCATCAAGATGAAGGGGCTCATCTGGAGCGCCGACGCGGCCAAGGGCGAGATGTACGACACCGTCGACATCCCGGCCGACCACGCCGACGCCGCCCGCGAGTGGCGTGACCGCCTCATCGAGACGGTGGCCGAGAACGACGACGAGCTGATGGAGCTCTTCCTGGAGGGCACCGAGCCCACCGAGGAGCAGCTGGTCGCGGCCATCCGCCGCGCCACGCTGAGCAGCGCCATCAACCCGGTGCTGTGCGGCACCGCGTTCAAGAACAAGGGCGTTCAGCCCCTGCTCGACGCGATCGTCGCCTACCTCCCCGCCCCGACCGACATCCCGGCGTTCAAGGGTTACGCGGTCGGCAACGAGGAGAAGGTGATCGAGCGTCACGCGGACCCGGCTGAGCCGTTCTCCGCGCTGGCCTTCAAGATCGCCAGCGACCCGCACCTGGGCAAGCTCACCTACATCCGCATCTACTCCGGCACCCTCGACACCGGTTCGCAGGTCGTGAACTCGGTGAAGGGCAAGAAGGAGCGGATCGGCAAGATCTACCAGATGCACGCCAACAAGCGCGAAGAGCGCCCGCAGGCGATCGCCGGTCAGATCGTCGCCGTCATGGGTCTGAAGGACACCACGACCGGCGACACCCTTGCCGACCCGGCCAACCCGGTCGTGCTCGAGTCGATGACGTTCCCGGCTCCGGTCATCAACGTCGCCATCGAGCCCAAGACCAAGGGCGACCAGGAGAAGCTGTCCACCGCCATCCAGCGGCTGGCCGAGGAGGACCCGTCCTTCCAGGTCCGTCGTGACGAGGAGACCGGCCAGACGGTCATCTGGGGCATGGGCGAGCTTCACCTGGAGATCCTCGTCGACCGTATGCGTCGCGAGTTCAAGGTCGAGGCCAACGTGGGCCGCCCGCAGGTGGCCTACCGCGAGACCATCCGCCGCAAGGTGGAGAAGGTCGACTACACCCACAAGAAGCAGACCGGTGGTTCCGGTCAGTTCGCGCGGGTGATCATCGACCTGGAGCCGCTGGGCGAGGGCAACGACGGTTACGAGTTCCAGAACAAGGTCTCCGGTGGCCGCGTCCCGAGGGAGTACATCCCCTCGGTCGACGCCGGCGCCCAGGAGGCCGCCGAGTTCGGCGTGCTGGCCGGTTACCCGATGGTGGGCGTGAAGGTTACGCTGACCGACGGTGCCGCCCACGACGTCGACTCCTCGGAAATGGCGTTCAAGATCGCCGGCTCGATGGCCTTCAAGGAGGCCGCGCGCAAGGCGGACGCCGTTCTTCTCGAGCCGATGATGGCCGTCGAGGTCACCACGCCCGAGGACTACATGGGTGACGTCATCGGTGACCTCAACGGTCGCCGCGGGCAGATCCAGGCGATGGACGAGCGGGCCGGCGCCCGTGTCGTCCAGGCGCTCGTGCCGCTGTCTGAGATGTTCGGCTACGTGGGTGACCTGCGTAGCAAGACGCAGGGGCGCGCGAGCTACAGCATGCAGTTCGACTCCTACGCGGAGGTGCCTCCGGGCATCGCCAAGGAGATCGTCGCGAAGGCCCGGGGCGAATAACTTCCCGGTCCCTGGCGGGGTGGTGTGAGCCACCCCGCCGCCTAGGGGTCTGGGATTTCCCGGGCCCGAGTGTGTAGACAAGTCAGTCAGATTCTCAAGGAGAGAACCAGTGGGCAAGGCCAAGTTCGAGCGGACTAAGCCGCACATGAACATCGGCACCATTGGACACATCGACCACGGCAAGACCACGCTGACCGCGGCGATCACCAAGGTGCTTCACGACCGTTTCCCCGAGCTCAACAAGGCGACCCCGTTCGACAAGATCGACAAGGCGCCCGAGGAGAAGGCTCGCGGTATTACGATCTCCATCGCGCACGTCGAGTACCAGACCGAGAAGCGTCACTACGCTCACGTTGACTGCCCCGGTCACGCCGACTACGTGAAGAACATGATCACCGGTGCCGCTCAGATGGACGGCGCGATCCTCGTGGTCGCCGCCACCGACGGCCCGATGCCGCAGACGAAGGAGCACGTCCTCCTGGCCCGCCAGGTCGGCGTCCCCTACATCGTCGTGGCGCTGAACAAGGCCGACATGGTCGACGACGAGGAGATCCTCGAGCTCGTCGAGCTGGAGGTCCGTGAGCTCCTGTCCGCGCAGGAGTTCCCCGGCGACGACCTGCCCGTCGTCCGCGTCTCCGCCCTCAAGGCTCTCGAGGGTGACGAGAAGTGGGCCGACAGCATCATCGAGCTGATGAACGCGGTGGACGAGAACGTCCCCGAGCCTCCCCGTGACACGGAGAAGCCGTTCCTCATGCCCGTCGAGGACGTCTTCTCGATCACCGGTCGCGGCACCGTCGTCACCGGTCGTATCGAGCGCGGCATCGTCAAGGTCAACGAGCAGGTCGACATCATCGGCATCAAGCCGGAGAAGACGACGACCACCGTCACCAGCATCGAGATGTTCAACAAGATGCTCGACGAGGGTCACGCCGGCGACAACGCCGCCCTGCTGCTCCGCGGCATCAAGCGCGACGACGTCGAGCGCGGCCAGTGCATCATCAAGCCGGGCACGACGACCCCGCACACCGAGTTCACCGGCCAGGTCTACATCCTGTCCAAGGACGAGGGCGGCCGCCACACGCCGTTCTTCAACAACTACCGCCCGCAGTTCTACTTCCGTACGACTGACGTGACCGGTGTGGTGAACCTCCCCGAGGGCACCGAGATGGTCATGCCGGGCGACAACACCGAGATGCGCGTTGAGCTGATCCAGCCCATCGCCATGGAGGAAGGCCTCAAGTTCGCGATCCGTGAGGGTGGCCGCACCGTCGGCGCCGGCCGGGTTGTGAAGATCATCAAGTAGCTCGACCGTCGGGGCGGCGGTCGGCCCCACATTCAGGGCCGACCGCCGTACCGCGTCAAGGGCCTCGCGTAAAGCGCCGTGATCCAGCAGTCGCTTCGGCCATAGTGACCGAAGTAACTGCCGGATCACGGAAGAAAAGACAGATCAACAGTGTCTGTCTCGTGGGGTCACGCAGGGTCAGACCTGCAGCAACACAGCGGCACAAGGCCGCACGATACTTTTTCAGACGACAGCGAAGGACACCGAGGCCACTATGGCGGGACAGAAGATCCGCATCCGGCTTAAGGCCTATGACCACGAGGTCATCGACAGCTCGGCCAAGAAGATCGTCGAGACGGTGACGCGGACTGGCGCGAAGGTCGCGGGCCCGGTGCCGCTGCCGACCGAGAAGAACGTGTACTGCGTCATCCGCTCGCCGCACAAGTACAAGGACAGCCGCGAGCACTTCGAGATGCGCACGCACAAGCGGCTGATTGACATCATCGACCCGACCCCCAAGACGGTTGACTCGCTCATGCGGCTCGACCTCCCCGCGGGTGTCGACATTTCGATCAAGCTCTGAGGGAACGCACTGACATGGCTAAGACGATCAAGGGCGTCCTGGGCAAGAAGCTCGGCATGACCCAGGTCTTCGACGCGGACAACCGGATGGTTCCGGTGACCGTGGTCGAGGCCGGTCCGTGCGTGGTGACCCGGGTCCGCACCGCAGACAAGGACGGCTACTCCGCCGTTCAGCTCGGCTTCGGGCAGGTCGACCCCCGGAAGGTCAACAAGCCGCTCGGCGACTACCTGCGTAAGCACGACATCACCCCGCGCCGTTACTTCGCGGAGATCCGCACCGACGACGCGAGCGACTACACCCTGGGCCAGGAGCTGCTGGCCGACACCTTCGAGGCCGGCCAGTTCGTCGACGTGACGGGCAAGAGCAAGGGCAAGGGCTTCGCCGGTGTCATGAAGCGGCACGGCTTCGGTGGTCTGGGCGCGTCGCACGGTACGCAGCGCAAGCACCGCTCGCCGGGTTCCATCGGTGGCTGCGCCACCCCGGGCCGCGTATTCAAGGGCCTGCGCATGGCCGGTCGGATGGGTAACGTCCGCACCACTGTGCAGAGCCTCAAGGTTCACTCCGTCGACGCCGAGAACGGTCTCATCCTGATCAAGGGTGCGATCCCCGGCGCGAACGGCAGCCTGGTCCTCGTCCGCACCGCTGCCAAGAAGGGGGCTGCCAAGTGAGCACCACTATTGACGTCCTCGACGCCAGCGGCGCCAAGGCCGGCACCGTCGAACTGCCCGAAGACGTCTTCGGCACGACGGTCAACGTTCCGCTGATCCACCAGGTGGTCGTGGCCCAGCTCGCCGCTCGCCGGCAGGGCACCCACAAGGCCAAGACCCGTGGCGAGGTCAGCGGTGGCGGCAAGAAGCCGTACCGCCAGAAGGGCACCGGCCGCGCCCGTCAGGGCTCGACCCGTGCGCCGCAGTTCACCGGCGGTGGCACCGTCCACGGGCCCGTGCCGCGTGACTACTCGCAGCGCACGCCCAAGAAGATGAAGGCCGCCGCGCTCCGCGGCGCCCTGTCCGACAGGGCCGGTGGCGGTCGCGTCCACGTGGTCAGCACGCTGGTGACGGGGGAGACCCCGAAGACCAAGGCTGCCCTGGACGCCCTGCGCAAGATCACTCAGGCTCCCCGCGTGCTCGTCGTCGTCGACGAGGCCGACGAGCTGACCTGGATGAGCCTGCGTAACGCTCCCGAGGTCCACCTGCTGGACGCCGGGCAGCTCAACACCTACGACGTGCTCGTGCACGACGACGTGGTCTTCACCCAGGAGGCGTACGACCAGGTCGTCGCGCGGCTGAGCCAGGGCGGGAAGGAAGACGCCTGATGGAGAAGATCGCCGACCCGCGCGACATCATCATCAAGCCGGTCGTCTCTGAGAAGAGCTACGGCCTGATCGATGAGAACAACAAGTACACGTTCCTGGTGAAGAAGACCGCGAACAAGACCCAGGTCAAGATCGCCGTTGAGCAGATCTTCGGGGTCAAGGTCACCAGCGTGAACACCATCAACCGGACGGGCAAGCGCAAGCGCACCCGCACCGGTTTCGGCAAGCGTCCCGACACCAAGCGCGCGATCGTGAGCCTGGTCGAGGGCGATCGGATCGACATCTTCGGTCAGATCGGCTAGCAGCGCCATAGATAGGAAGCGGACCGAAAGGTCTGCGAGGGACGAGACCGTCGCATTTCGGTGCGGCGGGCTCGCCCATGTAACCGACGAAGGATGAACGAAAAAGATGGGCATCCGTAAGTACAAGCCGACGACTCCGGGTCGCCGCGGGTCGAGTGTCTCGGACTTCTCCGAGATCACCCGCAGCACTCCCGAGAAGTCGCTGCTTGCGCCCCTTCACAGCAAGGGCGGCCGGAACGTACACGGCCGGGTGACCGCGCGCCACCAGGGCGGCGGACACAAGCGCGCCTACCGGATCATCGACTTCCGTAGGCATGACAAGGACGGCATCCCGGCGAAGGTCGCTCACATCGAGTACGACCCCAACCGCACCGCCAACATCGCTCTGCTCCACTACGCCGACGGTGAGAAGCGCTACATCATCGCGCCGACCGGCCTCAAGCAGGGCGACCGAATCGAGAACGGCCCCGCTGCCGACATCAAGCCGGGCAACTGCCTGCCGCTGCGCAACATCCCGACCGGTACCTTCATCCACGCGGTGGAGCTCCGTCCGGGCGGCGGCGCGAAGCTCGGTCGTTCCGCGGGCGCCCAGATCCAGCTGCTCGCCAAGGAAGGCCAGTACGCCACCCTGCGTATGCCGTCCGGTGAAATGCGCATGGTCGACGTGCGCTGCCGGGCGTCGGTCGGCCAGGTCGGCAACGCCGAGCAGGCCAACATCAACTGGGGCAAGGCCGGCCGTATGCGGTGGAAGGGCAAGCGCCCGACCGTCCGTGGTGTCGCCATGAACCCCGTTGACCACCCGCACGGTGGTGGTGAGGGCAAGACGTCCGGCGGTCGCCACCCGGTGAACCCCAAGGGCAAGCCCGAGGGCCGCACCCGCCAGGCCAACAAGTCCAGCGACCGGCTGATCATCCGTCGTCGGAGCAAGAGGAAGAAGCGGTAGGAGCAGCCGAAATGCCACGTAGCCTTAAGAAGGGTCCCTTCGTGGACGACCACCTTCAGAAGAAGGTGGACGCCCAGAACGAGAAGGGCACCAAGAACGTCATCAAGACGTGGTCGCGGCGCTCCATGATCGTTCCCGACATGCTCGGGCACACGATCGCCGTGCACGACGGCCGCAAGCACGTCCCGGTGTTCGTCACCGAGTCGATGATCGGCCACAAGCTCGGAGAGTTCGCCCCCACGCGGACGTTCCGCAGCCACGTCAAGGAAGACCGGCGCAGCCGGCGATAGACGCCTTCAGAAGCATTTAGAGGAGTAAGCGATGGAAGCCAGGGCTCAGGCGCGGTTCGTCCGTGTCACGCCCCTCAAGGCCCGCCGCGTGGTGGACCTTATTCGCGGGCTGCCCGCTTCGGAGGCGCAGGCCGTGCTGCAGTTCGCTCCCCAGTCGGCGAGCGAGCCGATCTACAAGGTGCTCAGCAGCGCCATGGCGAACGCCGAGCACAACTTCAACCTCGACCCCAGCACGCTCGTCGTGAGCCGTGCCTGGGTCGACGAGGGCCCGACGCTGAAGCGGTTCCGCCCGCGTGCACAGGGTCGCGCCTATCGGATCAACAAGCGGACGAGCCACATCACCGTGATCGTGGAATCCCGCGAGCCGAAGGGAAGGACCCGATAGTGGGCCAGAAGGTTAACCCGCACGGGTTCCGCCTCGGCATCACGACCGACTTCAAGAGCCGGTGGTACGCCGACAAGCTGTACAAGTCGTACGTCGCCGAGGACGTGGCGATCCGCCGCATGCTGCAGAAGGGCATGGAGCGGGCCGGCATCTCCAAGGTCGAGATCGAGCGCACCACGGACCGTGTGCAGGTGGACATCCACACCGCGCGTCCGGGCATCGTGATCGGCCGCCGCGGCGCCGAGGCGGACCGCATCCGCGGTGACCTCGAGAAGCTGACCAAGAAGCAGGTCCAGCTCAACATCCTCGAGGTCAAGAACCCGGAGATCGACGCCCAGCTCGTCGCTCAGGGCGTCGCCGAGCAGCTGTCCAGCCGTGTCTCGTTCCGCCGCGCCATGCGCAAGGCGATGCAGTCGGCCATGAAGTCCGGCGCCAAGGGCATCCGTGTCCAGTGCGCCGGTCGTCTGGGCGGCGCCGAGATGTCGCGGTCGGAGTTCTACCGTGAGGGTCGCGTGCCGCTGCACACCCTTCGCGCGGACATCGACTACGGCTTCTACGAGGCCCGTACCACCTTCGGCCGCATCGGCGTGAAGGTCTGGATCTACAAGGGCGAGGCTCCGACCAGCCGCGCCGAGCGTGAGGCGGCTGCCGCCGGCGCTCGTGCCGGTCAGCGTCGCGAGCGTGACGACCGTCGTGGTGGCGGCGGCGACCGTCCGCGTCGTGGCGGCGGTGACCGTCCGCGTCGTGGCGGCGGCCGTGGCGACCGCGCCCCCCGTACCGAGGCAGCTTCGCAGGCTGCCCCTGAGACCGGCCCGGCTGCGCAGCCGGGTGCTGAAGGGAGCTGACCATGCTGATCCCGCGCAGGGTCAAGCACCGCAAGCAGCACCGGCCTGACCGCAGCGGAGCCGCCAAGGGCGGCACCAGGGTCGTGTTCGGCGAGTTCGGCATTCAGGCTGTTGAGCACTCCTACGTGACCAACCGCCAGATCGAGTCCGCTCGTATCGCCATGACCCGTCACATCCGCCGTGGCGGCAAGGTGTGGATCAACATCTACCCCGACCGTCCGCTCACCAAGAAGCCGGCCGAGACCCGCATGGGTTCCGGTAAGGGTTCGCCGGAGTGGTGGATCGCCAACGTCAAGCCCGGACGCGTGATGTTCGAGCTGTCCGGCGTGGCGGAGTCGGTCGCTCGTGAGGCGCTCACCAGGGCGATCCACAAGCTGCCGATGAAGTGCAAGATCGTTAAGCGTGAAGTGGGTGAGGCGTGATGGCTAAGGGCCTGACCGCCGGCGAGCTGCGAGTGGAGGACCAGGACACCCTGGTCCAGAAGCTCAAGGAAGCCAAGGAGGAGCTGTTCAACCTCCGCTTCCAGGCGGCGACCGGTCAGTTGGAGAGCCACGGGCGGCTGCGCGCCGTCCGCCGCGAGATCGCCCGTATCTACACCGTGATGCGCGAGCGTGAGCTCGGCATCGTCACGGTCGAGAAGGAGACGAGCGATGGCTGAGACCGAGACCACCGGAACCACCGAGGCGAACGACGCGCGGAACTTCCGCAAGGTCCGTGAGGGCCTGGTCGTCAGCGACAAGATGGACAAGACCGTCGTCGTCGCCGTCGAGGACCGCGTCAAGCACCGTCTGTACGGCAAGGTCATCCGCCGTACGACCAAGTACAAGGCACACGACGAGGCCAACGCCTGCGGCGTCGGCGACCGCGTGCTGCTCATGGAGACCCGCCCCCTCTCCGCCACCAAGCGGTGGAGGGTCGTGGAGATCCTCGAGAAGGCCAAGTAGGGCTCTTCTCGGATATACCGCGCCTCGTGGGGGCCTCAGGGCCCCCATGACGGCGTCCAAGGACGCGAGGTCCTCCGGGCCTCGCGTCGCCTGCGGTGCGGCCCCTTCGTGGACTGTGGCCGTGGGAACAAGACAACGACAGGTTCCGCCAGGCTCAGAGATGAGAACCGGCGCGACTAACAGGAGTTCAAGTGATCCAGCAGGAGTCGCGGCTCAAGGTCGCCGACAACACTGGTGCGAAGGAGATCCTTTGCATCCGTGTTCTCGGTGGCTCGGGCCGACGCTACGCCGGTATCGGCGACATCATCGTCGCCACTGTCAAGGACGCGCTGCCGGGCAGCACGGGCGTCAAGAAGGGCGACGTGGTCAAGGCCGTCGTCGTCCGCACGGTCAAGGAGCGCCGCCGGCCCGACGGCTCCTACATCCGCTTCGACGAGAACGCCGCCGTCATCATCAAGGACAGCGGTGACCCTCGTGGCACTCGTATCTTCGGCCCGGTCGGCCGCGAGCTGCGCGACAAGAAGTTCATGCGCATCATCTCGCTCGCCCCGGAGGTGCTGTAATGCCGAAGCTGCATGTGAAGAAGGGTGACCTGGTTCAGGTCATCGCCGGCAAGGACAAGGGTGCCAAGGGTCACGTCATCGCCACGTACCCGCGCGAGGACCGCGTGGTGATCGAGGGCGTCAACATGATCAAGAAGCACACCAAGGAGTCTCTCCAGGGTCCGCGTGGCGCCAAGACCGGCGGCGTGCAGACGATGGAGGGCCCCATCCACGTGTCCAACGTGAAGAAGCTCAAGGACGAGAAGCCCGCCGACAAGAAGGCCGACAAGGCCGAGGAGACGGGTGAGGACAGCTGATGACCGCCACGACCACTGAGACCGAGCGCCCGACGCCGCGACTCAAGACGAAGTACCGCGAGGAGATCGCGGCCCAGCTTCGCGAGCAGTTCGGCATCGAGAACGTCATGCAGATCCCGGCCCTGACCAAGATCAAGGTCAACATGGGTGTCGGTGAGGCGGCTCGCGACTCCAAGCTCATCGAAGGCGCCGTACGCGACCTCACCGCGATCACCGGCCAGAAGCCGGCCGTCGTCCGGGCGCGCAAGTCCATCGCGCAGTTCAAGCTGCGTGAGGGCATGCCGATCGGCGCGCACGTCACGCTGCGCGGCGACCGCATGTGGGAGTTCCTCGACCGCCTGCTGGCCCTGGCGCTGCCCCGTATCCGGGACTTCCGCGGCCTGTCGCCGAAGCAGTTCGACGGCAACGGCAACTACACGTTCGGTCTGACCGAGCAGGTCATGTTCCACGAGGTCGACCAGGACAAGGTCGACCGCCCGCGGGGCATGGACATCACGGTCGTGACCACCGCGACGAACGACGACCAGGGCCGGGCGCTGCTGAAGCTCCTCGGCTTCCCGTTCAAGGAGGCCTGATCCAATGGCGAAGAAGTCGCTGATCGCCAAGGCGGGGCGCAAGCAGAAGTTCGAGGTCCGGGCCTACACCCGGTGCTCGCGTTGCGGTCGTCCGCGCGCGGTGTACCGCAAGTTCGGTCTGTGCCGCGTGTGCTTCCGCGAGATGGCGCACCGGGGCGAGCTGCCCGGCATCACCAAGTCGAGCTGGTAGATACTCTGGGGGGCGGCTCCGCGTCGTCCCCCGGAATCCATGTTCAGAAGAAGACAGGACGCTTCGCGTCCATGACCGCGCCGAAGGTCCACCGGCAGAGCGCTGCTTGGCCGACTGGAAACCGCGGCGAGGAAGGCCACTGGCCATGACGATGACCGACCCCATCGCAGACATGCTGACGCGTCTGCGCAATGCGAACTCGGCGTACCACGAGAGCGTGTCGATGCCGTATTCGAAGATCAAGGCGCACATCGCCGAGATCCTCCAGCAGGAGGGTTACATCCAGTCCTGGGCCGTCGAAGACGCCAAGGTCGGAAAGAACCTCGTGGTGGAGCTCAAGTTCGGGCCTACCCGTGAGCGTTCGCTCGCGGGCCTGCGCCGGGTTTCCAAGCCCGGTCTGCGGGTTTATGCGAAGAAGGACAACCTGCCTCGAGTTCTGGGCGGGCTGGGCGTCGCGATCATCTCGACGTCCGCCGGTCTCATGACTGACAAGCAGGCCGGCAAGCGTGGCGTGGGCGGCGAAGTCCTCGCCTACGTCTGGTAGAGGGGAGGAACACAGCATGTCGAGAATCGGACGGCTGCCCATCCCTGTGCCCAGTGGCGTAGACATCACGATCACCGGCCAGGATGTCCAGGTCAAGGGCCCGAAGGGCACGCTTTCTCACACGGTCGCGGACCCGATTACGGTCGGTCGTGACGACGACGGCGCCATCGCCGTCTCCCGGCCCAACGACGAGAACAAGGTCCGTGCGCTGCACGGCCTGTCCCGGACGCTGATCGCCAACATGGTGCAGGGCGTCACCCAGGGGTACACGAAGTCCCTGGAGATCGTCGGCGTCGGTTACCGCGTCCAGGCCAAGGGCCCGACGCAGCTGGAGTTCTCGCTGGGCTTCAGCCACCCGGTCATCGTCGACGCCCCCGAGGGTGTCTCCTTCCGCGTCGAGAAGCCGACCCTGTTCCACGTGGACGGCATCGACAAGCAGAAGGTCGGCGAGGTCGCGGCCAACATCCGCAAGTTGCGCAAGCCTGACCCGTACAAGGGCAAGGGCGTGCGTTACCAGGGCGAACAGATCCGCCGCAAGGTCGGAAAGGCTGGTAAGTAGGCATGGCTCCGAAGACTGCGTTCAGCAAGCACACGGCTGCCCGCACCGTCTCGCGGGCTCGCCGTCACCGCCGCGTCCGCAAGTTCGTCGTCGGTACGGCCGAGCGTCCGCGCCTGGTCGTCAACCGTTCGACCCGTCACATGTTCGTCCAGATCGTGGACGACTCCGTCGGTCACACGCTGGTGAGCGCCTCCACCATGGACGCCTCGCTGCGCACCCTTGAGGCCGACAAGACGGAGAAGGCCAAGAAGGTCGGCGAGCTCCTCGCTCAGCGGGCCAAGGAAGCCGGGATCACCAAGGTCGTCTTCGACCGCGGTGGCAACCGCTACGCCGGTCGCATCGCGGCTCTGGCGGACAGCGCCCGCGAAGGCGGGCTGGAATTCTGATGGCAACTGAGAAGAGGAACCACTGATGGCTGCAGCTCCGCGTCGCGGTGGCGGCACCGGTGGCGAGCGGCGGGACCGTCGTGACGATCGCCGCGGTGGCGCCGCCGACAAGGGCGTCTCGTACATCGAGCGCGTAGTGAAGATCAACCGAGTGGCCAAGGTCGTGAAGGGTGGTCGTCGCTTCAGCTTCACCGCCCTCGTCGTCGTCGGTGACGGCAACGGCCTGGTCGGCGTCGGTTACGGCAAGGCCAAGGAAGTCCCCGCGGCCATCGCCAAGGGCGTCGAAGAGGCCAAGAAGCACTTCTTCAAGGTGCCCCGCATCCAGGGCACCATCCCGCACACCGTGCAGGGCGAGGAGGCGGCCGGTGTCGTCTTCCTGCGTCCGGCGTCGGCCGGTACCGGCGTCATCGCCGGTGGCCCGGTGCGCGCGGTCCTGGAGTGCGCCGGCATCCATGACGTGCTGTCCAAGTCGCTCGGCTCGGACAACCCGATCAACATCGTGCACGCCACCGTGGCGGCTCTGAAGGGCCTTTCCCGCCCCGAGGAGATCGCCGCCCGCCGTGGCCTGCCGATCGAGGACGTGGCTCCGGCCCGCATGCTCAAGGCTCAGCGCGAGGGCATCGCCGAGGCCGCGGCCGCGAAGGCGGTGAGCTAGTCATGGCACGCCTGAAGATCACTCAGGTTCGCTCGAAGATCGGTGGCAAGCAGAACCAGCGTGACTCGCTGCGTTCGCTTGGCCTGAAGCGAATCGGCGATGTCGTCGTCAAGGAGGACCGTCCCGAGATTCGCGGGATGGTGTCCGTGGTGACGCACCTCGTCGAGGTGGAAGAGGTCGACTAGTCATGACTGACAAGGCTCCGCTCAAGATTCACGACCTGCGTCCTGCTCCGGGTGCCAACAAGTCCAAGATCCGCAAGGGTCGTGGCGAGGCGTCCAAGGGCAAGACGGCCGGTCGCGGCACCAAGGGCAGCCACGCCCGTACCACGGTTCCCCTCGGCTTCGAGGGTGGCCAGGTGCCGCTGCAGAGGCGTCTGCCGAAGCTCAAGGGCTTCTCCAACGCCCTGTTCAAGACGACCTACCAGGTCGTCAACCTGGACAGGCTCGGCGAGCTGTTCCCCGAGGGTGGCGACGTCACCGTCGAGGCCCTGGTGGCCAAGGGCGCCGTTCGCAAGAACCAGCTCGTGAAGGTGCTCGGCACCGGCGAGATCTCCGTCGCTGTGAACGTTACGGCTCACGCCTTCTCGTCCGCCGCGAAGGAGAAGATCGCCGCCGCCGGTGGTTCCGTTACCGAGCTGTAGCTCCGCTATGACGAGGCGTGGGGGTTCCGACAATGGGCCCCCACGCCCTTAGTGCGTTAGAGTTCGGCGAGACGGCAGGATTCTGTCCGGCTCGTTTGACTTGAGACTTGACATGGCAGATCCCCGCACCACCGCATACTCACATCGCCATAAAGGCGCGCAGGAGGGACCGTGCTGACCGCGTTTACCCGGGCGTTCCGGACACCGGACCTGCGCAAGAAGTTGCTCTTCACCCTGGGCATCATCGCGCTGTTCCGTCTCGGCTCGGTTCTTCCGACTCCGGGAGTTCACGTCCAGAACCTCGCGGCCTGTTTCGATCAGGCCCGTAACGGAGCCACCGGCAACATCTATGGGATGGTGCAGCTGTTCAGTGGTGGTGCGCTCCTGAAGCTGTCGGTGTTCGCGCTGGGCATTATGCCGTATATCACCGCGAGCATCATTCTTCAGCTGCTCGTCGTGGTGATTCCACGTCTTGAGGCTCTCAAGAAGGAAGGCCAGGCGGGTCAGGCCAAGATCACGCAGTATACGCGTTATCTGACCATCGGCCTCGGCGTCCTCCAGTCGACCGCCTTCATCGCCCTCGCGCGGTCCGGCCAGCTGTTCCCCAACTGCCAGCAGTCCGTCCTGCGTGACCCCGACGACGTCTTCGGCATCGTCACGATGGTCATCATCATGACGGCCGGCACGTCGGTGATCATGTGGCTCGGTGAGCTCATCACCGACCGCGGCGTCGGCAACGGCATGTCCATCCTGATCTTCACGCAGGTCGTCGCGGTCTTCCCGTCCGAGCTGACCAACATCTTCCAGGCGAACAAGTTCACCTTCGCGGTGGTCCTGGTCGTCGGTGTCTTCATGATCGCGGCCGTGGTCTTCGTCGAGCAGGCGCAGCGCCGCATCCCGGTCCAGTACGCCAAGCGCATGGTGGGCCGCAGGATGTACGGCGGCACCTCGACGTACATCCCGCTGAAGGTCAACCAGGCCGGCATCATCCCGGTCATCTTCGCCTCGTCGCTGCTCTACCTGCCGCAGCTGCTGACCTCGCTCTTCCCGACGTCGAACAACGCGGTCGTGCAGTGGATCTCCCAGTACCTGGTCAGGGGCGACCACCCGGTCTACATGATCACGTTCTTCGTGCTGATCGTCTTCTTCACGTACTTCTACGTGTCGATTACGTTCAACCCCGCTGAAGTCGCCGACAACATGAAGAAGTACGGTGGGTTCATTCCGGGCATCCGTCCCGGCCGTCCGACGGCTGAATACCTGAACTTCGTGCTCACCCGTCTGACCGCGCCCGGCGCGCTCTATCTGGGTCTGATCTCCATGATCCCGATCGTCGCGCTGGCGGTGGCCGGGGCTAGCCAGAACTTCCCGTTCGGAGGGACGAGCATTCTGATCATGGTTGGTGTCGGCCTGGACACGGTGAAGCAGATCGAGAGCCAGCTCCAGCAGCGTAACTACGAAGGTTTCCTGCGGTAGTGCGTCTCGTTCTCGTCGGGCCCCCCGGAGCGGGTAAGGGGACACAGGCCCAGTACATCGCATCGAACCTGTCCATCCCGAAGATCTCGACAGGTGACATCTTCCGTGCCAATGTCTCGGGCGGCACGGACCTCGGCAAGCTGGCCAAAACCTACATGGACCGTGGCGATCTCGTGCCCGACGAGGTCACCATCGCCATGGTCCGCGACCGACTGTCCGAGGACGACGCGCAGGACGGGTTCCTGCTCGACGGCTTCCCGAGGAACGTCGCGCAGGCGGAGATCCTGCGCGACATGCTCAAGGACTGGGGTCTGGAGCTCGACCTGGTGCTGGAGCTGGTCGTGGACGACGACGAGGTCGTCCGGCGGCTGGCGGGGCGGCGCACGTGCAGTCAGTGCGGCCGTATCTGGCACGTGGAGTTCGACGACAAGAAGGACGACAAGTGCGACGCCTGCGGCGGCGCGCTGTTCCAGCGGGACGACGACAAGGAAGAGACCGTCAGGCACCGCCTGGAGGTCTACCAGGAGCAGACCGCGCCGCTGGTCTCGTACTACGTCGGCGAGGACATCCTCGTGGGCGTCGACGCGACCGGGCCGGTCGAAGAGGTGACGCAGCGGGCCATGGAGGCGATCCGCCCGTACCTGGGATGACGCCGGACACGATCTCCTGCGAAGGTGGCACGGATCTCCGTGCCACCTTGCTTTTTTGTGTGCGGCTATTGTGGGGGAATTAGGGCTCCCACGAGGCCCGTCAGAAACCCCGGGGGGTGCCGAACAATGTTCAAGAGAAACCGACACGGAATCCAGATCAAGTCGCCCGAGCAGCTGGAGAAGATGCGGGCCGCCGGCCTGGTGGTCGGGCGCACGCTCGATCTGCTGAAGCGCTCCGTCGAGCCCGGCATGACGCCGCTCGACCTCGACTCCATCGCCGAGAAGGCGATCAGGGACGAAGGCGCGATCCCGTCGTTCAAGGGCTACCAGGGCTTCCCCGCGACGATCTGCGCGTCCGTCAACGACGAGGTGGTGCACGGCATCCCCACGGACGCCCGCAAGCTGCGCGAGGGCGACGTCATCTCCATCGACTGCGGCGCGATCCTGGAGGGCTGGCACGGCGACTCCGCCGTCACGGTGCCGGTCGGCGAGGTCGACCCGAAGCTGACCGAGCTGATGCGGGTCACCGAGGAGGCCATGTGGCGCGGCATCGCCGCGCTGAAGGTCGGCCGCCACCTGTCCGACATCGGCTACGAGATCGAGCGCTACGTCAAGACTCAGGGCCGCTTCGGCATCCCCCCGGAGTACGGCGGCCACGGCATCGGCACCGAGATGCACATGGACCCGTGGATCGCCAACCACGGCAAGCCGGGCCGCGGCCCGCTGCTGGAGGAGGGCATGTGCCTGGCCATCGAGCCCATGGTGAACCTGGGCACCGAGCGCACCCGCGTGCTGTCCGACGACTGGACGGTCGTGACGATCGACGGGAAGGCCTCGGCGCACTTCGAACACAGCGTCGCGGTGACACATAATGGACCTTGGGTGCTTACCGCCCTGGACGGTGGCGAAGAGCGCCTGAGTCACCTGCAGCCCTGACCCCCGGGAGTGGTGGAATGGCGAACAGCCCCGAGATGCGTGCCTCGGACGTCGACCGCGATCGGGTGGCCGCCATCCTCCGGGAGCACACCGCGCAGGGCCGCATCACGATGGAGGAGTTCAACGAGCGGCTCGAAGAGCTCTACAAGAGCAAGACCTACGGTGACCTGGCCAAGCTGACGGCCGACCTGCCCGACGTCGACCTGCGCCATCGGCCGGCGAAGCCCGAGGCGGCGCCCGCGACGCGCGGCAACCTGCATCCGGGCATGCGGGCGGCCTGGGGCGCCTGGGCCACGGCCAGCGCCATCAACTGGGTGATCTGGCTGATCGTGAGCGTCTCGTCCGGTCACATGATCTATCCGTGGCCGCTGTGGGTCATGGGGCCCTGGGGCGCGATCCTGCTGATGAGCACGATCTTCGGGAACGGGCCGAAGCGCAGTTAGCCGGGAGCCGGGTGTGCCGTAATGCACTGTGTGTATTCCTCCGCAGTGCGGGGCGGCGCTGGTTCCTAGCGTGTGCCGTGTCGGGAACACGACTCACGGAGGAATCAGATGCGCAAGGTTCTCGCAGCCGCCGCCCTCGCCGGCTCGATCGCCGTCACCGGTCTCGCCGTCGCCCCCGCCGCCCAGGCGGCCTCGTCCGGGGGGTGGGGCACGTTCTACGCGGCCAACCACAAGGCGTACACGCACGGCAGCACGTACCGGTCGCACGGCAAGGTCTACACCCACTGGTACGGCAAGGAGGCCACGCCGAAGTTCGGCTACGTGTGGTTCCGGTACTACGCGAACGGCAGCTGGCACCAGTTCTCCAGGAAGTGGGACGGGAGCCACGACGAGACCTGGTCCGGCCGGGGGATCAAGAAGATCTACACCTGGACGTGCTGGGGCGGCTCGTCCACGTACTGCGGTGACCGGCACCGCGTCTTTTAGGAGCACACCGCGAAGGGCTCGCCGGTCCGCCCGGCGGGTCCTTCTGTGTAGGGGCGAAGGAGTGCGGGCCGTGGGGTAGACTCTTACATGGTTGTGTCAGGACACCTGGCACGCGTTTCGCGTTTTGGGCTCAGGTGTCGTACACTCCTTAGTCGGCTCACTATGACTATCACGCGTCGGCGGTCTTTGCCGATCGCCGCTCTCTTCGAAGCGTGAGGTCGCGGCTGCTTAGTGAACCGGAGCCTCAGACGACCGATCAGTGAAACGCGAGGGATTTTGGCCAAGAAAGACGGCGCCATCGAGATCGAGGGCACTGTGGTTGAGTCGCTCCCGAACGCCATGTTCCGGGTGCAGCTCGACAACGGCCATAAGGTCCTGGCCCACATCAGCGGACGGATGCGGATGCACTACATCCGAATTCTGCCGGACGACAGGGTAGTCGTTGAACTGAGCCCCTACGACCTGAGTCGCGGGCGGATCGTCTACCGATACAAGTAAGACGTCTGAGGAACACGAAGGACAATGAAGGTAAAGCCGAGCGTCAAGAAGATCTGCGACAAGTGCAAGGTGATTCGCCGGCACGGTCGCGTCATGGTGATCTGCGACAACCTGCGCCACAAGCAGCGTCAGGGTTAGTCGTACGCAAGGTTTCTCCGAGTCCGCCCCGATTTAGGGAGCGGGCTCGACGCATGAGGAGCCCGCGACAGTAATCGCGTCTCACACCTGGGCCGGCGGAGCGATCCGTACCACTCAGGAGACCCCCGGTCGGAGGCCGGGGCCCTCACCCCGGGCATGGGGAGGGGTAGTGCGGCGCAAGACCTCCGCCCAAAAGAAGGAGAATGCCCGACCATGGCTCGCCTGGTTGGCGTCGACCTCCCCCGCGAGAAGCGGCTGGAGATCGCTCTCACCTACATCTACGGAATCGGCCGCACCCGCGCCCAGGAGATCCTCCAGGCGACCGGTGTCAGCGGCGACCTCCGCGTGCACCAGCTCTCCGACACCGAGCTCGTCCCGATGCGTGACTACATCGAGGCGAACTTCAAGATCGAGGGTGACCTGCGCCGCGAGGTCCAGGCCGACATCCGTCGCAAGATCGAAATCGGTTGCTACCAGGGCATCCGGCACCGCAAGGGCCTTCCGGTCCACGGTCAGCGCACGCAGACCAACGCGCGTACCCGTAAGGGCAAGAAGAAGACCGTCGCCGGTAAGAAGAAGCCCGGTAAGAAGTAGTCCACAGCCGCGGACCGAAGATCTCAGGAGTAATGGCAAACAATGCCTCCTAAGAGCCGTCAGGGTGCCCCGAAGAAGGTGCGCCGCAAGGAAAAGAAGAACGTCGCTCACGGGCACGCCCACATCAAGAGCACGTTCAACAACACGATCGTCTCGATCACCGACCCGAACGGGAACGTGATCTCCTGGGCCAGCGCCGGCCACGTGGGTTTCAAGGGCTCCCGTAAGTCCACCCCGTTCGCCGCCCAGATGGCCGCCGAGAACGCCGCCCGCCGCGCCATGGAGCACGGCATGCGCAAGGTCGACGTGTTCGTCAAGGGTCCCGGCTCCGGCCGTGAGACCGCGATCCGCTCCCTCCAGGCCACCGGCCTCGAGGTGGGTTCGATCCAGGACGTCACGCCGGTCCCGCACAACGGCTGCCGTCCGCCGAAGCGCCGCCGCGTCTGAATTTCCCCAGGAGATATTGAGAAATGGCTCGTTACACGGGCGCGGACTGCAAGCTCTGCCGTCGCGAGAAGACCAAGCTCTTCCTCAAGGGCAGCAAGTGCGAGTCCGCCAAGTGCCCCATCGAGATCCGTCCTTACCCGCCGGGTGAGCACGGCCGCGGACGCCCCAAGGAGTCCGAGTACCAGCTTCAGCTTCGCGAGAAGCAGAAGACCCGTCGCATCTACGGCGTCCTCGAGAAGCAGTTCCGCAACTACTACGAGGAGGCCGCGGGCAAGAGCGGCAAGTCGGGTGAGGTGCTGCTCCAGATCCTGGAGAGCCGTCTCGACAACGTCGTCTACCGCGCCGGCTTCGCCCAGTCGCGTGACGCCGCCCGCCAGCAGGTGCGCCACGGCCACATCCTGGTGAACGGCAAGAAGGTCGACATTCCGTCGTACCGCGTTCGCGAGCACGACATCATCGAGGTCCGCGAGACCAAGCGCAACCTGCTGCCCTACGAGGTCGCTCGGGCGACCGCGGGCGAGCGCACGGTTCCCGCGTGGCTCGGCGTCGTGCCGGAGAAGCTCCGCGTCCTGGTCCACCAGCTGCCGGTTCGCCAGCAGATCGACACCCAGGTCCAAGAGCAGCTCATCGTCGAGTACTACTCCAAGTAGTCCCTGACGTCCTAGTTCGGGTGCGGATTTCCGTAGGCGCGCGAGGCGCTGCCTACGGAAGACCGCTATACGCGGTCTTCCGTGCCCGAACTAGACTGTTTATCGGAGTGGCGTCATATAGCGGGCGCCACACGACAAGGGGAGAACCCACACCATGCTGATCGCTCAGCGTCCGACTCTTCTCGAAGAGTCGATCGACGAGACCCGGTCCCGGTTCGTCATCGAGCCGCTGGAGCCGGGCTTCGGCTACACCATCGGCAACTCGCTGCGTCGCACGCTGCTGTCGTCCATCCCGGGCGCGGCCGTGACGAGCATCCGCATCGAGGGCGTGCTGCACGAGTTCTCGACCGTTCCCGGGGTCAAGGAAGACGTCACCGACATCATCCTGAACCTCAAGGAGCTGGTCGTCTCCTCCGAGCACGACGAGCCGGTCGTGATGTACCTGCGCAAGCAGGGCCCGGGTGAGGTCACCGCCGCCGACATCGCGCCTCCGGCCGGTGTCGAGGTGCACAACCCCGAGCTGCGCATCGCCACGCTCAACGGCAAGGCGAAGCTGGAGATGGAGCTGACCGTCGAGCGCGGTCGCGGCTACGTCTCCGCCGCCCAGAACAAGCAGCCGGGCCAGGAGATCGGGCGCATCCCGATCGACTCGATCTACTCCCCGGTGCTCAAGGTCACCTACAAGGTCGAGGCGACCCGAGTCGAGCAGCGCACCGACTTCGACCGTCTCATCCTCGACGTCGAGACCAAGCCCGCCATGAAGCCCCGCGACGCGGTGGCCTCGGCCGGCAAGACCCTCGTCGAGCTCTTCGGCCTGGCCCGTGAGCTCAACGTCGAGGCCGAGGGCATCGACATCGGCCCGTCGCCGACCGACGCCGCCCTGGCCGCCGACCTGGCGCTGCCGATCGAGGAGCTGAACCTGACCGTTCGCTCCTACAACTGCCTCAAGCGCGAGGGCATCCACACCGTGGGTGAGCTCGTCGCCCGCAGCGAGCAGGACCTTCTCGACATAAGGAACTTCGGGGCCAAGTCGATCGAAGAGGTCAAGCAGAAGCTGCACGAGATGTCGCTGGCGCTCAAGGACTCCCCGCCCGGGTTCGACCCGAGCGCGGTGGCCGGCGGCGGCTACGACGACGACGACAGCGCGTACGTCGAGACCGAGCAGTACTGAGCCTCGTGCGGAGACCCGTCTCCGCACGTGCCCCGCACGCGCCGAGTGGCCCAGCCGCTCGGCGCGTGACGAACGTAACGGCCCAGTCGTGGTGACTGCGGCCGGCCCGACTCCGGTACCTGGTACGGCCGGGGCGGGTTAACCCAAGAGGAGAAAGCAATGCCCAAGCCCACCAAGGGTGCACGTCTTGGCGGCAGCCCGGCGCACGAGCGGCTGATCCTGGCGAACCTCGCCACGGACCTGTTCCGCCACGGCAAGATCCGCACGACGGTCGCCAAGGCCAAGCGCCTTCGCCCGCTGGCGGAGCGCCTGATCACCAAGGCGAAGAAGGGCGACATCCACAACCGCCGCCAGGTCCTGACCGTGGTCAAGGACAAGGGCGTGGTTCACCACCTGTTCACCGAGATCGCGGTGACGTTCGCCGAGCGTCCGGGTGGTTACACCCGGATCACCAAGATCGGCGCGCGTAAGGGCGACAACGCTCCGATGGCCGTCATCGAGCTGGTGTCCGAGCCGCTGAACGGTGTCACCACCCGCCGTACCGAGGCTCCGGCCGCCGCTGCCGCTCCGGCTCCGGCCGCCGAGGAGACCGAGGCCGCCGAGACCGAGGCGCCCGAGGCCGCCGCCGAGGAGACCCCGGCTGCCGCCGAGGAGGCTCCGGCCGCCGAGGCCGAGGCGAAGAAGGACGAGGCCTGATCTCTCAGGCTGGTTGAATCGGGCCCGGATCCCCTTCGCGGGGGTCCGGGCCCTTTTCCGTGAACGCGAAAGGGACGATCGTGCTACGGCTCCGCCTGGATCTGGCATACGACGGGACCGACTTCTCCGGATGGGCGAGGCAGCCCGGTCGCCGTACGGTCCAGGGTGAGATCGAGCTGGCGCTCACCAGGATCCTGCGCCTGGGCGAGCCCGCCGCGCTGACCGTGGCCGGGCGTACGGACGCGGGCGTGCACGCGCGGGGTCAGGTGGCGCACGTGGATGTGCCGGCCGCGTCGTTGGCCGAGCTCGACGGCAACCGCGGGCCCCTGGAGCTCGATGAGCGGCTCTCTGCGCTCGTCCGGCGGCTGGGTGGGATCCTGCCCCAGGATGTACGCGTTCATCGGGTCTCGGTGGCTTCTGAGGGCTTTGACGCCCGTTTCTCGGCGATGTTCCGGCGGTACGCGTACCGGGTGTGCGACACGGCGGGCGGGGTCGATCCGCTGCGGCGGCACGAGGTGGTCTGGCACAGCCGTCCGCTCGACCTCGACGCCATGAACGAGGCGGCCCGGCGGCTGGTGGGCGAGCACGACTTCGCGGCGTTCTGCAAAAAGCGCGAGGGCGCCACGACGATCAGGGAGCTGCAGCGCCTGGAGTGGACGCGCGAGGCGGACGGCGTGCTGGTGGCCGCCGTCGTGGCGGACGCGTTCTGCCACTCGATGGTCCGGGCGCTGGTGGGCTCACTGCTGGCCGCGGGCGACGGGCGGCGGCCGGTGGAGTGGCCCGGCCAGGTGCTGACCCGGGCCGTACGGGACTCCGGGGTGCACGTCGCGCCCGCGCACGGGCTGTGCCTGGAGGAGGTGGGCTACCCGGCGGCGGACGAACTCGCCGCGCGGGCCGCCGCCACCCGGCGGGTCCGCACGCTCTCAGCCCTTGGTGACGCGGCGCTCCAGGACGAGTGAGGTCTGGTCCCGGAACGCCCCGCTGACCTTGGCCAGCGTCTTGTCGCCGGCGTCCGGGGTATGGCCGTCGGCGTGGGTGGCGTAGCTGAAGACGATGTACCTGCCCCACACCAGGCCGGCCGCGTAGCCGCCGGCGATGGACACCCGCTCGCCCCCGCTTCCCTTCGCACCCGGCAGCGCGCGGAACCAGACGTTGCGCGAGAGGTTCTTGGCCAGGTCGGTCTGGACGGCGTCCTCCTTGGTCGGCAGCACCGCGATGCCGGTGGTCACGGCGTAGCGGCGCTTGCTGTCGACGAAGGTGGCCCGGATGATGCGGCTGCACTTCCGCTCGCGCAGCGCGTCGGCGAACGCGCCGGTCGCCGCCTTGTCGCAGCTCGTCTCGGTGTCGGTCTTGACCCTGGTGAACGTCGTGCCGGCGGCGGAGACCTTCTTCTTAGGGAACGCCTCCGTCAGGGACATCTTCTTCGGGTCGGTCTCCTCCGAATTGAGCATGGACGCGCCCGGCACGTCGGCGGGCGGGCTGGTGGTCAGCTCCGAGGTGGGCAGCAGCGTGGGCGGGGCGGGGGTGGCGCCCGCGGTCGTGGCGGCCGGCGGGGCGGTGTTCAGCGCGCGGTAGGCGAAGAAGCCGCCGGTCGCGACGCCGGCCAGGGCCAGGGCGCCGAGGGTCACGAGCAGGGCTCGCTTGCTCTTGCCGCGGGCCGGGGGCGGTGGCGGCGGGATCTGGAACGGGGGCTGCCTGAACGCGCCGGGTGGGAAGGTGGGCGTGCCGTGGGGCGGGGTGGGGAGGTCCAGGGCGGTGCCGGGCCTCTTCGTCCACAGGTCCTGGTTGAAGGGCAGGTCGGGGAGTCTGTCCTGGGTGGGGGACGGGTCCTGACGCGGCTCTGGTGAAGGCTGGGGCTTGGCCTGCCTGTCGTCCTGGCTCTGTTCTGCTGGGTGGGTGTTCTGTGCGGGCGTGTCGGGAGAGTGGCCGGTTGCGCGTTGCGTCGCCTCGTCGGGCCTTTCGTCCGGGTGCCTGTCCTCCGGGCGCTTCTCCTCGGCGGGGGGCATGGGGGGCCATACGGGGACGTCGCCCGGCTCCGGGGGGCGGCCCGTCGGGTTGGTGGGGTGGGGCTCGGCGTAGTGGGCCGTCCGCATGGGGCCGGTGGGCTCCTCGCGGGGGTCGGACGCGCGCATGCCCTGAGGCGGGGTGTCCAGGGCTGCCGGGTCGTGCTCCTCGTGGGGAGGGGCCGGGGTGGCGTGCTGCTGGACCGTTGCGGCGGCGTCGCGCTTGGCGGCCTCGGGGTCGAAGTAGTGGGCCGCCTTGGGGATGCCGCCCGGGCGGGTGGCATCGGGGTCGTACGAACCGGCATCGGGGTCGTATGACCCGGCATCGGGCCCGTATGAACCGGCGTCCGGCTCGTATGAACCGGCCTCGGGGGCGAGGCGTCCGGCGTCGGGGCCGAACTGTGCGGGCTCGGAACCGAACCGTGCGGCGTCAGGGCCGTCGTGTGGTGCGGCGTCCGGGGTGTCGAGGGCGTCGGCGGGGAACGGCGGGTGGCTGGGGGCGTACGGGGCGGCGTCCTGGTCGTACGGCGTGGCGGGGTCGTACGGCGTGGCGGGGTCGTGGGGGAACGCCGGTGCGGTGGCGTTGGGGTCGGCGGGCACGCCGGTGGCGGCGGTGCCGGTGGGGGCGGTGCCGGGCGCGGCGGTCGACGGGGTGACCGGCGGCTCTGTGGGGCGGCCGGCCTGGGTGGTGGGGAATCGGGCGGTGGGGTCGCCGAGGGCCGGGTCGTCGGTGTCCGGCTCAGCTACGAGTTCGCCCGTGGCGGCGGGCCAGGGGGGCATGACGTGCGGGTCGGCGACCGGGGCGGGCCACACCTGAAGGCCCGCGGCGGCGGCCGTGAACGCCGGCGGCGGCTCCCACGGCGGCGCACCCGGTACGACCGGCCCTGGCTGCTCCCACGGCGGCACAGCCGGCGCGCCCGGCGCGGCCGACTGGCCCGGCCAGGCGGGAGGGTCTTCCTCCGGGACGGCGGCCCACTGGCCAGGGGCAGGGGTCCAGGAGGCGTCGTCCTCCGGCTGCGGACCTTGGGTGGCGTTTTCCGCGGGCTGCGGACCCCGGTTGGGGTTCTCTTCGGGCTGCGGACCCCGGTTGGCGTCGTTCTGGGGTTGCCGGCTCCAGGAGGTGTCGTCATTTGGCTGCGAGCCCTGGGCGGGGTTGCCCCTTTGGTGCTGGCTCCAGCTGGCGTCGATTTCGGGTTGCGGGCTCCAGGGGGCGCCGGCTTCCGGCTGTGGGCCCTGGGCGGGGTTGCCCCCTTGGTGCTGGCTCCAGCTGGCGTCGTTCCCCGGCTGTGGGCCCCAGGTGGCTTCGGTGGCGTTTCTGGGGGTCCAGGCGGCTTGGTCGGGGGCTTGGGGGGCCCAGGCGGGTGTGTCGGTGGTGCCTGCGCCCGGTCCGGTCTCGGTGGACGGCCTGGGGCCCCAGCCGGCTTCGGTTGGGGTGCCGAGGGGGCGTCCGGGGTCGGTGACGGCTCTGGGCGGCGAGGCGGCCTGGTCGGGGGATTGGGGGGCCCAGGCGGGCTGGGCCGACGATCGGGACGGCTCGCCGGCTGCGTCGGAGATCTGGGGGGCCCAGGCGGGCCTCGTCGGGGCGTCAACAGCCCACTCGGGGGCATCGGCAATCCCTGCGGGGTCGGAAGCCGAGACGGGCGTTCCGGGCATGTGGGACGTGGAGGCAGGCGTTCCCGAGGTGCCGGGGGCGGAGGTGGGGGCTCCCGGGTTGGGGCCGGGGGCGGGTGTGCCGGGGATGCCGGATCCGGAGGCCGCGGGGCCCGAGGCCGCGGGGCCCGAGGCCGAGGCTGGGGTGGGGGGAGCGCCGGTGGGGGTGTTCGGCGTGCCGGTCGGCCAGGAGCCGGTGTCTCTGCGGGGAACCCGTATGGCGGCGACGGTGTCTTCGTCGATTCTCGGGCCCTGGGGAGCGCCGGCCTCGGGAGGCGCGAAGGGGGCGCCGGTGGTGGGGACGGGCGCTCCGTAGGGGGCGTGATGCCCAGGGACGTTGAAGGGGCCAGAAGCTTCGGAGGAGCCCCCCGCGCGGTGGCCGGAGGTCGCGGGAAGGGCACTGGGCCCGGAGGCGGCGTTTGGGGCCGCAGGCCCGGAGGAGGTGACTGGGGCGCCGGGCTCGGAGGAGGGGCCTGGGGTGCCGAAGGGGGTGCTGATGGAGGGGTGGGGAGCGGAGGCGGTGGAGGTCGGGGATGGTGGAGCGGTGGTGTCGGGGGCGTCGTCGGCGAACCAGTCGTAGGGGGCCGAGTCGTCGTCGGCCACCTCCCACGGCTGTACGCCGGCGGACGTCTCCTCGGGCTCCGGTGGAGTGCCACCTGGAACCCGCGTCTCGTCGCCGGTCGGCTCACCTGACGGAGAGAACGCCGACGGGACGCCGCTGCCGATGCGGCCGAAACTCGGCGGTGGCATCGGTGATGCGGTCGTACGGTCGGCTTCCCTGCGATCGTGCTCAGACCCGGGTTCCTGGCCACGCATAGGGCGAGCCTAGCGAGAGTAGCGAGATCGTTATGTCGGTATGGGGGTTCCCCACCGGATCCGCTGCCCTCTTTGGGGGGTTATCGGGCGGGATGCCGGTTCAGCTGAGCGCGCTCCCCGTCATCGAACGGTTGTCCAGAGCCTTGAAGACGGTCGCGTCGCTGAGGTCCTTGATGGCTTCGAGGATGCGCTTCGATTCCTTCTTGTCCGGCTTGCTGCCGTCCTTGTTCTGGAACCACACCATGATCGCGTAGTGGCCGTGGGTCGAGATCTTGGCGCCGCCGCTGCCCGAGCCGAGCATCTTGGTGACGCTGTCCTTGCCGGCCAGCGGCTTGACGTAGTTGCTCGCGTCGCCGACCTTGGCCACCTTGCTGGCGGTGCCGCTCGTCTTGAGGTTGGCCACGCCGATCGTGCCGATCACCTTGCCGGACTTGTCGCGGAAGCTGGCCCGGAGGAGCTGGGTGCACTTGCCCGACTTGAGCGCCTTCTGGAGCTTGTCGCCCAGGGCGCCGTCGGTGCACTTCTTGTCCTTGCTGGTGACCGTCATCTCGTACGAGCGGCCCGAGACGTTGATCTTCTTGGTCGAGCCGAAGATCTCCTTGACCGTGATCGGGTCGGGGTCGGTCTTGCGCTCGGCGGCGAAGCCGTACTTGCCGGGCGGGGCAGAGGGGAGCGGCGCTGAGGTCCTGGTGGGAGCGCCGGCCTCGGCGGTGCTGGGGCCGTCCGCGTTCCACATCAGCGCCAGGCCGCCGCCGAGCAGGCCCAGCAGCAGGACGCCGCCGATCGCGAAGTACAGCGGGGCGCGCGAGCGCCGGCCCTCGTCGTAGGGGCTCCAGCCGACCCGGCTCTGCTGTGGCTGCGGCGACTGCTCGGACTCCGCCGCCTGCCCTGACTGTCCCGGCTGGCCCGGCTGTCCCGGCTGCGCCGACTGCTCGGACTGCGACGAATACGGCGGCTGACCGAACGACCCCGACTGGCCGAACGATCCGGACTGACCGAACGACCCGGACTGCCCGAACGGCCCCGGCTGGCCGGGCTGCTCGGGCGGCAGGAACTGGCCGGTGCGGGCGGACTGCGGCGGCTGCGAAGGCCCGGGGAACGGAGACTGCGAGGACGGAGCCTGCGAGGACGGCGGCTGCGGGAACGGAGACTGCTGAGTGGTCTCGCTCTCGGCGGCGCGCTCCCTGCGCAAACGGCGGGGACCGCTGTCCATGCCACGTTCCTCATTGCCGTTGGAAACCATGCGGAGACATTACCGTGATGTTCGTCATTGAGTTCCGAAGTCCTGGGTCCACCATGGGCCGTCCGGTCCGGCGGCGACGCCGACGCCGATGGCCTTGAGGGTGCAGTCCAGGATGTTCCTGCGGTGGTCGCGGCTGTCCAGCCAGCCGCGTACGGCCTGCTCGGGCGTGCTGTAGCCGTTGCCGATGTTCTCGGCGGCGCCCCAGTGGTAGCCGGCCCGGTCCATGCGGTCCCAGGGCGAGGCGCCGTCGGGGGAGTTGTGGGCGAGCTGCCCGGTGCGCGCCATCTCCAGCGAGTGCTCGCGCGCCGAGCGTCCCAGCCTGCCGTCCACCCGCAACGGCCCGCAGCCGTGCTCGGCGCGGGCGGCGTTGGTGAGCGTGACGACCCGGGCGGCCATGCCGGGGATCACCTTGGCCTGGTCGCCGCCGCCGGTGAACACCTGGGTGGGGTCGTCCGCGGCGTCGAAGCCGGCGATCTGCCCTTCGGGGGTCTTCGTGGGCCTCGGGGTGGACCTGCCGCGCGGCGTCCTGACCGTGCTGGCCTGTCGCGGGATGCGGTCCAGCTCGGGCCGGGCCTTCTGCCCTGCGGTGGGCGCGGGACGCGCGGTGGCCGCGGCCGGCGGGGCGGTCTCGTTGAGGTAGATGTGGGCGGTGGGCTCGACGTCGTCGGACAGCCGGCCGAGCAGCACGCCGGTGAACAGCGCGGCCATCAGGCAGGCCAGCACGCCCAGGCTGTTCCGGCGCCGCGCGCCCCGCTGGGTTTGCCGGGTGTGAGAGTTCCGCCACATACCGCAGCTAACGATAGAGATGTCGGGTACAGGGAAAGAAGGGATCCCAGGGAAACGAAATGGAACCGTTCTGCTGTCAGGTAGACTCGTGCAGGGTTACCGGTCTTTTGACCTGCGCGCCGATAGGCGGGTAACCTAATCGTTCGTTGTGTGCATAGGTCCAGCGTGACCGATGCGCGGCGCGTCCGGCGTCATCTCCCATCGTCAAGCCCATCGGGCTCGGGAGACGGAAGGTCCGGGCTGCCGTGTGCCCGCACCGACCGACCCATGTAGCTGTCGCATCCGACAGCGCCGAAGACGCGAGCAAAAGAAGGCTACGACCGTGCGCACGTACTCACCGAAGCCCGCCGACGTCCAGCGTCAGTGGTACGTCATCGACGCGACCGATGTCGTGCTGGGCCGGCTGGCCAGCCACGTCGCGAACCTGCTCCGCGGCAAGCACAAGCCGATCTTCGCCAACCACGTCGACACCGGTGACTTCGTCATCGTCATCAACGCCGACAAGATTGCGCTGAGCGGTAACAAGCGTGAGCAGAAGAAGGCGTACCGTCACTCGGGCTACCCGGGCGGTCTGCGTTCCGTCACCTATGGCGAGCTCATGGACAAGCGGCCGGAGAAGGCCGTCGAGAAGGCCGTCAAGGGCATGCTGCCGAAGAACTCCCTCGGCCGGAAGATGGCCAAGAAGCTGAAGGTCTACGCGGGTTCCGACCACCCGCACCAGGCCCAGCAGCCGGTGCAGTTCCAGATCACCCAGATCGCCCAGTAGTAGTTCGAAAGAGTTAGAGGAGAACCGTGGCTGAGCCCACCGGTGTCGAGACGGTCGTCGAGACCGAGCTGGAGGAATTCTCCGGCGAGGACTTCCCGTCCGAGTACACCACCGAGTCCGCTGCCAGCGCTGACGCGCCCGTGCGCAAGCCCGTCACCACGGGTAACTCGTACGGCACCGGTCGCCGCAAGGAGGCGATCGCCCGCGTGCGCATCGTCCCCGGCACCGGCAAGTGGACGATCAACGGTCGTTCGCTGGACGTCTACTTCCCGAACAAGGTCCACCAGCAGATCGTCAACGAGCCCTTCGTGGTCCTCGGCGCCGAAGAGGCGTTCGACGTCATCGCGCGCATCGACGGCGGCGGCGTCACCGGTCAGGCCGGCGCGCTGCGCATGGGCCTGTCCCGCGCCCTGGCGATCCTGGACGTCGACGTCAACCGCCCGCCGCTGAAGAAGGCCGGCTTCCTCACCCGTGACGCCCGCGCCACGGAGCGGAAGAAGTACGGCCTCAAGAAGGCCCGCAAGGCTCCGCAGTACAGCAAGCGCTAAATTGGCGCGCCTTTTCGGCACCGACGGGGTACGTGGGGTCGCTGGTCGCGACCTCACGGCCGAGCTCGCCATGGACCTGTCCGTGGCGGCCGCCCATGTACTCGGTGATGCGGGCGCGTTCGCGGCCACGGGACGTCGTCCCGTGGCCGTCGTGGGCCGGGACCCGCGAGCCTCCGGGGAGTTCCTGGAGGCCGCAGTGGTCGCCGGCCTCGCGGCGTCCGGAGTGGATGTGCTGCGCCTCGGCGTGCTGCCCACCCCGGCCGTCGCCCATCTCACCGCCGCGCTCGGCGCCGACCTCGGCGTCATGCTGTCCGCCTCGCACAACGCGGCGCCGGACAACGGCATCAAGTTCCTGGCCAGGGGCGGCTTCAAGCTGTCCGACGCGGTCGAGGACGAGATCGAGCGCCGGCTCGGTGAGAGCTGGTCCTTCCCCGTCGGTTCGGGGGTCGGCCGCGTGCGCGACGCGTACGGCGAGGCCGACCGCTACATCTCGCACGTCCTGACCACGATGACCGCCGCGCTCGACGGCCTGCACGTCGTGGTCGACTGCGCGCACGGCGCCGCCCACATGGTCGCGCCCGAGGCGCTGGTGCGGGCGGGCGCCCGGGTCGAGGCCATCGGCGCCAGACCCGACGGGCTCAACATCAACGCCGGGCACGGCTCCACCCACCTGGACAAGCTTCAGCAGATAGTCGTGTCCAGGGGCGCCGATCTGGGCGTGGCCTACGACGGCGACGCCGACCGCTGCCTGGCGGTCGACCACACCGGCACGGTCGTCGACGGCGACCAGATCATGGCGGTGCTCGCCGCCGCCATGCACGGCGACGGCCTGCTGTCCAAGGACACCGTGGTCGCGACCGTCATGTCCAACCTGGGCTTCAAGCTGGCGATGCGCGAGAGCGGCATCACCGTGATCGAGACCGCGGTCGGCGACCGTTACGTCCTCGAACGCATGAAGTCCGACGGGTTCAACCTGGGCGGCGAGCAGTCCGGTCACGTCATCATGCTCGACCACGCCACCACGGGCGACGGCCTGCTCACCTCGCTCCACCTGCTGGGCGTGGTGGCCAAGTCGGGCGTCCCGCTGAAGGAGCTGGCCTCGGTGATGACCCCGCTGCCGCAGATCCTGATCAACGTCAAGGACGTCGACAAGGGCAAGGCGTCGGTGCCCGAGCTCATCGCCGCCGTGGCCGAGGCCGAGGCGGAGCTGGGGGAGACCGGCCGGGTGCTGATCCGGCCGAGCGGCACCGAGCCGATGATCCGGGTGATGGTGGAGGCCGCCTCCGAGGAGCACGCCAACCAGGTGGCGGGCCGCCTGGCCGACGTGGTCCGTACGGCCTGCGCCTCCTGACGCGCCTGGGCGGGTACGGCCGCGCGCCGTACCCGCCGGGCCGCTACTCGTCGCCGGTGAGGGCGAACGCCCGCAGTCTGCGGCCGGCCCAGAAGACCGCGCCCACGGTCACGACGACCAGCGCCGGCGCGGCGAAGCCCATCGCGACCTTCGCCCCCAGGAAGGGCGAGTCGGAGATCTGGTCGGCGATGGCCATGGCCCACGCCTGGATGGAGAACTTGCCCGCCCCCTCGATGACGTTCACCACGGTGACCTCCCAGACGAGGGCGTAGATGACGCCGATCGTGACCGCGTGCTTGGTCACGACCCCGAGGAGCAGGAAGAGCGCGGCGTAGGCGATGCCGGCGATCAGGGCGCCGAGGGCGAAGCCGGCCGCGATGCCGTCCTCGCCGCCCACCAGGATCCAGGCCGCCACGTACGTCGGCAGGGCCCCGAACACGGCCATGAGCGAGGCCGCCACCCCGAACTTGGTCAGGGCGATCACGGGCCTGGAGATGGGCTTGGACATCAGGTGGATGACGGTGCCGTCGTCGATCTCCGGCGCGATGACGCCGGTGCCCGCGATGACCCCCAGCAGCGGCAGCATCGCCTGGACGGCGAACTTCTGCATCAGGTCCACGGCCAGCTTCTGGTCGGCGCCGGTCGCCACGCGCAGCAGCACGGCCAGGGCGATCAGGGCCAGGGGGAGCAGCAGGAGCAGGATGATGCGGCGACGCCCGAGCAGTGAGCGGTACGTGATGCCCGCGACCACGGTGTTCATTCAGGTGCTCCTGTTGATCAGGTAGGCGAAGACGCTCTCCAGGTCCTCGTCGGCGGGGGAGACCTGGTGCAGGCGCACACCCTCGTCGCGGGCGACGCGGGGGAGCAGCCGGGCGAAGCGCCGCAACTCGGTCGCCTGGACCTCCAGGCCGTCCGGGCGGAGCGTGATGCCGCCGGCCGACTCGTCGCGGATCAGGGCCGCGGCGAGCTTCCTGTCGTCGCTGGACCGGATGACGAACAGGTGGGGCCGGTCGGTCATCAGGCGTCTGATCTCGCGGAAGTTGCCCGAGGCGGCGTGCCGGCCGGACACCAGGACCTCGATGTGCTGGGCGACCCGCTCGACCTCCTCCAGGATGTGCGAGCTGAACAGGATCGTCTTGCCCGCGGTGCCCATGGCGCGGATGAGGTCCATCAGGTGGAGGCGCTGGCGCGGGTCCATGCCGTTGAACGGCTCGTCGAGCAGCAGCACGGCCGGGTCGTGGACGAGGGCGGCGGCCACCTTGACCCGCTGGCGCATGCCCTTGGAGTACGTCTCCACCCGGCGGTCCTTCGGCTCCTCCATCTCGACCGTGGCCAGGGCCTTGCGAGCGGCCTCGACGGGATCGGGAAGGCCGTGCAGGCGGGCGGCGGACAGGACGAACTGCCAGCCGGTGAGGAAGCCGTACACGCCCTCACGTTCCGGGACCAGACCGATATTTCGGTAGATGTGGTGGTTCTTCCAGACCTGGGTGCCGTCCAGCGTGACCGAGCCGCCGGACGGCGCCAGGAACCCGGCCATCATGTGCAGCAACGTCGACTTGCCCGCGCCGTTGGGCCCGAGCAGGCCGGTGACGCCGGGGCCGATCGTCATGGTCACGTCGTTGACCGCCACCACGTTGCCGTACCAGCGGGACACCTGGGAGAGCTCGATCTTCATCGCGAGGCCGCCTTCCTGTAGCGCAGCGCGAGAGCGGCCAGGCCGACGCCGATCAGCACCACCAGGATCGCCGCCGAGGCGGGACCGTTCGGGTACGGGCCGTCGGCGTGGGACGGGGTGCCGAACAGCCACGACTGCACCGAGTCGACCAGCCAGAACGGGTTCATCAACCAGGCCCAGGCGGCCCCCGACTCGTTCCCGGTGCTGAGCATCGTGCCGTAGAGCAGCGGCACCGACGCCGAGGACAGCAGGTAGACCGTGATCACCGAGGCCACCCCCAGCCCGCGCCGCGGCGTGAACGAGGCGAGGGCCAGGCCGAACGCCGACAGCAGCAGCGCCAGCACCAGCGCCATGAGCAGCGCGCCGAAGTACTCGCCGGTGGCGGGCGGCCCCGGCATGTCCACGACCAGCTCGCCGATCCACAGCAGCGTCAGGGGCCCGCCGACCAGCAGGAACAGCGCGGCGGTCATCGCGATCACCTTGGCGGTCACGTACTGGAAGACCGAGATCGGCCGCGACAGGTACAGGGGCAGCACGCGGTGGCGCAGGTCGGGGGCGACGACCGTGGGGGCCTGGGAGGCCAGGAAGATGGCCACCACGGCCTGCAGGAGGACGGCGAATCCGCTGTAGGGGACGAGACGCTGCTTGGCCAGCGCCATGGACGCGATCGACACCACCATGGGCAGCAGCATGATGACGACCAGCGCGAACGGCACGATCTTGCTGCGCGCCGGACGGCCGAGGCCGAAGATGCCGCGCAGGCTGTGGACGGTGAGCGCGCGGGTGGCGTACGCGCCGCCCATGCGGGGGCCGTCGTAGTGCCGGTAGCCGATGTCGTAGATCTCAGACATTGGCCGCCTCCTCCCTGAAGACGTCCTCGATGCGGTGGCGTCCCTGTTCGAGGCGGATCAGGCACAGGTCGAGGTCGACGGCGGCGTCGCGGACGGCGTCGTAGGTCTCGGGCCCGAGCACCTTGACCACCAGCAGGCGGCCCTGCTGGGAGACGGTCTGGCCGGTCTCGGTCAGGCGCCGGGCCAGGGGCTCCAGGCCGTCCTCGACCTCGACCGTGACGGTCTGGGTGGCCTGGGTGAACTCCGAGATCGCCGACGAGCGCAGCAGCCGGCCGCCGTCGATGACGATCACGTGGTCGCAGATGCGTTCCAGCTCGCCCAACAGGTGGGAGGTGACCAGCACGCTGATGCCGAACTCGGTGCCGATGCGCCTGATCAGCGTCAGCATCTCGTCGCGGCCGCGCGGGTCGAGCCCGTTGGTGGGCTCGTCCAGGAAGACGAGCTTGGGGTCGTGCACGAGAGCCTGGGCCAGCTTGACCCGCTGCTTCATGCCGGTGGAGTAGCCGCCGATCGGGCGGTAGCGCTCTTCGGCCAGGCCCACGTGGCGCAGCACGTCGGCGGCGCGCTCGCGGGCGGCCGTGCGCGGCAGGCCGGAGATCCTGGCGAGGTGGACGACCAGCTCGGTCGCGGAGACGTCGGGAGGGAGGCATTCGTGCTCGGGCATGTAGCCGACGAGCCGGCGGATCTCGGCGCCCTGCGCGGTCACGTCGAGGTCGAGCACCCGCGCGGCGCCCTGGCTGGGCGGCAGCAGGCCGAGCAGCATCTTGATCAGTGTCGACTTGCCCGCGCCGTTCGCCCCCACCAGCCCGGTGACGCCGGATCCCACGGTCACCGTGAGCCCGTCGACCGCGGTGACGGTGGGGAAACGTTTGGTCAGCCCCTCGGTGGCGAGGATGTGCATGTGGCGGACCCTACCGGGCGCGGGGTGGGCCTGGCCTCGTTCACACGGATGAACGTTGTCCTACTTGAGGCCAGAATTTCCGCTGGACCACGAGCGTGGCGGTGCCCGAGATGATCATGCCGAGGATGTTCACCGCGAGTTGTGAGACCGATCCCGCGACCTCCGCCCAGTCGCCGAGCCCCAGCGCGACGGCGAGGTAGCCGGCCGCCGGGACCGTGGTGACCGAGATGAACACGCCGATCAGCGCCGAGGACTTGCCCGCCGTCACCGACAGGACCCCCGCCGCCCCCGCCAGCAGCGCCACGATGAACGACCACTTGTCCGGCTTGACGATGAACTGCACCTCCGCGTTCACCTTCAGGTTGCCGATGTCGATCCAGCCCAGCCAGTTGGAGACCAGCGCGCAGGCGAAGGTGATGGCGATGGCCACGGTGAAGCCGATGACCAGCGTCCGCAGAGCGGTGGTGATCAGGCGTCCGCGCCGGCCCAGCAGGCCGAAGCAGATCGCGGCGATCGCGCCGAACTCCGGGCCGAGCACCATCGCGCCGACGATCAGGATGGGCGAGTTCTGCAGCACGCCGATGCCCGCGAGCTGCGTCGCGATGGCCAGGAACGCCAGGTAGGCCCAGGTGATGCGGGAGTCGCTGGAGACCTTGTGGGCCAGTTCCTCCCACACCACCGCGTCGTCGGGATCGCCGGGCGCCTCCTCGACCGCCGCCGTGGCGGCCCTGGACAGCGACAGGTCCACCTGCTCGATGGCGATCGAGCCGACGTCCTCCACCCACTTGAGCCGGCTGATCACCTCGTTGGCCGCCTCGCGGGCGGCGTCGCAGAGGACGACGTCGCCCGCCGGCTCGCGGGCCGCCCCGGGCAGCACGATGACGTTGGTGACGCCCGTGCACTCCTGCAACAGCGCGACGGCCTCGTCGGTGCGGTCGGCAGGGATGATCAGTCGGAGATGCAGCACTCCGCCATTGTTGTCCATCGGACATTGACGTCGCGTTGACCGCCGTACGCGAGGCTGCCTCACATGACTCGCTTCAGATGCCACGATCACGGTGAGGACTGCTGGTTCGCCGACATAGACGACCAGGAGTGCGCGGGCCGGTTCGCCGCCTATGTCTTCGACGAGGTGTTCAGGTCCGGCGAAGCCGTACCCGCCTGACCGCGTGGTCGGCGCCCTTCTGCAGGACGAGGTCGGCGCGTCCCCTGGTGGGGGCGATGTTCTCGACCAGGTTGCGCTCGTTGATGTCGCGCCAGACGTTGACCGCGAAGTCCGTGGCCTGCTCGTAGGTGAGCTCGGCGATGTACTTGAAGTAGGACTTCGGGTCCTCGAAGGCCGTGCGGCGCAGCTTGTGGAACCGTTCGACGTACCAGGTGCGGATGTCCTCGACCTTGGCGTCCACGTAGATGGAGAAGTCGAAGTAGTCGTTGACGGCCAGGGACGTGGGCGGGGCGGGCTGGAGGACGTTCAGCCCCTCGATGATCAAGATGTCTGGATTTTTCACGACCTGGCGGGCGCCGGGGACGATGTCGTACTCCAGATGGCTGTAGACCGGCGCGTACACCTCGGGAGCGCCCGCCTTGACCTCCGCCACGAACCTGACCAGCGCGCGCCGGTCATAGCTCTCCGGGAAGCCCTTGCGCTGCATGATGCCCTTGGCCTCCAGCACCGCGTTGGGGTAGAGGAAGCTGTCGGTGGTGATCAGCTCCACGTGCGGGTGCTCGGGCCAGCGGGCCAGCAGGGTGTGCAGCAGCCGCGCCGTGGTCGACTTGCCGACCGCGACGCTCCCGGCGATGCCCAGGATGTACGGCACGCGCGTCCCCGCGTCGCCGAGGAAGGCGCTCAGCACGCTGCTGCGCTGCTTGGACCCGGTGAAGTGCAGGTTGAGCAGCCGGGTCAGGGGGAGATAGATGTCGGTGACCTCGGTGAGGTCGATGGGGTCATCGACGCCGCGCAGGTCTTCCAGCTCGTCTGCGGTGAGAGTCAAGGGCGTGTTCTTGCGGAGCTCGCTCCACTGCTCCCTGCTCAGTTCCACGTAGCCGTTGTTCACCTAGGCAGCGTAGCGATGGGGGACAAATGCGATCATGGGCGGGTGGCGCGCGGCGGACATCCACAGCCTGTGGATAAAAACGTGGGATTACCAAAGCATGATTCCGGGAAGAAAGACCGGTCCTGACGATCCGGGCGTGCCGGAACCGGCGGGCGGCTACTCTTCCGGACGTAGCCTCCCGGGAGGTCTTGTGGATCGCCGTCGCTTCCTCGCCAACGTGCTGGCCGTGGCCGGGCCCTTCACCGGGGTCGCCTGCGCCGGGGCCAGGGGCGGCGTCCGGCCCGCCGTCGGCTACGGGCCGCTGCGACCGGTCGCCGACCTGCGTGACGGCAAGGTGCGCCTGCACCTTCCCGACGGTTTCCGGTACCGCTCGTTCAGCGCCGCGGGGGAGAAGTTCACCGACGGCTCCACCGTCCCCGGCCGGCACGACGGCATGGCGGCCTTCAGCGGCCCCAAGGGCAGCACGATCCTCGTACGCAACCACGAGGTCACCGGCCCGGTCGGCGCGTTCGGCGACAAGGACACCGCCTACGACCCGGCGGCCGGCGGCGGCACCTCGACCCTGCACGTCACCCGCCACGGCGAGGTGCTCAGCAGCGACCCCTCGCTCAACGGCACCATGACCAACTGCTCCGGCGGCCCGATGCCCTGGCGGGCCTGGGTGAGCTGCGAGGAGACGGTCAACGGCCCCGACGTGGGCGACGACCCGTCCGGGAACGACAACACCAAGCTCAGGCGCAGGCACGGCTACCTGTTCGAGGTGCCGGTCGGCGGGGTCGCGAGCGCGCGCCCGATCAGGTCGGCCGGCCGCTTCCCGCACGAGTCGGCCGCCTTCGACCCCGCCGCCGGGGCCGTCTACCTCACCGAGGACAACTTCTCCTTCCCCTCCGGCTTCTACCGCTACCTGCCGCCCAAGCACCCGATGCGGGAGGGCCGGCTGCTCGACGGCGGCCGGTTGCAGATGCTCGCCGTCGACGGCGTCGAGCGCGCCGACCTGTCGCGCGGGCAGCGGGCGGGGGCCTCCTACGCCACGCGCTGGGTGGACATCGACGAGCCCGACCCCCGCTTCACCGGCAGGCCGCCGTACGAGGAGGCCGTCCAGGCGGTCGGCCGGCAGGGGCGCGCGGGCGGCGCGGCGATCTTCGCCAGGCTGGAGGGCGCGGTCTTCCACCAGGGCGTGGTGTACTTCGTCTCCACCCAGGGCGGAGCCACCGCGCCGGGCGACCGGCCGCCTCCCGGCTTCGGCGACGGGCGGGGCCAGGTGTGGGCGTACGAGACGTGGAGCGGGCGGCTGCGACTGGTCTATGAGTCGCCGCGCTCGTCGGCGCTCGACCTGCCCGACAACGTGACCGTCAGCCGGCGCGGCACGCTGGTGCTCTGCGAGGACGGCGACGGCGACAACTTCCTGCGCGGCCTCACCAGGACGGGCGAGATCTTCGACTTCTGCCGCCTGCAGCCGATCCCGGGCGATCCGGGCGCCGAGTTCGCCGGCTCGACGTTCGGGCCGGGCGGCCAGACGCTCTACGTCAACGTCCAGGCCGTCCAGGGGCGGTCGTTCGCCATCTGGGGGCCGTGGGAGCGCGGCCTGTTCTGAGTAGCCTGGGACGATGATCCTGGGTATCGGAGTGGACATCGTCGACATCGCCCGCTTCGAGGCGGCTCTCGAACGTACGCCGCAGCTGCGCGAGCGGCTGTTCACCGACCTCGAACGGCCGCTGCCGGCGCACTCGCTGGCCGCCAGGTTCGCCGCCAAGGAGGCCGTGGCCAAGGCGCTCGGCGCGCCCAGGGGGCTCGGGCACCTGGAGGCCGAGGTGCGCTGCGACGAGCTGGGCAAGCCCGAGCTGCACGTGTCGGGCAAGGTCGCCGAGGTGGCCTACGGCCTCGGGGTCAAGCGCTGGCACCTGTCGCTCAGCCATGACGGGGGCGTCGCCGTGGCCTATGTGATCGCGGAGGGATAGTTTCGGATCATGCGCGCCAGGGAGTGCCCTCGCGTGGAGCAGCGACCGGAGCGGGGGAAGGCGGCGGCATATGGCGACCGAGCAGCCGAACGGAGTGAGGCCATGAAGACCGCCTACACCGCCGACCAGATCCGGGACGCCGAGCGCACGCTGATGGCGCGCCTGCCCGAGGGCGCCCTCATGCAGCGGGCCGCCCACGGTCTCGCCGCCGCCTGCGCCGACCTGCTGGGCCGGGTGTACGGCGCCCGCGTCGTGCTGCTGGTCGGCAGCGGCGACAACGGCGGCGACGCCCTCTACGCCGGCGAGCGCCTGGCCCGCCGGGGAGCCCGGGTCGAGGCGGTCCTGGCCGGCGCCAAGACGCACGAGGGCGGCCTGCGCGCCTTCCTCGACGCCGGAGGCCGCGTGGCCGGCCCGTCAGCGGTCCAGGAGGTCCAGGACGCCGACCTGATCGTGGACGGGCTGGTGGGCATCGGGGCCGCGGGCGCGCTGCGCGAGCCGTACGCCCGGCTGGCCGAGGAGGCGAACGCGGCCCACGGCACGATCGTCGCGGTCGACGTGCCGAGCGGCGTCGAGGCGAGCACCGGGCGGGTCGCGGGCGCGGCGGTGCGCGCGCGGGTGACGGTGACGATGGGGGCCTGCAAGACGGGGCTGCTGGTCGATCCGGGCGCCGCGCACACGGGCCGGGTCGAGCTGGTCGACATCGGGCTCGGCCCCTTCCTACCCGACCCCGACGTCGCGGCGCTGACCCGCGCGGACGTGGAGGACCTGCTGCCCAGGCCCGGCAACGAGTCCGACAAATACCGCAGGGGCGTGCTCGGGGTGGCCGCGGGCAGCGACCTGTACACCGGTGCGGCCGTGCTGGCCGTGGGCGGCGCGCTGCGGGCGGGCGCGGGCCTGGTCCGCTACGCGGGCACCCACGAGCCGGTCCAGCAGGTGCGCGCCCATTGGCCGGAAGCGGTGATCACGCCGCTCGACCGGCCGTCCGTCGAGGACGTGGGCCGCGTCCAGGCGTGGCTGCTCGGGCCGGGGCTCGGCACCGGCGACTGGGCGCACGAGCTGGCCGCCCGCGTGCTGGCCTCGGACGTCCCGGTGCTGATCGACGCCGACGGGCTCACCCTGGTGGCCCGCGACCGGTCGTTGCTGCGCAGGCGGGCGCCCGTGCTGATCACGCCGCACGCGGGCGAGCTGTCGCGGCTGATCGGCGTGAGCCGCGACGACATCGAGGCCGCCCGGCTGGAGCACGCCCGCCGGGCCGCGGCCGAGCTGGGCGTGACCGTGCTGCTCAAGGGCTCGACCACGGTGGTGGCCGAGGAGGCCAGGCCGGTCCGCGTCAACGGGACCGGCACGTCGTGGCTGGCCACCGGAGGCACCGGCGACGTGCTGTCGGGCGTGGCGGGCGCGCTGCTGGCCCAGGGGTTGTGCTGTTACGACGCGGGCTCGGTCGGCGCGTACGTGCACGGGCTGGCCGGCCGCCTGGCCGCCCGCGGCGCCCCGCTCACCGCGGCCGAGGTGGCGGCGGCCGTCCCGGAGGCCGTCCGGTCCGTCCACGGCGGACCCCGTCGCTGAGGCCGTCCGGTCCGTCCACGGCGAACCCCGTCCCTGAGGCCGTCCGCTCCGTCCACGGCGAACCCCGTCGCTGAGCGGCGCGAACCGCGCTCGACCACCCGTCTGAGCTGCCACACTGGAGAGATGTACTCCTCGATGGCCACCCCCGCCGAGGCGCGGGTCGACCTGTCCGCGATCCGGCACAACGTGGCCCTGCTCAAGGAGCGGGCGGGCGGCGCCGAGCTGATGGGGGCCGTCAAGGCCGACGCCTACGGCCACGGGCTGGTGCCCTCGGCCAGGGCCGTCCTTGAGGGCGGCGCGTCCAGGCTGGGCACGGCCTTCGTCGCCGAGGCGCTGGCGCTGCGCGAGGGCGGCGTCACCGCGCCCGTCCTGGCCTGGCTGATCACCCCCGGCGAGCCCCTCGACCGGGCGGTGGCACAGGACGTCGAGCTGTCGGCCGCCCACGAGGGCCTGCTCGACGAGATCGCGGCCGCCGCCCGCCGCGTGGGCCGTCCGGCCAAGCTGCACCTGGAGGCCGACACCGGCATGAGCAGGGGCGGCGCGCCGCTGGCCGCCTGGCCGGGCCTGCTGAGCAGGGCGCTCGCGCTGCGGGCGGAGGGCGTCGTCGAGATCGTCGGCCTGTGGTCCCACTTCGCCTGCGCCGACCTGCCCGGCCATCCCTCGGTCGAGCAGCAGCTGGAGGCGTTCGAGAGCGCGCTGAAGCAGGCCGAGCAGGCGGGCGCCGCCGGGTCGTCGGTGATCAGGCACCTGGCCAACTCGGCCGCCGTCATGACCCTGCCGGCCGCCCGCTTCGACCTGGTCAGGCCGGGCATCGCCATGTACGGCCTGAGCCCCGTCCCCGAGCTGGGCGACTTCGGGCTGCGTCCGGCCATGACCCTGACGGCCAGGATCGCGCTCGTCAAGCGGGTCCCGCAGGAGTCGGGCGTCTCCTACGGTCACCTCTACGTCACCGACCACGAGACCACCCTCGGCCTCGTGCCGCTCGGCTACGCCGACGGCATACTCCGGCACGCGTCGGGAAGAGCCGAGGTGCTGGCGGGCGGGCGCCGCCGGAAAGTGGCGGGCCGGGTGTGCATGGACCAGTTCGTGATCGACGTCGGCGACGACCCCTTGTCGCCGGGCGACGAGGTGGTGCTGTTCGGTCCCGGCGACGGGGGCGAGCCGACCGCCCAGGAATGGGCGGATACCCTCGGCACGATCACGCATGAGATCGTGACCAGGATCGGTTCCCGGGTGCCACGGGTCCACCAGCATGTGACGGCGGGCACTCCGGAGCGGCCATGAGCGGAGAAGGATCGGGGACATGACGACGACAACACGGCGGCGCAGGGTCGGAATCGCCGGCGCGATCGTCGGAGCGGCGTCGGCCGGTGTCGCGGCGGCGGCTCTGGCCAAGCGCTACGCGGTCGGCCGGATCAGGCTGCGGCACGACGAGGAGGCCAGCGAGCCGTTCGGCGAGCTGCGCGGCAGGGAGCGCACGCTCGTCACCTCCGACGGGGTGGCGCTCCACGTCGAGATCGACGGCCCCGAGGACGCGCCGCTGACGATCGTGATGTGCCACGGCTACTGCCTCAACCTCGAATCGTGGCACTACCAGCGCAAGGACCTGCGCGAGAACTACCGCCTGGTGCTGTGGGACATCCGCTCCCACGGCCGCTCGCAGCGCGTGACGGCCGACGACAGCACCATCGACCGGCTGGGCCAGGACCTCGCCGAGGTGATCGAGGAGTTCGTGCCCGGCCCGTGCGTGGTGGTCGGCCACTCGATGGGCGGCATGACGATCATGGCGCTCGCCGACAGCCACCCTGAGCTGTTCGGCAAGAAGATCCGGGCGGTCGCGCTCGTCGCGACCTCGGCGGGCAAGCTGGCCGAGCTGACGCTGGGGCTGCCGGCGATGGTGTCCAAGGCCGTGCACAAGGTGGCGCCGTCCACGGTGTCGCTGCTGGGCAGGAAGGGCGCGCTGATCGACAGGACCAGGCACGCGGGCAGCGACATCGCGTTCCTGATCACCCGCTACATGGGCTTCGGCGACTCCGCGAACGTGAGCCCGACCGTGGTCGACTTCGCCGAGTCGATGATCAGGCAGACCCCCACCGAGGTGTTCGCCGCCTTCTACCCGGCCCTGATGAACCACGACAAGTTGTCCGCGCTGCACGTCCTCGACCCGGTCCCGACCGCCATCGTCTACGGCGAGCGCGACTGGCTGACCCCGCCCGACCACAGCAGGGCCATCGCGGCGGCGCTGCCCAAGGCGCAGGTCACCGAGATCCCCGACACCTCCCACCTGATCCAGCTGGAGCGCCCGGGGATCGTCAACGACGCGCTGCGCGACCTGATCAAGCGAGTGGAGTTGTAGTGCGACTGGCGACAGCGGAGGACATGCGGGCCTACGGCGCCCGCCTGGCGGCCCACCTGCGGCCCGGCGACCTGATCGTGCTGTCCGGGCCGCTCGGCGCGGGCAAGACCACGCTCGTCCAGGGCATCGCCGAAGGTCTCAAGGTACGCGGGCCCATCACCTCGCCCACCTTCGTGATCGCCAGGGTGCACCCGTCGCTGCGGCAGGGCCCGCCCCTGGTGCACGCCGACGCCTACCGGCTCGGCGGCGACCTGGAGGTCGACGACCTCGACCTCGACGCCTCGCTGGAGGAGTCGGTCACCGTGGTCGAGTGGGGCGAGGGCCTGGTCGAGGGGCTGGCCGAAGACCGGCTGGAGATCCACATCGACCGGGAGACCGGCGACGACGCCCGCCTGGTGACCCTGCGCGGGGTGGGCGACCGGTGGGCCGACACGCCGTCTGATCCGGCCTAAGGCTAAAACCTCCGTCAATTTCCGGCAAAGCTGTCACCCTTGACGTACCTGACCGATGACATAAATCATGATCGTTGGTCAGGGATTTGCCCAGAATTTCTGGGTATCAGGAGGGGCGACATCCACATTTTTGGTGGATGCTGGGTGCAAGACGGCAAAGTGGGGTGCGGCGGTGCTCAGGGTCAGGCGAGTCGCGTACGCGGGTGCCATCATGGTGGTCGGGCTGACCGGGTGTGCGGCCTCGGCCGAGACCACACCGACAGGCACACCGACGGCCACAGCCACGACGTCCACCACCGCCACCACGACGACCACCGCCACGACCACGGCCACGACCACCGCGACCGCCCCGCCCACCAAGAGGCCGAGCATCGCGGTCCAGGTCAACCCCGACCGGGTCACCGCGGGGGAGACGTCCAAGGTGTGGATCCTGGCCAACTGCCCGCTGCCGTCCGGCGGACCGGCGCACACCGGCACCGCGACCTCGCGGGCGTTCCTCAACGGCGTCCCGCTCAACCCCGTGCCGGCCGGGTCGGCCACGCCGACCGCGACCAGCAGCCCGGCGAACGGCTCGCCCTGGGTCCGCGGCGAGGCGACGGTCTCCGGCACGGTCAAGCGCGGCTCGTACACCGTCGACGTCAAGTGCGACGGCACCAACGACGTCGGCAAGGCCACGCTCAAGGTGGCCAGGGCCGAGGCCGACCCGACCGGCGTGCCCACCAAGGCGCCCAAGGCGGGCGGCGGCGGCACCTTCGGCCGTGACGTCGACGACGAGTCCTCGATCCCGCTCGGCCCGGCCGGTGCGCTGGTGGCCCTGGTCCTCGTCGGCGGCGCGGTCGTGATGGTCAAGCGGCGCAGCCGGGCTTGATCGATGGCACGTCCAGGACGGGTGGTGCTCGCGGGCGCCGTCACGGGCCTGCTGCTGGTCGCCTTCGGCAAGAGCATGCAGAACTCCTCCACCCCGGCGGCGAGCGTGGTGCCCAAGAGCATCGACATCCCGTCGCTCGACCTTGAGGCCCCGCTGATGAAGCTCGGGCTGAGCAAGGACGGCGAGGTCGAGCTGCCGCCGTACGAGAAGCCGAAGGTGGCCGGGTGGTACAGCGGCAGCGCGGTGCCCGGCGAGAAGGGCGCCTCGGTGATCATCGGCCACGTCGACACCAAGACCGCCCCGGCCGTGTTCTACAAGCTCAGGCAGCTACGCAAGGGCGAGACCGTCAAGGTGGAGCGCAGCGACGGCAAGGTCGTCAGCTTCAAGGTGGACGCCATCGAGCAGGTCTCCAAGGACCACTTCCCCGCCCGGCGGGTGTACGTCGACGACGGGCTCAAACTCGTCACCTGCGGCGGTAAGTTCGACTACGCCAGAGGCGAATATGTCGACAACATCATCGTCTACGCGTCCCGAGCCTGATCATGGAACGATGAGCACTGACCACAACCCGCCGGCGTCCGGCGCCCGCGTGCCCTGGCAGGAGGTCCACCCGCTGGTGCGCGAGGCGGTCGAGGGCTTCCTCGGCGGCCGCGTCGTGGAGGCCGTCACCCAGGAGGGCGGCTTCTCCCCGGCGGCCGCGGTGCGCCTGCGGACCGATGACGGCCGGCGCGCGTTCGTCAAGGCCGTCGGCCCCGAGCCCAACCCCGACAGCGTGCGCATCTACCGCTCCGAGCTCAGGAACGCCGCCGCGCTCCCCGAGTCGGTCCCCGCGCCGAAGCTGCTGACGGCGTTCGAGCTGGAGGGCTGGGTCGCCCTGGTCTTCGAGGACGTCGAGGCCGCGCATCCCGAGATGCCGTGGCGGCGCGACGAGCTCGACCGGGTCTTCACGGCCCTGAAGGAGATGTCCGCCGCGCTCACCCCGTCGCCGATCGAGGCCCGCACGATCGGCGAGGTCTTGGGCGACTCCTTCCAGGGGTGGCGCAGACTGCTCGGCGAGGACACCGCCGGGCTCGACCCGTGGGCGCTGCGCCACCTGCCCGCGCTGGCCGAACTGGAGTCAGGCTGGGAGACCGCGGCGGCCGGCGACACCCTCGTCCACGCCGACCTGCGGGCCGACAACATCCTGCTCACGCCCGACCGCGTCTACGTGGTGGACTGGCCGTGGGCCTGCCTGGCCGCGCCCTGGTACGACCAGGTGGCCATGCTGCCGTCGGTCGGCATGCAGGGCGGGCCCGCGCCCCACGAGCTGTTCGACGATCCCGACCCGGCGGTCACCGCGGTCGTCGCGGCCCAGACCGGCTACTTCGTCCGGAACGGCCGGCTGCCCGATCCGCCCGGCCTGCCCACGCTCAGGGCGTTCCAGCGGGCGCAGGGAGTGGTCGCGCTGGAGTGGCTGAAACGGCGTACCGGCTGGGTGTGACCCGTCCGGCGGGTAGGCTAAACAGTCGTGCTGGTCCTGGCCTTTGATACCGCGACGCCCGCCGTCACCGCCGCCCTCCACGACGGTGAGCGGGTGCTCGCCGAGTCCACGACGATCGACGCCCGCCGCCACGGCGAGCTGCTCGTCCCCACCATCGAACGCGTGCTGACCGAGTCGGGCGCCGCCCTGCGCGACGTGACGGCCGTCGTCGCGGGCAGCGGCCCCGGGCCCTACACGGGCCTGCGCGTCGGGCTGATGACCGCCCAGGGGCTCGCGACGACGCTCGCCGTGCCCGCGTACGGCATCTGCACCCTAGACGCGGTCGCCTACGGCAGCGGGCTCGGCGAGCCGTTCCTGGTCGCCACCGACGCCCGGCGCAAGGAGGTGTTCTGGGCGCGCTACCAGGACATGCGCACCCGTGCCGACGGCCCGTTCGTCGACCGGCCCGCCGACGTGCCCGTCGAGGGCCTGCCGGTCGTGGGCGCCGGCGCCGGGCTCTACCCCGACGTCCTGGGCCGCCACGACGCCCCGCCCTACCCCTACGCGGGCGCGCTGGCCGCGCTGGCCGCCGAGCGGCTGGCCGCGGGCGTCCCGCTCGACCCGCCGCGGCCCATCTACCTGCGCCGGCCCGACGCCGTGGTGCCGGGCGCGCCCAAGAGGGTGACGGCGTGAGACTGCGGCCGATGACCCAGGCCGACCTGCCCGCGGTCATGGCGATCGAGCGGGCCACGTTCCCGCTCGACGCGTGGAGCGAGGGCATGATGCGCGGCGAGCTGGCCGACATGCCGCGTTCGCGCCACTACGTGGTGGCCCTGGCCGACGACGAGATCGTCGGCTACAGCGGCATCGCGGTCGCGTCCGACCAGGCCGACGTGCAGACCATCGCCGTGCTGGAGAAGCACCAGGGCACCGGCATCGGCAGCGCGATGCTGACCGAGCTGCTGGCCGAGGCGCGGCGCAGGGGCGCGCGCGAGATCTTCCTGGAGGTACGCGCCGACAACCCGCGCGCCCAGGCGGTCTACCGGCATTTCGAGTTCGAGGAGATCGGCATACGCCGCCGCTACTACGACGACGGCACCGACGCGATCATGATGAGAAGGAAGCTGGATGGCTGACGCACCCCTGGTCCTGGGCATCGAGACGTCGTGCGACGAGACCGGCATCGGCATCGTCAGAGGCCACACGCTCCTCGCCAACACCATCGCCTCCAGCATGGACGAGCACGCCCGATACGGCGGCGTGGTGCCCGAGGTCGCCTCCCGCGCCCACCTGGAGGCCATGACGCCCACGGTCGAGGCGGCGCTGGCCGAGGCGGGGCTCAAGTTCTCCGACATCGACGCCATCGCCGTCACCGCCGGGCCCGGCCTGGCCGGGGCGCTGCTGGTGGGCGTGGCCGCCGCCAAGTCGTACGCGCTGGGCCTCGGCGTGCCGCTCTACGGCGTCAACCACCTGGCCGCCCATGTGGCCGTCGACCAGCTCGAACACGGGCCGCTGCCCAAGCCGTGCATCGCCATGCTGGTCTCCGGCGGCCACTCCTCGCTGCTGCTGGTGCCCGACGTGGCCGAAGACGTCATCTCGCTCGGCTCGACCGTCGACGACGCGGCCGGCGAGGCGTTCGACAAGGTGGCCCGGGTGCTCGGGCTGCCCTTCCCCGGCGGCCCGCACATCGACCGGGCCGCCCGCGAGGGCTCCGGCACGGCCGTCACCTTCCCCCGGGGCAAGATCGACGACGGCACGCTCGACTTCTCCTTCTCCGGGCTCAAGACGGCCGTCGCCCGCTGGGTCGAGGCGCGTGAGGCGTCCGGGCAGTCGATCCACGTGCCCGACGTGGCCGCCTCCTTCCAGGAGGCCGTGGTCGACGTGCTGACCCGCAAGGCGTTGCAGGCGTGCAAGAAGTACGACGTGCACGACCTGCTGATCGGCGGCGGCGTGGCGGCCAACTCGCGGCTGCGGGCGCTGGCCCAGGAGCGCTGCGACGCGGCGGGCGTGCGGCTGCGGGTGCCCCGGCCGGGGCTGTGCACCGACAACGGGGCCATGGTCGCCGCTCTGGGGTCCGACCTGGTGGCGGCGGGGGTCACCCCCTCGACCCTGGAGATCCCGGCGGACTCGTCGCTGCCGATCACGACGGTCCACGTCTGAGCCCTGGCGGGGCCGGAGGCCGGCGGTGAGGCGCGGGAGGTGCCCCACCGCCGGGCGGGTCAGTCTTTGGTCCTGGTGGGCCGGAGCAAGGCCTCGGCCAGCGCCAGCATGGTCTCCTCCAGCGCGGCCAGCCGCTTGGTGAGGTCGTCGGTGGCCGGCTGCACGATGCCGCTGACCGTCTCGCTCAGCTCGTCGCGGTCGGGCCGGGAGCGCACCAGCTCGGTCAGCGCGTCGGCGGCGGCCGACAGGCGGTCGGCCTGCGCGCCGGCCTGCGACTCGATGAGCTCGCCGACCCGCTCGGGGATGGCCAGGGCGGCCGGGAGCTGGCTGACGTGCTGGTTCATGGCCTCGATGCGGTCGTCGACCGACTCCAGGTGCTCGCCGGCCTGATCGGCGCGGGCGGCCAGGCCGTTGAGGTGGGTGTCGAGGCCGTTGAAGCGGCTGTCGAGCCCGCTGAACTGGCCGTCGAGGGTGTCGAACCGGGTGATCAGGTGCTCCTCCGCCTCGACCAGCCGCTCGTCGATCGACTCCATCTGGTTGTCGAGCTTGTTGAAGCGGCCCTCGCTGCGCACGGCGGTCTCGGCCAGGCGCTGGTCGGTGGCCGAGGCGCGGTCGTCGAGCGCGCTCAGGCGGCCGTCGAGGGCGTCGAAGCGGTCGTCGTGGCGGACGAGGTGGCCGTCGATGGCGCCCATGCGCTTGCCGAGGCCGCCGAGCTGGCCGTCGACCGAGGTGAGGCGCTTGTCGACGCCGCTGATGCGGCCGTCGACGCCGTCGAGCCTGGTGTCGATGTCGGCCAGGCACTCGTCGGCCGACTCCAGCCGGCCGTCGAACCCGGTGAGCCGGGTGTCGAGCCCCATGAGCCGGCCCTCGACCCGGTCGAGCCGGGAGTCGACGCCGTCGAGCCGCCCGCTGAGCCGCAGCTCGCTCTCCCCGAGCTGCACGGCGAGGTGCTGGTCGGCCTCGTCGAGGCGGGCGGTGAGCCGCTGCTCGACGTCGGCCAGCCGGACCGTGAGCCGCTGGTCGCCCTCGTCGAGCTTGGCGGCCAGGCGCTCGTCGGCGCGGTCGAGCCGCTCGTTCAGGCGCTGGGTCAGCCGCTCGTCGGTCTCGTCGAGGCGGCCGGCCAGGCGTTTGTCGGCCTCGTCGAGGCGGGCGGCGATGTGCAGGTCGGTGTCGTCGAGGCGGCCGGTCAGGCGCTGCTCGGCCGCGTCGATCTTGACGGCGACCTGCTGCGACGTGGCCGCGACGCTCTCGGCCAGCTCGCCGACCACGCTCTCGACCCGTTCGGCGCGGCCCGACAGGTCGGCCACCGACTTGTCGAGCCGGGTGAAGCGGCTGGCCGCGGCCTCCATGCTGGAGTTGAGCTGCGTCAGCTTGGCGGCGAAGCCGGACATGTTCTGGGTGATGCCGTCGGTGGTGTCGAGCACCGACTGCAGGCGTTTGAGCGCCTCGTCGACGGCCTCGCCCACGGTGCCCAGGTCCGCCCACAGGCTCGGCAGCTCGGCCACCGGCGCGACCCGGGCGTCGACGTGGCCGATCTTCTCCCCGACGGCGTCGACGTGGTCGCGCACGGCCTCGACGTGCTGGGCCAGGCCCTCCGCCCACATCGGCGGCTTGGCGGTGATGTCGTCGAGCCGCCCGCTCACCGCCTCAAGGGTGCCGCTCAGGCCGCCGAGCTCGCGTTCGCGCACCTCGCGCAGCAGCCACTCCATGCCTTCAAGACGCTGGCGGATCTCGTCGAGCACGGCTCCCTGAGTGCGCTGCTCGTAGACATGGTCCTGGGCGGCGCGCGCGAGGAGGTCTCGCATCCTCTCGGAGATGGCGGACTGGCCGCCTGCCTGAAGAAGGGTGGTGTGGTTGGAATGGTCCACCGAAAGGCTCCTTCGCTCGCCGACGGTCTGCCGCGCAGCGGTGGGATAGGTCCGGTTTGCAGATGAAAGGGCGAGTACGCGGGTTACCGCATAAGGGGGAGAACTCCCGCCCGTCCACCTTAGCCTTTCGATCAAGGTCAGGCGGCGTCGAAGTGAAAGATCGTATTTAGCGGAAGAATGACCGCTTTGGAGTGTTCAGGCAGGTGGAAGGGGGTTGCAGATGATAACTGAAGGCTTATCGAGAATGCGGGTCAGGATAATGACGATCGAGTTCTCGCCGGAAAGGCGGAGATCGGCGCGCAGGCGTTCGATGTCGATCGCCGACGCGCGTTTCTTGATGGTGACATTTCCGATCCGCCGTTCGCGGAGAGCCGCGCGGAGTTTTTTCAGCGAGAACGGCATGACCTCGTCCACCTCGTACCCGGAGGCCCAGGGGGTGTGGCTGGGCTCGTCGGCGGTGATGTAGGCGATCATGGGGTCGGGCAGGCGTCCGCCGATCAGCTCGGCCACCTCGCCGACGAGGTGGGCCCGGATCGCGGCGCCGTCGGGCTCGTAGACGTAGCGGCCCATCGGGCCGACGGCGGCCTGGACGCCGGTGGCGGTCAGCGTGTGCCCGCCGGGCAGCAGGGTGGCGCGCCGGGCGGGACCGACCTGGGGGCCGGTCCAGAGGGTGGCCTCCTTGACCTCGCCCTTGTAGGAGACCCATTCGGCCTCCGCGCCCTCGGGGATGAACTCGTACGGGATGCCGGGGGCGACCTTGAGGCAGGCCCGCGGCGCCCGTGCGACCAGGTCGAGCACGACCGGCCAGGGCGGCGAGTAGGCCATGGGGTCGAACGTCCGGCCTTTGCCGCTGCGCCGGGCCGGGTCGGCGAACAGCGCGTCGTACTCCTCGGGCCGGACCTGCGCCGCGTCGCCCACGCGCACCCGCACCCGGCCGGCCAGCCCGAGCGCGTCGGCGTTGGCGCTCGCCACGGCGACGGTCAGCGGGTCGAGGTCGACGGCGTCGACCTCGCAGCCGGCGCGGGCGAGCGCCAGGAGGTCGCCGCCGACCCCGCAGCAGGCGTCGATCACCCGTCCGGCGCCCATGCGCCGGGCGCGGTGGTCGGCGACCTCCCGGCGGGTGGACTGCTCCAGGCCGTGCGGGGTGAAGTACATGACCGCGGCGTCCGCGCCGAACTTCGCCGCGGCGCGCTCGCGCAGCGCCGCCTGCGTCAGCGCGGCGGAGGTGAGCGCCGCGTCGTAGGTGCGGCGCAGCCTGGTCGCCGCCGCGACCGGATCGGTCCCGGCCAGCTCAGCGGCCTCGGCGAGCGCCCGCTGCCCGCGCGGGGTCAGCAGCTCGCCGAAGGCGTCGAGATCCATGTACGCACTCCGCTCGCAACTCGGGATCGTTCACAGGGAGGTGTCGCCCAGGGAGACCAGCAGGCTGCGCAGCAGCCCGGCCAGGGCCTCGCGCTCGCCCTCGGACAGCCCGGCGAGCAGCCGCTCCTCGTTGGCGGCGTGCAGGACGAGCATCTCGTCGGCGACCCGCCTGCCCTCGTCGGTGAGGGCGACCAGCGTCATGCGCCGGTTGTGCGGCGCCGGCCAGCGGTGGACCAGGCCGCGCCGGACCAGGTGGTCCATCCGGTTGGTGAGCGCGCCGGGGCTGACCATGGCCGAGCTGGACAGGTCCTTCATGCACATCGTGGCGTCGGCGCCGCTGCGCAGCAGCGTGGCCAGCATGTCGAACTCCCACGCCTCCAGCCCGTGCTCGGCCAGGAAGTCCTTCACGCCGCGCTCCAGCAGGCGCGAGGCGCGTGAGATCCGGCCGATCACGCCCATCGGGGACACGTCGACGTCGGGCCGTGTCCGCGCCCACTGTCCGAGAATCACGTCCACCGCGTCATCCACGGGGCTCACCCTATCAAAGCTTCGACGTTGAAATGTTCGGCGTCGTGCGGTACTGTCCACGACGTCGAAATGTTCAACGTAGAAATTTTCGAGGTAGGTTCATCATGAAGGTGCTGGTGCTGGGCGCGACGGGGTACATCGGCGGCGCGGTGGTCGAGCGGCTGGCCGAGCAGGGGCACGAGGTGGCCGTTCTGGTGCGGCCCGCCGCCGACGGCTCCCGGCGGGTGCCGGGCGTGGCGGACGAGCGTCACGGAGACCTGGCCGACGTCGCGGGGCTGGCCGCCGCGATCACCCCGGACATCGACGCCATCGTGGTCGCCGCCCAGCTCGGCGGCGACAAGGAGGCCGACCTGGCCGCGATCGGCGTGCTCACCGCGTCGGGCCGGAAGGTGGTCTTCACCAGCGGCGTGTGGGTGCTGGGCGCCACCGCCGACGGGCACGAGGACAGCCCGGCCGACCCGATTCAGCTCGTGGCGTACCGGCACGAGATCGAGCAGCTGGTCATCGACGGCGGCGGCTCGGTGATCCGGCCCGGCGTCGTCCACGGGCGCGGCGGCGGCATCCCCGCCATGATGCGCGCGCAGGCCGCCGAGCGCGGCGCCGGGGTCTACGTCACCGCCGGCGGCGAGCCGCACACCTGGACGTTCGTGCACGTCGACGACCTGGCCGAGCTCGTCGTGGCCGTCCTGGAGAGGGGCGGCGCCCGCGTCTACCACGGCATCAGCGAGGAGGCCGTGCCGGTCGCCGAGGTGGCCGAGGCGGCGGCCCGGTCCGCCGGCGTCAAGCCGCAGGCAGAGCCCTGGCCGCAGGCCGAGGCGGCCCAGGTGCTGGGGGCGGGCTTCGCCGAGGCCCTGGCGCTCGGCCAGCGCATCAGCGCGACACGCACGCGCGCCGAACTCGGCTGGAACCCCTCCCGGCCCGGCGTCGTCGCCGATCTGACCGAGGGTTCCTACGTCTGATCGCTCTGAGCAGACGCGTTCGTGTTGACTGTCAAGGCCCTCTTGCATATGTTTCCTGTTGGCACTCTCACCTTGAGAGTGCCAACGTGCGACGAGGCAGGTCTGACACCCGCGACGGCAGGCCCCGCTGGTCGCCTCTTCTAGATCATTCAAATCTGAAGGGGAGGTCCGATCGTGACGACCGCCACCAAGGTTCCCGTTAAGCCGCTCGGCGACCGCATCGTGGTTCAGCCGCTTGAGGCAGAGCAGACCACCGCTTCCGGTCTGGTCATCCCGGACACCGCCAAGGAGAAGCCGCAGGAGGGCAAGGTCCTCGCGGTGGGCCCCGGCAACTGGGATGAGGACGGCGACAAGCGTATTCCGCTCGACGTCTCCGAGGGCGACGTCGTCCTCTACAGCAAGTACGGCGGCACCGAGGTCAAGTACGGCGGCGAGGAGTACCTCGTGCTCTCCGCCCGCGACGTTCTCGCGATCATCGAGAAGTAAGCCGGTTGTGTCGAGCCCCGGGCGCTCTTGAGGGCCCGGGGCTTTCGACGCCAGGAGAGGACTTTCAGCATGGCGAAGATCCTGCAGTTCGACGAGGACGCCCGTCGCGCGCTTGAGCGCGGTGTCAACGCCCTCGCGGACGCCGTGAAGGTAACCCTCGGCCCGCGTGGCCGTAACGTCGTCATCGACAAGAAGTTCGGTGCGCCGACGATCACGAACGACGGTGTGACCATCGCTCGTGAGATCGAGCTGGAGGAGCGCTACGAGAACCTCGGCGCCCAGCTCGCCAAGGAAGTTGCCACCAAGACCAACGACATCGCGGGCGACGGCACCACCACCGCCACCGTGCTGGCCCAGGCCATGGTCCGCGAGGGCCTGCGCAACGTGGCCGCCGGCGCCTCGCCGCTGTCGCTCAAGCGTGGCATCGACAAGGCCGCCAAGGAGATCAGCGACCGGCTGCTGGCCAGCGCGCGCGAGGTGGGCGACAAGAAGGAGATCGCCAACGTCGCCACCATCTCCGCCCAGGACGCCAAGATCGGCGAGCTGATCGCCGAGGCATTCGACAAGGTGGGCAAGGACGGTGTCCTCACCGTCGAAGAGTCCAACGCCATGGGCATGGAGCTCGAGTTCACCGAGGGCATGCAGTTCGACAAGGGCTACCTGTCGGCCTACATGGTGACCGACCCCGAGCGCATGGAGTCCGTCCTGGAGGACGCGTACATCCTGCTCACCCAGGGCAAGATCTCCTCCATCGCCGACTTCCTGCCGCTGCTGGAGAAGGTCGCCCAGACCAAGAAGCCGCTGCTCGTGGTCGCCGAGGACGTCGAGGGCGAGGCCCTGGCCGTCCTGGTCACCAACAAGATCCGCGGCACCTTCACCTCCGTGGCCGTCAAGGCCCCGGGCTTCGGTGACCGCCGCAAGGCGATGCTCCAGGACATGGCGATCCTCACCGGCGGCCAGGTCGTCAGCGAGGAGGTCGGCCTCAAGCTGGAGCACGTCGGCCTCGAGGTGCTCGGCACGGCCCGCCGCGTCGTCGTCACCAAGGACGCCACGACCATCGTCGACGGCGCCGGCGACCAGCAGGCGATCGAGGACCGCGTCAAGGAGATCAAGATTGCCATCGAGCAGTCCGACTCCGACTGGGACCGCGAGAAGCTGCAGGAGCGTCTGGCCAAGCTCGCCGGCGGTGTGTGCGTGCTGCGCGTCGGCGCCGCCACCGAGGTGGAGCTGAAGGAGAAGAAGCACCGCCTCGAGGACGCGATCTCCGCGACCCGCGCCGCGATCGAGGAGGGCATCGTCTCCGGCGGTGGCTCGGCCCTCATCCACGTGGGCAAGGAGCTCGACGACCTCGGCCTGACCGGCGACGAGGCCACCGGTGTCGGCGTCGTGCGCCGCGCGCTGGTCGAGCCGGCCCGCTGGATCGCCGAGAACGCCGGCCTGGAGGGCTACGTGGTGACCCACAAGGTCGCCGAGCTGCCCGCCGGCCAGGGCCTCAACGCCGCCACCGGCGAGTACGTCGACCTGATCGCCCAGGGTGTCATCGACCCCGTCAAGGTGACCCGGTCCGCGGTGCAGAACGCGGCTTCGATCGCGGGCATGCTCCTGACGACCGAGGCGCTCGTGGTGGACAAGCCCGAGGAGGAGGCTCCGGCCGCCGGCCAGGGCCACGGCCACGGTCACGGCCACTGACCCGGCTGTTTCCCCCGCGCCCGTACGGCCCGCCCGGTTCCCTCCGGCGCGGGCCGTCGGCTTCCCACGGCCCGTCCCGGTTCCCTCCGGCGCGGGCCGTCGGCTTTCAGCCAGACCGTCACGTCCCTGCCACGGCTGCTGCGATCTCTTGCCTGAGACCAGGGATCAGAACTGGGCTCCCACGGCGTCTTCGCCCTACCGCCGCTGTCCCGCTCTACTTCTGCGACTCGGCCAGCCCCTGGCAGTGAAGCTCCAACGAGGACACCAACGGCCTGCTGCGTAGTACCTCCCCCGAGGGCACCGACTCGGTCCACACCCGCGAGGGCCCCGGTGCCGTCGCCGCAGAGTAACCCGTCCGACCTCGCAGGACGATGGACTGGGACACCTGGCTGAACGCCTCACGAAGCTCCTGGCGGCCTGCGCCTGAACCCCGAAGCGGGGAGGCCGGGAGTGCGCCTGTCTCTGCAACCTTCGATCACGGCGTCGTTTGCGCGAGTTCCTCAAGCTGCTGGACGACCCTGTCGATCGGCGCAGAAGCGTCGATCTCGAGCGTGGAGGTGGCCCTAAGCAGCGGCTCCACGTGGGCCAGGTCACTCAGGACGGCTTCACGTTCCTCAGGGCGCTTGCCGAAGGGGTTGTCGGTGCGCGTCGCGATGCGAGCAAGCATGACCTCAGCGGGCGCGCTGAGCAGGACGACGTGGTCGAACTGCGGGTGGAACCGGCCCTGATTGGACTTGCAGCCGGCCACGAAGAGCGCGCCCTCACCGTGGTTGGTGAGTAGGTCGCTGATGGCCGGCTCACGCCACACCCAATCAGTGGATCCGTCCGACAAGGTCACCCAGTGGCTCCACTGGTCGGTATCGGTATCGACGGCGCGATGGCCCCGGGCCGCCAGCATCTCCAACGCCGTGGACTTGCCGGTTCCCGACATCCCCGTGACCAAGATCTTCGCCATCGGGCGAGACCACCGAACCGTCCCGACCTCGACCGGCTTCAGGTCACCCACGTCGGGATCTGGCGGTGTCCGGTCATGGGCTTCCGCAGTCCCTGCAACTCTGACTACGGAAGCCCGCTCGGTTCGCTTCGCCGGCCGCCGCCGGTCAGTGATCACCGCGTTGCGACGCCCCTTGAACACCCCCTTGGGCGGACCGGTGGCTTTCACGGCGCCTTCGGTGGGGGAGTCGGCCTTCCGTGGTCCGCTTCGGGCCGGCCGGTGTGGTGCGTCGGCTTGTCGTGGTCTGCCTCCTGGCCTTGGCGGCGTCGGTCGTCGCCGTGCGGCGGGCCCGGGGGCGGGAGCGGGGGCGGCCCGGGGGCGGGTGCGGGGAGGGGGCTGGTGGGTTTCGCGTGGTGGTGAAATGCGGCTGGGGCTTACGGGGCGGAAGGGGGTGGGGGCGGGGGAAATTGGGGGAAGAGGTGGATTATTGGAGTAAACCGGCAGTGCCGGTTAAGCGTCGGGGTCTGGCAATTGTCGTGCATTTCGGCTTATGGAGTGAAACATTATGTCAGCTCATCAGGCTTAGTGTGGTCGGCTGATTACTGCTAGTTATCGTCGCTTCAATGTGACCAATCCGTAGCCGTTCGCCATGGGGACAGGCCCGATCAGTGCGGGCATCATGCCTATCGTGAGCGAGGGAAGCGTCGCCGACGCCAAAATTGGGGTAAGGCTCGCGTCGAGACTTCCGGCACGGACGGATGACTCCGACCTTAGGGAACTGACGAGCCTCGCCGTGCAGGGAGATCGCAGTGCGATCGAATCCCTGCTCGGGGAGTTGCGTCCCATGGTGGTGCGGTATTGCCGCGCCAGGCTGGGCAGGGTTTCAGGGCAATATCACATTGCCGATGACGTAGCCCAGGAGGTGTGCATCGCGGTGTTGTCCGCGCTGCCGCGATACCGGGACATGGGGCGGCCTTTCGCGTCCTTCGTGTTCGGGATCGCCTCGCACAAGGTGGCCGACGCGCTGCGCAGTTCGGTGCGCTCGGCCGTGCCCACCCAGGATCTGCCCGACGGGCCCGACGACGGCCCGGGGCCCGAGGAGACGGTGGTCCGCTACATCGAGGTCGAGCACGCGCGCAGGCTGCTGGCCAGGCTGCCCGACAACCAGCGGGAGTTGCTGCTGTTGCGGGTGGTGTCGGGGCTGTCCGCCGAGGAGACCGGTAATGTACTCGGCATGTCACCAGGTGCGGTCCGCGTAGCCCAGCATCGGGCGCTGGCCAGGTTGCGGCAGATGGCCGAGCTGGAGTCGGCTTGACGCCGGAGGACGAGCTCCATGCGCTTCTCGAGGCCGACGACCTGCTCAAGACCGACGAGCTGCTCGACGCGGTCGCGCGGGGCCGGGCGCGGGACTCGTCCGACCCTGCGGTGCGGTTGCTGGGCGCGCTACTGGACGATGTCTCGGAGGAAGTCGATCAGCGGCGCTCCTCCGTGTCGATGACGCCGTCGACGTAGCCTCGGGCGTACTCCCAGCTGACGTAGTCGGCGGGGTCGGGGTGGAAGGCCGGCTCGTGCACCTGGGGCTGGCCTTTCTCGATCATCTGGCGAAGGTTGCCGCGCAGCAGCTCCCAGTCGAAGAAGTGCTGCTCGCCGCACTCGGGGCAGTCGAGCACGAGGCCCAGCACCCCCTGCGGTTCGAGCAGGGAGCGAAAGACCTCGACGTCTGCCAGGTCGGTGATGGCCTCGTCGCGCTCGGCCGCGGTGAGTGGCTCGGCGTCGTCGAGAGCGCCCATCGCCGAGGACGGGTCGTTCGGGTCGTCCGCGAACGGGTCGCGGGGGACGTCTTCCAGCACCTTCCCACCATATGACCGAAGCGGCCCCGGCGGAGAGTATTAGCTGAGCCATCCCCGTCTGGCGGCCTCCACGCCGGCGTGGAAGCGCGACTGCGCGCCCAGCTCGGCCATGGCGTCGGCGAACCTCGCCCGCACCGTACGGACCGAGACGCCGAGCTGGCGGGCGATGGAGTCGTCGCACACGCCCTGCGCGGCCAGGCGGAGCACCTGGACCATCCCGTCGCCCCTGCGTCCCCAGGGCAGCGGCACGGCCCGGCCCCAGAGCTCCTGGAACAGCGAGCGCAGCATGCCGACGACGATCGGCGTGCGCACCAGGTAGAAGTTGTAGGCGTGGTCGGGCAGGTTGCCGCCCCACAGCGCGGGCAGGCCGGCGACCTCGGGCCCGGCCGTCATGAACCAGCTCGGCACCCGGTCGAGCGTGCGCACCTTGCCGCCGGTGTCGAGGAGCCGGGTGAGCTGATCGCGTACGCCCGGCAGGCTCAGCGTGGAGACCGGAATGATCGCCTGAACGGTAAGAAGTTGCCGTTTTTGCGCATCAATCCATGGGTCCGCAAATTTACGAACAAAATCTGCCATTGTGCGCTCGTCCGGGATTGCGGTCAACAACTCCATGGGCGGCGATTGCACGGCTATGCCGACGACGCTCTCGTAGAGGACGTCCGCGCCGTTCACCATCTCCACCGGGAATGTGCCGCTCTGATAATCGCGGCCGGCGTCGTAGTCGTGGATCAGGCCGCGGATGGAGCCGAGCGCGGAGTCGATCCTGCGGCTCTCCTCGGCCAGCCGGTCGAGCCGCTCGGCGATGACCCGGCCGAGCGCCGCCGCCGGGTGCCTGGCCAGGTACTCGCCGGACTGCTCGTCGACCACGCCCAGCCTGACCAGGTCGTCGAGCTGGCGGCCGACCTTCTCGACGGGGCCGTCCATGGCCTGGGCGAGGTCGGTGCGCGTGGCCCTGTGCAGGCGTAGCAGCGCCGTGTAAAGGGCGGTCTGCGCCGGGTCGAGGCCCAGCGTCTCGAAGGGCTCTGCGACGCGCCTGGGCTGATTACGCATTATGGGCGGCTCCGTCGGGGGGACACGGGCGTGCCGCGAGGATAACCCCGTCCCGCCCGCGTGTCCGGGGCTTGCCGCGGAATCGCCGGCGGAACGTGCAACTTCGTGCAATTGCACGTTTTCACATTGCGTCGTGCCGTTGAGTGACGCAGGCTTTACCTAGCGTCGGCACCCTGAAGCGGGGCCTTGCGGCAGCCGCCATCAGGACGCGGAGGGGGGTTCGGTGGCGTGAACACGCCGCCAGGCCTGGGTGCCGGTGGCCGGGGGATGGGACGGATCACCGACCGTCCCATCCCCCTGCACTTTGCGCGTTCCGGACGGCGACGCCGGGCGCACGACGGGGCGTGGGGCCGTCGTGCTCCCGGCTTCGTTGCGTTTTGGAGGCAGGCCCTAGACTTAGGTCAATCAGCGCAGAGGTCAGGAGGGGGCCGAGGCATGTCCAAGTTCACCGAGATGGGTTTGACCTTCGACGACGTGCTGCTGGTGCCCGGCTACTCCGATCTCCAACCAGGTGAGGCCGACACCAGATCCCGTCTGTCACGGGACATCACGCTGTCCATCCCGCTCGTCTCCGCGGCCATGGACACCGTCACCGAGGCCCGCATGGCGGTCGCCATGGCGCGCCAGGGCGGCATCGGCATCCTCCACCGCAACCTGTCGGTCGAGGAGCAGGCCCAGCAGGTCGACCTGGTCAAGCGGTCCGAGGCCGGCATGGTGACCAACCCGGTGACCTGCAGCCCCGACGACACGCTGGCCGACGTCGAGCGGCTGTGCGCGACGTACCGGATCTCCGGCGTGCCGGTGACGGACGTGGCGGGCACGCTGGTCGGCATCGTGACCAACCGCGACATGCGCTTCGAGACCGACCAGACCCGTCCGGTGCGCGAGGTCATGACCAAGATGCCGCTGGTCACCGCGCCGGTGGGGGTCTCGCGCGACGACGCGTTCGCGCTGCTGCGGCAGAACAAGATCGAGAAGCTGCCCCTCGTCGACCCCGACGGCAGGCTGCGCGGCCTGATCACGGTGAAGGACTTCACCAAGAGCGAGCAGTACCCGCTGTCCACCAAGGACGCCGACGGCCGCCTGCTGGTCGGCGCGGCCGTGGGCGTCGGCGGCGACGCCGAGCTGCGGGCCAAGGCGCTGATCGAGGCCGGGGTCGACGTCGTCGTCGTCGACGTGGCCCACGGTCACTCCAAGGGCCTGGCCGACATGATCGCCAAGCTCAAGGCCAACAGCAAGGTCCAGGTCATCGGCGGCAACATCGCGACCAGGGCGGGCGCCCAGATGCTGGTCGACGCGGGCGCCGACGCGGTCAAGGTCGGCGTCGGCCCCGGCTCCATCTGCACCACCCGCGTGGTGGCCGGCGTGGGCGCGCCGCAGGTCACGGCCATCCACGAGGCGTCCAAGGCGTGCGCACCGGCCGGGGTGCCGGTGATCGGCGACGGCGGCCTCCAGTACTCCGGCGACATCGTCAAGGCCATCGCGGCCGGGGCCGACACGGTCATGCTGGGCTCGCTGCTCGCCGGCTGCGAGGAGTCGCCGGGCGAGCTGATCTTCATCAACGGCAAGCAGTTCAAGTCGTACCGGGGCATGGGGTCGCTCGGCGCGGTGCGCAACCGCGAGCGCGGCGGCACCTCCTTCAGCAAGGACCGCTACGCGCAGGCCGACGTCGGCGGCGACGACAAGTACATCCCCGAGGGCATCGAGGGGCAGGTGCCCTACCGCGGGCCGGTCGCGGCCGTCGCCCACCAGCTCATCGGCGGTCTGCGCCAGGGCATGTGGTACGCCGGCTGCCGCACGATCGAGCAGATGCACACCGACTGCGAGCTCATGCCGATCACGGCAGCGGGCCTCAAGGAGAGCCACCCCCACGACATCCAGATGACCGTGGAAGCTCCGAACTATCACAGAAGGTAAGTTCATGACTCAGCAGGTGGAGATCGGCCGGGGCAAGACCGGGCGGAGGGCGTACGCGCTCGACGAGATCGGGCTCGTGCCCTCGCGACGCACCCGTGACCCGGAAGAGGTGTCGATCGCCTGGCAGATCGACGCCTACCGGTTCGAGCTGCCCGTCGTCGTCGCCCCCATGGACAGCGTGGTCTCGCCCGCCACCGCGATCGAGATCGGCCGGCTCGGCGGCCTGGCCCCCCTCGACCTCGAAGGGCTCTGGACGCGCTACGAAGACCCGTCCCCGCTGCTGGAGGAGTGCGCCGCCCTCGACGCCGCGGCCGCGACCCGGCGGCTCCAGGAGATCTACGACGCGCCGATCAAGGAGGAGCTGATCGGGCGCCGGATCGAGGAGATCCGGGCGTCCGGGGTGACGACGGCCGTCCGGCTGTCGCCGCAGCGCACGGTCCAGTACCACAAGGCCGTGATCGACGCCGGCGTGGACATCTTCGTCATCCGCGGCACCACCGTCTCCGCCGAGCACGTCTCGGGCCGCGCCGAGCCGCTCAACCTCAAGCAGTTCATCTACGAGCTCGACGTGCCGGTCATCGTCGGCGGCTGCGCCACCTACACCGCGGCGCTGCACCTGATGCGCACGGGCGCGGCGGGCGTCCTGGTCGGCTTCGGCGGCGGCGCCTCGCACACCACCCGCAACGTGCTGGGCGTGGCCGTGCCGATGGCCACCGCGATCTCCGACGTCGCCGCGGCGCGCCGCGACTACATGGACGAGTCCGGCGGCCGGTACGTGCACGTGATCGCCGACGGCGGCATGGGCACCTCGGGCGACATCGCCAAGGCCATCGCGTGCGGGGCCGACGCCGTCATGGTGGGCTCGCCGCTGGCCAGGGCGTCCGAGGCCCCCGGCCACGGCTTCCACTGGGGCTCCGAGGCCCACCACCCCGACCTGCCGCGCGGCCGTCGCGTGGAGTTCGGCACGGTCGGGACGCTGGAGCAGATCCTGCACGGCCCCTCCAGCGTGGCCGACGGCTCGATGAACCTGATGGGCGCGCTCAAGCGCACGATGGCCTCCACCGGCTACTCCGACATCAAGGAGTTCCAGCGGGTCGAGGTCGTGGTCGCGCCGATCCAGCGCTGAGGCGGCGACTGACCGACGTCTACGACGGCTCCCGGGGGTTGCGACCTCCGGGAGCCGACTGCTTTCCGGGGGCCTCACCGGCCCGCCGGAGCCGACTGCTTTCCGGGGTCCCCGCCGGCTCGCCGTGTCGAATCGGGACACCGCCGTTCGTGTAGGACGCGCAAGGTGACGCGCGTGTCGGCGAGGTGGTTGCAGGATGTCCGATCAGGTCGAACAGGCCTTCCGGGAGGAGTACGGCCGGGCGGTGGCGGTGCTCGTCCGCGTGTTCGGTGACATCGACGTCGCCGAGGAGGCCGTGCAGGAGGCGTTCGCGATCGCGCTGCGGCAGTGGCCGCAGGCCGGCCCGCCGCCGAGCCCGGCCGGCTGGATCATCACGACCGCCAGGAACCGGGCCATCGACCGGCTGCGCAGGGAGTCGGGCCGCCACGACAAGTACGTGCAGGCGGCGCTGCTGCACGCCAGGGACGAGCCCGTCGAGGAGGGGCCCGTGCGGGACGAGCGGCTGCGCCTGATCTTCACCTGCTGCCATCCGGCGCTCGCCCCGCACGCGCGGGTGGCGCTCACGTTGCGGCTGCTCGGCGGGCTGACCACGGCCGAGATCGCGCACGCGTTCCTGGTGCCGGAGGCGACCATGGCCCAGCGGCTGGTCAGGGCCAAGAGCAGGATCCGGCAGGCGGGGATCCCGTACCGGGTGCCGGCGGCGGCGGACCTGCCGGACCGGCTGCGCGCGGTGCTGGCGGTGATCTATCTGATCTTCAACGAGGGTTACACGGCCAGTTCGGGCGAGCGGCTGGTGCGCGAGGACCTGTGCGCGGAGGCCGTCCGGCTCGGCCGCCTGCTCGCCGAGCTGATGCCGGACGAGCCCGAGGTGTGGGGCCTGCTGGCGCTGATGCTGCTGGTCCAGTCGCGCCGGGCGGCGCGCACCGCGGGCGGCGGCGAGCTGGTGCCGCTGCCCGAGCAGGACCGCGCCCTGTGGGACCGCGCGCTGGTCGAGGAGGGGCAGGCGATCGTACGGCGCTGCCTGCGGTGGGGACGGCCGGGGCCCTACCAGGTGCAGGCCGCGATCAACGCCGTGCACGGCGACGCGGCGAGCGCGGGGGAGACCGACTGGCGGCAGATCGTCGAGCTCTACGACCTGCTGCTGGCGTTCACGCCGGGGCCGGTCGTGGCGTTGCACCGCGCGGTGGCGGTGGCCGAGGCGGACGGCGCCGAGGCGGGGCTGGCGCTGGTGGAGGGGCTGGAGATGACAGGCTATTACCTGTTCCACGCCGTACGGGCCGACCTGCTGCGGCGGCTGGGACGCGACGAGGAGGCGGCGCGGGCGTACGGCGAGGCCATCGCCCGTGCGGGCAACGAGGTCGAGCGGGAGTTCCTGCGCCGCAGGCGCGCGACGTTGAGGGGGACGTGAGATGGACCGGGTGTGCGTGGTCACGGGGGCCAACCGGGGGATCGGGCTGGAGGTGGCCAGGCAGCTCGCGTCGGCGGGCGACACGGTGGTGCTGACCGCCAGGGACGAGCGCAAGGCCGTCGAGGCGGCGGCCGGGATCGGGGGCGAGGTGCTGGCACGGCGGCTCGACGTCGCCGACGAGCGATCGGCGGCCGATCTGGCGCGGGAGCTGGAGAAGACCCACGGGCGGGTCGACGTGCTGGTCAACAACGCCGCCATCCACTACGACACCTGGCAGCGGGCCAGCGACGCGGACCTGGGCGTGGTGTCGGAGGCGCTGGAGACGAACCTGCTGGGCGCCTGGCGGGTCACGCTCGCGCTGCTGCCGCTGTTGCGCGGCAGCGCGCACGGCCGGATCATCAACGTCTCCAGCGAGATCGGCTCGCTGGCCTCGATGGGCGGCGGCACGCCCGCGTACACGGTGTCGAAGACGGCGCTGAACGCGCTGACCAGGATGCTCGCGGCCGAGCTGCGCGGGGACGGCATCCTGGTCAACGCCGTCTGCCCGGGGTGGGTGGCGACCGACATGGGCGGCCCCGGCGGGCGGCCGGTCGCCGAGGGCGCGCGGAGCGTGTTGTGGGCCGCGGACCTGCCCGGCGACGGGCCGACCGGCGGCTTCTTCCGCGACGGCCGATCCATCCCGTGGTGACGGGCTCGTAGGGCAGGCGGGCGTATCCTGCCTTAGCATGGCCGATCTCGTGCACACCCACGTCCTCGACATCGACGGCGACGTCGTCACCAAGCGCTACGTCGACGGCAAGGAGGGCGCGGCCGAGCGCGAGTGGCGGGCGCTCACCCTGCTGGCCGAGCACGCGCCGGGCCTGACCCCGCGGCCGATCGCCTTCGAGGACGGCGTCGTCCGGATGACCAGGATCGACGGCGTGCCCCTGCGCGGCCTGGCGGCCGGGGAGGCGCCGCTGACCGCCATGGCCGAGGCGCTCACACGGCTGTACGAGGCCGTGCCGCCCGGCGTGCTGGCGGCCGTCCCGGTACGCCCGTGGCAGGTCGAGGCGGTCACCGGCCAGGTCATGGAATGGCTGGCCGCCTGGCGGCCCCGCGGTCCGGAGGCCGACCGCGCGGCCGAGGAGGGCCTGCGCTGGCTGGCGGGCTGGCGTCCGGGGGAGTCGGGCGTACGTCCGGCGTTCGGGGCGGGCGACGGCAACCTGGCGAACTTCCTGTGGGACGGCGTCCGCGTGCGCATCGTCGACTTCGAGGACTCCGGGCGCAGCGACCTGGCCTTCGAGCTGGCCGAGCTGGCCGAGCACGTCTCGATGTGGGTGGACGGCGAGGTGGAGATCGCCGACCGGTTCGAGCTGAGCGGCCCGCAGGCGCGCCGGCTGCGCGACTGCCGCAGGCTGCAGAGCCTGGTCTGGCTGTTCCTGCTCTCGCACGACAGCCCGCGCAATCCGCCCGGCACCTTCGATCGTCAGGTCGACAGGGTGCTGCGATCATTGGGGGCATGAGACTGGCGCAGGAGGCCGACAGGGCCGCCGTCGAGCAACTCGTCCATGACGCCTATCAGCCATGGGCCGAGATCATCGGCACCCGGCCGCTGCCCATGGAGGCCGACTACGCGGCCCTCATCGCCGCGGGCCGGGTGCACGTCACCGACGGTCTCGAAGGGCTGGTCGTGCTCATCCCCGAGGAGGGCGCGCTGCTGGTGGACAACGTGGCGGTGCGGCCCGACCTGCACGGCAGGGGCATCGGCCGGGGCCTGCTGGCCTACGCCGAGCGGGAGGCCGCCCGGCTCGGCCTGCCCGCCCTGCGTCTCTACACCAACGTCAAGATGGCCTCGAACATCGCGCTGTACACCTCGCTCGGCTACGCCGAGATCGGCCAGGCCGACCTCGACGGCCGGTCGGCCGTGGTGATGCGCAAGGAGCTCAGCCGGTGAGCACGCCCAGCAGGTGACTCACCTCGCGGGCCACGGCGTCGCGGCCCGCGTTGAGGTATTTGCGGGAGTCGACCACCCGCTCGTCGTGGGCCAGGTAGTCGCGGACGGCCCGGGTGAACGCCTTGTTCAGGTGGGTGGCGATATTGATCTTCTTCATGCCGTTGGCCACCGCCTCGCGCAGCACGTCGTCGGGCACGCCGGACGAGCCGTGCAGCACCAGCGGCACCGGCACCGCCGCCCGCAGCTCGGCGATGAGCTCCAGGTCGAGCACGGCGTCCTTGGTGGTCATGGCGTGCGAGGTGCCGACGGCCACGGCGAGCGCGTCGACGCCGGTCCTGGCGACGTAGTCGACCGCCTCGTGGGGCTTGGTGCGGGCGCCGGGCGCGTGCACGCCGTCCTTGCCGCCGACCTCGCCGAGCTCGGCCTCCACCCAGACGCCGCGCTCGTGGCACCAGGCCGCCACCTCGGCCGTGGCCGCCACGTTCTCCTCGTCGGGCAGGGCGGAGGCGTCGTACATCACCGAGCCGAGGCCCAGCGTCACCGCCTCCTCCACCAGCGCGCGGTCGGTGGCGTGGTCGAGGTGGACCGCGACCGGCACCTCCGCGCGGCGCGCGACGGCCAGCGCGGCCAGCGCGACGGGTTCGAGCGCGCCGTGGTAGCGCACGCAGTTCTCGCTGATCTGCAGCACGACCGGCAGGCCGAGCGCCTCGGCGCCGGCCACGATCGCGGTGGCGTGCTCCAACTGGATCACGTTGAACGCGCCCACCCCTGCGGGGGACTGCCGGACGATGTCGCCGATTCCGGCGAGGGCCATGACGAGCTCCTTACGTGATGACGATCTGGGGGTGTATGTCGGCGTAGACCTCGCCGTCGAAGTCGCCGGCGACCGGCGCGGCCACGGCGGCCGCGCCCAGCGCCGCGGCCCGCCGCAGCCGGTCGGGCCACGGGGAGCCCTCGACCAGGCCCAGCGCCAGCCCCGCGACCAGCGAGTCGCCGGCCCCGGTCGGGTTTCCCCGCACGGTGTAGGGCATCCGCGCCCGGAAGGTGCCCTCGCCCGTCACGGCGAGCAGCCCGTCGGCGCCCATGGAGACGACCACGGCCTCGGCCCCCCGCTCGCGCAGCGCCTGGGCGCCCTCCTCGGGGGTGCCGCCGGGAACCGCCCTGGCCAGCTCCTCGGCGTTGGGCTTGACGACGGCCGGACGGCCCTCCGGCGCGTGCCGCAGCGGGTCGCCGTCTGCGTCGACGATGGCCGGCACGCCCGCGCGGGCGGCGACGGCGGCAAGTGTCGCGTAGAAGTCGGCGGGGACGCCGCGCGGCAGGCTGCCGGAGACCACCACCGCGTCGGCCCCGGCCAGCAGCGACCTGTAGTGCTCCACGAACGCGGCCAGCTCGGCCGCCGTCACCTCGGGGCCGGGCTCGTTGAACAGTGTGGCCCCGCCCGGCTCGGAGACCACCAGCGTGGTGCGGGACTCGGCGGCGATGCCCGTCAGCGCGGCGGGCAGCCCCGCGGCTTGCAGGTCGTGCTCGATCGCGCGACCCGTGGGCCCGCCCGCCAGCCCCGTGACCAGGACCTCCTGGCCGAGGGCGGCCAGCACGCGGGCCACGTTGACGCCCTTGCCGCCGGCCCGCCGGTGGACGGCGCCGACCCGGTTGACGCCGTCCCAGGCGACGGACGGGACCTCGTAGGTCACGTCGAGCGCGGCGTTGAGCGTCACGGTGATGATCATCAGGGCTCCGTGATCCAGTCGCCGTTCTTCATCACGCCGTCGACCTCCAGCTCGCCGGAGAGCACCACCAGGTCGGCCGCCTTGCCGACGGCGATCGAACCGATCTCCTCGGCCAGGCCGAGCACCCTGGCGGGGGTCAGCGAGGCCACCTGGACCGCGTCGGGCAGCGACATGCCGAGCTCGCGCACGCCGCGGCGGAAGGCGGCGTCCATGGTGAGGGTGGAGCCCGCGATGGAGCCGCCCTCGACCAGCCTGGCCACGCCGTCGGTCACGCGCACCCGCATGGGACCGAGCACGTAGTCGCCGTCGCCGAGGCCCGTGGCCGCCATCGCGTCGGTGATCAGCACCGTCCGGCCGGGCCCGGCCACCTCGTAGGCCAGGCGCAACATCGCCGCGTGCACGTGGACGCCGTCGTTGACCAGCTCGACCGTGACGCGCTCGTCCTCCAGCAGGGCGGCGATCGGGCCGGGCGCGCGGTGGCCGAGCTGCGGCATCGCGTTGTACAGGTGGGTGGCGACGGTGGCGCCCGCCTCGATGGCGGCGATCGCCTGGTCGTAGTCGGCGTCGCTGTGGCCGAGCGCCGCGATCAGGCCCTCGCCGACGGCCGTGCGGATCGTGTCGAGGCCGCCGGGCAGCTCGGCGGCGAGGGTGACCATGCGCGCGTGCCCGCGCGCGGCCTTGACCAGCCCCGACAGCTCCTGCGGCGACGGCTCGCGCAGCAGGGCGGGGTTGTGCGCGCCGCAGCGGGCCTTGGCGATGTACGGCCCCTCGAAGTGGATGCCCGCCAGTAGCCCCTCCTCGCACAGCTCGGTCAGCGAGGAGGCGGCCCTGGACAGCTCGTCGAGCGCGTCGGTGACCAGGCTGGCCATCATCGTGGTCGTGCCGTGCCGCCGGTGCAGGGCCACGGCGTCGCGGGCCTTGTCCTGGTCGCCGGTGGGGAACGACCCGCCCGCGCCGCCGTGGTTGTGGATGTCGACGAAGCCGGGGACGACGTGCCGCCCCCCGAGGCTCAGGCCGGGGCTGGGGGCCGATCCGTGGCCGACATGCGTGATGCGGCCGTCTTCGATGGTCAGCCACCCTTCGTGCACCCCTTCGGGGGTCACGATCCGGGCGTCGGCGAGAGTAAGGCTCATGAAGAAAGGATCACAGATCGCGTGAGGTGCATGGGCTCGTCGGGGTTCAGCCCACGGGCGAAGGCCCGCGCGACCGCCACCCGCTGGGCGCGCACCAGCTCGGCCATGGGGTCGAGGCCGCTGTCGAAGAACGTGCCGCCGGTCGCCTCGACCTGCTCGCGCAGGCCCTCGGGGGCGTCGCCGAGCATCCACGTGACGCGGCCGGGGCCCGCGATGCTGATCGGGCCGTGCCGGTACTCCATCGCCGGGTACGCCTCCGTCCACGACCGGGACGCCTCGCGCATCTTCAGCGCGGCCTCCTGGGCCAGGCCGACCGACCAGCCGCTGCCGAGGAAGCTGAACTGCTCGGCCTCGACGAGCCCGGCGGGCAGCGGCTCGGCCAGGGCCCGCTCGGCGTCGGCGATCGCGCCGGTCAGGTCCTCGCCGAGGCTGGCGCGGAGCATGGCGAGCTGGGTGGTGGCGAAGCGGGTCTGCACGACGGAGCTCTCGTCGGCGTAGTCGAGCACGATGACCTCGTCGGCGGCCGTCATGACCGGCGTCTTCGGGTCGGCGGTGATGGCCGTCGTGCGGGCGCTCGTCCTGGACAGCAGCTCCAGCACCTCGGTCGTGGTGCCGGACCGGGTCAGCGCGAGCACCCTGTCGTAGGAGCGGCCGACCGGCGCCTCGGACGCGGCGAACGCGTCGGTCTCGCCCAGCCCGGCCCGCTCGCGCAGCGTGGCGTAGGCCATCGCGATGAACCAGGACGTGCCGCAGCCGACGACGGCCACCCGCTCGCCGGGCTCGGGCAGCGCGCCCGCGGGCACGTCGGCAACCGCGCGGCGCCAGCAGGACGGCTGGGACTCGATCTCGGCTTCGGTATGGGTGGTCACCGCGTTCCTCCCCGTTGGTGTTTGTTTCTGCCTTTTTTATACAGTAAAAGCGCAGTTTTGTGCAGTGGTCGCTCTCGCCTCCCTGCCTGTGCCACGCTTGATCCCGTCCGGATCTCATTGGAGGCTTCGTGTCCCGCTACGATCGCTGGAACGCCATCCTGGAGCTGCTCGCCCAGGAGGGCAGGCTGTCGGTGGAGGAGGCCGCCCAGGCGCTCGACGTCTCGACCGCCACGATCCGGCGTGACTTCGACCAGCTCGCCCAGCAGCAGATGCTCATGCGCACGCGCGGCGGAGCCGTCGCCCAGAGCGTCAGCTACGACCTGCCGCTGCGCTACAAGACGGCCAGGCACGCCGACGAGAAGCACCGCATAGCGGCCGCGGCGGCCGACCTGGTGAGCGCGGGCGCCGTGGTCGGGCTCAACGGCGGCACCACCACCTCCGAGCTGGCCCGCACCCTCGCCACGCTGTCCACGCTGGAGAGCGGGTTCACGATCGTCACCAACGCCCTGAACATCGCCGCCGAGCTGACCGTGCGGCAGCACGTCAAGATCGTGGTCACCGGCGGGGTGGCCAGGCAGCAGTCGTACGAGCTGATCGGGCCGCTGGCCTCGGGCGTGCTCGAACAGGTCACCCTCGACGTGGCCTTCCTCGGCGTCGACGCGATCGACGTCGAGCTGGGCGCCTCGGCCCACCACGAGGGCGAGGCCAGCGTGAACAACCTGCTGATCAGCCGGGCCGCCCAGGTCGTCGTGGTGGCCGACTCCTCCAAGGTGGGCCGGCGGGCCTTCTCCCGCATCTGCCCGATCGAGCAGATCGACACGCTGGTCACCGACGAGCGGCTCTCCGACGAGCTCACCGGCCGGCTCACCGACGCGGGCGTCAAGGTCGTACGCGCCTGAGCCGTCCCTTGCGTTACATGGAACCGGGCGTACGGGTAGGTACTGACCGCAGTCGATGCAAGGGGAGACGATGACGGCGGGTAGGAGCGTGGCCCGGCTCGGGCCCACCGAGCGCGCGGCGGCGCTGGCGGAGATGTCCGCCCAGGAGTTCGACGTGGTCGTGGTCGGCGGCGGCGTGGTGGGGGCGGGCACCGCGCTCGACGCCGCCACCCGGGGCCTCGACGTGGCCCTGCTGGAGGCCCGCGACTTCGCCTCAGGCACCTCGTCGCGCTCGTCCAAGCTCATCCACGGTGGCCTGCGCTACCTGGAGCAGCTCAACTTCGACCTGGTGCGCGAGGCGCTGCAGGAGCGGGCGCTGCTGCTCCAACGCTTGGCGCCGCACCTCGTCCGGCCGGTGCCGTTCCTGTTCCCGATGACCCATTTCGGGTGGGAACGCGGGTACGTGGGCGCCGGCGTGGCGCTCTACGACACGCTCGGCTTCGCCTCCGGGGTCACCCGCGGGGTGCCGGGCCATCGGCATCTGTCCAGGTCACGGGCGTTGCGGCTGGCCCCGGCGCTGAAGAAGAGCGCACTCACCGGCGCCGTCCAGTACTGGGACGCCCAGGTCGACGACGCCCGTTACGTGATGACCATGCTGCGCACCGCCGCCACGTACGGCGCCCGGATCGCGCCGCGCGCCCAGGTGGTCGGGTTCCTGCGGGAGGGCGAGCGGGTCACCGGCGTGCGGGCGCGCGACCTGGAGACCGGCGCCGAGTTCGACGTACGCGCCCAGCAGGTCGTCAACGCCACGGGCGTGTGGACCGACGACATCCAGGAGCTGGTCGGCGGGCGCGGTCAGATCCACGTACGGGCCTCCAAGGGCATCCACCTGCTGGTGCCGCGCGACCGCATCCACTCCCGCACCGGCATCATCCTGCGCACGGAGAAGTCGGTGCTGTTCGTGATCCCGTGGGGCCGCCACTGGATCATCGGCACCACCGACACCGAGTGGACACTCGACAAGGGCCATCCGGCCGCCTCCCGGGCCGACATCGACTACCTGCTCGACCACGTCAACGCCGTGTTGTCGGTGCCGCTGACCCGCGACGACGTCGAGGGCGTCTACGCCGGGCTGCGCCCGCTGCTGTCGGGGGAGTCCGACGAGACGTCGAAGTTGTCGCGCGAGCACGTCGTGGCGCATCCGGTGCCGGGGCTGGTGATGATCGCCGGCGGGAAGTACACGACGTACCGGGTCATGGCCCGCGACGCGGTGGACGCGGTGGCGCACGGGCTCGACCAGCGGGTGCCGCGCTCGTGCACCGACCGCATCCCGCTGGCCGGGGCCGAGGGCTACCAGGCGCTGTGGAACTCCCGCTACCGCCTGGCCCACACCTCGGGCCTGCACGTCGCCCGGATCGAGCACCTGCTCCAGCGCTACGGCTCGCTCATCGACGAGGTGCTCCAGCTGATCGAGGACGATCCGTCGCTGGGCCGGCCGCTGGCCGGGGCCGACGACTACCTGCGGGCCGAGATCGTCTACGCCGCCACCCACGAGGGCGCCAGGCACCTCAACGACGTGCTGACCAGGCGCACGCACATCTCCATCGAGACCTTCCACCGCGGCCTGGCCGTGGCGCAGGAGGCCGCCGAGCTGCTGGCCGGGCCGCTCGGCTGGGACGCCGAGCAGGTGAAGCGCGAGGTGGAGTACTACACCAAGCGCGTCGAGGCCGAGCGGCGCTCCCAGGAGCAGGACTCCGACCAGGAGGCCGACGCCATCCGGCTGGGCGCCCCCGAGATCGTGCCCGTGGTCGCGCCGGAGCGCGGGTGACCGTTCCGGCGGACCGGTCACCCGCCCGCACGCGGGTCAGCGCAGCGGGATCCAGGCCTGACGGGCCAGCGTCGTGGCGTCGTTGACCTGGAGGCCGTCCCAGGACAGCGTCCAGAGGGCGTCGCCGATGACGATCGAGCGCTGGATGCCGGGCTGGTAGGTGTAGTCCTTGTCCTGGTGGGTGGGGTGCTTGATCATGCCGAGCCTCTTGACGGCCGAGTCGTCGATCTTCAGCACGAGCGCGCCCGACTCCTTGGGGGTCATCAGCGGGAGCACCGACAGGCCGGTCTTCGGCCAGTACAGGAACGCGTGCGGGTCCCACTCGGCCTCGGAGCCCGACTCCTTCTGGAAGAGCTGCGACAGCCTGCGCGGGGCGGCCGGGTCGCTGACGTCGAACAGCGAGACCTGCGTGCCGAGCGTCCTGCCCTTGTCGCTGGCCTCCTGGCCGATGCCGATCAGCCGGCCGTCCGCGCCGGGGTGCAGGTAGGCCGAGTAGCCGGTGATCTTCAGCTCGCCGGTCACCTTGGGGGCGGCCGGGTCGCGCAGGTCGAGCGTGTAGAGCGGGTCCACCTGCTTGAACGTCACGACGTAGCCCACCGGGCCGATGAACCGGACCGAGTAGATGCGCTCGCCCTTCCCGAGGCCGCCGACCTCGCCGGCCTTGGCCATGGTGGCGGCGTCGAGCACGTACACGCTGCTGGCGCTGTTACCGCCGTCGGTGGAGGTGAGGGTGGTGGCGACGCGGAGGTGGCTCTCGTACTCCGACAGCGAGTACTGGTTCAGCAGGCGGCCGGGGACCTTGCCGGAGGCCACGTACGAGGGGGCGCCGGCGGCGCTGATGTCGAACCGGTGGACCTCGGTCTCCTCGGGCGGAGCCGTGGGGGTGGGCTCGGGTACGGGCTCGGAGGTGGCGGGCGTGGCCGGGGCGCTGCTCGTCACGGCCGGGTCGCTCGGGGTGGGCTCGACGGCCGGGGCGGCGCCGTCGGTGGCCGTCGGCACGGGCTCGACCGGCATCGGCTCGGTGACCACCGGGAACCACCAGCGGGGGTTGCTGGCGACGTACAGGCTCGTGCCGCTGCCGTAGACGGTGTCGCCGTCGGCGGCCAGGCTGATGGGCTCGGTGCCGGTCGCGGCGACGTCCTGGGTCAGGTCGATGCTGTGGACGGTGAGCAGCGAGGTGCCGGTGTAGTCGGCGGGGTGGCTGACCCGCTCGCACTTGACCGTGTCCTTCTTGACCGCGCCGGACCCGCCGGTGATCTCGACCGTGGGCAGCCAGGCGGACAGCGGCGCCCGCCGGACGACGTCCTGGTTGGCCTTCTTGCGGTCGGCCTCGGAGGCGTCCGGGCTCTTGGGCTCGGGGAAGGTGATGTCGGGCTGGCTGCGGGTGACGAGCCGGACCGTGGAGCCGATCATCCTGGCGTCCACGTACGAGCCCTGCGCCCGGATCGTGCTGAGCACCTTCGGCTGCCCGGCCAGGTCGACCACGACGTAACGGGTCTCTCCGGGCGGCGCGAAGGACTTCACCATGATGTCGCCGCCGCGGAACAGCACCAGCGCGCGGTCGCCGGAGAGCAGCAGGTCGGCGGGGGCGAAGGTCGGCTCGTCCTTCTTGGTGAGCTTGAGCGAGGCGGTGACCTTCTTGGTCGCGGTGTCGATGACCCGCAGGGTGCCGTCCACGACCGTGACGATCCGGTTGCCGTCGGTCTTGACCAGGTCGGGCTCGTCCACGCCCGCCTCGTGCACGTTCGTGGTGGAGTGCTCTGGGGTGTCGGAGGTGGTCTTCGCCCGCGCGGTGGCGGCGGTGTCCTCCATGTACATGATCTGCGGGCCGCCGAACCCCCACGGGCCGACGTTCTCCGCGGCGTGCTCCCGCAGGCCCGACAGCATGTCGTCGCAACTGTCGTAGGCGACCAGGCGGACGGCGTCGAGCGTGACCTTCGGCACGGGCGCCTGGCCGGTGGCCGCCGAGGTGCAGGCCGTCGTGGCCATGGCGAGGGCCGCGGCGGTCACGGCCGTACGGAACAGCGTCTTCATGACCTCCATGACGGCTGCGCGGGCCGGATGGTTCAGGAGCCCTTGGCCGGGTTGGCGGTGAAGACCGGGCTGAAGTCGACGTCTTCCGGCACGTCGAGGATCTTGCGGAGCAGGGTGCCCTTGAGGTCGACGACCTGGATCTCGTCCCTGGTGTTGTTGTCCTGCTCCCAGCAGTAGAGGTGGGTGTCGTCGTACCAGCCGAGCACCTTGTCGCAGTCGGAGGCGAACTTGTGCGTGCGGTCGCCCGACTTGACGTCCCACACGCAGGTGTCGCCGTCGCTGCCGTTGGGGCAGGTGGACAGGAACGACTCGCCCGAGGGGGAGAAGACGTCCTGGGTGCCGGCGGGCAGCGTGCCGATCGAGCGCAGGTCGCGGGTGGCCTTGCCGTCGGCGTCGAAGAAGCGCAGGCCGCGGTTCTTCTCCGGGCCGAAGGTGTTGATCACGCCCGTGCCCTCGCCGTCCCAGCCGAAGGCGGTCTTGCGGACGGCGGAGTCGTCCACCATGACGGTCTTCGCCTTCTTCGTGGCGACGTCCACGATGACGAATCCGGGGTAGGTCCAGGTTTCGCCGCTCTTCCGCTCGATGTTGAGCAGGATCTTGGAGCCGTCCTCGGACCAGCCGCGGATGCTGGCGATCAGCGGGCCGCGGACGGTCTTGATCGTGGTGCGCTCGCCCGTCTGGCGGTCGCTGACGATGATGTAGTCGTAGTTGTCGTCGGTGTACTTGCGGCCGCGGGTGGCCAGGTAGCGGCCGCCGGGGGAGACGTTCGACTCCCAGTTGCCGGCGTACTTGCGGAACGGCCCGCGCAGCGAGTCCCTGGCGTGGTCGATCCAGTCCTCCTTCTTCTTGTCGTAGATCTCGTAGGAGGTCAGGACGATCGCGTCGGAGGTGTTCTCGTACAGGCCGATCGCGGCGCCGGGCAGCGCCTTGCGCGGCCCCTCCTCGGGGACGGAGACCGGCGCGACCGACGCCGCGACCGACGGCGTGGCGGGCGGCACGCTGCGCCCGGACGGCTGGGCGGACGCGGGCGTCGTGTGGCCGCCGTCGGCGGCCAGGGTCGTCCTGTTGTTGGCGATGAGCACGGCGAGCCCGGCCAGCACGAGTAAGGCGACGGCCAGCGTGGCCCCGATGACCAGCGGCGCCCTGCTCTTGCCGGCCGGCCGCCGGGGGTGGACGCCCGGGTGGGTGGGCTGCGCGTACGGGCCCGGCGGGTGCCACTGCTGCTGCGGGTACGGCTGCCGGCCCCCCGGCACCGGCCCGGTCATCGGCCCGTGCGGAGGCCCCTGTGCGGGCCCGTGCGGAGGCCCCTGCGGAGGCCCCTGCGGAGGCCCCTGTGCGGGCCCGTGCGGCGGCCCCTGCGGGTGCTGCTGCGGCGGCCCCGCCATCGGCCCCGCCACCGGCCCGGTCATGGGCGGCCCGGCGGGGACGGCCTCGGCGGCGGCCGCGGCGAGTATGGGCGAGTTCGCCGGCATCGGGTGCTGGAGCAGGCGCATGATCACCTGCTCGGCCGTCGGCCGCTGCGCCGGGTCCTTGGCCAGGCACGCGGCCACGACGTCACGCAGCGCGCCGTCGAGCACGCCCAGGTCGGGCTGCTGGTTGAGGACCCGGTTGATCACCGCGGGCATGGTGTCGCTGCCGAACGGCGCCCGCCCCGACGCCGCGTAGACCATCGCGCTGGCCCACGAGAACATGTCGGCCGCCGGCCCGGCGGTGTGGCCCATGATCTGCTCGGGCGGCATGTACGACGGCGTGCCCACGACCATGCTGCTGATCGTCGAGGTCGCGTTGAGCGCCCGCGCGATGCCGAAGTCGATCACCCGCGGGCCGTCCGCGCCCAGGATGACGTTGGCGGGCTTGAAGTCGCGGTGGACGATGCCGGCCTGGTGGATGGCGGCCAGCGCGGTCGCGGTGCCGATGGCCAGCCGGTGCAGCGTGGACCCGGTGCGCGGCCCCTCCTCCTGCACCACCCGCTGCAGCGATGGCCCCTCGATGAACTCGCTGACGATGAACGGCCGGTCCAGCTCGACGCCGGTGCCGAGGACGGCCGCGGTGCAGAACGGCGCCACCTGCTGGGCGACCTGGACCTCGCGCAGGAACCGCTCGACGCTCACGTCGTCGCCGGACAGGTCGGGGCGCAGCCATTTGACGGCGACGTGCGCGCCGGAATGATCTTTCGCGAGGTAGACGACGCCCTGGCCGCCCTCGCCAAGCCTGCCGAGGAGGTCCATGCCGGCCAGACTCGCCGGATCTCCCGGGCGTAGCGGAGCGAACGATGGCATAAGAGGATTCTGACCCCACCCCGCGAATCCGCAAAAACTACCCGCCGGTAGCCAAGCGGAATATCCTTCGGGCATGCACGTCACGTCCAGCGGCAAGACCCGGGAGATCACCGCCCCCTTCACCGGCGAGCCGCTCGCCGAGCTGCCCATTTCCACGGCCGACGACGTACGCCTGGCCTACGAGCGCGCCAGGGCCGCCCAGGCCGAGTGGGCGGCCAGGCCCGCCGCGGCGCGGGCCAGACCGTTCCTGCTGCTGCACGACGCCATCCTCGACCGCAGGGACGAGATCCTCGACATCGTCCAGAACGAGACCGGCAAGGCCCGCAAGCACGCCTTCGAGGAGGTGCTCGACGTCGCCGGGTGCAGCCTCTACTACGCCCGGCGGGCGTCCGGCCTGCTCGCGCCGCGCACCCGCAAGGGCATCTTCCCCGGCGCCACCCGGGTGACCGAGCTGCGCCAGCCCAAGGGCGTGGTCGCGCTGATCTCCCCGTGGAACTACCCGCTCTCGCTCGGCGTCACCGACGCCGTGCCGGCGCTGCTGGCCGGGAACGCGCTGGTGCACAAGCCGGACACCCAGACCGCCATGTCCACCTTGTGGACCATCGACCTGCTGGCCGAGCTGGGCATGCCGCGCGAGATCTGGCAGGTCGTGCTGGGCGAGCCCGCCGAGATCGGCGACGCGCTGCTCGACGACGCCGACTACGTCGCGTTCACGGGTTCGACCAGGGGCGGCAGGAAGATCGCCGAGGAGGCGGCCAAGCGGCTCATCGGCTGCTCGCTGGAGCTCGGCGGCAAGAACCCGATGGTGGTGCTCGACGACGCCGACGTGCCGCTCGCCGTCCAGGGGGCGATCCGGGCCTGCTTCACCAACGCCGGCCAGCTCTGCCTGTCCATCGAGCGGCTGTACGTGCACACGTCGGTGTTCGACGACTTCGCCGCGCGCCTGGTCAGGCAGGTCGGCAACCTCAAGCTCGGCGCGGGCCACGACTGGTCGGTCCAGATGGGCTCGCTCACCTCGCAACGCCAGCTCGACGCGGTCAGCGCCCACGTGGACGACGCCGTGGCCAAGGGCGCGACCGTGCTGACCGGCGGCCGGGCCAGGCCCGACCTCGGCCCGCTGTTCTACGAGCCGACCGTGCTCACCGGCGTGCGCGACGACATGGACCTGTGCCGCAACGAGACGTTCGGGCCGGTGGTCGCCCTCTACCCCTTCGACTCGGAGGAGGAGGCGATCGAGCTGGCCAACGACACCATCTACGGCCTGAACGCCTCCATCTGGACCACCGACCCGGCCCGCGGCCGCGCCCTGGCCGCCCGCGTCAAGGCCGGCACGGTCAACATCAACGAGGGGTACGGCTCGGCCTACGCCTCCTACGACGCGCCCATGGGCGGCATGAAGGCGTCGGGCCTCGGCCGCCGGCACGGCGCGGAGGGCCTGCTGCGCTACACCGAGTCCAAGACCGTGGCCTCGCAGGCGTCCTGGCTGGGCTTCGAGCCGCCCTTCGACCTGACGTACGAGACGTGGGCCGACGTCCTGGCCGGCACCCTCAAGGCGATGCGGAAGCTGCGGATCAAGTGACGTTCGACGTTCTGGTCATCGGGTCGGGGTTCGGCGGCAGCGTCTCGGCGCTGCGGCTGAGCGAGAAGGGGTACAAGGTCGGCGTGCTGGAGGCGGGCCGCCGGTTCGACGACTCCGCGCTGCCGGCCACCTCGTGGAAGCTGCGCGACTTCCTGTGGGCGCCCTGGCTCGGCATGAAGGGCATCCAGCGCATCCACGTGCTGCGCGGCGAACGCGGCACCGGCGTGATGGTGCTGGCCGGAGCCGGGGTGGGCGGCGGGTCGCTGGTCTACGCCAACACCCTCTACGAGCCGCTCGACCCGTTCTTCCGCGACCCGCAGTGGGCCGGCATCACCGACTGGAAGGCGGAGCTGGCCCCCCACTACGACCAGGCCAGACGCATGCTCGGCGCGGTCACGAACCCCACCGTCACCCGCGCCGACGACGTCATGCGCCGGGTCGCCGAGAAGATGGGCGTGGGCGACACCTTCCACCTGGCCCCGGTCGGCGTCTACTTCGGCGAGGACGGCGTCGACCCGTACTTCGGCGGCGCCGGGCCGCGGCGGCGCGGCTGCATCGAGTGCGGGCAGTGCATGACCGGCTGCCGCCACGGCGCCAAGAACACGCTGGTCAAGAACTACCTCCACCTGGCCGAGCGGGCGGGGGCCCGGGTCTACGCCGAGTGCACGGTCACCTCGGTGCGCCCGCTGCCCTCCGGCGGCTACCGGGTCGTCGCCCGCCGGACGGGGTCGGCGCTGCGCCGCCGTTCGTTCACGGCCAAGCAGGTGATCTTCGCGGCCGGCACGTACGGCACCCAGCGCCTGCTGCACAAGCTGCGCGCCACCGGCGACCTGCCCGGCCTGTCGCCCAGGCTCGGCACGCTGACCAGGACCAACTCCGAGGCCCTGCTCGGCTTCGAGCGCACGTCGGCGGGCGGCGAGAAGCTCAACAAGGGTGTGGCCATCACCTCCTCCATCCACCCCGACGCCGAGACCCACATCGAGCCCGTGCGTTACGGCGACGGCTCCAACGCCATGGGCCTGCTGCGCACCCTGCTCGTGGACGGCGGCCAGCCGAGGTGGCCGGCGCTGTTCCGGGAGATCGCCGCGCGGCCCCTGGAGGCGCTGCGGCTGCTCGACCTGCGCCGCTGGTCGGAACGGACCGTCATCGCGCTGGTCATGCAGGCCAAGGACAACTCGATCACCGTCCGGCGCACCCGCTGGGGTTTGCGGTCGGCCCGCGGCCACGGCGAGCCCAACCCGACCTGGATCCCGGCCGGGCACGAGGCCGTCCGGCACGCGGCGGCCGAGATCGGCGGGGTGCCCGGCGGCACCTGGCTCGACCTGTTCGACATCCCGACGACGGCCCACTTCCTGGGCGGCTGCGTGATCGGCGACTCGCCCGAGACCGGCGTGATCGACGCCTATCACCGCGTCTACGGCCACGAGGGGCTGCACGTCGTGGACGGCTCGGCGGTGTCGGCCAACCTCGGGGTGAACCCGTCGCTCACCATCACCGCGCAGGCCGAGCGGGCCATGTCCCTGTGGCCCAACGCCGGCGACCCCGATCCCAGGCCCGCCACGGGCTCGCCGTACGTCCGGCTGCCCCCGGTGGCGCCCCGCCGGCCCGCCGTGCCGGAGCGGGCGCCGGGGGCACTCCGTCTGTATACACTGTAAACGTGAGCGAACGAGGGACGGCGGCGCGCATCGAGGCCGTGGCCCGGCAGATCCTGCTGGAGGAGGGCGCCGACGCCGTCAGCATGCGGCGGGTCGGCGAGGCCGTGGGCGTCACCGCCATGGCCATCTACCGGCACTTCCCCAACAGGGAGGCCCTGCTGCGCGCCGTCGCCGACGCCGCCGCCCGCGAGCTGGCCGAGGCGTGGACCCGCAGGCCCAGCGCGGGCGACGTGGAGCAGCGCATGATGGCGGCGCTCGACGACTTCCTCGACTTCGCGCTCGGCAGCCCCCACCTGTACAACTTCCTGACCTCCGACGCCTGGGCGCGGGCCCGCCGCTTCCCCGAAGACTTCCGCGACGGCCAGGGCCCGCCGTTCAGCGTGGTGGTGGCGCTGGCCGAGGAGGGCATGCGCGCGGGTGTGCTGCGCGAGGACGACCCGCTGGAGACCGCGCTCGCGGTCACGGCGAGCACCCAGGGCCTGGTCCAGCAGTACCTGAGCGGCCGGATGAGCATGGCCGAGCCCGACTTCCGCGCCCTGTGCCACCGCACGGTGACCCGGGTGCTCAACGGCGTGCGGAATAAACCTTCTGTGCCCCTTTGTCCTTGACGGACATGAAGATTCGTTACGCCGGTGGCCCGACCGCCGTCATCGAGCTGGGCGGCGTCCGGCTGCTGGTCGACCCCACCTTCGACGCGCCGGGCGACCACCCGGTCGGCGCCAGGGTGCTCAAGAAGACGGCCGGCCCCGCCTTCGGCCCCGACGAGGTGGGTCCGGTGGACGCCGTGCTGCTCTCGCACGACCAGCACCCCGACAACCTCGACGACGCGGGCCGCGCGTTCCTCGCCGCGGCCCCGCTGGCGCTGTCCACCGCCTCGGCGGCCGAGCGCGTCGGCGAGCCGGTGCGCGCCCTGCCCAACTGGAGCGAGACCGAGGTCGGCCCGCTGCGGGTGACCGGCGTGCCCGCCCAGCACGGCCCCGACGGGACCGAGCACCTGACGGGCGAGGTCACCGGCTTCGTGCTCAGCGGCGAGGGCCTGCCCACCGTCTACGTGAGCGGCGACAACGCCTCGCTCGACGTCGTGCGGGCCGTGGCCGCCAGGTTCCCGCGGATCGACGTGGCGCTGCTGTTCGCGGGCGGCGCGCGCACCCCGCTCGTGGACGGTTTCCTGACGCTGACGAGTGAGGACGCCGTCACCGCCGCCGACATCCTGGGCGCGCGGCACGTCGTCCCGCTGCACTTCGAGCAGTGGGCGCACTTCACGCAGGGCCGCGACACGCTGGAGAAGGCGTTCGCCGGGCTCGGCGAGCGGTTCGTGCTGCTCGCCCCTGGCGAACAGGTCGAGCTTTCCTGAGCTCGTCCTGACAGGGTGGTCCGGTGAGCTGGAGCACGCGCGCGCTCGACGCGCTGGCCGCCGGGCCGCCGACCAGGCTGATCGACTTCCCCGTCCGGGTCCCCGGCGTGCGCCTGCTGCTGAAGGACGAGTCCGGTCAGCCCACGGGCAGCCTGCGGCACCGGCACGCCAGGGCGCTGTTCCGGCGGGCCGTGCTCGACGGCTCGATCACCGAGGGCACCACCGTGGTCGAGGCCACCGGCGGCAACGCCGCGGTCGCGCAGGCGTGGTTCGCCCGGCGGCTCGGCCTGCCCTACGTCGTGGTCATGCCGGGCGCGCCCGACCCGGCGCGGGCCCGCGCGGTCGAGGCGCTGGGCGGCGAGTGCAGGTTCGTCACGCCGCCCCTGGCCATCTACGACGCGGCCAGGGAGGCGGCCGGTGAGGCCGGGGGCCACTACCTCGACCAGTTCGGCCGGGCCGCGCCGCACGACCTGGCCGAAGAGCTGTTCGACCAGGTCCGTCCCGACTGGGTGGTGACCGGCGCGGCCACCGGCGCGACCTCGGCCGCGCTCGGCGCCGCGGCCGGGGCGCACGGCTGCCGGGTGGCGGTCGCCGATCCCGACAACTCCGCCTACTTCCCGGGCTGGACCCTCGACGTGCCCGACTACGCCACCGGCATGCCCTCGCGGATCGAGGGCGTCGGCCGTCCGCGCGTGGAGCAGGGGTTCCGGCCCGACCTGGTCGATCTGGTGGTGCCGGTGCCCGACGCGGCGAGCGTGGCGGCGGCCAGGCGCATCAGGGAGGTCACCGGGCTGCCGGTGGGCGGCTCGTCCGGCACCGCGCTGTGGGCCGCGCTCGAACTGGCCGGGCGCATGCGGGCCAGGGGCGAGAGCGGCACGATCGTCTCGCTGGTGGGCGACGCGGCCGAGCGGCACCTGGCGACGTACCACGACGACGCCTGGGCCGCCGGCAAGGGCCTCGACGTCGCCGGCCGCCTCACCGAGCTGCGGCAGCGGGTCTGATCCAGCCTTCCAGCCCCGCCAGGAAGTCCTCGAACAGGTGGCGGTGGATCGTGTGCTCGGCCCCCGTGACCACGCGCACCTCGAACCCCTTGCCCCGCAACTCCTCCTGGAACGCCGGCGGCACCAGGAAACTCGGGTCGGCCACCTGCACCAGCGACGGCACGACGGGAGCGGGCGTGAAGTCCATGCCCGACGCCTCGACGAGCGACAGCGCCGACCCGCGGTCCCAGCGCGCGAGCATCTCGACCTCGACCGCCACCTCCTCGGCCGAGAAGCCGGGGTGCAGGGCGGCGATCAGCTCGCCGGTCTCGTCGGTGAAGCCGGCCATCGACTCCAGGGCGCCGCTCTCCGGCGTCGGCAGGCGGAAGGCCGGGTCGGAGTAGATCGCCCGTCCGGGCATGAGCCGTTCGACGGCGAGGCCGAGCGTGAGGCCGCCCAGGGAGTGCCCGATGGCCAGCTCGGGGCGCGCGGGCACCGACTCCGCCAGCGACGAGGCGAACAGCTCGGGCGGGTAGGCGTCGGCGCGGGGGCTCTCGCCGTGGCCGGGCAGATCGACGGCGATGACCCGGTAGCCGCGCGCGGCCAGCTCGGGGCCCACCCGCCACCAGCATCGCGAGTCGGCCATGATGCCGTGGACGAGGACGGCCAGGCGGTCGCCCGAACCCCATTCACGAGTGTGCAGCTTCATGCGGCGGCCTCTCCTGATTATACGTATAAGCAGTTGATACCATCCACCCCGTGAACACGACAAGGGGGGACCGTCCGCCGACCAGCGTGGACGTGGCCAGGGCCGCGGGAGTGTCCCAGGCCACGGTCTCCTACGTGCTCACCGACAACCCCCACGCCCGGGTGAGCGAGGAGACCCGCAGGCGGGTCCGCGACGCCGCCGCCCGGCTCGGCTACGTCCCCGACGCCGCCGCCCGCGCGCTGCGCACGGGCCGCAGCGACATCGTGCTCATGCCGCTGTCGCGGGCCAGGACGGGCCGGCTGGCGCAGCAGGTGTCCGAAGAGCTGGAGGAGGAGTTCAGGACCCGCGGTTACACCCTCGTCCAGTACGGCGAGCGCACCCTCAAGGGCGTGGCGGCGGCCAGGAGCTGGCTCGCCCTGCGGCCCTCAGCTGTCCTCGTCGAGGCCGCGCGGCTGACCAGGCCCGCCGTGGACCTGCTGCACGCCTCGGGCGTCCGGGCCGTCGTCGGCCTGTCCGACCAGCCCTCGCCGCTGGTGCCGGCCGTGGTGTTCGACCACCGGGCCCTCGGCGCCGTGGCCGCCCGCCACCTGGTCGCGCGGGGGAGCAGGCGGCTGGCGGCCGTCGTGCCCCGGGAGGAGGGCGTCGACGCCATGGGGCGGGCCCGGCTGGCGGGGGTGCGGGAGGTCGTTCCCGGGGCCGCGCGCATCGACCTGGCCTTCTCCGAGGAGGAGGCGGGGCGGGTCGTCCGCGCGGGCGACCTGCCCGACGGCGTCTTCGCCTACAACGACGAGTACGCGATGCTGCTGATCAGCGCGTTGCAGGACGCCGGTCTGCGGGTCCCCGGCGACGTCGCCGTGGTCGGGGCCGACGACCTGCCGATCTGCACGCTCATGCGGCCCCGGCTGACCAGCGTGCACTTCGACGCCACCGCCAGCCCGGCCGATCTGGCGGAGGAGATCGACGGGATCGTCCGCGGTGTGCGGCCGTCGGTGGCGGGCGAGGTCGTCGCCCGGTTCGAGCCCCGGCTGGTGGTCCGGTCCAGCGCCTGAGGCGCGTAACGAGGGTCCAGCGCCTGAGGCGCGTAACGAGTTGGACGCGCGTCTTGTCAGCCCTTCCCGCGCGACCTACAGTCCAGAGCAATCGTCGGTGATACGTATCACCATCGCTCGGAGAGGTCCCCCCATGGCTGAAGTTCTGAGCGGCGCGCACCGGGAGACCCGGCGCCTCGGGCCGCTCTACCTGACGCTTCCGCTGGCCAACGTCGCCGTCATGTTCCTGTGGTTGAGCGTGGGCGCGTTCGTCCTGCCCGTTCACGTGCAGCGCATCACCGGCGTCAACGACGTGGCCGCGCTGGGCCTGGCCAACTCGATCGGCCCGCTCATGGCCACGCTCGCCAACCCGGTCTTCGGCCAGATCTCCGACCGGACCAGGTCGCGCTTCGGCCGGCGTTCGCCGTGGATACTCGGCTGCGTCCTGCTCGGCGTGCTCGCCCTGCTCGCGCAGGCCAATGCGGGCAGCGTGCTCATGCTCGGCGTCAGCTGGGCGGGCGTGCAGACCATCATGAACGGCTACCAGGCCGCCATGACCGCGATCCTGCCCGACCGGGTCCCGCCGAGCCGGTACGGCACCTACTCCGGCCTGTTCGGGCTCGGCATGCCGCTGGCCACGATCGCGGCGGCGATCATGTTCATCGTGTTCCCGCAGTTGGCCGCCGGCGGGGCGTACTACGTGGTGATGGCGCTGCTGCTGGTCGCGGCGGTGCTGGTCGTGGTCGCGACGCCGGACACGTCCTCGGTGGGGATGGCGCGCGAGCCGTTCGGGCTGGGCGCGTTCCTGGCCGGGTTCCTGCGGCCGCTGAAGACCCCGGACTTCGCCTGGGCCTTCGTGTCGCGTTTCGGCGTCATGCTCGGATATTTCGTCATCTTTACCTTCAACCTCTTCCTCCTTGAGGACTTCATCAAGATCCCCAAGGGCGAGGTGGTCGCCACGATGGGCCTGCTGATGCTCATCGGCCAGGCCGCCACGCTGCTCGCGGTGCTCGTGATCGGCCCGATCTCCGACCGCCTCGGCCGCTTCCGGCTGTTCGCGCTCGTCGCCGGGCTGTCCTCGGCGGTGTTCCTGGGCATCCCGCTGGCGATGCCGACGTTCGAGGGCATGATCGTCTACAACGTCGCGCACGGCATCGCGTTCGGCGTCTACATGGCCGTGGACATGGCCCTGGTGACGAAGGTGCTGCCGGACCCCGGCGACGCGGGCAAGGACATGGGCGTCCTCAACATCGCCAACGCCGGGCCGCAGATCCTTGCGCCCGCCCTCGCCGCCGTCGTGGTGGGGACGGGCGGCTATCCGGCGCTGTTCGTCGTGGGCATCGTGATCTCGCTGGTCGGCTCCGTCGGGGTCCTCAGGATCAGGGGTGTGCGCTAGCGTCGGCGACATGACGGAACTTGACCCCAGATTGCGCGCGATCACCGATTTGATGGTGTCCGAGGCGCGCGAGGGGGGCGGCAGGCACGAGTACGACGGCCAGATCCAGGACCTGTCGCCCGAGGGCGTACGGGACGGCCTGGCGCGCCTCGGCAAGGGCGACGCGCCGGCCGACCCGCACGACGCCGAGCATCTGCAGATCTTCGAGGAGGCCATGCGCACCCAGTTCGGCGAGCTGGAGCTGCACCGCAAGAACCCGCTGCTCCACCTGTCCAACCTCGACCTGGCCTGCTACGACCGCGACTACGGCCCCGAGGCCGAGCGCGCCGCCGCCAGGGCCACCCACCTCGCGCAGTGGCCGGCCGCCGTGGACGCCGCGGTCGCCGCGCTCGACCAGGTCGCGGCCCCGGTCGCCACGTCCCTGCTGGGCGCGGTCAAGGGCCTGGCCGCGGGCATCACCGACGAGGCCGCGATCGAGGCCCACGGCAGGCTCGTGGCCCATGTGGCCCGCGCCGCCGCCGAGGGCGACCCCGACGCCGCGCTTGGCGGCGCGGCCCTGGTCAAGCTCATGAGCAGCGCCGAGGGCCTGCCGGTCGACCTGGGCAGGCTGGCCGAGCGCGCCGACGCCGAACGCGACCGGCTCATGGGCCTGCTCGCCGAGTCCTGCGCCAAGCTCGGACGTTCCGAGCGGCCCCTCGACGTCGTCCGCGAGCTGGTCAAGGACCACCCCGACGCCGACGGCGTGATCGAGGCGGCCAGGATCGGCACCGAACGGGCCATCGCCTTCACCCGTGAGAAGGACCTCGTGCCCTACCACGACGGCGAGTGCCAGGTCGGGCTGGCGCCGGAGTCGCGCCGCTGGGCCATGGCCATGATGGCGTGGAACTCGCCGGGCGAGCCCGAGGGGCCGTCCTGGTACCACATCACGCCGCCGGACGCGTCCTGGAGCGAGCAGGACCAGGAGGAGTGGCTGGAGGTCTTCAGCGCCACCACGCTGCCCGCGATCAACGTGCACGAGGTGGCCCCCGGCCACTTCTCGCACGGCCGCGCGCTCCGCCGGGCCCCCTCCGACGTGCGGCGGCTGCTGCAGTCGATGGCCTTCGTCGAGGGCTGGGCCCACTACGCCGAGGAGCTGTGCGTCGAGGAGGGCTACGCGCCCGACGACCCGCGGTTCGAGATCGGCGTCTGGGTGGAGGCCCTGATCCGGGTCACCCGGCTGGCCTGCGCGATCGGCGTGCACACCGGGCAGATGACGGTCGAGGAGGGCGCGCGGCGCTTCGAGTCCGACACCCACCTGGCCGGTCCCGCCGCGCTGTCGGAGGCCCGCCGCGCCTCCTTCGACCCGACGTACGGCCGCTACACCTGGGGCAAGCTGCTCATCCTCGACCTGCGCGAGCAGGCCCGCACGCAGTGGGGAGCGGGCTTCACGCTCCAGCGCTTCCACAAGGCGCTGTTCGACCTCGGCTCGCCGCCCCTGGGCCTGATCGGCGCGATCCTGTAGCGTCGGGGTAGCCGAGCGAGCGCTAGGGAGGTTCAGGCGGTGCGTGAACTGTCCGGCAGGATCGCGGTGGTGACGGGCGCGGCCAGCGGCATCGGCAGGGCCCTGGCCGTCCGGTTCGCCGCCGAGGGCATGGCGTTGATGCTGGCCGACGTCGATCCCGGCGGGCTGGCCGAGACGGCCGCGCTCGCGGGGAAGGCGTCCGCCGGGCCGGGCGAGGTGCTCACGCAGGTCACCGACGTCTCGGACGCGGCGGCCGTGCAGCACCTGGCCGACCGGAGCTTCGGCGAGCTGGGCGCGGTGCACGTGCTGTGCAACAACGCCGGCGTCTATCAGGGCGGCCGCCTGTGGACCAGGACCGCCGAGGACTTCGCCTGGCTGCTCGGCGTGAACCTGTGGGGCGTGCTGCACGGCGTGCGCGCGTTCGTGCCGCGCATGATGGCACAGGACACCGAGGGGCACGTGGTCAACACCGTGTCCGTGGCGGGGCTGCTCGCCGCGCCGGGCGCGGGCGGTTACGCGGTCACCAAGTACGCCGCGCTGGCCGCCTCGCAGTCGCTGGCCCAGGACCTGGCCGCCGTGGGCTCCAAGCTCCGCGTGACCGCGCTGTGCCCCGGCGCGGTCAGGACGCGGATCGACGACTCGGCCCGCTCCCGCCCGGCCGACCTGGTCAGCACCCCGACGGACGACGAGACGGCCGCCCGCGAGGCCGTCGGGGCGGCCATGGCGCGCGGCGTCGAGCCCGCCGAGGTCGCCGCCCTGGTCGTGCGGGCCATCCACGAGGAACGGTTCCTCGTGCTGACCCACCCCGAGTTCGCCGACCGGCTGCGCAGGCAGACCGAGCTGCTGCTGGCCGGCGAACTGCCCGGCGCTACCAGCGGCGCTCGTGGGACAGCACGCTCACCACGCTCCCGCGCCGCGGATTGACCAGCAGCCGGACGAAGTCGCCCGGCAGCACGTCCTGGTAGACGCGCTCCTTGGCCCGGTACGCCGGCGCCCGCTCCGACGTGCCGTCGTGCACCGCCAGGTAACAGGTGCGCGAGGAGGACAGGTCGTCGCCGTGCTCGGTCACGATCCAGCGCTTGACCACCCGCCCCTCGACCTCCTGCCGCTTGGGCGCGCCGCCGTCGCGCGGAGCGGGCTCGACCAGGACGCCGCGCCACCCGTCGCCGGTGAAGATCCACTCCTGCCGCGGGTCCACCGGGGCCGGCTCGGGCCCGGCGACCTCGCGGCCGAGCGGCGTCAGCACGAACCCCCGCCCGCCCAGCAGCAGCGCGGCCCCGGCCACGAACGCCCCGGCCGTCGCGATCCAGCCGGGCCACGACACGCCCGCCTGCGAGATGGTGACGTACCAGGGCACGGCGAGCCCGGCGGCCAGCAGCAGCGGCACGAGCATGCTCTGCCAGCGCCGCCGGGCGAGCCCGAGGTCGATGGCGCTCTGCCGCACCAGGGGCACGAACTCGGCGTCGAGGTCGCCGCTGTCCGGCATCAGGGCGACGACCGGCGCCTGCGGCGCTCCGCCCATCCGCGCGGCCACCCGGTCGAGCACCCATCGCTCGTACGGCCACACCTGCCCCTCGCCCGTCGCGGAGAGCGTGAGCCGGTCGCCCCGGATCGTCAGGAACCCGCGCCTGGCCAGCTCGAAGACCGTGGCGTGGAAGACCTCACCGGCCCGCAGCCCGCGTAAGAGCTCGACGACGGCGGGCGGCGCCGGGGGAGCAGGGGCTGCCGGGGGCGCGGCGGCCCGGCGCGTCGTCAACCCGAACGCGGCGGCCAGCGCGGCGAACCACAGGGCCCATGCCGAGGCCGGCCAGACAAGATCCACCGTTCTGTGTTAGCACGAGTGACGGTGTGAGGCCAGGCGTAATACCCGAGGCCGATACAATGAAGGCACCGCATTTCGCCTTTGGGGGGTTCTCACGGTGTCTGAATTCGACACAGTGCTGGTGGTCGACTTCGGCGCACAGTACGCGCAGCTCATCGCGAGGCGGGTGCGCGAGTGCCACGTCTACTCCGAGATCGTGCCGTCGTCGATGTCCGTCGAGGAGATGATGGCCAAGAATCCGAAGGCGATCATCCTGTCCGGCGGCCCGTCGTCGGTCTACGCCGAAGGCGCGCCGCCCGTGCCGCACGGCCTGTTCTCGACCGGCGTGCCCACGTTCGGCATCTGTTACGGCTTCCAGGCCATGGCCCAGGCGCTGGGCGGCGAGGTCGCCCGCACGGGCGTCGCCGAATACGGCGGCACCGCGCTGGAGGTGCTCGAGGAGGGCGTCATCTTCCAGGGGCTGCCCGCCGCGCAGACCGTCTGGATGTCCCACGGCGACAGCGTGGCCGCGGCCCCCGAGGGCTTCGCGGTCACCGCCTCCACGAGCGAGACGCCGGTCGCCGCCTTCGAGCACCCCGAGCGCGGCCTGTACGGCGTGCAGTTCCATCCCGAGGTGCTCCACTCCGAGCACGGTCAGGCCGTGCTCAAGCACTTCCTCGACGCGGCCGGCTGCCGTCCGTCGTGGACCATGCTCAACATCGTCGAAGACTCCGTCGAGGCCGTGCGCCGGCAGGTCGGCGACGGCCGCGCCATCTGCGCGCTGTCGGGCGGCGTCGACTCCGCGGTGGCCGCGGCGATCGTCCAGCGGGCCATCGGCGACCGGCTGACCTGCGTCTTCGTCGACCACGGGCTGCTGCGCAAGGGCGAGGCCGAGCAGGTCGAGCGCGACTTCGTGGCCGTCACGGGCGTCAAGCTGCGCGTCGTCGACGCCGCCGACCGCTTCCTGAAGGCGCTGGAGGGCGTCACCGACCCGGAGGAGAAGCGGAAGATCATCGGTCGCGAGTTCATCCGCGTCTTCGAGGACGAGCAGCGCGCCATCATGGCCGACGGCCCGGTCGACTTCCTGGTCCAGGGCACCCTCTACCCCGACGTCGTCGAGTCCGGCGGCGGCACGGGCACCGCCAACATCAAGTCCCACCACAACGTCGGCGGCCTGCCGGAAGACCTTCAGTTCAAGCTGGTCGAGCCGCTGCGCGCGCTGTTCAAGGACGAGGTCCGCCGGGCCGGCGAAGAGCTGGGCCTGCCGCCCGCCATGGTCTGGCGGCAGCCGTTCCCCGGCCCCGGGCTCGGCATCCGCATCGTCGGCGAGGTCACCCGCGACCGCCTGGCGCTGCTGCGCGAGGCCGACGCCATCGCCCGCGAAGAGCTCTCCCGCGCCGGCCTCGACCGGCAGATCTGGCAGTGCCCGGTGGTGCTGCTGGCCGACGTGCGCTCGGTGGGCGTGCAGGGCGACGGCCGCACCTACGGCCACCCGGTCGTGCTCCGGCCGGTGACGTCCGAGGACGCGATGACGGCCGACTGGGCCCGGGTGCCCTACGACGTCCTGTCGCGCATCTCCACCCGCATCACCAACGAGGTGCGCGAGGTCAACCGGGTGGTGGTCGACGTCACGAGCAAGCCCCCGGGCACCATCGAGTGGGAATGACGCCGTGTGCGAACGGCCCGGACCGGCTGACGGTTCCGGGCCGTTCGTATGTCCGGCCATGAGCGGTTAATGCAGGTCAGGGCGTTGGTTATGGTGGAAGGAGGTCGATTCGCCAGACCCCCTCGACCCCGGCCCGTGACGAATTGCTTGGCCTGTGGACGCATACCGGAAAGTTTCCTGGGAAAAGTGCGTGAGTTTGGGCCACTTCTTGGCCGTAGTGGGCAGTGGGGCACCTGAGGCGTCGATTCGTTAGAGCCCAGTGCCGGTGACGAAGGGTGCAATTGCCAACATGGCCCATGCGAGTGAGGATGTCCGGCAGCCGTTGGTGTTGCTCGTGGAGGACGATCCGCAGGATGCGCTGATCGTCAAGGAGCTGCTGGAGGACAGCGGCCTTGCCGTCCGGCTGGAGTGGGCGCGTTCGGTGGACGAGGCCCGCAGGGCGCTGGCCCGGCTGCGCCCTCAGTGCGTGCTGCTCGACCTCGGCCTGCCCGACGCCTACGAGTTCTCCGCCCTGTCGTCGGTGCTGGAGGAGGCCGGGGACGCCGCGGTCGTCGTGCTGACCGGCCTGGCCGAGGAGAGCGCCGGCCTCGCCGCGGTGACCGCCGGAGCCCAGGACTACCTGGTCAAGGGCCGGGTCGAGGCCGAATGGCTGGGCCGCACGCTGCGTTACGCCATGCAGCGCAAGCAGGCCGAACAGGCGGCCGTGGCGCTGCACACCGCACGGATGCGAGCCAAGGAGAACGCCCGCCTGGAGCGCGGCCTGCTGCCGACCCCGCTGCTGCAGGAGATGCCCCTGGAGGTCGCCTCCCGCTACCGGGCCAGCCGCGGCTCGGCCACGCTCGGCGGCGACTTCTTCGACGTCGTCGAGACCGACGACAAGGTCGTGCACGCGGTGATCGGCGACGTCTGCGGCCACGGGCCCGACGAGGCGGCGCTCGGCGTCTGCCTGCGCATCGCCTGGCGGGCGCTGGTGCTCAACGGCATGACCGGCGTCCCGCTGCTGCGCCAGCTCGAACGCATTCTGCGGGCCGAGCGGGCCGGCTCCGAGATCTTCGTCACGATGTCCACGGTGGTCCTGGAGCCCGACCGGCACACGATGCGCGTCTGGCGCGCCGGACACCCCGGCCTGCTGGTGCACACGGCCGACTCGGTGCTCCTCGCCGACCCGCGGCAGGGGCCCGCGCTCGGCCTGCCCATCGAGGCCGACTGGGAGGAGGACCTCCTGGAGCTGCCCGAGGGCGGCGGCGTGACGCTCTACACCGACGGCCTCTTCGAGCGCCGGCTGCCGGGCGACACGCCGCGGTGGCTGGGCGAGGAGGGCCTGCTGGAGCTGTCCTCCCGGTGGACGGGCCTGGGCAGCGAGGAACTGCTCGACGCGATCCTCGCCGACGTCGAGGCGGCCTCCGTCCATGACGCGGCGGCCGACGACGTCGCCGTCGTGCACCTGCGCTGGAAAGACGAATCGTGAGCGAACAGGCGTCCGTGCTGGAGAGGCAGGCCGTGCAGAAGGTTTCCCGTACGCGTGGCGGCGAGCAGGGCTGGCGGCGGCTGACCGTCCACGGCTGGTTCGTGCTGATGATCGCGGCCGTGTCGGTCCTGGTGGTCACCTGCGTCGTGGTCGCCACCGTGATGCTCGACCGCACCGCGCGGCTGTCCGACCAGGTCATCCTGCGCATCTCGCCGGCCAGGATCGAGGCCGCCCAGTTGCGCAGCACCCTGATCGACCAGGAGACCGGCGTACGCGGTTTCCTGCTGACCGGCAACGAGGACTTCCTCCAGCCGTACACGGCGGGCGTGGCGGCCGAGCGGCACAGCCGCGAGCGCATCGCCGCGCTCATCGGCGACCGTCCGGAGCTGGTCAGTGAGCTGAACGCGGTCAGGGACGCGGCGGCCATCTGGCGGCGCGACTACGCCGAGCCGCTCACCGCCGACAAGCGGGCCGACGGGGTCATCTCCGCCGCCCGCATCGAGAGCGGCAAGCACGCCTTCGACCAGATCAGGGCGCTGCTCGACCGGCAGGACGACCGGCTGGCCAAGGCCCGGCAGCGCGCCCAGGAGGAGCTGCGGCAGGTCGAGCAGGTCCGCAACCTGGCCTTCGTCATCATGCTGGTCCTGTTCCTGGTGGCCGGCGTCGCGATGGCGGTGCTGCTGCGGCGGGCGATCGGGCGTCCGCTCGACGAGCTGCGCGAGGCCGCCCGCGACATCGCCGCCGGCGACTTCGACCGGGCGATCCCCGCCAGCGGGCCGGCCGACATCCGCGAGGTCGCACGCGACGTGGAGTCGATGCGGACGAAGATCGTCTTCGCCCTCGAAGAGTTCCGCAAGCAGCATGTCGTGCTGCGCGAGCAGGCGGCCGGCCTCGACGCCCAGGCCGAGGAGCTGCGGCGGTCGAACGCCGAGCTGGAGCAGTTCGCCTACGTCGCCTCCCACGACCTCCAGGAGCCGCTGCGCAAGATCGCCACGTTCTGCCAGCTCCTCCAGAAGCGCTACGGAGACGTGCTCGACGAGCGCGGCGTCCAGTACATCCACTTCGCCGTGGACGGCGCCACCCGCATGCAGGTCCTGATCAACGACCTGCTCACCTTCTCCCGCGTCGGCCGCCTGTACGACGACCGCAAGCCGGTCGACCTGGCGGAGTCGCTCGACAAGGCGCTGGTGGACCTGTCGGCGGTGATCGAGGAGACCGGCGCCGAGATCGAGCGGCCCGACCCGCTGCCCAACGTGATCGGCGACCCCACCATGCTCGGCATGCTCTGGCAGAACCTCGTCGGCAACGCGCTGAAGTTCCGCGCCCCCGACCGCGCCCCGCGCATCCGGATCACCTGCGAGCAGCGGGAGAACGAGTGGCTGTTCTCGGTCACCGACAACGGCATCGGCGTGGAGGCCGAGTTCGCCGATAAGATCTTCATCATCTTCCAGCGCCTGCACAGCCGCGAGGCCTACAGCGGCACCGGCATCGGCCTGGCGATGTGCAAGAAGATCGTGGAGAACCACGGCGGTACGATCTGGCTCGACACCGGCCACACCGAGGGAGCCCGGATCAGCTTCACCCTGCCCGCCGTCACCGACGAAGGAGCAACCGCATGACCGTCCAGCCCATCGAAGTGCTCCTGGTCGAGGACGATCCCGGTGACGAGCTCATCACCCGCGAGGCGTTCGAGGACAACAAGATCCGCAACAACCTCCACGTCGTGCGCGACGGCCTGGAGGCGCTCGACTTCATCTACCAGCGCGGGGCGCACGTGGGCGCGCCGCGGCCCGACCTCGTCCTGCTCGACCTCAACCTGCCCAAGTACGACGGGCGGCAGGTGCTGGAGAAGATCAAGGGCGATCCGGAGCTGCGGGCGATCCCGGTCGTCGTCCTGACCACCTCCTCGGCCGAGGAGGACATCCTGCGCAGCTACAAGCTGTTCGCCAACGCGTACGTGACCAAGCCCGTCGACCTTGAGCAGTTCATGGCCGTCATCCGGCAGATCGACGAGTTCTTCGTCACCGTGGTGCGGCTGCCGGGCCGTACCCGGCTGCCCGACGGCCAGGGCCTGGCCTAGCCGCCCTGGTCGTCCGGCCCGGTCTCGGCGGCGGGCGGGGCCGGCCGGCGCGGCGCGCGCCACGCCGACCGGGCCGCGGCGAGCAGCAGCCGCCCGGCGCTCGCCAGGAGCAGCGGCACCAGCAGCAGCCCGACGAAGATCGGCGCGGCCATGTACCGGAAGTCCTGGGCCGAGATGTTGGCCAGCACGGCGAGCTGCTGCCCGGCCACGACCGCCGCCACCCCGACCACATAGCGGTTGCGCAGGGCCAGCGCCCCCAGCGCCACCGCCGCGTACGACAGGTAGGCCCACGAGGCCCCCCGCCACAACACCCAGTCCCACTGCGGGAGCAGCGCCCCCGTCAGCCACGGCTCGGCCACCTGGTTCAGCTCGGCCGACAACGGCCGGAGCGAGAACACCCCCCGGCCGGCGAAGTCCGGCACCTTGCCGGGCCCCACGTAGGTGTCGGCGCTGGGCCGTCGCGAGAACCGGTACGTCATCCCGCCGACCACGTACGGGTCCTGCACCGGGCTCCACGCGATGGCCCCCCGGCACAGGCGGGCGCCGACGATCATCCCGGGGTCACTGGTCAGCAACCGCTCCCACAGGCCGAGCAGCTCGCCCGCGTGCGCGTCGGCGGCCGGCCAGCTGAAGTCGCGACGCCAGATCAGCAGGTTGACCGTGGCGCAGGTGCCGCCCTCCCACCACCTGCTGAGCGGCGCGACCGAGGTCATCAGCGCCTTGTCCTGCTCGGTGAACAGCTCCGGCCGCTCCCTGAACGCCACCGCCACGTCGGCGTAGGCCGTGTGGTAGACGTACGTGCTGGACGGCGGCGTGATGCCGAAGCGGGGGAACAGCAGGTTCGTCAGCAGCAGCGGCACGGCGGCCGCCACCGTGCCGACGAGCGCGAGCCGGACCCGCCGCGTGGCGACGACCACCAGCAGGACGACGACGGCGATGCCCACCACCAGGAAGCCGTTCGCGCGGAACAGCCCGAGCAGCGTCATGAGCACGCCGAGCCCGGCCAGGGAGACCCGCCGGCGCGCGGCCATGCGCGCGCAGACCCCGGCGATCATGATTGCGCAGATCGTGAACGGCACGTCCTTCCACAACGTGACCGTGAACGCCCCCACCGTCGGCGTCACCGGCGCCAGCACCGCCACCAGCGTCGTGGCCCACCGCGGCGCCCCCAGCGCGCAGAGCGACCGCGCCAGGTACGTCAGCGCCCCCGCCATCGCCGTGGTCTGCGCGAACGTGACCGCCCCGAGGTCACCCGTCCTGGTGAAGCTCAGCCACAACAACGCGTCGTAGGCCACCGAGTGATCGCTCACCCACGGGCCGACGATCGTGTGGCTGAGATAGAGCACCGAGTCGCGGCTGAACAGCCCGGGGTAGAAGGCCGCCCACCAGCAGGCGAGCACCGCCTGAATGATCAGGAAGGTGACGAGGGCGACCCACGGCCTGGGACGTGCGGCGGCGGGGCTGACGCTCTCCATGGTTCCAGCACTCAGGAGGAAGACGTGCTCAGAAGTAGCTCACTCCGGAGTCGGGCCCCTTGCCGCGCAGCAGCGTCGGGACGGTGACGAGGGTGTAGCCCTGCTTCTTGAGCTCCTTGAGGATCTCGGGCATCGCCTTGACGGTCTGCGGGACCGTGTCGTGCATGAGGATGACGCCGTCGCGCTTGGCCAGCTTGAGCACGGTCGCCTTGATCTTCTTGGCGTCGCGCAGCTTCCAGTCGAGGGTGGTGCCCGTCCACAGGATCTCGGCGAGGTCCTGCTGGTCGGCCATCCGCAGCACGCGTTCGTCGGTGTGCCCGTAGGGCGGGCGGTACATCGTCGGCCGCCGGCCCGTGGCGTCCTGGATGAGGGCCTGGGTGGTGCGCAGCTCCTCGATGATGTCGTCGTCGCGCAGCGTCGGCAGCGAGGGGTGGGAGTAGGTGTGGTCGCCGATCGCGTGCCCCTCCGCGGCCTGCTGCCCGGCCAGCGCCGGACGCCGCTCGACCTGCTTGCCGACGAGGAAGAAGGTGGCCTTGGCCCCCTCCTTCTTGAGCACCTTGAGCAGCGTCGCCGTGTGCTCGCCGGGGCCGTCGTCGAAGGTCAGCGCCAGGCACTTGAGCCGGGCGCAGTCGATCTTCGGGGCGGCGGCCGCGGGCGTGGCGGTCAGGGCCAGGGTGGCCGCGAGGAGGGCGTGAATCACCACACGCGACAGCCTAGAACCATCCGGGCCCGTCCGCGTCACCGGACATCGACTTGAGATCTGACCCCGGCCTGTGGTTCGGCAGCCGTCACCTGCCCAGCCTGGCCCGCAGGAACAGCGTCACGCCCTTCAGCGACCTGACCGGGAGGTAGCGCTCGGCGCGCACCACCATCGACAGGCCCGCGTTGACGACCGCAGGCGTGCGCTGCAGGTCGCTGCCCCTCGACCGCCGCCGGTGCCGGGCCACCAGCGGACGCAGCAGCACGTTCCAGCTCCACAGCCGGTCCACCCTCAGCCCGGCCTTCTCCACCACGACGGTCAGCGTGTCGCGGCCGTAGCGGCGTACGTGGCCCACGGCGTCGTCGTGCGCCGACCACAGCGCCATGTCGCACGGGACGGCGATCAGCGCGTGCCCGCCGGGCGCCAGCACCCGGGCGATCTCCTCGGTGACGAGATGGTCCTCGTGGATGTGTTCGAGCACGTCGAACGCGGTCACCAGGTCCATGCTCGACGTCTCGAACGGCAGTGCCCGCGCGTCGGCGTGCACGGCCTTGAGCCCGCGTTCCCTGGCGACCTCGACCGCCGTCTCGCAGTAGTCCGTCGCGGTGGCGTCCCAGCCCGCCTCGACCAGCACCCGGGTGTTCCCGCCGCCGGCCGCGCCGACGTCGAGCGCCCGTCCGGGACGGCCCAGCTCGCGCAGCTCCCTGCGCAGGATCGCCCGGCGCTCGCGGTACCACCAGTGGGTGTCCTCAAGGTCGAGCAGCCGGCGGATCTCAGTGGTTTCCATGTGGTTGGTTCCTTGTGCGGGAGAAGACCCAGCGGTCCAGGGCGGTGAAGCGGATCAGGGTGAGCAGTCCGTACGTGGCGACCACCGCGCTCATCTCCATCAGCCGCCCGGACCCCGGCGACACGCTGCGCAGGCCGAGCACGGCGGAGGTGGTCAGGAGGTAGTTCGCCAGGAAGAGCAGCGCCGCCCGGAAGTGCATCGCGGTACGCCGTCCGCCCAGCCGGTTGAACGTCCAGCGCCGGTTCGCCTCGGTGTTGACGAACCCGGTGAGCACCAGCGCGCCCAGGTTGGCCGGCGCGGGCGCCCACACGCCGCGCAACGGCAGATAGATGAGCGCGTACAGCAGGACGGAGAACACGCCGATCGCGGCGAACGAGGCGAACTTCGCCAGCGTCACCGCCCTCGGCCGGGCGACCACCGCGTCGGGATGCGTGGGCCTGAGCTCCGAACGCGCCACCTCGACGTCGGCCCGGCCCATGGACATCGACCAGGCGACCCTGGCCAGGCCCTTCAGGTCGTCGATCGCCGTCCTGACCACGCGGACGCGCGAGTCGGTGTCCTCGATCCAGTCGACGGGCACCTCGTGCACGCGCAGGCCGTTGTGCTCGGCCAGCAGCAGCAGCTCGGTGTCGAAGAACCAGGCGTCGTCCTCGATCTTGTCCATGAGCGGCCGGACCACGTCGGTCCTGGCCGCCTTGAACCCGCACTGGGCGTCGCTGAACCTGACCCCGAACCCGTACCTGAGCAGCGCGTTGTAGCTGCGCGAGACCACCTCGCGGCGGATCGAGCGCAGGGTGCGGGCGCTGTGCGCGAGCCGGGTGCCGATGGCGATCTCGGAATGCCCGCTCGCCACCGCCGCGACCAGCGGGAACAGCGCGCCCAGGTCGGTGGACAGATCGACGTCCATGTACGCGACGATGTCGGCCGGGCTCTCCCGCCAGGCCGCCTTGAGCGCGGCTCCGCGGCCCCGGATGTCGAGCCGGCGGGCGTGCACCCGGTCGTGCTCGGCGGCCAGCCGGGTGGCGATGGGCCAGGTGTCGTCGGTGCTGCCGTTGTCCACGACCGTGATGCGCCACGGCAGCGGGAACCTGTCCTCCAGGAACGCGGCCAGCGTGCGCACGCAGCCCGGCAGCGCCCGCTCCTCGTTGAGCACCGGGATGACGATGTCGACGGTCGCCAGGCCGGCCGAGGTGTCCAGGACGTTGGGGCTCGGGTCCATGGCGGCACGCGTGTCCATAGAATTCCCTGATCGCTTGCGGCGGTAGGTTCACGGAAATGGTGCTGGGGGCGTCCAGCGGGGCGCGTGCCGTTTCTGCTCACCATTCCATGAACGGGGGCAAGCTTTACCTGGTCGTGAGCTCGTACACGGAGACGTCGGCGTTACGGAAGCGCAGTTCGGCGTATTTCTCCAACGCCGGATCATTGCTGGTGAACAGCCATTTGACGCCGTATTTCCACCAGAGCCTGCGGACGTTCGCGGCCGACGGCTCGTGGAAGGCCGCGTCGTTGTCCGCCAGCCTGGCCTGGTCGGCGAACGGCACCTGGAGGTAGGGGGTCACGAACATCTCGGCGCGCGACAGCGTGCTCTCGGCGTACGCCCAGCCCTCGACCAGCACCCGCCGCTCGGTGAACCCCGACACCCAGAAGTGCCTGCTGTCGCACGTACGGCGGGGCGGCGGGTTGCGGCAGTGGAGGTCGGTGGCCACCACGTCACCGGGCGCGGAATGGTCGCGCAGCCACCGTCCGGCCTCCAGTGCCCCGGCCGGGATCAGCCGCTCGCGCTCCCACGGCTCGGGCGCGACGTGCACGACCACCTCCCGCAGCGAGGTCGGCACCGCGTACCCCGCCAGCAGCGCCACCATCGCCAGCGAGAACCCCCTGCGCCGGAACGCCAGCACCACCACGGCCACCCCCGCGAGCACCAGGTACGGGACCAGCACCCGCACCAGCGCCGCCCCCGGCGGCACCAGCCGCGCGGCCGCGACGGCCACCGCCGCCCCCGCCCCGGCCAGGCCGGCGACCACCGCCCACGGCACCCGCCGCCGCTCCACGGCCGCCACCACCCCGCACACCGCGGCCACCGACAGGTACGGCCGCACCCCCTCCAGGAAGTAGAGCTGCGCGTCGGACGGATGGCCGAGCACCATGATCGCGCCGATGCCCGCCAGCCCGACGCCCACCGGCAGCAGCAACCCCGGATCCAGCAGCCGGGCTTTCAGCGCCACCACGCCGCCCCAAACGCAGAGCAGGCAGAACAGGTGCACACCGGCGAACACCAGCACCGGCCCCCACGGCTCGGCGGCCAGCGCGGGCGGCTGCACGTCCGCCACCACCCCCCACAACGTGCGCATCGTGGCGAACGGCGCCACCACCGTGCCCTGCGCCCCCCGCCCGAACACCACGAACTGCGCGATCAGCAGGCAGCCGGACGTGATCGCCGCCGGCACCAGCCACTCCCGCCGCAGCCGCCGGTCCACCGGCAACCGCACGACCAGCACGAACGCCAGCCCGGCCAGCAGCAACGGCAGGAACGTCGCCTTCGCCCCGGTCAGCGCCAGCAGCAGCACGGCCACCGCCGCCCACCCCCTCGGCCGCATGGCGGTGAGCACCAGCATCACGGGCGCGAACAACAACGCGCCGAACGTCTGCGTCGGGCTGGCCCACGCGGTGAACATCGACCGCGAGGTGAACACCACGCCCTCCTGCAGCACCGGCGCGAACAGGAAGTACGTGACGCCGACCGCCGCGAGCCCCGCGCCCCACCGCCCGCCGAGCCGCCGCCCGAGCACCGCCACGAGCACGATCATCGCGAACGTCATCGGCAACGTGGACAGCCGGTAGACCAGCGTCACCGGCTCGATCCCGGTGACCCAGCTCGTGGCCGCCATCTCGGCGTAGACGAACCAGTGGTAGGACAGCCGCTCGCCCAGCACCGACGGCAGCGTGGGCGGCACGTGGTTCCTGACCTCGCCGAGCAGGGCCAGGTGGTAGGGCATGTCGACGTACGCGTCGGTGATCGGCACGCGGTAGAGCGACCGGGCGCAGAAGGCCAGCAGGTAACCGGCGACCCCCGCCAGCGACCAGGCGCACCACCAGGGCATCCGTTCGCGTTCGGCCCGGCCCCGCCAGTGACGCCGCAACCGCGGCACCGCGAGGAACGCCAAGACGGCGGTGACCGGCCAGCCCAGGACGAGCAGCGGCAGGCCGGCCGCGCGGGCGGGGATGTAGACCAGGACCTCGACCGCGTACCCGAGGGCCAGCCCGGCGGCCACGTCCTCGGCGAACGACCGGCCGCCGCCGGTGAGTGCCCGCCACAGCAACGTCCCCGGCAGCGCCACCCTGAGCAGGACGTACGCGCCGAAGGCCGCCAGATCGCCTGCCGGAACGCCGCACCAGAGCAACACCCAGGCCGCCCCGCCCAGCACCGTCCCGGCCGGCAGCCACCCCGCGAGCAGCCGCCGCGCCCGCCCCGGCGCCCGCCGTCCCCTGACCGCGGCCTCCGCCATCACAGCCGTCATCGCCAAGCCACCCCCTCATGCCCCCGAGCCCCGGCCAGGGATCGCGGGTCGTGTCCAGCCCGCATCGGCGCGACCACCACGAAGGAGAGCGCCAGGCGCCGGGGGCCGCCCGCCCCGGATGACGGGCCGGTCGCCACGGGGGGATCACCGCCCGGCGGCGCGATGGCCTGCGGTGGAACGGTCGTCATCGGTGCTCCGGCCCCGAGCGCGGCCGGTTCGTCCGATGAGGGCTCATCTGACCACGGTCACCAGTCGCGTGAACTCGCCCGGCAGGTCGACGCCGTCCCACACCCGGTGGAAGCTCAACGCGCTGCCCACCGGCACCATGCGATCGACCCCGCGCCCGGCGAGCTCCCGGGCCAGCTCCTCCAGCTCGCCCAGCGAGAAGCCGAAGTGGGTCAACGTCTGGTCCTTGCGCTCGACCATCGGGATCAGCTCCGCCAGGGTCCGCACCCGCGCGTGCGCGAACGTGCCCGCGCCCAGCCACCGCCGCGGCATGGCGGCCGCCGCCGCCAGCGTCACGTTGGCCAGCGCGTTGCCCCGGAACTCGATCAGATCGACCAGCCCGTCGGCGGCCAGCCCGTAGACCGAGACCCGCTTCTCCACCGCCATCGCCGCGTCGACGTCCCAGCCGCGGCCGGCCAGCACCCGCGACACCTGCTCGGTGAAGTCGGCCCGCGCCGCCTCGCAGTCGTCGTCGGCCCCCACCCAGAACACGGTGCGGGGGGAGGAGCAGGCGGCCTGGTCGAACCAGTAGCTGTCGTTGACGAACCCCTCGGCCGCCGCCACCCTGGCCGCGCGCGGCGCGCACAGCCAGGCCGCCGCGTTCACCACCGCGAACGACGAGCGGTCGGGGAAGGTCAGGTCGCGGGCGTGCGGCGCGAGCGGGTGGCGGCGCACCTCGCGTACGGTGTCGTCGCCGCCCCAGATCACCCGCAGGTCGCAGGCCGCCGACAGGGCGGCGGTGACCGCCTCGGCACGCCGGTCGTAGGAGACGATGCGCTGCGTGGCCGTCACCACCGGATCGGCGTCGGCCAGCGCCTCCCGGAGCGTGTCGAGGACGACCGCGGCGACCGCCCCCGCCCGCGGCGACAGGCGGACCACGTTGCGGTTGCCCATCAGGGCCGACAGGGCCCAGGAGTAGACGAAGACCGTGTCGACGTTGGCCGGCGGGAGGTGGAAGACCAGGCCGCGCGGCACGCGTACGTGCGGGGTGCGCAGCTCTTCGAGGGTGCGGGCCAGCTCGCTGGGCCGCAGGAAGAACCCCAGCGAGCCCAGCTCGGGATGGCGGCGGGCCAGCGCGGGCCGCAGCAGCCGCTTGCCGAACGCCGCCAGGAACGCGCGCATCCGCTCGTCGCCCACCTCAAGGGGCGCCCCCCGCCGCACCTGCGCGACCAGCTCCTCGACCGGGACGGGCGAGCCGCCGGGCGGAAAACGCACCTCGACCCCGCCCGCGTCGCCCACTCGCGGGATCCGGGTGGTGATCGATCGATCGGTCATCAGCCGCCCTGCCCGAACGTGTCGCTGCAGCCGCGCGCCTCGGCCCGCGGCAACCTGCCCAGCACGGTGAACCGCTTGCCCGGCCAGTGGCCGTCGTCGACGCCGTGCACCATGCCGAGGTCTTCGGTCAGCAGCGCGTGGCCGGGATAGGAGGTGGGCAGGGTGCTGACCACCTCGATCAGCCCCGGCTCGCCGGGCGGGACCTCCCGCCAGGTGCCGGGGTCGCGGATGACGACGTCGGCGAAGTCGGGGCAGTAGAGCCCGTCGCCGTCGGGGCCCTCCAGGAAGACCGTGCCGATCTGCTCGACCATGCCGTAGAAGTTGTGGACCCTGGTCAGCCCGCACTCGGACGCCAGCCGCCGGCGGAAGGCGTCGTTGTCGACCGCCTGCTCGGCCAGCCGCTTCCAGCCGCCCGAATGGATCAGCACGCCCTGGGACAGGTCGGCCCCCAGGCTGAGCAGGTAGAGCCAGACCATGAACGTGAACCCGAAGACCAGGAACGGCTCGCCGCCGTGGCGGGCCAGGAACGCCTCGACGGCCGCCGCGTCGACCTCGCCCTGCTCGTCGAGGACGAAGGTGTGGTCTCTGCCGAAGTTCATCATCCCGAGCACCCCGGCCCCCCGGGCGCTCAGGGCCGGGCCGCGGACGACCGAGCGGCCGTCGACGATCAGCATCGGCAGCCGCCGCTCGCCCAGCACCGCCCGCAGGGTCGCGGCCAGCATGCGCGGCTGCGCGGCGGCCGCCTCCCGGTCGAGGTAGACCCGGCTCGGCCGCTGCCCGGTGGTGCCGCTGGAGGTCAGGACCCGGAACACCGCCTCGGACGGGACGCTGCGCAGCTCGTGGGTCTTGAACAGCCGCACCGGCAGCCACGGCAGGTCGGCCACCCGCTCGTAGGGCGGATGGGCGCCGATCGCGTCGAGGATCCGCCGGTAGGGCGGGCACGCCCGCCGGTGCCGCTCGGTCAGCGCCGCCAGCTCCCCGGCCAGCACCTCCTCCCGCGCGGCCGCGTCGAGCGTGAACACGCTCACCGCCCGGCCTCCGCGGCCGACTCCAGCGTCCGGTAGTCGATCTTGCCGGTGGGCAGCAGCGGCAGCCGTTCGACGGCGCGCACGTCGAAGCCGCTCCAGTGGAGCCGCAGCTCGGCGCCCAGCCGGCGGGCCAGGTTGCGGCACCCGGCGGCGTCGAGCCCTTCGGCCCACACCGTGACCCGGTCGTCGCCGCTGGTCGCCGCGACCGGCACGGTGTCGCGCAGCAGTTGCTCGACGTCGTCGAGGTTGACCCGTACGCCGAAGATCTTGGCGATGCGCCTGAGCCGGCCGGTGACGTAGAGGAAGCCCTCGTCGTCGAGGCGGCCGAGGTCGCCGGTGCGCAGCACCCCGCCCAGGTCGTCGGGCCTGGCCAGGTCGGCGGCGGTCTCGGCGTAGCCCATCATCACGTTGGGCCCCTGGTAGACGACCTCGCCGCCGTCGATCGTCAGCCGCCCGCCGGGGACGGCCTGCCCGGCCGAGCCCGGCTTGTCGGCGAGCCGGTCGGGCGGCAGGACGGCGATGCGGGCCGTGGCCTCCGTCTGCCCGTACATGACGAAGAAGCGGTCGGCCTGGGCGGCGAACAGGGACACCAGCTCGGGGCTGAGCCGGCCGCCGGCCTGGGTGAGCGTGCGGATCGTGGGATGCTCGGCGCGGTCGAAGCGGAGCCTGCGCAGCATCTCGTACTGGTAGGGGACGGCCGCCAGCGAGGTGCACTTGTGCTCGTCGAGGTGTGTCCAGAAGGACCGTTCGAGCAGCCCGGCCTCGGTCAGGACGACCGTCGCCCCCGCGTGCAGGTGGCTGTTGAGCACCGACAGGCCGTAGCTGTAGTGCAGCGGCAGGCTGGTGGGCGCGATCTCGCCGGGCATGATCGACAGCGCCGAGGCGATGGCGGCGGCGTTGGCCGCGACCGCCTCCCGGGACAGCCGCACCAGCTTGGGGTTGCCCGTCGAGCCCGAGGTGGCCAGGAGCACGGCCAGGTCGGGATGCGGGTCGGGGGCCTGGCCGCGGGCGCCCGGCGGCCCGTCGGGCGCGTGGGTGAACCCCACCAGCGCCGCGGGCCGGAACCGGCCCACCAGGTCGGCCAGGGCCGCGGCCGACAGGTCGGGGTCGAGCAGCGCGATCGGCCTGCCGGTCTGCCAGGCGGCGAGATAGCGCAGCACGGACGCCAGGTTGTTGCGCATGCCGCAGAACAGCGGCCCCGGCCGCAGCCGGGACAGGGCTTCGGCCACGCGGGCGACGCGCCGGGCCAGCTCGTCGCCGGCCAGCCCCTCCTGCTCGCCGGCGACGACGAGCCCGGCCTGCCGGGATGGGAACATCACGGCACCAGCCCGCCGTCGACCCCGAGCACCTGGCCGGTGATGTACGACGCGGCGGGCGAGAGCAGGAACGCCACCGCCTGGGCGACGTCGTCGGGCCGGCCGATGCGCCGCAGGGGGGTCGCCGAGATCGCCGTCTCGCGGTCGTCGGGCCGCAGCGTCTTCAGCATGTCGGTCTCGACGTAGCCGGGGGCCACGGCGTTGACCCTGATGCCCGCCGGGCCCATCTCCCTGGCGGCGGCCAGGGTGAGGCCGATGACGGACGCCTTGGTCGCGGAGTAGGCCGCCTGGTTGGCGCCGCCCGCCCGGCCCATGAGCGAGGAGACCAGCACGACGGCGGGCCCCTGCCCGCGCAGCAGCAGCCGGAACGCCAGTTGCAGCGTGTGGGCCGGGGCCAGGGCGTTGGTGCGGTAGAGCTCGTCGAGGGTCTCGGCGCGGGTCATGGCCAGCGGGCCGGAGGCGTAGACGCCGGCGTTGACCACCAGGGCGTCGAGCCGCTCGTGGCGCCGGCCGATCTCGCGCATGTGGCCGGCGACCGTGGCCCGGTCGGCGACGTCGCCGTGGACGGACCACGTGCGGCCGCCGGTCGCCGCGGCCACCTCGGCGGCGGCCTTCTCGGCGCGCTCGGCGTCGCGGCCGTGCAGCACGACGGTGTGGCCGGTGGCGGCCAGGGTGGTGGCGATGGCCCGGCCGATGCCCCTCGTCGACCCCGTGACCAGGGCGACGCGGGCCTCAGACCGCGGCTGCGCCGATTCCATGCTTCTCCAGCAGCTCGCCCGCCTTGGCGAACGAGCTCATGTCGATCATGTCGTCAGTGTCGATCATGATGGAGAACTCGTCCTCCATCGCCGCGATCAACGCCATGTGGGCCAGGGAGTCCCACTGGGGGATGCCGCGGTATTCGAGACCGTCGACGTGTGCGTCGGCCGGCAGGTTGAGCGCCGTGCGGAAGACGGCCCGCAGGCGGTCGAGATGACTCATGATGTCTCACTCTCTGTCCTCAAGCCACGACGCAGTGTAGCGGGGATTGCGGTGGCAGGAGAAACCAAACCCCCGACGTGAGTAATGGAAGCGTATAACGGCGCGTGGCCGTCGTTCGGGGCTGGGAATGTCCCAAGGGGCGCGCCAACCGCTACAGGGGGAATGATGGACGAATCCAATCACTGGTACGGGCACTCGCGCATTCTGGGCAGGTACTGCGAGCTGCCGGACGAGACGCCGAAGCGAATTCAGGGCTTCCTTCAACACGGATGGAACTATCTCCACGGATTTCCCCCGAACGACCATTGGTGCAGCCCTGGATATCCCCGTTTCATCTGGTCTGACGTGCTTCGTCGCCGGGGCTGGTCGATGGGCAGACGCGGCCACTACCTCATCGGCGCGCCCTGGATCTACCTGCTTCACCTGGAGCCTGAGCTCGGCGTGGTCTCCGAACGCAAGGGTACGATCTGGTATCCCTTTCATGGCTGGGAGAAGTCGTCCGTGACCGGGGATCATGCCCTCCTCGCCGACGAAATCCGAAATGTCGAGACCGAACCGGTAACTGTCTGTCTTTACTGGCTGGAATATGCGAATCCGGACATTCGGCGGGCGTACGAATCGAGGGGATTCAAGGTCATCTGTCATGGCGAGCGCGGCTCCCGGTGGGAGAGCAAGGGGCGCGACTTCCTGCGCCGGCAGCTGATCCAGTTGCGGCGCCACCGCAGGGTGGCCTCCAACCGGCTCGGCAGCGCGCTGTTCTACGGCGCCTCCGTCGGCTGCGAGGTCGCCGTCTACGGAGATCCGATGCAGTACGAGGACGAGCGCCCCGAGTACGGCGGCACGGCGCGCCGCATGCGGCTCTGGCCCGAGCTGCACGGCACGCACGTCGATCCCGAGCTGGCCGCCGAGGTGGCGCGGCAGGAGCTGGGATTCGAACATCAGGCGACACCGGAGGAGCTACGGCGAATGTTCGGATGGAAGCGGGTGCCCGGGGGAGCGCCGCCAGGAGGAGGCGCGGCGGGAGCCGGACGTCCCGGGCCCTGGGTGAGGGCGACCGCCTCCGGGCGGCCGGGCGCGCTCCACGGGGTGACGTCATGAGCGAGCGCGTGAGCGAGGCGCCCGCGAACGTGCGCCTGATCGGCGGCGAGATGCTGCTGTGGTCGGACCTGTCCAACGTGGCCGGCGTCACCGACTGGCGCGGCGCGGCCCTGGAGCTGGTCAGCCGCGTGATCCCGGCGACCGGCCGGGTGCTGCTGGTCGGGCCGCACCCGCAGGTGCTGGTCGACGACGTGGTGGACCGGGCCGGCGAGACGGCCGTGCTGCTGCGCTCCTACCCCGACGCCTGCGCACTCGGCGAACGCCACCCGCGGCTCGCCGTCCACTGCGGGCGGCTCGACCTGTTCGACGCGGACGAGCCGTACGAGCTGGTGCTGGCGCTCGACGGGCTGCTGCGCACGCACTCGGCCGAGGCGCCGGCGGCGGCGTGGATCGAGTCGCTGCACGCGCTGTCGGCCCTCGTCGCGCCCGGCGGGCGGCTGGTGCTGGGCGTGCGCAACGACCTGGGCGTAGACCGGTTCATCGAGGCCAGGCCCGCCGACCGGGAGGGCGGCGACGACCAGTGGGCCCCGCACGGGTTCGACCCGAGCCATCCGAGCGGGCCTGGCGCGCTCGACGGCGCCCTTGAGGGGGCGGGGCTGAGCGTCGAGCGCTGTTACGCGGCCTATCCGGGGCGGCAGGCCCCCCGGGCGTTGCTGGCGCGCGAGGCGCTCGCCTTCGACCTGCCGGAGGCGATCACGTTCCCGCTGAGCGCCAAGGGCGGCGACCGCATGCTGGTGGCCGACCCGCTGCGGCTGACCCGGCTGGTGTTCCGCCACCGGCTGGGGGAGGAGCTGGCCCCGCTGTGGCTCGCCGTGGCCACCCGGCCGCCGTCGCCCCCGCACACGCCAGGCGCGGAGGAGGCGGAGGGCGCGGTCGAGCTGCCGCTCGGCCTGATCGAGGAGGGGGCCGTCGTCCACGAGCTGACCAGGGGCGGCATGCGGCGGTTGCCCGACGGCGCCGAGCGTCCGGTCCCGGCCGGCCGGGTGGTCGAGGAGATCCTGGTCGAGGCGTGCGCCCGCGAGGACACCAGGGCCGTGCGCGAGCTGCTGTCGGCGCTGGCCGACTGGCTGGAGACCGACGGCGGCCCGTGCGTGACCGCCGACGGCCTGGTGCACGACGGCGAGCGGTTCGCCGCCATCGTCCAGACCGCCGCGCCGGCCGTGCCGCCCGAGCCGCGCGTGGTGCTGTGCAGGGTCCTGTGGCGGTTCGCCGTACGGCTGCTCGCGGCGGGCCACCACCACCCGTGGCCGTGGCCGCTGGAGGCCGACCAGCTCACGCTGACCCTCTGCGGCATGGCCGGACGTCCCTGCGACCAGGGCGACCTCGACCTGGCCCGCAAGTTCGACGCCGAGCTGGGCCACCCGGCCGAGCACGCCGACCCGCCCACCTACCGTGACCTGCTCGGCGCCCGCGACCGCCTGGCCGACCAGCTCACCGCCGCCCTGGCCAGGATCTCCCGGCTGGAGACCAAGCTCTCCTACCGCGAGCGCGAGCTGGTGCGGGCCAGGTCCAAGCTGAGAAGGACCCAGCGCAAGACCGCCGCCTACCGGCGCACGCTCGGGTACCGCCTCTCCCGCCGTCTGGCCCGCCCGCGCAAGGTCGCCCGCCGGGTCTTCCGACTGCTGTCCGGCTGACGAGCCGACGACAACGCTGAGGAGTGCATGTGCCGGTTCTTTCGGTGATCGTCCCGTTCCACAACGTCGAGAAGTACATCGGCCCCTGCCTGGACTCCATCTCCGGCCAGACGATGTCCGACCTGGAGGTCATCTGCGTCGACGACGGCAGCCGCGACGACGGGTGCGCCGAGGTCGAGTCCAGGCAGGCGGCCGATCCCCGGATCCGTCTCATCAGGCAGCCCAACCAGGGCGTCGGAAAGGCCCGCAACGTCGGCCTGACCCAGGCCACCGGCCGCTACCTGGCCTTCGTCGACGGCGACGACACCGTGCCGCGGGAGGCGTTCAAGCGGCTGGTGTCCTCGCTGGAGTCCACGGGCTCCGACCTGGCCTGCGGGAACGTCATGCGGCTCTACCGCAACCTGCTCATCCCCTCCTGGGCCCATCGGGAGGCGTTCGCGACGCCGATGCGGCGTACCCACATCACCCGCCACCCGCTGCTGATCCGCGACCGCATGTTGTGGAACAAGGTCTACCGCCGGTCCTTCTGGGACCGGCTGGGCCTGAGCTTCCCCGAGCGCATGTACGAGGACCAGCCCGTCGCCATGGCCGCCCACGTGGGCGCCCGCTCGGTGGACGTGCTGTCCAAGGTCGTCTACCACTGGCGGCAGCGTGACGAGCCCGGCTCCTCGATCACCCAGCGCCGCCTGGAGCCGGGCAACCTGCGCGACCGGATGTTGTCGGTGCTGCAGACCGCCGACCTGCTGGCCCGCGACGCGCCGGGGCTCAAGCCCGACTTCGACCGCGACACGCTCGACATCGACATGACGGTGGCGGTCGAGGCGGCCGCCACGACGGGGATGCGGCCCGAGCTGCTCGACCTGATGGTCCGCTACCTCGACGGCGTGTCCCGCGAGTCCTGGCTGAGCGTCCCGTTCGAGCACCGGATCCAGGTGCACCTGCTGCACCGGCGGCGGCTGCAGGAGCTGGCCGGGGTGCACGAGCAGGCCCGCGAGGGCCGGCTGCAACCCCGCGTCAGACCGGCGGGCCTGCTGCGCAGGCGCTGGTACGGCCGCCACCCGGCGATCCCGGCGCACCTGTCGGAGGTCTCCGGGGAGCTGGCCCTCACCGCCCGCCTGGTGTCGCTGGAGTGGCGCGACGGCGTGCTGACCGGCGCGGGCCGGGCCGCGCTGGGCCGCTTCGACGCCGGCGCGCTGCGCCGGGTGCGCCTGCGCGCCTGGCTGGCCGAGCGCGCGACCGGCGAGATCATCCGCCTGTCGGACGAGGTGAGCGCCCCGGTCTGGGAGACCGTCGAGCTGGAGGAGGGCGTCGAGGCGCCCGAGCACGCCTTCCCGTTCGCGTTCGCGGTCGATCCCGCGGTGTTCACGCCCGTCCAGCTCGCTCGTCGCGGCCACTGGGACCTGCGCGTGCAGCTCAGGGGCCACGGGCTGAGGCTCGACGCCAGGGTGGCCGGGCCGCGCTGGCTGCCGCCGCAGGTGCCCGCGCCGCGCCGCAGGTCGGGCGTGTGGCTGGTGCCGGCGCGCGGTTCCAAGGGCGGGTGGGGGCTGCGGCTGCGCAACGCCCAGGCGCTCATCGGCGAGTGCCGCGTGGACGACGGCGACCTGGTGTTCTCGGGCCGGATCAACGACCTCGGCGACGGCGAGCCGGTGGTGCGGCTGCGGCGCAAGAGCGACGGCGAGGAGATGTACTTCCCCGTCGCGCTGGCCGGCCAGGACTTCTCGGCGCGGGTGCCGCTGGCCGGCATCGACGAGAGCGTCGGCCGCGAGTCGTGGTGGGAGGTGGTCATCGACCAGGGCCGGCCCATCCGCCCGCTCGTGCGGCGGGCCGGGCGCCAGGTCGCCACCGTGGACGACCGGCGCTTCCTCATCGACCGCAGCGAGGACGGCTGCCTGCTGCTGGCCGAACGCTGAGGGCCGGGCTCATCCGGTGAGGATCGAGGTGAGGGTTTCGACGACGAGGTCCTGCTCGCCGTCGGTCAGGTCGGCGAACAGCGGCAGCGACAGCTCCTCGGCGTAGTACGCCTCCGCGCGCGGGCACAGCCCACGCCGGTAGCCGAGGTCCTCGAACACCGGGTGCCAGTACGCCGGGATGTAGTTGACCTGCACGCCGATGCCCGCGGCCCGCATGCGGTCGTAGACCTCCCGGCGGCGGCCGTCGCGCACCCGGACGGGATAGAGGTGCCAGCTCGGCGTGACGTAGGCCCGCCGGCCGGGCAGCGTGAGGCCGGGCACGTCGCGCAGCAGCGTGTCGTACCGGGCGACCAGCTCGGCGCGGCGGGCGCGGAACCGTTCGAGGCGGCGCAGCTGGCTGACGCCCAGCGCGCAGAGCACGTCGGGCAGCCGGTAGTTGAGGCCGAACTCGTGCACCTCCTGGTGCCAGCCGCCGTGGCCGGGGTCGCGCTGCCCGGCCGGGTCGCGGACCAGGCCGTGGTCGCGGAACCGGGCGGCCCGTTCGAGGCGGCCGGGGTCGGCCACCGCCACCGCGCCGCCCTCGGCGGTCGTGACGGTCTTGGTGGGGAAGAACGAGAACGTCGTCAGGTCGGCCACCGACCCCACCGGCCGGTCCTTGTAGGACGCGCCGATCGAGTGGGCCGCGTCGGCCACCAGCACCGCGCCGGCCCGCTCGGCGACCGTGCGCAGCTCGTCGTAGTCGGCGGGATGGCCCGCGTAGTCGACGCCGGTGACGGCCTTCGTGCGGTGGGTGACCAGCGCGGCGACCGAGTCGGGGTCGATGTTGCCGGTGTCGGGCTGGACGTCGGCGAAGGCCACCCGCGCGCCGCGCAGCACGGCCGTGGCCGCCGTGGCGACGAACGTGAGCGGCGAGGTGATCACCTCGTCGCCCTGGCCGACGCCGGCCGCCACGTACGTGACGTGCAGCGCGGCCGTGCCGGACGTGACCGACACGCAGGGCACGCCGCCGGTCCAGCGGGCCAGCTCGTCCTCGAACAGCCGGACCGCGGGGCCCGTGGTCAGCCAGTCGCCGCGCAGCACCTCAGCCACCGCCTCGATGTCGGACTCGATGATGGACTGCCGTCCGTAGGGCAGCATCAGCCGGCCACCATGTCACGCAGGTCGCGCACGGACAACCACCGGTCGTTGGTGTCGGAACGGTAGGAGAAGCCCTCGGGCAGCAGCTCGCCGGTCTGCGGCGCCTGATAGCCCCAGGTCGCGATCGTGGGCTGGACGACGTAGCGGTCGGCCAGGCGGAGGGTGCGGCGGCCGTCGTCGGGGCCGATCATCTCCTCGTGCAGCTTCTCGCCCGGCCTGACGCCGATCTCGTAGACCGGGCTGTCGGGGGCCAGCGCCTCGGCCAGGTCGGTGATGCGCATGCTGGGGATGCGCGGCACGTAGAGCTCGCCGCCCTGCATGAGGTCGAAGGAGTCGACCACGAACCGCACGGCCTGGTCGAGGGTGATCCAGAACCGGGTCATGCGCTTGTCGGTGATCGGCAGGCTGCCGCCCTGCTCGGCCAGCCGCAGGAAGAACGGCACCACCGAGCCCCTGCTGCCCACGACGTTGCCGTAGCGGACGACGGCGAAGCGGGTCTCGTGGGCGGCGGCGTAGTGGTTGGCCGAGACGAACAGCTTGTCGGCGACCAGCTTGGTGGCGCCGTAGAGGTTGATCGGGCTGGACGCCTTGTCGGTGGACAGGGCGACGACCTTGCGCACGCCGCAGTCGATGGCCGCCTCGACCACGTTCTGGGACCCGGCGACGTTGGTGCGGACGTACTCGAACGGGTTGTACTCGGCGGTGTCGACCTGCTTGAGCGCGGCGGCGTGGACGACGTGGTCGACGCCGTGCATGGCGCGGGTGAGGCGGTCGCGGTCGCGGACGTCGCCGATGAACCAGCGCAGGCGGTCGTCGTCGCGGAAGAGCTGCTTGAGCTCGTACTGCTTGAGCTCGTCGCGGGAGAAGACCACCAGGCGGCGCACCCCGAGCGAGTCGAGCGCGTGGCGGATGAACGCCTTCCCGAACGACCCCGTGCCTCCGGTGATCAGAATGGACGATCCACTGAGAATGCTCACGCGGCCCCCTGAAAATCGCGCTGACGAACTGTGGTCGTTGGAGCAGGCCGGTAGCATAGCGCGATCGATCAACCACGTATGGTCACACGGGGGAATGTGATTTTGATGCGTATTGTCGGAATCATCCAGGCTCGGATGGGCTCCACTCGGCTGCCCGGGAAGGTGCTGCGCGACCTCGGGGGGCGGTCCGTCCTGGGCTGGGTCGTGCGCGCCGCGCGCGAGTCGCGGGCGCTCGACGACCTCGTGGTGGCCACGACTACGCAGGCCGCCGACGACGCGGTGGCGGCCGAGTGCGACCGGCTCGGCGTGGCCTGCCATCGCGGGCCCGTCGACGACGTGCTCACCCGGTTCATGCAGGCGCTGGCCGGCCGGGAGGCGGAGGCGGTGATGCGCTTCACGGCCGACTGCCCGCTGCTCGACCCCGTCGTGGTCAGGGAGGCGGCGCTGGTCTTCCGCGCGGTCCCGGGCCTCGACTACCTCAGCACGAGCCTGGCCAGGACGCTGCCGCGCGGGCTCGACGTGGAGATCGTCGGCCGGGCGGCCCTGGAGCGCGCCGCCGCCGAGGCCACCGGCTTCCACCGCACCCACGTGACCTCCTACGTCTACGCGCACCCGGGCGAGTCGCGGCTGCTCGGCCTCGCCCACCAGCCCGCGGCCGACGACCTGCGGGTCACCCTCGACACCGAGGACGACTGGCGGCTCATCGCCCGCGTGGTCGAGGAGCTGGGTGACGCCTGCGTCCCGGTGCGCACGCTGGTGAGCTGGCTGCGGGCCCGGCCCGAGGTCTGCGGGCTCAACGCCCACGTGCGCCAGAAGGAGCTGCAGGACGCATGAGCGGGCGGGTGGGCGTGCGCTGCGACGCCGCGGCGGGGAGTGGGGCCGGACATCTGGTGCGGTGCGTGGCGCTGGCCGAGGAGCTGTGCGCGCGGGGCGTCGAGGTGGTCTTCCTCGGCGCGGTCTCCGGTTCGGAATGGGCCATGGACCAGCTCAGGAGCCGTGGCCTGCCGCTGGTGGCGGCCCCCGGGCGGCCCGACCGGCTCGCCGCGCTGGCGTGCGAGCTGCGGCTCGACGCCGTGGTGCTGGACTCCTACGAGCTGCCCGAGGGCACCGGCGGGGCGCTGCGGGCGGCGGGCTTCCCGGTGCTGGCGATCGTCGACGGCGACCCGCTGGGCCAGGAGGCCGACCTCTACCTCGACCAGAACCTCGGCGCCGAGGACCAGCCCTTCCCGCTGCCGCGCGACTCCTGGCGGCTCGCCGGCACCCGGTACGCGCTGCTGCGCGACAGCGTCCGGGGGCGGCGCAGGGTGCGGCAGCCGGGGCCGGTGCCGCGGGTGTTGTGCTTCTTCGGCGGCACCGACAGCGCGGGCGTGGCCCCCGCCTGGGCGGAGGCGCTGGCCTGCACGGGCGTGCCGTTCCAGGCCACGCTGGTCAGCCCGGAGCCGTTCGAGGCGGGCGAGGGCATCACCGTCATCCCGCCCACCGACCGCCTGCCCGAGCTGATGGCGGCCGCCGACCTCGTGGTCACCGCCGCCGGGTCGGCCATCTGGGAGCTGCTGCACCTCGGCGTGCCCACGGCGCTGAGCTGGGTGGCCGACAACCAGCTCGCCGGCTACCGGGCGCTGGTGGGCCGGGGGGTGGCCGCGGGGCTGGGCCGGGCGGCCGACGCCGAGGCCGTCGGCGTGCTCGCCCGGCTGCTCGCCGACCCCGCGCTGCGGGAGGAGCACGGCAGGCGGGGCGGCGGGCTGGTCGACGGCAAGGGCAGGGAACGCGTCGCCGACGCCTTCCTCGACCTGTGGGTCAGATGAGGTCCCAGGTCAGCGGCGTGCCGAGGGGCGCGTCACGGGTGAAGCGGCGGCCGGTCACCTCGTCGATGGCGTCGGGGGGCAGGCCGCCGGCGGGGCGGATCGACCGGACGTTCTCCCTGGTCACCGCCTCGCCCGCGCGTACGTCGCGCACCACGTAGAGCGAGCGGCGGAAACGCAGGCCCTCGCGCTCGGACTCGCGCGGCCCGAGCACCGGCCGGCCCAGCGACTGCCACGCGCGCTCGCTCTCCTCCACCAGCGCCGCCAGCTCGGGCGGCTCCAGCGAGAAGGCCGCGTCGACGCCGCCGTCGGCCCGCGACAACGTCACGTGCTTCTCGATCAGGCACGCGCCCAGCGCGACCGCCGCCAGGGCGGCCCCGATGCCGGGGGTGTGGTCGGAGACGCCGACCTCGGCGCCGGTGAGCGCGGCCAGCAGCGGCAGCGAGCGCAGGTTGCTCTCGGCGGGGGAGGCGGGGTAGGAGGCGGTGCAGGACAGCACGGCGAGTTGCGTGCAGCCCGCCTCGCGGGCCGCCGCCACCGCCGCCTCGATCTCGCCCGCCGTGGCCATGCCGGTGGAGATGACCAGCGGCTTGCCGGTGGAGGCGGCCAGCCTGATCAGCGGCAGGTCGACGATCTCCGACGACGCGATCTTGTACGCCGGCGTGTCGAGCTTCTCCAGCAGCTCCACGGCCGTGGGGTCGAAGGGCGCGGAGAAGGCCAGGAGGCCGTGCTCGCGGGCCCGCTCGAAGATCGGCTCGTGCCACTCCCAGGGGGTGTGGGCGCGTTCGTACAGCCGGTAGAGGTTCTCGCCGCCCCACAGCGCGTGCCCGTCGCCCACGCGGAAGGCGGGGCCGTCGGCGTCGACGGTGATCGTGTCGGGCCGGTAGGTCTGCAGCTTCAGCGCGTGCGCGCCGCCGGCCGCCGCCGCGTCGACGATGGCGAGGGCCCGCTCCAGGCTGCCGTTGTGGTTGCCGGACATCTCGGCGATCACGAACGGCGGCCGGTCGGCCCCGATCGTCCGCCCTCCGATGGACATCATCCTTGCTCCTCCTTGGTCAGCTGGACGGCGACGACCTCGCGCGGCACCCCGTCGACCGGCATCCGGTAGGTCGCGACCTCGGCGAACCCGAAGCGCCTGTGCAGCCGCCGTACCGGCTCGTTGTCGGCCAGCACCTCGCCGCGCAGGGTCGTCAGGCCGAGCGGGCCGAACGCGTGGTCGATGGCGGCCCGCTCCAGGCCCACCCACGCCCTCAGCACCGCGCCGGACCGTTCGAGGCCGTCGAGGTCGAGGTAGAAGCCCCAGTAGGCGCTGTCGCCGCCGAGCTCCGAGTACGTCACGACCCCTGCGCCGGTTCCGTCGTGGTCGTAGATCAGCACCTGCCTGGTCGCGTCCGCGCGGACGGCGGCCCACCAGCGGGCGTGCTCGTCCTCGGAGATCTCGTGGCCGGTGAAGCTGGCGGCGCGCACTTTCGGATGGTTGCGCCAGTGGCGCATAACGGGCAGATCATCGTCCCGGACGCGTCTCAGCACCGCTCCCCCTACCATTCGTGCTCGACTCATTGCACAACGTAGCGGATTCGATGCCGGGTAAAGAGCTCATCAGGGACGGGCATCGAACGCGGAACAGGCGAGGCGGCCACGGCATGCTGCCCTCGACCGCCTTCCACGAAAGCCAAGGAGCGTCATGATCCCCCTGCTCAGTGTCGTCGTCCCGGTCCACAACGTGGAGCCGTACCTGACGGAGTGCCTGAAATCGCTGGCCGCCCAGACCATGGAGGACTTCGAGGTCATCATGGTCGACGACGGCTCGATCGACGGCAGCCGGCGGCTGGCCGACGACTTCGTGGCCCGAGATCCCCGCTTCACGCTGATCGAGCAGCAGAACCTGGGGCCGGGGCCGGCCCGGAACGAGGGCGTCAGGCGGGCCAGGGGCACCTATCTGGCCTTCGCCGACAGCGACGACGTCGTGCCGCCGCACGCGTACGAGGTGCTGATCGCCAAGCTCGGGGAGACCGGCTCCGACCTGGCGTGCGGCGCGGTCAGGCGCATGGTGGACGGCGTGCTGGAGGAGTCGATCCTGCACGAGCGCGTCTTCCGGCGGCCCGTGCTGTGCACCCACATCACCGACAAGAAGGTGCTGGTCAGGGACCGTACGGTGTGGAACAAGGTCTACCGCGCCGACTTCTGGCGGCGGCACGGCCTGCGCTTCCCCGCCGGCATCTACGAGGACGTGCCGGTCGCCATGCAGGCCCACGTCCTGGCCACCAGCGTCGACATGGTGGACGACGTCGTCTACCACTGGCGCCGGCGCGACGAGGGGGAGACCTCGATCACGCAACGCCGCTCGCAGCTGCCCAACCTGCACGAGCGCCTGACCGCCATCCGCGCCGTGCGCGCCTTCCTGGACGACGGCGCGCCGGAGCTGCTGCCCGAGTTCGACGCCCTGGTGCTGGAGAAGGACATCGTCTTCCTGTTCCAGGCGCTGGAGTCGGCGCGGGAGGCGGGCGAGGACCTGGTGCCGCTGCTGGGGCTGGCCGACGCCTGGCTGGACGAGCTGAGCCCTCGTGCGCTGGCCGGCGCGCCCTCGCTGCGCCGCCTGGAGCTGCACCTCGTCCGGCGCGGCATGATCGACGAGCTGCGCGCGGTCCGCGACTTCCGGCGCAGCCGCGTGGACGGCACCCGGGTGCGCCCCCGCGGCTTCCGCACCGTCAACTGGTACGGCGACTACCCCTACTTCCGGCGGCGACGGCGGCTCGGCATCCCCGACGACGTCTACGACGCCCGCGACGAGCTCAAGCTGATCGCCAGGGTGGACGACTGCTCCTGGACGGGCGCCGCGTACCGCCTGCGCGGCGAGGTGGCCATCCACCGGGTCGAGCGCAAGGTGGGCAAGGTCAACGTGTGGCTGAGCGACGGACGCCGCCGGGTGCCCCTGGAGGTCCGGCGCGCCGGCCGCCACGGCGTGGTGGCCGACATCGACCCCAGGGCGCTCGAAGGCGGCGGCCCGACCTGGCGGCTCCTGGTCAAGGCCGAGACCCGCGGGCTCGTGCTCAAGGGCTCGTTCCGGGACGGAGACGCGCACGGTGCGTGGCGGTTTTCCCTGCAGGGTTGGTCAAGAAGCGGCATGGACATGCCCCAGTAGTTCCAGACAGTAATCGTCAGACGGCGTTCCGTAGCCATGCTGGGATCCATGAGGACCTATTCGCTGGATGACGTCTACGAGACACGCAAGCGGAGAGACTCCTGGTGGACCGTGTATTTCGTGGATCCGGTCGCCTGCCGGGTCGCCCTTCCCGTCGCCAACCGCACCCGGATCACGCCCAACGGGCTCACGGTGTTCTCGCTGGTCCTCGGCATGGTGTCAGCGGCCTGCTTCGCGCTGGACCAGCTCGTCGCCGGCGCCCTGATGTTCTACCTGAGCTTCACCATCGACTGCGTGGACGGCAAGATAGCCCGGCTCAAGGGCACGGGGACGCCCTTCGGCCTCTGGCTGGACTACGTGGGGGACCGGGTCAGGGTCGTCCTGTGCGCCGGGGGGCTGGCGTACGGGCAGTACGTCCTGACGGACGATGTCCGGTACGTGGTGCTCGGCGCGGCGGTGGCCGTGCTCGACCTGTTCAGGTACGTCAACGCCCCGCAGATGAAGCGGGTGCGCGAGGCGGTCAGGGAGGAGCGGGGCGAGCCGGAGCTGCCCGGCGAGGACACCGTCCCGCTGGAGTGTGCGCCCGCGGACCTCGACCTGCACCTGCTCGTGGAGCGCGGTCCGCGCCCCGGCGGCCGCAGGCGGCGGCTGCCTTCCTTCTTCAGGCGCCTCAACAGGTTCCTGGCCAGGCACCGGGTGCGTTCGCACCTGATCAGCGGCATCGAGTTCCACGCGGCGGTCTTCGTGGTGGCGCCGCTCACGGGGGCGTGGGCGCTGATCCCGCTCGCCATGGCCGCCGGCGTCCTGCTCCTGGCCAACGAGATCTTCCTTGTCTACCGGATGTGGCTCTTCACGCGCAGGCACAGCGTGCCCTCCCAGGAGAGCCGAGAGCACGTTCTCGTCTAAGTTTTCGGGGGTTAGTACGAAATGTCCGACCGGCCAGTCTTCGTCATTGGATGCCCGCGGTCCGGCACCACGATGCTCCAGCTCATGCTCCACTCGCACCCGCGCATGGCGGTGCCGCCGGAGACGCGCTTCCTCGTTCCCGCTTATTACCGGCGCCGCACATGGGGCGACCTGCGGGTCCCCCAGCGGCGCAAGGCACTGGCGCAGTGGATCGCGACCGACCGCAGCACGAAGTTCCGCGAGCTCAAGATCGACAAGGACGAGTTCATCCGGCAGGCCGTGGAGGGGCCGGGCTCGCTCGGCTCGGTCATCGGCACCGCCTTCCGCATGTACGCCGACCGCTTCGACAAGGCCCGCTGGGGCGACAAGAGGCCCAGCTACGTCAAGCAGACCGACCTGCTGCTGCGCCTCTTCCCCGACGCCCAGTTCATCCACCTGATCAGGGACGGCCGCGACTGCGTGGCCTCGCTGAAGGAGATGCCCTGGTACACGCTGGACTCCTTCCACGCGATCTCCACCTGGGCCGAGGCCATCGACGCCGGCGAGCGGCTGCGGCGCACGCTGCCCGACGACACCTACTACGAGCTGCGCTACGAAGACCTCACCGACGACCCGATGACCGAGATGAAGAAGCTCTGCCACTTCCTGGAGGAGGACTTCGCGCCGTCGATGATCTCCCCCCGCGAGGCCGCCGTCCAGGCCGTCCCGCAGCACAAGGTCTGGCACAGCAACACCCACCGCGAGGTCACCCGCAGCCGGGTCGGGAGCTGGGCCAACCGCCTGGACGACTGGGAGATCGCGCTCTGCGAGCAGGTCCTCGGCGAGCGCCTCCAGGCCAACGGCTACGAGCTGACCGGCGCGCCCAGGCCGGCCAAGGAGCACCTGACGGCCTGCCAGAAGACCATGCAGAAGCGCAAGGCCAGCCGGTCGCGCAAGGCCATGCGCGACCGCTTCAACCGGCTGCGCGAGCCCAGCCCGGTCGGCGCGCTGCTCACCTCCACGCAGAAGTCGCTGGCCGGCATCCCGCAGCAGCGTCCCGAGGTGACCGTCTAGCGCTGGATGTGCGCGAACAGCCGCTCCCAGCGGTCCAGCACGTGGTCGAGGCGGAACGCCTCGGCCCGTGCCCGGGCGGCGGCCCCCAGCCGCCGCCTCTCCTGCGCCGATCCCATCAGCGCGGCCAGCTCGGCGGCGAACGCGTCCACGTCCCCCGGCGGCACCCGTACCGGGCCCGCCGAGCGCACGCCGCCCGACACGTCGAAGGCCACCGACGGAACCCCGTGGGCGCACGCCTCCAGCAGCACGACCGGCAGGCCCTCGTGCTCGCTGGTCAGCGCCACCAGCGAGGCGTTCAGGTACTCCTCCCGCATCCGGTGAGCGGGCACCAGGCCGCGGAAGACCACCCGGTCCGCGACGCCCTCCCGGGCCGCGTGCGCCCGCAGCCGCTCGCGTTCCGCGCCGTCGCCGATCAGATGCAGCTCCCAGGACGGCGGCGGCTCGGCGCGGGCGAACGCGCTGATCAGCCGGTCGAACCGCTTGACGCCCTCCAGTCGCCCCACGCCCAGCACCCGCGGCACGTCCAGCGCCGACGTCTCCCGCGGCCAGGCGCCCAGCGGGTTGGGCAGCGTCCAGGCGTTGGGCAGCAGGGCGTGCTCGGAGAAGGCCCAGGCGTCGTCGTCGCTGAGGAAGAGCGCCTGGTCGAGGTCGGGGTAGTGCTTCTTGATCGAGGCCAGGTGCCAGCAGTCGCGGGCGTGGTCGTAGGAGCCGTGGTACTGGCCGATCGAGCGGAACCCGGCGGGCAGCAGCCCTGACAGCCTGGTCACCACCGAAGGCGACGTCAGCACCGCGTACCCGGGGCGCACGCCGCGCAGCAGCTCCTTCACCCTGCGGTCGGCCAGCCGCCTGGCCAGCGGGCCCTGCTCGCCGAGCGGGCCGCCCACGACGTGCTGCCGGTAGAGCGGCCGGTCCACGTAGCGGAAGGGCGCGGCGGCGCGGTGCAGGCCGACGACGTGCACCTCGTGGCCGCGTTCGGCCAGGCCCTGGGCCAGGGTGTGGGTGACCCGCTGGACGCCGCCGAGCGTGTCGGCGTCCAGGCAGGCGAAGACGACGGTCATCGCGTGCGCCCTTCGAAGAAGTCGTCCACGATGCGGGCGGAGGCGTCGCCGTGCTCGTCGGCGCACCACAGGGCGCGGAAGGCGGCGTACTTGGCGGCGAAGGCGGCGTGCACCTCGGGCAGGTTCCGCAGCACGTCCACCAGCTCGGCCGTGGTCGTCACGCACGGGCCAGGGGCGATGGCGGGCAGGTCGTGGTAGACGCCGCGCTCGGAGAGCCGGTAGTCGTCCCAGTCGTCGATGAGGAACACCATCGGCCGGCCGGTCAGCGCGTAGTCGCACATCACGGACGAGTAGTCGGTCAGCAGCGCGTCGGAGGCCAGCATCAGGTCGTTGATCTCCGGATAGGACGCGGCCGGCCGCACGAAGTGCCTGAGCCGCTCGGGCGGGTCGTACTTCTCGACCGGATGCGTGCGCAGCACCACCACCCACTCGCCGGCCAGCTCCGCGGCCATGAGGTCCAGGTCGGCGCGTACCGAACGGCCGCTCGTCCTGTCCCGGTCGCGGTAGGTGGGCGCGTAGAGCAGGACCTTGCGCCCCGGCGGGATCTCCAGCCGGGCCCGCACGTCGCCGGCCGCCTCCGCCCGCACCAGCGCGTCGCAGCGCGGGGTGCCGCACCGGTAGACCTTGCCGTCGTAGCCGTTGGAGGGCAGGAACACCCGCGAGAACTCGGCGCTCGGCGAGACCAGCGCGTCCCACCGGGCGACGGCGGCCCGCCACTGCTCGCGCGGCCGGTCGAAGTCGCCGCGCAGGTCGGGCGCGTCGAAGCCGATCGACTTGATGCCCTGCCCGTGCCAGGTCTGCAGGTAGCGGGTGCCGGGCGGCTTGGGGTAGTCCAGCGGGAAGCCGTGGCTGTCCACCCAGATCCCGGCGCGGGCCATCGTCCACAGGTAGCGCCAGCTTCCCCGGCGGACCAGCCGCACGTCGGCGGGGAAGTTCTTGCGGCCCTTGGCGACCGACCAGACCGCCTCGATCGGCAGGCCGCGCCGCCGCACCTCCTCGTAGATGGCGCGGGGGCTGCCGTTGTAGCCCTTGCCGACGTCCGACTCGAACAGGGCGAGGTCGTCACGCCGCGGCACCACCCTGATCAGCAGCTTGTACGCGCGCAGCTTGGCACGCGGTGTGTTGAGCTTCCTGAGCAGCAGCCGTCGCGCCCGCCGCAGCGCCGAGCGGGTGCGCGAGTGCGTGCGCACGCACAGGTAGGCGGCGTAGCCCTCGGCCTTCACCGTGCAGCCGGGCAGCTCGATCGGCTCCAGGTTGGGGTCCACGATCAGCCGGTCGGTGGTGACGTGGCCGTCGGGGCGGCGCCGGAAGCCGATGCGCAGGTCGCTCCTGCCGCAGGGCGCGAAGACGACCTGGCTGACGTAGCCGCCGTCGCCCGAGGGGACCGGCCGGATCGGCACCCGTTCCCGGCCCGCCTCCAGGAAGGCGTCCCACTCGGCCGGCAGCACGCCGAACGGGTCGTAGGTGCGCACGGTCATCCGCACCCGCTCGCCGTTCGTGGCCAGGCCGGTCACCTCGTGCCGCAGCCGGGAGTCGGTGTAGGGCAGCTCGGCCAGGCGCAGCGCGGTGATGTCCAGCCCCGGCGCGGCCGTGGTTCCCCAGTACGTGCGCCCGTCCACCTGCACGGCCGCCCGCGGCGCGGCCCGGGGGCCGGTCAGCGAGCCGGCCGCCACCCGCAGGTCCTCGATCCGGTCGTCCAGGATGAGCCGGCAGCAGACCCGGTCCATCGGCTCGATCCGGTCGAACACCGCGCCGGGGATCTCCTCCAGGTACGGCCGCACGACCGAGGCGAACTCCTTGACCCACACCGGGTCGCGCGCGGGCAGCGGGTTGAGGTAGACCCGCAGGTCCTGCCGCAGGAACCGGTACTGCCGGTGCGGCACCAGGTCGTGCGCGCCGTAGCCGCGCAGGATGTCGTCGCTCAGCCGGGCCGCGATCACCCGCTGCCGCACGTTGTCCATCTCGTCGATGCTCAGCGAGATCGACTCGTTCGAGCTCGCCCGGTGCCAGTGGTAGACCACCCACGGCACGATCGCGAACCGGCGGGCCAGCGCGTACAGCTCGGTGGCGAAGACGTGGTCCTCGTAGTGGATGTCCTCGGGGAAGCGCAGCACGTTGTCGCGCAGCCAGGCGACGTTGTAGAGCTTGTTGGTGCTGAAGGAGTCGAGGAAGAGCTCGGGCTCCGCGCGGATGCCCTCGACCACCCGCCGCCGGGCGAACAACGACGGATAGTACGGGCGCAGGCGTCCGTCCCGCTCGAACAGCCGGGAGATCTGCCCCGACACGAAGTCGGCGCCGGTGCGCTCGATCTCGGTGAGCAGGCTCTTGCACGCGTGCCTGGGCAGCTCGTCGTCGCTGTCGAGGAACATGGCGTACGGCGCCCTGGCCGCGTCGATGCCGTCGTTGCGCGGGGCTCCGCAGCCGCCGCTGTTGCTCTGCCTGCGCAGGTAGCGCACCCGCGGGTCCTCGGCCATGAGCCGCGCGGCCACCTCGGGCGTGCCGTCGGTGCTCGCGTCGTCGGAGATGATCACTTCCAGGTCGCGCAACGTCTGCCGCAACACCGAACGCACGGCCCTGGGCAGACGGGCCGCGTCGTTGTACGAGATCACGACGACGCTGCAGTCCGGCATGCCCATGTCCCCCCAGAAATGACCTGCGGGAATGGCACTTCCCCCTGATAGCGGGAAGTGACCGGACTTTATGTGGTTTTTGCTGAAAATCAGCGCATAAGGCGACGAACCACCCAGATGAGGATCGTGAGCGCCAGCAGGCCGCCCGCGATCGGCGCCAGCCGCCTGAGCAGCGGCTGCCCGGCGATCTCCATCAGGTCGAGCGCCTCCTCGTCGGGTGTGCGCGAGGTCCGCAGCGTGCCCGCGGGCCGCACGTCCGGCTCGGGGACGGTCACCGCGCTCAGGTGCCGCTCCTCCTCCTCCTGGGGCTGCTCCTGGGGTGCGACCGGCTCCACCATGGGCTCGGAGAGGAGCTGGGCGAGGTTGCCGGCGAACCTGTCGATCAGCTTGGCCCCGACCTCGGCCATGACCCCGCGCCCGAACTGCGCCGGCCGCCCGGTCACGTTGAACGTCGTCTCCACGGCCACCGAGGTGCCTCCCTCGGCCGGCGTCATGCGCGCCCTGACCGTGGCCGAGGCCGTGCCGGAGCCCCTGGCCTCCTTGCCCGACGCCTGGATGGTCAGCGTGTGGGAATCCTTGTCGACGTCCTCGAACCTGGCCGAGCCCCGGTAGGTGACGGTGATCGGGCCGACCTTGACCTTCATCCGGCCGGTGAACTCGTCGCCCTCGAAGATGTCGAGCGTCGCCCCGGGCAGGCACGGCGCGACCCGTTCGACGTCGAGCAGCACCGCCCACGCCTGCTCGACCGTAACCGGGACAGTGAACTCGTGCTCGAACCGCATCGCCATCGATCCGCTCCTTCCGAGGTTGGTTGCGACACTACGTCGGGGCGGGGGCGCCCGGAAGAGGCGCCCCCGCCTCACTCAGGGGGTTCCGGCGGCCGTGCGCACTGCCCGATGGGTCAGCACCCGGGCCAGGTGACGGCGGTAGTCGGGCTGGGCGTGCAGGTCGGCGGGGGGCGAGGTGCCCTCCGCCGCCTCCTCGCACGCCTGCCGCACCCGGTCGCCGAGCTCGACGCCGCGCAACGCGGTCTCGGTCGCGCGGGCGCGCACCGGGGTCGGGCCCATGTTCGTCAGCGCGACCCTGGCCTCGGCGATCGAGCCGTTGGCACGCCTGACCGCGGCCGCCACGCCGACGATCGCCCACGACTGCGCGGTCCGGTGGAACTTCTCGTAGTGGAAGCCCCAGCCCTCGCCCAGCTTCGGCACCTTCACGCCGACCAGGATCTCCCCGGCGCGCAGCGACGTCTCCAGGTAGTCGACGAAGAACTCGGCGGCCGGGATCTCCCGTTCGCCCCGCGCCGACGCGGCCACGATCACGCCGTCCAGCGCCAGCACCACGGCCGGCAGGTCACCGGCCGGGTCGGCGTGCGCCAGCGAGCCGCCGAACGTGCCCCGGTGCCTGATCGCGGGGTCGGCCACCCTGGCCGTGGCCAGCGCCACCAGCGGGGCGCCGGCGTTCACCACCGGGGACCGCATGACCTCGTCGTGCGTGGCCAGAGCGCCGATGAAGACGTGGTCGCCCCGGTCGTGCACGCCGTTCAGGCCGGGCAGCCGCCCGATGTCCACCAGCTTGGACGGATACGCCAGCCGCAACCGCAACAACGGCAGCAACGACTGCCCACCGGCCAGCGCCTTGGCGTCCTCGTCGGCGGCGAGCTCCGCGCAGGCCGCCGAGAGCGAGTCGGGACGCACGTAGTCGAACGGTGCGGGGATCATCGCCGCGCTCCTTCCAGCGCTCGCCAGACACGCTCGGGCGTGCACGGCATCCGGATGTCGCCGACGCCGTAGGGCCGCAGCGCGTCCACGATCGCGTTCACCACCGCCGGGGTGGAGGCGATCGTGCCCGCCTCGCCGACGCCCTTGACGCCCAGCGGGTTGCCCGTTGCGGGGGTCTCGGTGCGGTCCGTCGTGAACGACGGCAGGTCCGCCGCCGACGGCAGCAGGTAGTCGGCCATGGTCGCGGTCAGCAGGTTGCCCTCGGAGTCGTAGACGGCCTCCTCGAACAGCGCCTGCGCCACGCCCTGTGCGATGCCGCCGTGCACCTGGCCCTCGACGATCAGCGGGTTGACCACCTTGCCGACGTCGTCCACGGCCACGTACGAGCGGATCCTGGTCATGCCCGTCTCGGTGTCCACCTCCAGCGCGCACAGGTGCGTGCCGTGCGGGAAGGAGTAGTTGTCCGGGTCGAAGGTGGCCTCGGAGTCCAGCCGCGCCTCCACGCCGGCGGGCAGGTCGTGCGCCTGGAACGCGGCGTAGGCCAGCTCCTGGATCGTGCGGCCCGACCCGGTGCCGCGCACCTTGAACACGCCGCCGTCGAACTCCAGGTCGTCGGGCGAGCACTCCAGCATGTGGGCGGCCAGCTTCCTGGCCTTCTCCCTGACCTTCTCGCACGCCTGGAGCACGGCGATGCCGCCCACGACCAGCGAGCGCGAGCCGTAGGTGTCCATGCCCTTGTGCGCGACGGCCGTGTCGCCGTGCAGCACCCGCACGTCCTCGAACGGCACGCCCAGCGCGTCGGCCACGATCTGGCTCCACGCCGTCACGTGCCCCTGGCCGTGCGGGGACGTGCCGGTGATGACCTCGACCTTGCCGGTCGGCAACATGCGCACCGAGCCGTGCTCCCAGCCGCCCGCCCCGAACCTGGCCGCCCCGAGCAGCCTCGACGGCGCCAGCCCGCACATCTCCGTGTACGTGCTGACCCCGATCCCGAGCTGCACCGGATCGCCCCGGTCCCGCCGGTCGGCCTGCTCGGCCCGCAGCTTGTCGTAGCCGAACAGCGACAGCGCCCGCTCCGTGGCCGCCTCGTAGTTGCCCGAGTCGTAGGTCAGCCCCGAGATCGTCGTGTACGGGAACTCCTCGTGCCTGATCCAGTTGCGCCGGCGCACCTCCAGCGGGTCCAGGCCCAGCTCGGCGGCGAGCTCGTCCATCGTCCGCTCGATGCCGAACGTCGCCTCCGGACGGCCCGCGCCCCGGTAGGCGTCCGTCGGCATCTTGGTGGTGAACACGCCCCGGCAGCCGAACTCGTAGGCGTCCATCTTGTAGATCGCGTTGAACATGGACGCCCCGAGCAGCGGCACCCCCGGCGTCACCAGCATCAGGTACGCGCCCATGTCGGCCAGCAGGTCGACCTGGAGCCCCCGGATGCGCCCGTCGGCGTCGGCCGCGAGCCGGATGTGCTGGAGCTGGTCGCGGCCGTGGTGCACGGTCAGGTTGCCCTCGGAGCGGGACTCCGTCCACTTGACCGGCCGGCCCAGCCGGCGCGCCATCAGCAGGCAGAGCACCTCCTCGGCGGTGACCTGCAACTTCGAGCCGAAGCCGCCGCCCACGTCGGGGGCGATCACCCGCAGGTCGTGCTCGGGGATGCCGGTCACCACCGCGAGCATGACGCGCAGGATGTGCGGGATCTGGGTGGAGGTCCACATCGTGAACGAGTCGCCGTCGGTGTCCACCAGCACCGCCCGCGGCTCCATGGCCGTCGGGATGAGCCGCTGCTGCACGTACGTCCGGTCCACCACGACGGCGGCGCCCTCGAACGCCGCGTCGATGTCACCCGAGGTGATCTTCATGGAGAACGCCTGGTTGCCCGCCTCGTGCACCTTCGGGCTGTCCGGCGACAGCGCCTCGGTCATGTCGAGCACCGCGGGCAGCGGCTCGTAGTCGATCTCGATGGCCTCCAGCGCGTCGGCCGCCCGGTACCGGTCGGTCGCGACCACGCAGGCCACGGCCTCGCCGACGTACCGGACCTCGGAGGTGGCCATCGGCGGGTGGTCGGGGATGACGACGTCGTCGGTCACCGGCCACGCGCACGGCAGGCTGCCCTGCTCGGCGGCGAAGTCCTGGCCGCTGAACGCGGCCACCACGCCGGGCAGGCCGCGGGCCGCCGACACGTCCACCCGGGTGATCCGGGCGTGGGCCATCGGGCTGCGCAGGAACATCACGTGCAGCGTGCCGGGCCGGGAAAGGTTGTCCGTCCAGCGCGTACGCCCCGTCAGCAGCCTGGCGTCCTCCTTGCGCCGGCGCGGCCGGCCCACCTCGTGCACGCCGGCCGGCTCGTTGATCTGGCCGCTGCCGGCGATCTGCCCGGCGACGGCCTCAGGGCTCAGCTCGCTCACTGCGTCCTCACCGCCTGCCCCATCTCCTGCGCGCCGCGCTTCACGGCGCGCACGATGTTGCAGTAGCCCGTGCAGCGGCACAGGTTGCCCTCCAGCCCGTGCCTGATCGACTCCTCCGACGGCTCCGGGTCCTCCCGGACCAGGTCGATCGCGGCCATGACCATGCCGGGGGTGCAGTAGCCGCACTGCAAGGCGTGCTCTTCGTGGAAGGCCCGCTGCATCGGGTGCATCGACCCGTTCGCGCCCAGGCCCTCGACGGTGACGACGTCGCCGCCGTCGGCCTGCACGGCGAGCACGGAGCAGCTCTTCACGCTCTTGCCGTCGAGCAGCACCGTGCAGGCGCCGCAGTTGCTGGTGTCGCAGCCGACCGGGGTGCCGGTCCTGCCGAGCCGCTCACGGAGTAGATGAACGAGGAGGAGCCGCGGCTCGACGTCCTCCTCGTACTTGATCCCGTCGACGGTGACGGTGATTCGGGGCATACGTCCTCCCTCAGGAGCAGGGGGAAAGGCGGACACACCCGAAACTACGCCGGTGTTTTTCCCGGTCAAGGGTTACTTGCCGCGGACCACCCGAGCGATGATCGCCACCACCCCCGCGAAGGCCAGCCCCACCACGGTCAGCCCGACCAGGAGCAGCGCGTCCGTGAGCACGCGGGTCACCACCAGGATGCCGAGCACCACGAACAACGTGCCGCTCAGCAGGGCCATCCAGTCGGTCCGGTGCAGGCGCCGGACCCGCTCGACGTCACGCGCCACGCCGCACCTCCATGTCGCCCAGGCCGCCCCGCAGGTTCAGCACGATCGTGAACTCCTCGTCCTCGGACCTGACCTCGGGCTCCAGCACCTTGTCGAACTTGACGTCCACGCCGCCCCTGATCGACTGGTCGACCTTGATGTCGCCGACCTTGTTCATCGCGTGCACCTCGACCCTGGCCGTCGGCGGCACGATCACCGTCAGCTCGCCCACGGAGACCCGGGCGTCGAACGTCAGGCTTGTCCCCGGCAGCGCCTTCAGCTCCGTCAGGTCCAGCCGGCCGTCGCCGACGCCGACGTCGTAGACCTTGCCCGCCTCAGAGGGCTTGGTCAGGTACCAGGTGGAGTCGCCGAAGTTGCGCGGCAGGCTGCCCAGCATCAGCCCCACGCCGATCAGCAGCGCGACCGTGGTGCCCGCCGCGACGAGACCGGCGCCGCGGCCCCACCAGGCGGCGATGAGCAGGCCGGCGCCGATGGTGATGAGCACGGCGCCGCCGACGATGGTCGGGCTCACGCCCGCGGCCGACCTGGCCTGGACCGCCACGACGATCCCTCCCACTATGATCGCGAGCAAGATGGTGATGACCCCGATGAACGACTTGGGGCGCCGGGCCCGGGGGGCCGGGGCAGGGGCCGGGCGGCCGTACAGGGCGGGGTCGTAGGGCGACTGGCCGGACCGCCTGGCCGGGTCGAGCGGGCGGTAGGGGCCCTTCGGGGCGAAGGGCTCGCCGTAGCCGCTGTAGTCGATCGCGGTCCTGGGCTGCGGGCGGTAGGCGGGCGGCTCCTGCCGCGACGCCGCCTGAGCCTCGGCTTGCGGCCGCGGCTGCGGGGCCTCGACCCGCGTCTTCGGGGCCTCGGGGGCCTCAGGGGCCTCTGCGCCGGGCGTCTGTGCCTGGCGGGTCGCGTCGCGGGGGAGCTGGTGCTCCGCCGTCACGGCGCCGGCGGCCTCCATCGCCTGTGCGGCCTCGATCTTCGACATCTCGGCCCGGCCGGCCTCCGCCTGTCCCGCTTCAGGGGTTTCGGGCCGGTCCGTACGAGGTGTCTCGGCCTGCCGGCCGGCGGACATCGCCCGCAGCCGCGCGGCCACGGCCTCGGCGTGCGCGGCGGCCGTCGGCCGGGGAGCCGGGGCCGGAGCCGGGGCCGGGGACTCGGGGTGGGCCGTCACGGTGTCGCCGAGGCCGGACCAGCCGGGTTCGGCGGGACGTACCCGAGGTGCGGACGCGGGCGGCGCATAGGGCGGCGCGGGCGGCTCCGCGTCGGGGGAGCGCCGGCGACCGAGCCGCTCGGGCATCGAGCGGGCCAGGCCCAGCAGGTCGACGCCTCTGGAGTGGGCCGCGAGCAGCGAGACGGCCAGCAGCACGCCGACCACCAGCGTGCCGGTGTCGAGCCAGACGGTCGCGAGGTTGAGCGCGAGGCCGAACCCGAGCACCGCCGTGAGCAGCGCCATCACGGCCTCGGCGTCGAGGTCGCGGCGGGTCCACTGCTCGATGATCCCCGGCCCGCCGTTGGGCTCCTTCATCAGCAGGTAGGCCGCGATGTACAGGAAGATCCCGATGCCCGAACCGAGCAGGAGCACGGCGAACGCCACGCGGAACACCACGGGGTCGATGCCGGTGTGCCGCCCGAGACCGGCGCAGACGCCCATGAGGAAGCGCCCCTCGCTGCTGCGTCGCAGCTCCCGGGGCGGGGCGGCGGGTTGCCTGGGCGGAGCTTCTGTCATGGAACCATCGTGGACCGTCGGGCGGGGTGGCCGCATCCGGGAGACCCCTGACTCGACCCTGGGGGTTGTTCCCTGATGCCCGAAGTGCCCGCGACATGTGACGATGGCGATGTTATGGCAGACCAGAAGACACTTGCCGAGCCCACCGGCGATCGACCCTATCGCCGGATGCTCCGCCCCATGGAGGGCCGCCTGCTCGGCGGCGTGGCCCAGGGGCTGGCGGCGCAGCTCTCCCTCGATCCCGTCGTGATCAGGCTGATGTTCGTGCTGCTCAGCGTCGTGGACGGGGTCGGCATGGTGGCGTACGCCGTGCTGTGGATGATCACTCCGCGTGAGCCGTACGAGGGGCAGCCGCCGCAGCGCGACTGGAGCCAGCTCGCCGCGTTCAGTGCGATCGGCGTGGCGCTGGCCGCGTTCGGCTGGCTGACCGGGGCCTCGAAGGGCGGGATCGGCATGTTGCCGTTCGCCGTCGGCGGCATCGGCGCGCTCATCCTGTGGCAGCAGGCCGACCCCGAACGCCGCAAGAACTGGGTCAGCGGGGCCACCAAGAGCATCCGGACCAACCGGGTGCGCACGCTGCTCGGCGTGACGCTGGTCGTCATCGGCGCGGCCGGCTTCCTGTACGCCCAGGGCGAGCTGGCCCAGGCCAGGCCCGGTCTGCTGTTCACCGTCGTCGTGGTCGGCGGCATCGCGGTCATCGCCGCGCCCTGGCTGGCCGGCCTGTGGAAGGAGCTGCAGCTCGAACGGCGCGAGCGCATCCGCCAGGAGGAACGCGCCGAGGTGGCCGCCATGGTGCACGACTCGGTGCTGCACACGCTCACCCTCATCCAGCGCGTCTCCCACGACCCCCGCGAGGTCACCCGACTGGCCCGCTCCCAGGAACGCGAGCTGCGCAACTGGCTCTACCAGCCCGCCCAGGACGCCGACGCCACCGTGGCCGCCGCCGTACGCCGGATCGCGGCCGAGGAGGAGGACTCGCACGGCGTGCCCATCGAGGTCGTCTGCGTCGGCGACATCGACCTCGATCCGCAGGGCAAGCTGGCGGCGATGCTCAAGGCGTCCAGGCAGGCGATGGTCAACGCGGCCAAATATTCTGAGAGCCCGGCCATCTCCGTCTACGCGGAGGTGGAGGGCTTGGAGGTGACCATCTTCGTGAAGGACCGCGGCAAGGGCTTCGACCTTGAGGCGGTGCCCCTCGACAGAATGGGCATCAGGGAGTCCATCATCGGGAGAATGGAACGTCACGGCGGCACGGCCAGGGTCCGCACCGAGCCCGGCGAGGGCACGGAAGTGATGCTGACGATGAAGGTGGACAAGCAATGACACGCGTGTTGATCGTCGACGACCACCGGCTGTTCAGATCCGGCGTACGCGCGGAGCTGGGCGACTCGATCGAGGTCGTGGGCGAGGCGGAGGACGTCGAGACGGCGGTCAAGGCCATCGCCGAGCACCAGCCCGACGTGGTCCTGCTCGACGTGCACATGCCCGGCGGCGGCGGTCAGGAGGTGCTGCGCCGCGTCCTCAGCACCGGCTCGCAGGTGCGCTTCCTCGCGCTGTCGGTCTCCGACGCCGCCGAGGACGTCATCGGCGTCATCAGGGGCGGCGCGCGCGGCTACGTCACCAAGAACATCAGCGGCAAGGAGCTCACCGACGCCATCCGCCGGGTGGCCGACGGCGACGCGGTCTTCTCGCCGCGGCTGGCCGGGTTCGTCCTCGACGCCTTCGCCTCCTCCGAGGCGCCCTCGATCGATCCCGAGCTCGACTCGCTGACCCAGCGCGAGCGCGAGGTGCTGCGGCTGATCGCCCGCGGCTACGCGTACAAGGAGATCGCCAAGGAGCTGTTCATCTCGGTCAAGACCGTGGAGACGCACGTGTCGTCCGTGCTGCGCAAGCTCCAGCTCTCCAACCGGCACGAGCTGTCCCGCTGGGCCACCGCGCGCCGCCTGGTCTGACCCTGCTTTCTGGACCGTTACAAGGTCGTTACGGCGATCGGTAGACGAATCAGGCGTCTCAGTAGTCACACATGGAAGGAGAAGCACATAATCCAGGAGTAACCCCCTTGAATCGCGTCCCCCGGTTGCTTGCCATGGTCGCACTGGTCTCGGCTGCGGCCTGTTCGGCAGAAGGCGTGCCAGCCTCGCAGGCCCCGGCGGTCCGGACGACCGCCTCCGTGGGCCTCGCCGCGGCTGCCCACGTCGCGGCTCCGGCCAAGAAGGTCAAGCTCGACATCGCCGACATCACGCCCATGGCGGAGACGGCGGAGAAAGTCGGTGTCGGTTTCCCGATCATCGTCACGTTCGACCGGGATGTGAAGGACAAGGCCGCCGTGGAGGCGCTGCTGGAGGTCCAGGCCGACAAACCGGTCGAGGGCGCCTGGCGCTGGGTGTCGGCCCGCAAGGTCATCTACCGGACGAAGACGTACTGGAAGCCGCACCAGAAGGTGCTGTTCACCGCGCGCCTCAGCCAGCTGCCCGGCAACAAGGCCGAGGACGTCACCCGCCGCTTCGCCGTCGGCACCGCGAACATCTCGGTCGTCGACACCCGCAGGCACCAGATGAAGGTCTACCGGGACGGCAAGATCGCCAAGAAGATCGCGATCAGCGCCGGCCGGGGCGGCCTCATGCGCAACGGCGTGGACGTCTACCTCACCACCAGCGGCGTGCACCTCACCATGGGCAAGAAGTCCGTCGAGACGATGACGTCGTCCTGGATGGGGGTGACCGACCCCAAGGATCCGCGCTACTACAAGGAGGAGATCCCTTGGGCGGTGCGCATCTCCGACAGCGGCGAGTACGTGCACCAGAGCGCCGGCTACTACCAGTACCTCGGCCGCTCCAACCAGAGCCACGGCTGCGTGCGCGCCACCCCGCAGGGCGCCAAGTGGTTCTACGGCATCGCCCAGCGCGGTGACGTCGTCAAGATCACCGGAACCAAGCGCAAGCTCGACTGGCGCAACGGCTGGAGCTACTGGCAGCTCAACTGGACCCAGTGGAAGCAGGGCAGCGCCCTCAAGCCCTGACCCGGAAGCGGAGTGGCAGGGCCACCTCCAAGCGCCCTGCCCTCACCACCGCAAACCAAGCGCCGCACACCCCCGACCCGCCGCCGGGACCCGCCGCCGGGACCCGCCGCCCGGACCCGGCTCCTCAGAGCCTCGCCCCCCGCTGTCGAGGGCCGGTGCCTCGGAGCACCGATCCGCCCTACGCCGTCGGGCGCCCGGCCCCCGGCGAGGGGTGGGCGCCCGCTGACCTCAGGGGTCAGAGCTTCTCCAGGGGTGCGTACGCCAGCAGCAGCGTCTTCTCCCCGTCGGCGCCGAAGTCGATCTTGACCTTGGTCTTCTCCGCCACTCCGTCCACGGCCACCACCGTGCCGAGCCCCCACTTGTCGTGCGTCACCCGATCGCCGGGCGTCAGCGACAGGATCTGCCGCGACCCGCCGCTCTTAGGCGCCGGCCGCGCGGCCGGCTCCCGCCGCGTCGCCGCGCTCCAGGCCGACTTCTCGGGGTCGGTACGCCAGTCGATGAGCTGCCCCGGCACCTCGTTGACGAACCGCGAGGCCGGGTTGAACGACGGCGATCCCCACGAGCTGCGCACCGCCGCCCGCGTGAGGTAGAGCCGCTTCTGCGCCCGGGTGATGCCGACGTAGGCCAGCCGCCGCTCCTCCTCCAGCTCCTTCGGCTCGCCCAGCGACCGGACGTGCGGGAACACGCCGTCCTCCATCGCGGTCAGGAAGACGACCGGGAACTCCAGCCCCTTGGCCGTGTGCAGCGTCATCAGCGTGACGACGCCCTGCCCGCCGTCGGCGTCGGGGATCTGGTCGGCGTCGGCGACCAGCGACACCTGCTCCAGGAACTCCACCAGCGTGCCCTCGGGGTTGGCCTCCTCGAACTCCGAGGCCACCGAGACGAGCTCGTTGAGGTTCTCCAGGCGGGACTCGTCCTGGGGGTCTTCGGAGGCCTCCAGCTCGGCGCGGTAGCCGGTGGCCACCAGGATCTCCTCGGCCAGCGTCGACGGCGGCACGCCCTCGGCCTTGGCGATCAGCTCCTCCAGCATCGCCACGAACTCGCGCACCGCGTTGAGCGAGCGCGTCGCCATGCCGTACGCCTCGTCGGCCCGGCGCAGCGCGTCCCAGAACGAGATGCGCTCGCGCGAGGACAGCGCCTCGATCATGGCCTCGGCCCGCTCGCCGATGCCGCGCTTGGGCACGTTGAGGATGCGCCGCATCGACACGACGTCGGCCGGGTTGGCCAGCACCCGCAGGTAGGCCAGCAGGTCTTTGACCTCCTTGCGCTCGTAGAAGCGCACGCCCCCGACCACCTTGTACGGCAGCCCGGTGCGGATGAAGATCTCCTCGAACACGCGCGAGGCGGCGTTGGTCCGGTAGAACACCGCGACCTCGCTCGGCTTGACGCCCTCCTCGTCGCTGAGCCGGTCGACCTCCTGGGCCACGAACATGGCCTCGTCGTGCTCGTTGTCGGCGACGTAGCCCACGATCTTGGGACCGTCGCCCTGGTCGGACCAGAGGTTCTTCGGCTTGCGGCCCTCGTTGCGCGCGATCACCGCGTTGGCCGCGGCCAGGATGTTCTGGGTGGAGCGGTAGTTCTGCTCCAGCAGGATCGTGCGGGCGTCGGGGTAGTCGCGCTCGAACTCCAGGATGTTGCGGATCGTCGCGCCGCGGAAGGCGTAGATCGACTGGTCGGCGTCGCCCACCACGCACAGCTCGGACATGTCGGCGCCCGGACGCACGACGTCGCCGTCGGCGGTGCGCAGCTCGGGATGGCCCACCAGCTCGCGGATCAGGATGTACTGGGCGTGGTTGGTGTCCTGGTACTCGTCGACCAGCACGTGCCTGAACCGCATCCGGTAGTGCTCGGCCACCTCGGGGAAGAGCTGGAACAGCGTCACCGTGTTCATGATGATGTCGTCGAAGTCCATCGCGCCGGCCTCGGTCAGCTTGAGCTGATAGGCCTTGTACGCCTGCGCGAGCGTCTTCTCCAGGTGGGAGCCCGCCCTGTCGAGCGCGGTCTCGTAGTCGACCAGCTCGTTCTTGAAGTTGCTGACCTGCGCCGAGAACGAACGCGGCGGGTAGCGCTTCGGGTCGAGCTCCATCTCCCTGCAGACCATCGCCATCAGCCGCTGGGAGTCGGCCTGGTCGTAGATCGAGAAGCTGGACGGGAAGCCCAGCCGCTTGGCCTCGCGCCGCAGGATGCGCATGCAGGCGCTGTGGAACGTCATCACCCACATCGCCTTGGAACGCGGCCCGACGAGCTTGTCGATGCGCTCCTTCATCTCGCGGGCGGCCTTGTTGGTGAAGGTGATGGCCAGGATCTCGCCCGGATGCGCGTTGCGCTCGGCCAGCAGGTAGGCGATGCGGTGGGTGAGCACCCGCGTCTTCCCCGACCCCGCCCCCGCCACGATGAGCAGGGGGCTGCCATGATGGATCACGGCCTCGCGCTGCTGGGGGTTGAGGCCGTCGAGCAAGGGGTGGTCAACAGAGACTTGGGTCGGCACCCACCTAGGTTAAGACGCGCCACCGACAAACGGCGCCCGGAATGCCTTCGACGGGGTGCCGGTTGTCCTCCGTACAGGGTCCAGGAAGGGAAGCCATGCTGGCGGAAGCCGAGATCAACCGGGTACTTGTCGTGACCGCGCATCCCGACGACGTCGACTTCGCGGCGGCGGGAAGCGTGGCGCTGTTCGTGGAGCGGGGCGTGGAGGTCACGTACCTGCTCGTCACCGACGGTGACGCCGGCGGCAACGAGCGCACCCTCGACAACTCCGGCATGGCCGAGCTCCGCAGGACCGAGCAGCTCGCCGCCGCCAAGGCCGTCGGCGTGACGGACGTGCGCTTCCTCGGCTACTCCGACGGCCGGGTGGTGTCCTCGCTCGACCTCCGGCGCGACATCGCCCGGGTGATCCGCCAGGTACGCCCCGACCTGGTCATCACCCACCACCCCGACCGCAACTACCAGTTCGTCGCCCCCAGCCACCCCGACCACCGGGCCGTGGGCGGGGCCGCGCTCGACGCGGTCTACCCCGACGCCCGCAACCCCTACGCCTTCCCCGAGCTTTTGCGCGAGGAGGGCCTGGAGGCGTGGACGGTCAGGGAGGTCTGGCTGAACGGCGGCTCCACCCCCAACCACTGGGTGGACGTCACCGCGGTCATGGACCGCAAGCTCGCGGCCTTGCAGTCGCACGTCAGCCAGGTCGCCCACGTCGAGGGCTTCGTCGACTTCGTCCGTGGCCGCTTCGCCGCCTGGGCCGAGCAGGCCGGCTTCGGCGAGGGCCACTACGCGGAGGGCTTCCAGGTCGTGCCCACGGCCTGACCTGGTCGTTCCGCTCCCGGCTCAGGGGATCGAGCCCGGCGGCACCACCCAGAGCGCGGGCTGCCCGGTGACCTCGGAGATGATGTCGAAGGCCCGGTCGTAGTGCAGGATCGTCGCCTGATGCACCTCGGCACAGGCGGCGATCAGCAGGTCGCTCGGCCCGATGCCACGGTGGTGAGAGATCCCGACCAGCTGCCTCTGCACCTCGACGGCCCGCGACTGCACCTCCTGGTTCAGGGGCAGGCTGACGCACTGGCGCTGCGCACGCAGGATGCGCCGGTAATGGACGAGATCAGGGGCGCCGCGGAGCACCTCCAGATCGATGACGGCGCAGGTCGCGACGACCTGCGCCACATAGAGCGGGTGAAGGGCCTTGGCGACGACGTCGCTCGTCCGGATGCGGGTGAGGGCGCTCTTGTCGAGGAGGTACGTCAGTCCTGTGGTTGCCACACATGCCGCGTGATCTCCCGGTCCAGGAGATCCGGGCTTCCCTCTGTACGCCAGAACTCGAATGCCTCGATTGCGCCGGCCCTCTCCCGGTCCCTGTCGACGTCGATCACCGTACGCATGCAGCACCACCTCCGTACCTCCACCGCATATCGGGACTTCTGATCTTTGATAGCCGCATTCAGGGAGCCAGTGAGAGGTCCCGCGATGCGCGTCTCGGGTGAAGGTAAAGGCATCGAGGGGAACTTCCTGGACCGTTCCAAGGAGGTGAGGAAGGATTCTCATCTTCCGAGGTGGAAATCTCATCCCCCGCCGGAGGAAGTCTTCCCCCGGCCGTCGCGCCCGGCCTTCGCCGAGATCCTCGCGAAGAGGTAGCCGAGCGAGTTGGTCGCCAGGTGCAGCATCGACGGCGCCAGCAGCCCGCCGCGCCGCCGGAGCTCGCAGAAGAGCACCCCCGCCGCCGCCGTGGACACCACGCTGCCCGCCACCACCCGCGCGACGTCGAGACGGGCGGGCGACTCGCCCGCGGTCAGCGCGCCGAGCGCCGGGTTCGCGCGGGCCATGTCGATCGCCGGGAGGATGTGCCAGAGGCCGAACAGGGCCGAGGAGACCGCCGTCGCGGCGGCCGGGCCGTGCCGGCGGGCCAGCATGCCGTGCAGCGCGCCGCGGAACCCGACCTCCTCCAGCAGGACCGTGCCCAGGGGGACCTGGAGCAGAGCCTCCTCCAGGGCGCGGGCGCGCGAGAGCGACAGGGCGCGCTCGTCGTGGAAGAGCGGCCTGGTGCGGGGCACGGAGATGCCCACGGTGTAGACGGCGGCCACCGCCGTCGCCAGCGCGCCGCCGACGGCCGCTCCGCGGGACGCCTTCTCGAACCCCAGCTCACGCCACGACACCCCGTGCCCGCGTGCCATGGCCACGAGCGCGGCGGTGGCGGCGGCGGAGGTCAGGGGGGCGAGCCTGGGGGCGATCTTGTTGTTGAGGACGTTGGCGGCGGTGAGGACGGCGATCGAGCGCAACAGCACCCTTGCAGGCTACGTCGCATCACAGAACGTCGGCGTCCGGCGGGGGCGGGGTGGTCGGCGGGTGGGGTCAGGAGGCGGCGGAGTTGCGCCAGCCGGCGGGGAAGCGGGTGCGGCGGCGTTCCTGGGGGGTGAGGCCGCCCCAGATGCCTTCCGTCTCGCCCTCGCGTAAGGCGTAGGAGCGGCACTCGTCGATGACCGGGCAGCGGGCGCAGACCGCCTTCGCGCGGGCCTCCTGCAACGGTGAGGGCGCGAGCGGGAAGAAGAGGTCAGGGTCGCTGGACCTGCACGCGCCTCTGCGCAGCCAGCCGATCTCCTCCAGTGGCATGCCTCCACCGTAGAGGCAGGTCATGATCAGACACATCATCCTCTGGGTTGACCCGCGCGTACACCCTCAGCAGGCGCCCACGCCGTCCTCGTAGCCGCCGGCGAAGGAGGACTGGCGTTGCTCGGCGGTGCCGTGGGCGGCGGGGTCCAGCCAGTCGTCCGTGGGGTCGCCGGCGGCCTCCAGGCTGGTCATGAGCTCGTCCTCGTCGCCGGGCTGGGCGCGCAGGGAGCCTGAGCCGACCAGGGCCGCCAGCGTCCCGCCGGCGTAGCAGTCGGCCTGCAGCTCGGCCTGGACGTTCAGCTCGAAACCGGTCCTGAGCTGGGCCTGGACGGCGTGTCCGAACTCGTGGGGGATGATCACGTACACCGAGCCGTCGCCCATGTCGTTCCACAGGGACTCCATCCAGGCCTGGTCGTAGGCGATGAAGTGGCCCTCGGGGCAGTAGAAGGCGTTGTTCGGCACGGACGGCTCGCCCCCGCAGGAAGGCCCCGAACTCCCGGAGTAAGGGATGAAGTCAGCGATAGGCCGATAAGTCATCCCCTGCTGGTCGAAGAACTCCGTCCAGAACGACTCGGTGAGCGTGCGCGCGGCCCGGATGTCGTCCTCGAACGTGTCGGCCCCCTGGACGTCCCTGGACGCCGGCCGGGTGAGGCCGCAGCCGGCCAGCAGCAGGATGAGGGCCAGGACGAGGAGGCGGGGTCGCACGAGGTTCACACGTCCCAAGTGTGCACCGGATCGTTGCCGTGCATGCGGTCGATGTAGTCCAACGTCATGGCGCGTAACGCCTCATGGCGGTCGCCGCCCTGCGCGCGCACCCGTTCGACCTGCCACGTCGCGCCCGTGCGGCCGGTCAGGCAGCGTCCCTCGATGATGCCCAGCAGCCGGTCGGCGACCGGCGTGTGCACCCCCCACGCGGCCAGGCCCTCGCGCGCCATGGGCAGCAGCCGGCGCAGGATCAGCTCTGCCGCCGGCACCTCGCCCAGCCCCGGCCAGTACAGCCGGGCGTCCAGGCCGTGCCGGGCCGCGGCGGCGAGGTTGTCCTCGGCGGTGCGGAAGGACATCTGGCTCCAGATCGGCCGCTCGGCCGACGGGAGCACGCGCATCAGGCCGTAGTAGAACGCGGCGTTCGCGGCGATGTCGGCGACCGTGGGCCCGGCGGGCAGGACGCGGTTCTCCACGCGCAGGTGCGGCACGCCGTCCACGACCGCGTAGACGGGCCGGTTCCAGCGGTAGATGGTGCCGTTGTGCAGGGTCAGCTCGTGCAGCTGGGGGATGCGTCCCTGGTCCAGCTCGGCCCGCGGGTCCTCCTCCTCGCACAGAGGCAGCAGCGCCGGGTAATAGCTGACGTTCTCCTCGAACAGGTCGAAGACGCTGGTGATCCAGCGTTCCCCGAACCACACCCGCGGCCGCACGCCCTGAGTCTTCAGCTCGGCCGGACGTGTGTCGGTGGCCTGCTCGAACAGCGCGATCCTGGTCTCGCGGTGCAGCTCCTTGCCGAACAGGTAGGGGGAGTTGGCCGCGACGGCGACCTGGGGGCCCGCGATGACCTGGGCGGCGTTCCAGTGCGGCGCGAACGCCTCCGGGCTGACCTGGAGGTGGAGCTGGACGCTGGTGCACGCGGCTTCGGGCGCGACGCTGTCGGCGTGGGTGTCGAGGCGTTCCACGCCCTCGATGCACAGGTGCAGGTCCTCGCCGCGGGCGGCGAAGATCTGCTCGTTGAGCAGGCGGTAGCGGGGGTTGGCCGACAGCGTGCCCTCGCTGATGTCCTGCTCGCGCAGCGTGGGCAGGATGCCGACCAGCACCAGGTGCCCGTCCTGGGAGCGGGCCCGCTCCTCGGCGTGGTTGAGCCGCCTTCGTACGTCCGCCTCCAGGTGGAGCGGGCCGTCGCCGGTCAGCTCACGGGGCTCGACGTTGATCTCGATGTTGAACTGGCCCAGCTCGGTGGCCCAGTCCGGCTGCTCGATCGCGGCCAGCACCTGGGCGTTGCGCATGGCGGCCTCGCCACGGGCGTCCACGATGTTGAGCTCGATCTCCAGGCCGGCGCGGGGGCGTTCGAACTCGAAGCGGGACTCGCGCAACATCTGGGCGAAGACGTCGAGACATCGACGCACCTTTTCCCGATATTTCCGGCGATCGTCCCGGCTGAACACGACGACTGGCACGTCCCTGCCCATACCAGGAAATGTCGCACGGCTGGGCCGTCATGACCAGCCGGAGATCGACGCGATGTCCCCGCGGGCCGGACCACACGAAGATCATCGAGACGGCGCGCGCGCCTCCGACATCCCCGTAGGGTTCGGGCATGCGTGTATTGATTACCGGTGGGGCTGGCTACATCGGCAGCACGATCGGGTCGGCGTGCCTCGACGCCGGCATCGAGCCCGTGATCCTCGACAGCCTCGTGACGGGCCGCAGGGAGTTCGCCGACGGACGGGTCTTCTACGAGGGCGACATCGGCGACGGCGCCCTCGTCGACAAGATCTTCGCCGAGCACCCCGACATCGAGGCCGTCGTCCACTGCGCGGCCCTGATCGTCGTGCCCGACTCCGTCGCGGACCCGGTCGGCTACTACCGCGCCAACGTCGCCAAGAGCCTGGAGTTCACCGACCACCTGCTGCGCAACGGCTGCGAACGGATGATCTTCAGCTCGTCCGCGTCGATCTACCAGGCCGGCGCGGACCACACCGTGGACGAGAGCTCGCCGCTCGCCCCGCAGAGCCCGTACGCGCGGACCAAGGCGGTCTGCGAGGCCATGTTCGCCGACATCGCCGCCACCCGGCCGATCCGCATCCTGTCGCTGCGCTACTTCAACCCGATCGGCGCCGACCCGGCGATGCGGACGGGCCTGCAACTGCGCCGTCCCAGCCACGCCCTGGGCAAGATGATCGAGGCGTACGAGGACGGCGTGCCGTTCGCGATCACCGGCACCGACTACCCGACGAGCGACGGCACGGGCATCCGCGACTACGTCCACGTCTGGGACCTGGCCGCCGCGCACGTGGCGGCGCTGCGCCGGTTCGACTCCCTGGAGACCGACGTGATCAACCTCGGCACCGGCGCGGGCACGACGGTCCGCGAGCTGGCCGAGGCGTTCAACCGGGTCGTCGACCGGCCGATCGACGTGGTCGAGGCGCCCGCCCGGCCCGGTGACGTGGCGGGGGCGTACACGCGCAGCGACCGGGCGCGGCGGCTGCTCGGCTGGGAGACCCGGTTCACCGTCGAGGAGGGCATCAGGCACTCGCTGGAGTGGGCCGCCCTGCGCGACTCCCGCCTCGCCTGACCCGCGCCCGGCGGGCACGGGCCGGGCGCCGCGCCCGTCCCGCCAAGCGGCGACGGGGCGGGCGCGGGCCTCGGCACGGGCGGGTGCTACTTGGCGACGCTCACGCCGAACGGCAGGTCGAGGGAGGAGATGTCGTCCTTGCCGTTCTCGAACTCGCTGGAGACGTCCTCAGCCGTCGGAGCCTTGATCGACACGGCGCCGCCCCAGCCGGTGAAGCGGGTGTCGACCCGCACGCCGTCCTTCTTGGAACCGGAGCCGGTGATCGCGGCCTGCGGGAACGTGGCCACCAGACGCACCGGCAGGCCGGCCGCGTTGAGCGTGAGCTTCCAGCTGATGACGCTCTTCAGCGCCTTGGCCGTGGGACGCGTGTCCATCCCGGTCGCCCGGTACCAGGGCGAGACCTTCCGCAGGTCGCGGACGGTGATCGTGCCGGCGTAGCCGCCGCTCACCGGCTTGGCGGTCTTGAGCAGGGTCTTGAGCGTGGCCTGCTCGGCGACGTTCACCGGCTGGCCGAACACGCCGGTGATGCCGCCCGTCGGGCCGTGCGGTGCCTTGAACCAGGTCTCGCCCTCGGGCAGGACCGTGGTCCACATGCCGCCGGACAGGTACGACGTCGTGCCGATCCGGATCGTGCGCTCGGGCGTGGCGAGGGCCTTTTCCTCCTCCGAAGGCTCGTCGCCCAGGTCGGACACGTTGAGGGCGAACTTGCCCGTGATGTCCGAGGCGGCGACACCCGACCTGTTGAACTGGAAGGTTCCCGTGCGCCGGATGAAGACCTCGCTGCGCGTGCCGTCGGTGACGCTGATGCGCTCGCTGAACTTCACCCCCTTGCCGGGGACGAGCTGCTTCTTCACGGCGGCCACGGGGTTCTTGGGCGCGGCCGCCTGGGCCGGAGTCGCGAGCAGCGCGGGGGTGGCGGCCACCAGGGCGGCGGCCGTCGCCAGCGCGACGCCGGTGAGGGTTCGCTTCATGTGCGGTTGTGTCCTTGTTTCGAGGGGGATTGTCGACAGCTCGGCGGCTCAGTCGAACAGGCCGAGCGAGCTGGTGGAACCGTCGGGGATGGCCTGGCGGAGCTTCTCGGCTCTCGCCCGCTTCTCGGCCATCAGGTCCTTGTAGGTGATGACCTCGTCCACCGGAGGGGCCTTGACGCTGACCTTCGCGCCCCAGCCCGAGAGCCGGGTCTCGACGAGGCTCCGCGAGCCCGGGATGAGGCTCTGGCCGGTGACGACGCGGTCGGGCAGCGCCTGGGCGTTCAGGCCCAGCCGGTAGCGGAACCCTTCGTACGCGCCGGCCCCGCGCGCCTGCGCGAGCGTCAGCGCGCCCTGGCGGAGGCCGTCCTTGACGCCGGCGGCGTGCGAGACCAGGGCCTTGAGCGTCCTGGGCGCCAGCACGTCGACCGGCTGGGCCGAGGTGATGACCTTGCCCTTGAGGTGCTCCATGAGCACCCACGTCCTGCCTATGGGCAGGACGTCGGCCAGGTCGGCCGCCTGCACGTAGACCTTGCCGCCGACGCTGATCCAGCGTTGCCGGCTGTCGTCCTTGCCGATCGTCCTGAACACGACGTCGGCCGCGACGGGCCCGGACGCGCCGAACTCCACGGAGCCGGCCATGCGGGTGACCTCGCCGTCGCGCGGACGCTTCGACTCGGTCCGCGCGGTCTCGGAGATCGTCACCCCGCGGCCGGGGACGAACTGCCGCTTCAGGGCGCTGACGGGGTCCACGGCCGCCTGTGCGGGGACGGCCGGGATGAGTGCCGCGGCCGTCACCGCGGCCGCGAGCAATCGCTTCATGAGTGTCCTTAGGAGGGGGGCTACCTGATGCTGCCCAGGGAGTTGAGGGAGCCGTCCGGGATGTCCTGCGGAACGGCGCTGTCGTCGGCGAGGTCGGCGATGTCGGCCACCTGGTCGGCCGGCGGGGCCTTGACCTTGACCTTGGCGCCCCAGCCGGTGAAGCGGGTCTCGGTCGTGCTGTGGCTGGCGCCGAGGATGCCGAAGTCGAGGGTCCAGTCGCTGACGACCCTGGTGACCAGGCCCTTGGAGTTCACGGCGAGCAGGTACGAGACCTTGACCTTGGCGATCTTCTTTTCGACGCTCTGGCCGTAGATCTTGCCGAGTTCCTTCACCGTGACCGAGCCGCGGTAGATCCCGCCCTTGGTGCTCGCGGCGTGGGAGACGAGCATCTTCAGCACCTTGGGCTCGAAGACGTCCAGCATCTGGTTGGAGGTGCTCATCCGCAGGCCGGTGTCGGGGTAGCGGACCCACTTCTTGCCCTCGGGCAGGCCCTCGCTGTAAAGGCCGCCCTGCGCATATACGTGCTTGCCCACGGTGATGGTCCGCGACGGCAACAGCGACGCGTACAGGTCGGCGTTCTTGCCGGTGCTGCGATTGCGTACGTCCGAGGCGACGATTCCGGACCTGCCGAACTCCAGAACGCCGGACGTCTTCATGGTTCCGGTGCTCTTGCCGTCCATCGAGGAGCGGGACGTCTCGGTGAACCGTACGCCGTGTCCGGCGACGTACTGCTTCTTCAGCGCCTTCGCCGGATCCGCGGGCGCGGCCTGGGCCGGGGTCGCGGTCACGAGCGCCGCCGCGGAGGCCAGGGCCAGGCCCGCGATAATTCGCTTCATCCGATTCCTTCAGATCAAGAATGAGGGGAGCAGGAATCCTGCCAATTGAAGATCACGACCATATATCGACAGACACCGCATAAGGCAGCGAATTGGTGCACTTTCGGTGCAGAGGAGGACATGGTGAAGTGAGATCACCGTCACATAGCGGAAGAACCGTGCCCCGATGACCTGTGCAGGTCAAGCTTGGGGCTAGGCTTCACTGGCGGAAACGCCCGGCACGCACCCCTGAGCGTAGGAGCTCGCCGTGAGAGAGCGAGGCACGAAGCCGACACGAGCGGCGAGCGGACGCGACCGTCAGCGCAGTTGCCCGGGCCGTCGAACATCAGTCGGATAAGCAAGGACGGACCCTCGTGGACCTGTTCGAACATCAGGCGAAGGAGCTCTTCGCTGACTACGGCATCCCGGTGCCACGCGGCATCGTCGCCAACACCGTGGAGGAGGTGCGGGCGGCGGCTGAGGAGCTGACCGGCCGCGTTGTCGTCAAGGCCCAGGTCAAGACCGGCGGTCGCGGCAAGGCCGGCGGCGTGAAGGTGGCCGACGACGCCGCCGACGCCGTCGAGAAGGCCACCGCCATCCTCGGCATGGACATCAAGGGCCACACGGTCCACAAGGTGCTCGTGGAGGAGGCCAGCGCGATCGCGGAGGAGTACTACTTCTCCTTCCTGCTCGACCGCGCCAACCGTACCTTCCTCGCGATCTGCTCCGCCGCCGGCGGCATGGACATCGAAGAGGTCGCCCACAGCACGCCCGAGAAGGTCGCCAAGGTGCCGGTCTCGGCCCTCGACGGCATCGACCGCGCCAAGGCCCGCGAGATCGCGGTGGCCGGCGGGCTGCCCGAGAAGTCGCTCGACGGCGCCGCCGAGCTCATCGAGAAGCTGTGGCACTGCTTCGTCGACGAGGACGCCACGCTGGTCGAGGTCAACCCGATGATCCTGTCGGCCGACGGCCAGGTGAAGGCCCTCGACGGCAAGGTCACCCTCGACGAGAACGCCGGCTTCCGCCAGGCCGACCACGAGGCGCTGGCCGACAAGGCCGCCGAGGACCCTCTGGAGGCCAAGGCCAAGGAGAAGGACCTCAACTACGTCAAGCTCGACGGCAACGTCGGCATCATCGGCAACGGCGCGGGCCTGGTCATGTCCACCCTCGACGTGGTGGCCTACGCGGGCGAGGCGTTCCCCGGCAAGCCGTCCCCGGCGAACTTCCTCGACATCGGCGGCGGCGCCTCGGCCGAGGTCATGGCCGCGGGCCTGGAGATCATCCTCTCCGACCCGAGCGTCAAGTCGATCTTCGTGAACGTCTTCGGCGGCATCACCGCCTGCGACGCCGTGGCCAACGGCATCGTCTCGGCGTTCAAGCTGCTGGAGAGCCGCGGCGAGGCCGTGACGCACCCGCTGGTGGTCCGCCTCGACGGCAACAACGCCCAGCTCGGGCGGCAGATCCTGGCCGACGCCGCGCTCCCGCGGGTCGAGCTGGTTGACACGATGGACGACGCGGCCAAGCGGGCCGCCGAGCTCGCTGCGGTAGGTGCGTGAGTCATGGCTATCTGGCTGACCGAGAACAGCAAGATCATTGTTCAGGGCATGACCGGCGGTGAGGGCACCAAGCACACCCGCCGCATGCTCGCCTCCGGCGCGAAGGTCGTCGGCGGCGTCAACGCCCGCAAGGCGGGCATCACGCACGAGGGCCTGCCCGTGTTCGGCACGGTGAAGGAGGCCATGGAGCAGACCGGCGCCGACGTGTCGGTCGTCTTCGTGCCGCCGGCCCATACCAAGGCCGCCGTCAAGGAGGCCGTCGACGCCGAGATCCCGCTCTGCGTCGTGATCACCGAGGGCATCCCGGTCCACGACTCGACCGAGTTCTGGGCGTACGCGGTGGCCAAGGGCAACAAGACCCGCATCATCGGGCCCAACTGCCCCGGCATCGCCTCGCCCGGCGCGTCCAACGCCGGCATCATCCCCGCCGACATCACCACCGCCGGCCGCATCGGCCTGGTCTCGAAGTCCGGCACGCTGACCTACCAGCTCATGTACGAGCTGCGCGACTTCGGTTTCTCGACCGCGGTCGGCATCGGCGGCGACCCGGTCATCGGCACCACGCACATCGACGCGCTCCAGGCCTTCCAGGACGACCCCGACACCGACGCGATCGTGATGATCGGTGAGATCGGCGGCGACGCCGAGGAGCGTGCCGCGGCCTACATCGAGCAGCACGTCACCAAGCCGGTCGTGGCCTACGTCGCGGGCTTCACCGCCCCCGAGGGCAAGACGATGGGCCACGCCGGCGCCATCGTCTCCGGCTCGGCCGGCACCGCCCAGGCCAAGAAGGAGGCCCTGGAGAAGGTCGGCGTCCGCGTCGGCAAGACCCCCTCCGAGACGGCCCGCCTGATGCGCGAGATCATGCAGTCCCGCTAGTCACGCTGGAAAGGCCCCGCCTGGCCGCCGCCATGCGGGGCTTTTCCATGCCGCCGGGCGTCCCAGGGCCCGCCGGGCGGCGCGTAAAGGGCGGGGAAAGGGCGCGAGGCGCGTTCGCGGGGGTCTCGCGGCGACAAAGTGGACCCGCTGCGGCGCGTCAACCAAGCGATGGTTGGGAAAGATTGAGAAAATCACATCTGTGACGGCCATTCTCGACCAGTTGCGTACCGCCCCCAAGTCGGTGCTCGGCAAGCTCCCCGGGGTCTCGACCGACGACGACGAGACGAGGCGGCCGCTACCCGTGTCGGGCATGCTCGCCGCCGCCTGCACGCTCGGCGTCGGCCTGGCCGTGCTCACCACGCTCACCCTCGTCGGCTGGATCGCCGCGCCGCGCGGCACGCTCGGCGCGGGCCTGCCCGGCGTGTTCCGCGCCGCGGCGCAGCTCTGGCTGGCCGCGCACCACGCGGGGTTCGCGATGCCCGGCGGCCGGGTCGGGCTGCTGCCCCTCGGGCTGATGGTGCTGCCCGCCTTCCTGCTCTACCGCGCCGGCCGGTGGATGGCCCGCGATGCCGACCTGCGGCTGCGCCTGCCCGCCCGGCTGCCCAAGAACAGCCCGCGCGAGCAGGCCAACGCCCGCCGCCGCGCGCAGCTCGTGCTGGTCGGCCAGGCCGGCGTCTCGCTGGCGGCCCCCTACGCGCTGCTGGCCGGGCTGATCGCGCTGGTGGCGAGCAACGAGATCACCCAGCCGTTCATCGGCGAGGCGCTGCTCAGCCACTTCGTGCTGGCCTTCCTGGCGGGTTCGCTGGCCACCGCGCGCATGATCGGCCCGTGGCGGATCATGCTCAAGCTGCTGCCCGAGCGGCTGCGGGCCGTCACGGTCGGCACGGCGGTCGCCACCACCGCGCTGCTGGCGTCCGGGCTGGGGCTGGTGCTGGTCGCGGTCGTGCTGAACTTCGGCCAGGTCAGGGACCTGTCGAACGTGCTCGCGCCCGGCTTCGTCGGCGGTGTGCTGCTGTTGCTGCTCCAGCTCCTCTACCTGCTCAACGCCGTGATCTGGGCCTCCTCCTACATCGCCGGCCCCGGCTTCGCCATCGGCGCGGACACGCTGGTCGCCCCGACCGGCGTCGAGCTCGGCACGGTGCCGAGCCTGCCGCTGCTGGGCGCGCTGCCCGAGAGCGGGCCCGTGCCCGCGTGGATGATGGCGGTGATCGCGCTGCCGTTCGCGGCGGGCGCGGTGGCGGGCGTGTTCGTGGCCCGGATCTCGCCCTCGCATTCGTACGAGGCCGCCCCCCTGTGGGGCTTCCTGACCGGCGTCTCCACCGGCCTGGTCGCCGGCCTGCTGGCCGCGCTGTCCGGCGGGCCCATCGGCGGCGGCCGGCTGTCGGCGATCGGCCCGTCCCCCTGGGAGGTGGCCCTGTCGGTGGCCCTGGAGGTGGGCGTGGCGGCCGGCATCTCGGCGGGCGTGGCCAACCTGCTGCTGCTCAACAAGAAGGCCCGCGCGCCGCTCGACAAGGCCGCCGCCCCGGTCCGCAAGGCGGGGGCGGCCATCGCCAAGGCGGCCAGCAAGGTCGGCCTGGCCGAGTCCGACCCGCGCCCCCTGCCCGGCCACTGGATGGACGCCACCGAGGCCGACACCCAGGAGATCCCGGTCATCAGGGACGACTGGCAGGACGAGCACGCCTCCGCCGAGGCCGAGACCCTGGCCCAGGCCCGCCCACGCCCGGCCGAGCCCTCGGACGGCCCGGCCCGCCCGCCGCGCAAGGACATCGTGGACGAGTCCGACGACCGCGGCGGCCACGTCATCTACGTCGACCCCTACGCCTGGGACCGCGACTAGGCGGCGCGCGGGGCTAGGACTGCATCGCCCCGAGCAGCTGGAGGACGTCGGGCGGCAGCTTGCGCTGCGCGGCGTCCCTGAACTGGGTGAAGCACTCGCCCTGGGCCGAGACCGTGCCCGCGCCCTTCATGCACTCCTGGTAGGCGGAGTATTCGTCCATCAGGTAGAGCTGCATCCCCGTGGCCATCGCCGACAGGGCCAGCGCGATGGAGGAGATCGTGATGCCGCCGACGGCCGTGCCGGTGGGCTTGTGGGCGCTGCGCAGCCGCGGCAGCGCGCGGATGCCCGACATGAGCGCGAACAGGGCCATGACCAGGCCGGCGAGCGGCAGCATGAACGTCATGGCCAGCGCCGCGATGGACAACCAGATCGCACGGCGACCCGCTGAATCGGCGGGCTGCTGACCCGCCGGTGCCTGCACCGGTGTCGACACCTGACCTCCTCTGCGTCGCCGGGCGAGGAACAGATACCCTGTCAGCCCCACCCTGTTTCCATTCTTTGGAGTGTGCGTGTCAAAGGCTGGGCGGCTCGTCGTCCTCGTCTCCGGCTCTGGAACCAACCTACAGGCCCTGCTGGACGCTTCCGCCGACCCGTCGTACGGTGCGCGCGTGGTGGCGGTGGGCGCGGATCGGGACGGCATAGAGGGCCTGGCCAGGGCCACCAGGGCAAATGTTCCGACGTTTGTTGAAAAACTGGGCGATCATGCGACTCGGGCGGACTGGGATGCCGCTCTCGCCGCCAGGATCGCATCGTACGAGCCCGACCTGGTGGTGTCGGCGGGCTTCATGAAGATTTTGGGCGCGCCCACGCTCGACGCCTTCCCCGTGCTCAACACCCATCCGGCGCTGCTGCCGTCCTTCCCCGGCGCCCACGGCGTGCGCGACGCGCTGGCCCACGGGGTGAAGGTGACCGGCTGCACCGTGATGCTGGCCGACGCGGGGATCGACACGGGCCCGATCGTCGCCCAGGAGGCGGTGCCCGTGCTGCCGGACGACGACGAGCCGGTCCTGCACGAGCGCATCAAGACCGTCGAGCGCCGCCTGCTCGTCGACATCGTCGGCCGGATGGCCCGCGAGGGCTGGACGGTCAGCGGACGCACCGTCCGCATCGGCAACCAATCAGGAGGGGAAAGCACGTGACTCGCATCGCCATCCGGCGCGCGCTGATCGCTGTCTACGACAAGTCCGGGCTCGAAGAGCTGGCCAGGGCACTCGACGGCGCCGGCGTGGAGATCGTGTCGACAGGCGGCACGGCCGCCGCGATCGCGTCCCACGGGATCCCGGTGACCAAGGTGGAGCAGCTCACCGGCTTCCCCGAGTGCCTCGACGGCCGGGTCAAGACGCTGCACCCGCGCGTGCACGCCGGCCTGCTGGCCGACCTCACCAAGCCCAGCCACGTGGCCCAGCTCGACGAGCTGGAGATCGACCCGTTCCAGCTCGTGGTGGTCAACCTCTACCCGTTCCAGCAGACGGTGGCCTCCGGCGCCTCCGACGAGGAGTGCGTCGAGCAGATCGACATCGGCGGGCCCGCGATGATCAGGGGCGCCGCCAAGAACCACGCCACCTGCGCGGTCGTGGTCGACCCCGCCGCCTACGGCGACGTGCTCGCCGCGCTGGACGAGGGCGGCTTCACGCTGCACGAGCGCCGCCGCCTGGCCGGTGTCGCCTACGCCCACACCGCCGCCTACGACGTGGCCGTGGCCAACTGGTTCGCCGGGCCGTACGCGGGCGGGGAGGAGGAGTTCCCCGAGTTCACCGGCGTCGCGTACGAGCGCAAGGCGACCCTGCGTTACGGCGAGAACCCGCACCAGCGCGCCGCCCTCTACACCGCCGGCTCCGGCGGCCTGGCCAACGCCGAGCAGCTGCACGGCAAGGAGATGTCCTACAACAACTACCTCGACTCCGACGCTGCCTGGCGGGCGGCCTGGGACTTCGCCGAGCCGTGCGTGGCCATCATCAAGCACCAGAACCCGTGCGGCATCGCCGTCGGCGCCGACGTGGCCGAGGCCCACCGCAAGGCCCACGCCTGCGACCCCGTCTCGGCCTACGGCGGCGTGATCGCGGTCAACCGCGAGGTCACCGTCGAGCTGGCCCGGCAGATCGCCGACGTGTTCACCGAGGTCGTCGTGGCCCCCGGCTTCAGCGCGGAGGCGCTGGAGGTGCTGCGGGCCAAGAAGAGCCTGCGCCTGCTGCGCTGCCCGGAGGGGCCGTCCCAGCCGCTGGAGTTCCGCCGCGTCGACGGCGGCCTGCTGCTGCAGGCGGTCGACCGGATCGACGCCGGCGGCGACGACCCGTCGGCGTGGGAGCTCAAGACCGGCGCGGCCGCCTCGCCCGAGCTGCTGGCCGACCTGGCCTTCGCCTGGCGCGCCTCGCGCTCGGTGAAGTCGAACGCGATCCTGCTGGCCGCCGGCGGCGCCACGGTGGGCGTGGGCATGGGCCAGGTCAACCGCGTCGACTCCTGCCGCCTCGCGGTGAGCCGGGCGGGGGAGCGGGCGGCCGGCTCGGTCGCCGCCTCCGACGCGTTCTTCCCGTTCCCCGACGGACCGCAGGTGCTGATCGAGGCCGGGGTCAAGGCGATCGTGGAGCCGGGCGGCTCGATCCGCGACCAGGAGGTGATCGACGCCTGTGAGCAGGCGGGCGTCACCCTCTACTTCACCGGCACCCGCCACTTCTTCCACTGATCACCGGTTCATCGGATAAAGGGCAACAAGAGATCACTTGTTGCCCTTTATCCGTTTTGGCGGCGAGCATCGGCACTCCCCGGTTACCCTGATTGCCGCCCTGCTGTGCTGATTCCCCCGGAGTTTCCATGCTCGACGCGACCCTGCATGCCTTCGTGACCATGAACGGCTTCTCGACCAGCCCGTTCGTCCTGCTGGTCCTCGCCTTCATCGGTGCCTACCTCGGCAGCCGGGTCGTCGAGCTCATCCCGTACACCCGCCGGATCATCGAGCGCCGCGAGGCCCGCTTCGCCGAGCGCGACTAGCCGCCGGTTCTCAGATCTGCCGACGGACGCCTCGGCGCGCCGGCGGGCCATGGTGAGGCCGCTGCCGTACGAGCGAGATCGTGAAGCACTCGTTCCGGCCCCCGGTAACGCGTCACCGCACGGGACGGACGCCGACGCCGTCGAGGTAGGTCTCGATCGCGCCGAGTTCGGCGGTGCCGACCACGGCCGCGACGTATCCGTCCGGCCGGATGAGCGCCCACTGCTCGGGCGACAGCCCGTACGCGCTCCGGACATGGCCTCCGGTGTCGAGGATGTCGTCGCCGATGACGTGGATGCGCAGGCCCCTGCGCGGTTCTGGGACCGCGGCGTCGCCGGGCTCGTAGCCGAGCAGGGTCCAGTGCGGTCCCTGGAACAGGCTGAACAACCGTGTGGCCGGCCCACCCGCGCCGGTGACGGGGGCGTCGGGCGCGCGGTCGCCGGCCGCCACGCCCTTGTGGCGCTCCAGGCCGGTCAGCGACAGCGACGAGTCCGGGTAGCCGACATCGAGCTGGGTCACCTCGCGGCCCCGGCGCATCTCCCGGTTCCTGGCCGCTTCGAGCAGCCTCTCGGACAGGCCGAGGACCGCCTCGGCGACCGGCCGGCGCTCCTCCTCGTAGGTCGCCAGCAGTGACTCCGGCGCGCCGTCGAGCACGGCGGCGAGCTTCCAGCCGAGGTTGTAGGCGTCCTGGATGCTCGTGTTCAGGCCCTGCCCGCCGGTCGGCGGATGGCAGTGCGCGGCGTCCCCGGCCAGGAGCACGCGCCCACGCAGGTAGGCGTCGGCCAGCCGGGCCTGCATCGTGAACACCGATGCCCAGGACACCTCGCGGATCACGATGTCGTCCTGGCCGCCGCGCTCGTGGAGCAGGGCGGTGAGCCCTTCGGGCGAGAGGTCGACGTCCACGTCGAGGGGGACCGGGGCCATGTACTGGAACATGCCGGTGCCGTGGAGCGGGCACAGCGAGACGCTGCGCTCGGGCTGCTCGTTGCCCCAGCGGTGCCAGACGCGCGACGAGGCGCCGTCGGCCCGCACGTCGGCCACGAGCGCCCGCACGCCGAGGGACTTCCCGCGGAACTCGATGCCGAGGGCCTTGCGGACGAAGCTCGATCCGCCGTCGGCGCCGACCAGGTAGGCGGCTCGCACGGTCCGCTCCCCGCCGGAGGTGGCCATCCGCGCGGTCACGCCGTCGGGGTCCTGGTCGAAGCCGACGAGTTCGCAGCCGTACTCCGGGGCGTGGCCGAGTTCGGCCAGCCGCTCCCGCAACCGGCGCTCGGTGCGGAACTGCGGAACGAGCAGCGGGATCTGGTACGGCTCGGCGGGCGTCGGCTCCGGCAGGATCCCGGCGTGCCTGTCGACCGGTCCGTCGGGGGTGTAGGTGCGCAGGGGAGGATATTCGCCTCCCGAGGCGACGATCCGGTCGACCACGCCGAGGTCCTCGAACACCTCCTCGGTGCGCGGCTGGATGCCCTTGCCCCGTGAGCCGATGAACGGATGCGGCGCCTTGTCGATCAACCGGAACGCGATGTTCCTGCGGGCGAGATCGATGGCGAGGGTCAGTCCCGCCGCGCCGGAACCACAGATGATCACATCAAGGTCTTCGTTGCGTGCCACGGTTCACTCTCCGTCGGTGGCGGCCGGGCAGGTCGGCCCGCCCGGCGCGAATTTATGTGTATTAAGCACGGAGTATGATCCGCAGCCGGAGCGGCCGTCAAGCCGCCGGTCGCGGTCGACGCGGCTTCCTGATCATCGAACACATCACTTTGAGCTGCTCTTTCGTGTCCAGCTAGGCATGGAGAAAACTCTGATCCGGGTGTTGTGAGCACGCTGTTCCGGTGCCCGAAAATTATGTGTATTCTGAGCACATCTTCGCGTCCTCGCCGTGCGAAGGAGGCGTCTCCGCAGGTCTGCCGGAGGCTGCCGGTATTCTTGGCACCTCCCCGTCCGCAAGGGCACGTAAGGCATCGGTGGCGAGCATGGCTTCCCAACACCGCCGGCACATCACGTTCCGGCGCCTGCATGAATCGCTCGTCGACCTGATCGCGCTCATGAACCTGCCGCAACGCGACGAGGTCCTCATGGCCGAAGCGGGCATCGATCTCGACCGCGCGTTGTTCAAACTGATCGTCGGAATCCGGCGGTTCGGGCCGATCGGCGTGGTCGAACTCGCCGAACGGGCCGGACGCGACCACACCACCGTCAGCCGGCAGGTGGCCAAACTCGCCGAGCTCGGCCTGATCGAGCGGCGTCCGAACCCGGCGGACCGACGGGTCAAGGAAGCCGTGATCACCAGCGCGGGCCGTCGCGTGACGGACGCGCTCGAGGAGGCCCGGCAGCGGCTCGTCGACTCCGCGTTCGCCGAATGGAGCGACCGGGACCTCGTTCAGTTCGAGCAACTGATGCGCAGGTGCGTCGACGACATGCTCGCCATGTCCGCGGCCGACAAGGAAGGGAGCGGCTAGGGCGTCGAAGCCGGCGGGCCGCCCCCGGCCATCGCCTGCTGCGCCAGGTTGTCGGCCGGCTCGGCGACGCCGGGCGTGCCGAGCGCGACCTGCAGGACGTGCTCGCCCCTGTCGACCATGCCGCCGTCCGGCCGCAGGTGGCCGAAAGCGATCAGCGTGAGTGCCGGGATCGGTGACGTTCGGCCTCCCGGCGGGGCGGCGTCGAGCTCGCTGACCCGCTTCTCACCGCCATCCCGGGTGAGGTGGCCGGCGTGCCCAGGAGAGTCAGGGCCTGGGCCGAGCGGGAGTCCGGCGCGACGAGCCAGCGCTCAACCTGGTCGAGCCGGCGGCCGGACCGTCACTCGCGGCCGGCTCACTGGCCGGACAGGCGCCAGGCCAGCCGGGCGGCCCCGGCCAGGCCCGCGCGCACGCCCAGCGTGGTCGGCCGCACCCGGACCGCCCGGACGAACGCCAGCCCCGCCACGTCGTCGAGCGCCCGCTCCAGCGGGCCGAACAACACCGCGCCGGCCGCCGACACGCCGCCGCCGATGACCACGGTGTCGAGCTCGACCGCGGCCGCCGTGGAGGCGATCAGGCCGGCCAGCGCCCTGGCGCCGCGCTCGAAGGCCGAAAGCGCCACCGGATGCCCAGCGGACGCGTCTGCGGCCAGCGCTCTGGCGTCGCGGTCGCCGGTGGGCGCCCAGCCGTTCTCCAGGGCCCAGCGGGCCAGGTTGGGGCCGCTGGAGTAGCGCTCGACGCAGCCCCGGCCGCCGCACTCGCAGCGCTCGCCGCCGGGATCGACGCTCATGTGACCGACGTGCCCCGCGTTGCCCGCCGGGCCGAGCAGCGGCGCGCCGCCGATCACCAGGCCGCCGCCGATGCCGGTGGACACGACGACGCCGAGCAGCGACGTGCTGCCCTGCCCGGCGCCCAGCCAGTGTTCGCCGAGTGCCATGCACTGGGCGTCGCCGGCCAGCACCACGGGCAGGCCGGTCAGCCGCCGCAGCTCGTCGCGCAGCGGGAAGCCGCGCCAGCTCGGCATGTTCACCGGGCTCACCGTGCCCGTGGTGAGGTCGAGCGGGCCCGCGCAGCCGACGCCGACGGCGTGCGGTGCCGGGCCCCCGCCGGTCACCTCCGCGACGAGGGCCGCCAGCGCGGACATGACGTCGGCGCGCGGCGTGGGCCGTGCGGCGGAGCGCAGCAGGGAGCCGGCCTCGTCGACCAGCGCGGCGGCGAGCTTGGTGCCGCCGATGTCGACGGCGAGTACGCAGGTCATCCGGGTATGGGCCGGCCGGGCCGGCGGAGGCCGCCGAGGCGTGGCAGGGGGAAGCGGGCGCGCAAGGGGAACCTCCGTGGGACAGGGTGCCGGCGCCCGACACGATATGCCTTTCCTTGATCGATGACAACGATGTCATCGTTTCCCTGTGGACGACAGACGCCGCCTGCCTCCCATCTGTGGAAAAACTGTGGACGGACGCGCGGCCGGTGCCGGGAAGCCGACCAGTCATGGAAGGATTGACGGCATGAGCGCAGTGAAACTCGACGGCAAGGCGACAGCCGCCAGGATCAAGGCAGACCTCGCGACCCGGGTGGCCGCGCTCAAGGACCGCGGCATCACGCCCGGCCTGGGCACCGTCCTGGTGGGCGACGACCCGGGCAGCCAGATCTACGTCGCGGGCAAGCACCGCGACTGCGCCGAGGTCGGCATCGCCTCCATCCGCGTCGACCTCCCGGCCACCGCCACCCAGAAGGACGTCGAGGCGGCCGTCGACGAGCTCAACGCGTCCCCGGCCTGCACCGGCTACATCGTCCAGCTCCCGCTGCCCAAGCAGATCGACACGATGGCGCTGCTGGAGCGCATGGACCCGGCCAAAGACGCCGACGGCCTCCACCCGGTCAACCTCGGCCGCCTCGTCCACATGGTCGACGCGCCCCTGCCCTGCACGCCCCACGGCATCGTGCTGCTGCTCCAGGAGTACGACGTGCCGATCAAGGGCGCCGACGTCGTCGTGGTGGGCCGCGGCATCACCGTCGGCCGCTCGCTCGGCCTGCTGCTGACCCGCCGCAGCGAGAACGCCACGGTGACCCTCTGCCACACCGGCACCCACGACCTGGCCGCCCACGTGCGCCGCGCCGACATCGTCGTGGCCGCGGCCGGCGTGCCCGAGCTCATCACGCGGGACATGGTCAAGCCCGGCGCGGCCGTCCTCGACGTGGGCGTGTCGCGGGTCCACGGCAAGATCGCCGGTGACGTGGCCCCCGACGTCGAGGAGGTCGCCGGTTTCCTCACCCCCAACCCGGGCGGGGTCGGGCCGATGACCCGCGCGCTGCTGCTGTCCAACGTCGTGGAGGCGGCCGAGCGTTCCTGAGTGATCGGGGGATGAAGCCCTGATGGGGGGAATGGGAAGAAGAGCCAGCCCTACCCCCATCACGGAAGGCCGATTCATGGACACCCCGCTCATCGCTGTCGAGGGCACCTACGAGGAGATGGGGGCCGAGGTCGGCCACCGTACCGCCGACCTGGTCGCGCGGAGCGTCGAGACCTACCTGCGGCGGTTCCGCGACAAGTCCGGGCTCTCCTCGGCCGACGTGCTGCGCTGGGGCCAGACCTTCCTCGACGTGGCCAGGGCGTACGACCCGAGCATCGCCGCCATGCTGGAGGGCCTGGCGGCGGGCGCGGCGCAGCCGGTCGAGCACATCGCCGCGCTCAACGCCCGTACCGAGCTGCTCGACGGCACCGGCTACCACGACGACGGCTGCACCGCGCTGGCCGTCCTGCCCAAGTACACCCGCGACGGCCACACCCTGCTCGCCCAGAACTGGGACTGGCATCCCGAGCAGGGCGCGGTCACCTTCCTGCTGGCCACCCGCGACACCGAGGGGTTCGCGGTGCTCACCCTGGCCGAGGCGGGCATGCTCGCCAAGTCGGGGCTCAACTCGGCGGGGCTCGGCGTGTGCGCCAACCGCCTGCAGTCCGACCGCGACCAGGCCGGGGCGGGGGTCCCGTACCACTTCCTGCTGCGGGGGGTGCTGCAGGCCGACCGCATGAGCCGGGCCCACCGCAAGGTGCTCGACGTGCCGCGCGTCTCCTCGGGAAACCTGCTCATCGCCGACGCCGGAGGCGAGGCCATCGACCTGGAGGTGGCTCCGGGCGCGTTCGGCGCGCTGCTGCCGCGCGACGGCCTGCTCACCCACGCCAACCACTTCGAGGCCGAGCTGCCGCTGGAGGACATGAAGGCGGCCAGGTCCGGCCTGACCCTGCTGCGCCCCGAACGCGTGCGCCACCTGCTGGAGGACACCGCCGCCGAGCGCGCGGTCGGCCTCGAACACGTCGTCGCCGCCCTGCGCGACCACTACTCCTTCCCCGACGGCGTCTGCCGCCACCTCGACCCCGACGCCGGCCCGGCCGAGGAGTGCCACACGGTCTACTCCGTCGTCATGGACCTCGACGCCCGCGAGCTGGCGATCGCCGGCGCGCCGCCGTGCGCCCGCCCGTACGAGCGGTGGGCCCTGGACGAGGTCTTCAAGCCGGACGCCACCCCCGAACTCTGCTTCGACCCGGCAGCCGACGACGGTCGCCGCCCTCCGGCCTGGTGAGCCGGCTCACGGCCGGAAGTCCCGGTCCACGGCCACGGTGACGTCGAGCAGCAGGGGCTCCTCGCGGGCGGCCAGCGACGGGATCACCTCGTCGAGCACGGCCCCCAGCTCGGCGGGGCCGTCCACCCGCCGGGCGGGGCAGCCCAGCGACCTGGCCAGCGCGGCCATGTCCACCTCCGCGAACGGCGGCCAGGGGGCCTTGCCGCCCTGCCGGTCGGCCAGCCGGTCCATGACCGCGTAGCGGCCGTTGGCGAGCACGACGAACAGCGCGCCCACCCGGTAGTGGGCGGCGCTCCACAGGGCGTGCACGCCATACAGCGCCGAGCCGTCGCCCACGACCGCGACCACCGGGCGTCCGGGCAGCGCCATGCGCAGGCCGACCGCGGCCGGCACGGCGAACCCGAGCCCGCCCATGGCCGCCGAGACGAAGCCCAGCGGATTCCTGGCCGGGACCAGCCGGTGCAGGTCGGGACGGGACGACGGCGTCTCCTCCAGCAGCACGACGTCGCGGGGCAGCCGCCGGGCCAGCTCGCGCAGCACGTACGCGGGCCGCAACGGCTCCCCGCCGGGCACCTCGGGAGCCGGGGCCGGTGGAACGGCCGCCGCGGCGGCGGGACGGGCCGGCAGCAGGGCCGCCAGCCGCTCGCAGACGGCCTCCGGCGGGGCCAGGACGGCGAGGTCGGCCGGGCTCCGGTGCGCCTCGGCCGGGTCGTCGGTGACCACGGCGACCGCCGTCCCCGGCTCGACCAGCGGCCCCGGCGCGTACGGGTACTGCCGGAACACCGGCGCCCCCACGGCCAGCACGACGTCGTGCGGCGCGAGCACGGCCCGCAGCCGCTCCCGGTCGGCCGGCAGCACCCCCGCGTACTGCGGATGGTCCTGCGGGAACCCCGCCAGCGCCCCGAACGACTCCTGGAACACCGGGCACGCCAGCCGCTCGGCCAACCGCACCAGCGGCCCCCAAGCCGCTCCCGCCCCCGCCACGATCGCCGGTGACCGCGCCCCGGCCAGCAGCTCGACCAGCGGCGCCAGGCCGGCGTCGGGCACGGCGGCGGGCCGCAGCACCCGGGCCGGGGCCGCCGGGGTCTCGCCGGCGAAGGGCGCGTCCCAGTCGTCCATCGGCACCACGACCAGGGCGGGGCCCCGGTGCGTGACCGCCTCGTGAAAGGCCCTGGCCAGCGCGCCGGGCACGTCCTGCGCCCGCACCGGCTGGTCGGTCCACACCGGGTAGTCGCCGGCCAGCCCGGCCAGCCGCCCGGCGAGGAACGGCTCCAGCGCCAGGTGCCGCCGGTCCTGCTGCCCCACCAGGACGACCAGGGGCGCCCGGTTCACCCGGGCCGTGGCGAGGGCGCCCACCGCGTTGCCCAGCCCGGCCGTGGTGTGCAGCACGGCCAGCGCGGGCTCGGCGTGCCCGATGGCCCAGCCGGTGGCCATGCCGACGACCGAGCCCTCGTGCAGCGCGAGCACGAAGCGGAGGTCGTCCGGCAGGCCGGTCAGCAGCGACACCTCGGTCGAGCCGGGGTTGCCGAAGATCGTCGTCAGGCCGTACCGCCGCAGCACCTCGAACGCCGCCGCCCGAACTGTGCTCATCGTGCCCCTCTCGCCTGCTGGATCCGCCGGTAGACCTGCCCGCGCAGCTCGCCGGAACGCGGCAGCGACCGGGTGGTGAGCTGGTCCCGGTCGCGCGGCAGGTCGATGGCCAGGTTTTCCAGGTCGGCCCTGGTCTGCGCGTCCACGGCGGCGAACGGCTCGTCCATGAGCAGGATCCCGCGGCTCGCGACGGCCCGCGCGATCGCCACATGCTGCTGCATGCGACGCACGGCTGCTCCTAGGTGTTCGCTATGCGCACAGGTGTTCTCTGTCCGAACAGCTCCATATGGCGGAAACTACGCCCTTGTCGGCTTCCGTCAAGGGATCACCATGGTCGATCATGTGCAGTCGCTGGCCAGAGGGCTGGCGGTGATCCGCGCGTTCAGCGCCGCGGCGCCCGAGCTGACGCTCAGCCAGGTGGCGCGGGCGACCGGCCTCAGCCGCGCCGCCGCCAGGCGCTTCCTCATCACCCTGGCCGACCTCGGCTACGTGCGCAACGACGGCCGGCTGTTCGCGCTCACCCCGCGCGTGCTGGAGCTCGGGTACGCCTACCTGTCCGGCCTGTCGCTGCCCGAGGTCGCCGGCCCCCACCTGGAACGCCTGGCCGCCGAGGTGCACGAGTCCGCCTCGGTCGCGGTGCTCGACGGCGAGGACGTCGTGTACGTCGCCCGCGTCGCCACCGCCCGGATCATGAGCGTGTCGATCCGCATCGGCACCCGCTTCCCGGCCTACTGCACGTCGATGGGCCGGGTGCTGCTGTCCGCCCTGCCGCCCGGCGACCTGGACGACTACCTGGGACGGGCCGCGTTACGTGTGCTGACCTCCAGGACCGTCGTGCGGCCCGACGCGCTGCGGGCCGAGCTGGAGCAGGTGCGCCTGCGCGGCTGGGCGATGGTGGACCAGGAGCTGGAGGAGGGCCTGCGGTCCGTCGCCGCGCCCGTACGCGACCACGCCGGCCGTACGGTCGCCGCCGTGAACGTCTCCACGCACGCCGGCCGCACCAGCCTGCACCAGGTCAGGACGGGGCTGCTGCCGGAGCTCCTGGCCACGGCGGCGCGCATCGAGGCCGACCTGGCGAAGGTCTCGGTGACCCGCGCCTGACGCCCTCTTGCCGGTCGCCGGTCGCCGATCGCCGGTCGCCGGTCGTCCGTCACCGGTTGCGGTAGCGGTCGGTCGCGTCGCGGGTGGCCCGGATCGCCGCCTCGGCCCGGTCGTAGGTGCGCTGGGCCAGGCCGACGAAGATGCAGTCGACGATCAGCAGCTGGCTGATCCGGCTGGCCAGCGCGCCGGGCCGGAAGGCGGTCTCCCGGCCGGCCGACACCAGCGTGTGGCTGGCCAGGTCGGCCAGCGACGAGCGCGGGTTGTTGGTGATGGCCACGATCAGCGCCCCCGCCTCGGCCGCCGTACGGGCCGGGACCAGCACGTCGGGCGTCTCGCCGCTGCAGCTGATGGCCACCGCGACGTCGCCGTCCCGCAGCAGCGCCGCGCTGGTCAGGGCCAGGTGGGCGTCGCTGAACGGATGGCTGGACAGGCCGATGCGCAGCAGCTTCTGCGACATGTCGGCGGCCACCAGCCCGGAAGCCGCCACGCCGTAGACGTCCACCCGCCGGGCCACCGCGATGGCCTGGACGACCTCGCCGAGCTGGTCGGGGTCGAGCTGCGCCGCCGTGTCCGCCAGCGCGTCGGACTCCGCCCGCGCCACCTTGGCGATCACGTCGGTCAGCGGGTCGTCGGGGGCCAGGTCGCCGGGCACCAGACGTTCGGGCTGCTTGGCCACGGCGGCGGCCAGCGCGAAGCGCATCTGCGAGTAACCGGCGAAGCCGAGCGCCCGCGCGGTGCGCACGATCGTCGCCTCGCTGGTGCCCGACACCGCGCTGAACTCGGTGATCGTGCTCCGCACGACCAGCCCCGGGTCGTCCAGGATGATGCGCCCGATGGCCTGCGCCGCCGGGGTCAGCGACGGCAGCACCGCCCGCACGGTGGCGACCGGGTTCGCGGGCTCGGTGTTCAACGGGTCAGCCATTCGGCCGCCGCCTGCGCGGAGACGCGGGAGATGCCGTGCGTGGCGAGGTGGGCGGCCCCGACGGGCGCGTCGCTGATGCCGGTGTCCACCACGATCGCGTCGGGCCGGACGGCCAGCGCCCGCGCCAGCGCCTCGCGCACCCACGGATGCCGGGCCGCGTCGTGCACCACGAGCACCACGGGACGGTCGTCGAAGGCGGGCAGCTCGCCGTCGCGGTCGAGGCGCACCCGGGCGGTGTTCGGCAGCCGGGCGGCCAGCGCCGCCGCGATGCCGGTCGGCGTGGCGGGATCGACCGCCTGGTTGAGCCGGGTGTTGACCTCCACGACCAGCGGCCCCCGGTCGAGCACGGCGGTGCCGGTGGTGGTCAGCGCGGCCCTGGCGGCCTCCAGGCCGACGCCCTCGTCGATGTCGGCGCGGGCCTTCTCGCGCAGCTCGGACCGCTCGGCGTACCAGGTGGACAGGGCGAGCACCCGGCCGGCCGCCTCGGCCAGCCGCTCCTCCGCCAGCCGGCCCGTGCGCACCGCCTCCACGATGGCGTCGCGCATCTCGTGCAGGCTCCGCTCGTCGGCCCGGCCGGCGCAGATGGTGTCGACGCCGGCGGCCAGCGCGCGCACCGCGATCTCGCCGGGGCCGAACATGGCGGCCACGGCCTGCATCTCGATCGCGTCGGTGACCACCACGCCGTCGAAGCCGAGCTCGCCCCTGAGCAGGTCGGTCAGGGCGCTGTGGCTGAGCGTGGCCGGCATCGACGGGTCGAGCGCGGGCACGAGCAGGTGGCCGGACATGATCGAGCGCACCCCGTGCGCGATGGCGGCCCGGAACGGCGGCAGGTCGCGTTCGTCGAGCACCGCCCGCGAGGCGTGCACGGTGGGCAGCGCCAGGTGGGAGTCGGTGGTCGTGTCGCCGTGCCCCGGGAAGTGCTTGGCGCAGGCGGCCACGCCCGCGCCCTGCACCCCGGCCACGTACGCGACGGTGTGCCGGGCGACCAGCTCGGGGTCGGGCCCGAACGAGCGCACGCCGATGACCGGGTTCTCCGGGTTGGCGTTCACGTCGGCGGAGGGGGCGTAGTCGAGGGAGATGTCGAGTTCGGCGAGCATCCGGCCGATCTGCCGGCCGACCCGCTCGGTCAGCTCGACGTCGTCGGCCACGCCCAGCGCCCGGTTGCCGGGGAAGGAGCTGCCGGCGAGCACTTCGAGCCGGGTGACCGCGCCGCCCTCCTCGTCGATCGCGACGATCGCGCCGGGGTTCTCGGCGCGCACCGAACGGACGAGCTGCTCGCCGATGGAGTTGCGGGCGAACAGGATGACGCCGCCCAGGCCCTCGCCCAGCGCGCGGCGCAGCCAGTCGGGAGGCGACGTCCCTTCGAACCCCGGCTGGAGCACCGTCATCGCAAGTCGGACCAGCTCTGCGCTCATGCGGCATTTTCCTTCACAGTTGTTGATCTGAAGGTAATTTTCTGTCATCGTCGCCCTCGACACAACCATTGTCGAGAGGCCACCCCCCATGCCCAGCAGAAGGACTCTCCTGAAGGGTCTCGCTCTCGCCGCCGCCGCGTCAGCCGTGCCGCTGCCGGCCTTCGCCCAGGCAGACTACGTCCCCCCGCTGCGTCAGATGCGCGGCATGTGGATCGCTTCCGTCGTCAACATCAACTGGCCCTCGAAGCCGGGGCTGAGCGCCGACGAGCAGAAGGCCGAATACCTCGCCTGGCTCGACGTGGCCGTGCAGCGCAAGCTCAACTCCGTGTTCGTGCAGATCAGGCCGACCGCCGACGCGTTCTGGCCGTCGCCGTTCGAGCCCTGGTCGCAGTACCTGACCGGCACCCAGGGCCAGGACCCCGGCTACGACCCGCTCGGGTTCGCCGTGGAGGAGACCCACAAGCGCGGCCTGGCCTTCCACGCCTGGTTCAACCCCTACCGCGTGTCGATGCAGCCCGACCCGAGCAAGCTGCACCCCGATCACCCCGGCCGCAAGAACCCCGACTGGATCCTGCCGTTCGGCGGCAAGCTCTACTACAACCCGGGCATGCCCGAGGTCCGCAAGTTCTGCCAGGACGCGATGATGGACGCGATCACCCGCTACGACATCGACGGCCTGCACTTCGACGACTACTTCTACCCGACCAACACCACTGCTTTCGACGACAGCGCCGCCTTCGCCAAGTACGGCGCCGGCTTCCCCGACCTGGCCTCCTGGCGACGCAACAACGTCGACCTCATGGTCAGCGAGATGCAGCAGCGCGTCCTGCAGGCCAAGCCGGAGATCGCCTGGGGCATCAGCCCGTCGGGCATCTGGCGCAACAAGGGCACCGACCCGCTCGGCTCCGAGACCAACGGCGGCCAGTCCTACGACAACCTGCACGCCGACACCCGCGGCTGGGTCAAGAAGGGCTGGCTGGACTACATCGCGCCGCAGCTCTACTGGTACATCGGGCAGCCGCCGGCCGACTACTCCAAGCTCGTCCCGTGGTGGTCGGACGTGGCCGCGGGCACGAACACGCTGCTGTGGATCGGGCAGGCGGCGTACAAGGCGGGCGACCCGGCCCAGGCCGCCGAATGGCAGAAGCCGGACGAGCTGTCCAGGCACCTGACGCTCAACCGCGCCCACCCCGAGGTCGGCGGCGACATCTGGTACAACGCCAACGACGTCAAGGTGGACCGGCTCGCCTCCATCACGACCGCCGTCAACGACCACTACCAGCGGCCCGCGCTCGCGCCCGTGCTGCCCCGCCTGGCGAACGGCGAGCCGCCGCGCCGCCCGGTGGTGGCGTACGCGCTGCGCCGCACCGGCGGCGTCGAGGTGCGCGTGGTCGCCACCGGCCGGGACGAGCCGTTCCAGTTCGCCATCTTCCGCTTCCCGGACGAGGCCGGCCAGAACGCCTTCGCCGACGCGCGCAACCTGGTCGCGGTCGTGCCCGCCGACCGCCAGATCCGCTGGACGGACCCCGACGGCAAGCGCGGCGACCACTACTACGCGGTCGCCGTCGACCGGGCCAACAGGACCAGCAGGCCCAGCCACGGTTTCCGGGTGATCTGAAGGACACCGGTGAAGGAACGCTGACCTCCGGCGACGAGCGCATGGCTCACCAGCGCGCGTCGCCGGCACGTTCCCTGACCGGCGTCGAGCACGGCGCGCGCCACCGGCCTGTCGGCCCGCGGTCGCCCGCCGTCGCCCGTTCCGCGCCCAGCAGGGGTGAGCGCAGTGATCTCTCGATGGTTCCGACGCTGCCGGAACCCCTCGCCGAAGCCCCGGTCGCGATCTGGCTCCCTCTAGGAAGCCCTCCTACCGGCCGCCGACGGCTGCTGCTCAGCCGCGGCGCCCGCCGACCGCTGTGGTGGCACCACAGGGGTCGGGCGCACCAGCCCGAGCGCGACGACCTCGTTGGCGAGGCGCGTGCGGCGGTTGGTGCCCTCAGGAATCCTGAACTTCTGGTACAGCCGCAGCAGGTGTTGCTTGACCGCGGCTTCGGTCACGACCAGGTCGTCGGCGATCTCGCGCGCCGTCGCCGGAGCGACGAACGCCTCGTCGGACAGCGCCGGCCTGCAGAGCGAGGTCAGCACATCGACCTCGCGCCTGGTCAGCTCGGGCGCCGCCGCCCTGCGCAGCTCGACCTCGGGGGTGAAGTCCTCACGGGGGACTCCACCGATGCGACCCCGCGCCGCGCCGAACGAGACGACGTCTCCGTCGTCAAGGACCCTCCGGGCGATCGGCCTGCCGTTCACCCGTGTGCCGTTGCGGGACAGGCCCAGATCAACGACGTACAGGTAGGGTCCTCGTCTGACGAACTCGGCATGGAGTCGAGACACACTGGGGTCGGTGAGCCGGATGTCCACACCCCGGCCTCTCCCGACCGTCGTGATCTCGGGGCGCAACGGGACCACGTCGCCGGTGTCCTCGATGCGTATGAACGGCCCCTCCACGGCAGTTCCTCCCCAGGTAGCCCGCCGTAACTATTACTACAGCTCCGGCTTACCCAACCGAGGGGATGCGGAATCTCCTTTGCCGAAAGGAGAATCCCCCGTGAAATTGGTCTGGACCTCTGCGAACGGTTTTACCTGCTCACGGGTAGACTTCGGAGGAAGATAAGCGGAGGAAACACTCATGGCGGACAAGCCCACGAAAGGCCTGGCCGATGTCGTCGCCGCGTCCACAGCGCTGAGCGACATCGACGGCAAGGCCGGTCGCCTGTTCTACCGTGGATACGACATCCACGATCTGGCCGGCCGAGCGACGTTCGAGGAGACCGCGTACCTGCTGCAGCACGGCAGGCTGCCCGACCGGGCCCAGCTGGAGGCCTACGGCGCCGACCTGGCCCAGGGCAGGGAGCTCGGTGCGCTGGTCGCCGCCAACGTGGCGGAGATCGCCGAGAAGCAGAAACCCATGGAGGCGCTCCGCTCCCTCGTCTCACTCTCCGGCGCCGACGACCCCGACAAGGACTCCACCGCCCCCGACGCGAACCTGCGCAAGGCGGCCCGCCTGACCGCGCAGCAGCCCGTGCTGGTCGCCCGCTACCACGCCGCGCGCACCGGCGGCGCGGTCCCCGAGGCCGACCCCGAGCTCAGCATCGCCGGCAACTTCCTGCTCCAGGTCACCGGACGCGCCCCCGAGCGGCGTGCGGTCGAGATCTTCGACGAGTGCCTGGTGCTGCACGCCGACCACACGATGAACGCCTCGACGTTCGCCGCCCGCGTCTGCGCCGCGACCCTGTCGGACATGCACTCGGCCATCGTCGCGGCCATCGGCACGCTCAAGGGCCCGCTGCACGGCGGCGCGAACGAGCAGGTCATGAAGACTTTGGAGTCGATCCCGCCGGGCGGGGTGGCCCAGGCCGTGCGCGACAAGCTCGCCGCGGGCGAGAAGATCATGGGCTTCGGCCACCGCGTCTACAAGACCGAGGACCCGCGCGCGACGCACCTGCGCCGCATGTCCGCCGAGCTGGCCGAGGCCGCCGGCGACGACACCTACTACCGGATGTCGAAGGAGATGGAGGAGGTCGTCTTCGAGACGAAGGGCCTCTATCCGAACGTCGATTTCTACGCGGCGTCGGTCTACCACTACCTTGGCATTCCGACGGACCTGTTCACCCCCGTCTTCTCGATCAGCCGCATGTCCGGCTGGACCGCGCACGTGATCGAGCAGCATGCCGACAACAGGCTGATCCGGCCCGACAGTGAATACATTGGCGAGCGCGATCAGAAGTGGAAGCCAATAGAAGAGCGTTGAGCCGAGAGAACGAACGTGAACGCTGGGGACCGTTCCCGCTGATCGTGGCGGGAGCGGTCGCCGCCGTGCTCGTGATCCTGTTGGTGGACCCGCGCTGGGGCGGGTTCGCGCTGGGCGGTGTGCTGATGGTCGCCGCCGCGCTCCGGTTCGCCGGGTTCGACGGGCAACTGGCCGTCCGCGACAAGAAGACGGACGTCATCACGCTGATCGCGTTCGGCTTCCTCATGGCCCTGACCTCGCTCGCGCTGTACAACAACGGGTTCAAGGCCTGGCTCCTGTCCCTTTTGGCCGGTTGACGGGACGGTCCGATAGCCTCAACGCATCCATTCATTGAAGGGGAACCATTCGCATGCCCAAGATCAAGGTGGAGGGTCCGGTCGTCGAGCTCGACGGCGACGAGATGACCAGGATCATCTGGCAGTTCATCAAGGACCAGCTGATCCTTCCCTACCTCGACGTCGACCTGAAGTACTACGACCTGGGGATCGAGTACCGGGACTCGACGGACGACCAGGTCACCATCGACGCCGCCAACGCCATCAAGAAGTACGGCGTCGGTGTGAAGTGCGCCACCATCACCCCCGACGAGGCGCGGGTCGAGGAGTTCGGGCTCAAGAAGATGTGGAAGTCCCCCAACGGGACCATCCGCAACATCCTCGGCGGCGTGATCTTCCGTGAGCCGATCATCATGTCGAACGTGCCGCGGCTCGTGCCCGGCTGGACCAAGCCGATCGTCGTCGGCCGTCACGCCTTCGGCGACCAGTACCGCGCCACCGACCTGGTCATCCCCGGCGAGGGCACCCTGACCCTCACGTACACGCCGAAGGACGGCTCCGAGCCGATCGAGCTCGACGTGTACGACTTCCCGGGCGGCGGCGTCGCCATGGCGATGTACAACCTCGACGAGTCGATCCGCGACTTCGCCCGCGCCTCCATGCGCTACGGCCTGGCCCGCAACTACCCGGTCTACCTGTCGACGAAGAACACCATCCTCAAGGCGTACGACGGCCGCTTCAAGGACATCTTCGCCGAGGTCTTCGAGACCGAGTTCAAGGCCGACTTCGAGAAGGCCGGGCTCACCTACGAGCACCGCCTCATCGACGACATGGTCGCCGCGGCGCTCAAGTGGGAGGGCGGCTACGTCTGGGCCGCCAAGAACTACGACGGCGACGTGCAGTCCGACACCGTCGCCCAGGGCTTCGGCTCGCTCGGCCTGATGACCTCCGTCCTCATGACCCCCGACGGCCAGACCGTCGAGGCCGAGGCCGCCCACGGCACCGTGACCCGCCACTACCGCGAGCACCAGAAGGGCAACCCCACCTCCACGAACCCGATCGCCTCGATCTTCGCGTGGACGCGTGGCCTGGCCCACCGCGGCAAGCTGGACAACACCCCCGCCGTGACCGACTTCGCCAACAAGCTGGAGCAGGTCTGCATCGAGACCGTCGAGAGCGGTCAGATGACCAAGGACCTCGCCATGCTGGTCGGCGGCGACGCCAAGTGGCTCACCACCCAGGACTTCCTGGCCGCCTTGGACGAGAACCTCAAGAAGAAGATGTCTGCTTGAGAAAAAGCGGCCTCTACCTGCGGCTTCGTCGCACGGTAGGGGCCGTTTCGCATGTCCGGGGCCGTCTGCGGGCCGTCTCTGTCGGCGGGCGTCGGTCCGGGGGGTTGACGGGCGAGCAGGGGCGATTATGGTCCGTTTAGGAAAGTTTCCTAAGAGAAGCTTCCGTCCCTCTCACGCATCAGGAGGCGTCCTCGTGCTGTCCAGGAAGTGGGCCACCGGCCTGCCCGCCGCGACCCTGCTCACCACCGCGCTGCTCGCGGGCTTCGCCCCGGCCGCCCACGCCGTCCCCGACGGCTGCACCTCCAGCGTGAACGGCTCCACGGCCGAGAGCCGCTGCACCGGCGGCACGGGCCAGCACCAGATCGCGATCACCGTCCTGCACGTCAACCCCGCCGTCGGGTACGTCTACAACGTCGGCCCGTGGGTCTCTCCCGGCCAGGTCTCCTCGGCCACCATCCCGCCCGGCACGATCATCTCCATCCGCGTCAACAAGCGCTGACCCGCTGGAGGCGCCAGTCGCTCGCGGTGAGGCGGTACAGGACGTGGCGGCGCAGCCGGTGGCCGGGCGGCAGGACGGGATGGTCGAAGTCCCCCTCGGGGTCGTGGACCATCCCGAGGCGCCGCATGACGGCGCTGGAGCGGGTGTTGACCGTGGCCGTGAAGGAGACCACCTCCGCCAGGCCGAGCCGGTCGAAGGCGAAGCCGAGCGCGGCGGTGGCCGCCTCGCTCGCGTAGCCGTGCCCCCACGACCTGCGGTCGAGCCGCCAGGCGATCTCCGTCGCGGGCATGAAGGGGGCCTCGAACGTTGGCCGGTGCAGGCCGGTGAAGCCGATGAACTCGCCGGTGTCCAGCCGTTCCAGCGCCCAGCGTCCCCAGCCCTGCCGGATGATCAGGTCGTCGCCGGCGTCGGCGAGCGCGTCGCTCTGCTCGCGGCTGAGCGTGGCGGGGAAGTGTTCCATGACCTCGGGATCGGCGTTGAGCTCCGCGAAGGGCTCGCGGTCGGAGGGGCGCCAGGGCCGCAGCAGCAGGCGCTCGGTCCGCAGCTCGACCGGCGGCAGGTGGGTGGAGTCGATCACCGGTCACATCTTATGCGCGGGACGAGGTCGGGGAGCTCGTACTCTTGGTCCCGTGTTGAGTAGTAACCGGCTGCGTGTCCTGCTTGAGGTGTTCAGGACGGGCAGTATCGCCGGTGCGGCCAGGGTGCTGAAGTTGTCGCCGTCCGCGGTGTCCCATCAGCTGTCCCGGCTGGAGCAGGAGGCGGGGGTCGGGCTGGTCGAGCGCAACGCCCAGAGCCTGCGGCTGACCGAGGCGGGACGCCGCCTGGCCATCCGGGCCCAGGAGGTCGTCGACATCATCGAGGCGGCCGAGAAGGACCTGCTCGCCCAGGCCAGGGTGGACGCCGGCGAGCTGCGCATCGGCTTCTTCGCCTCCGCCGGGTACCGGCTGCTGCCGCTGGCGTTGTCGCGGTTCGCCTCCCGGTATCCCAAGGTGGCGCTCGACCTGGTGGAGGGCCAGCCGTACGAGCTGCTGCCCGATCTGGAGCGCGGCGCGCTCGACGTGCTGGTGGTCTTCGAGCACGCGCTCGATCCGTGGCAGTGCCCGGAAGGGGTGGAGGTCGTCCACCTGTTCGACGAGCCGCAGCTGCTGGTCCTGCCGACCGGCCACGCCGCCGCCCAGCGTCCCAAGGTGCGGCTGGCGGACCTGGCCGAGGAGCCGTGGATCACCACGTTCGGCGCCGAGCACCCGGTGTCGATCCTGGAACGGGCCAGCACGCTGGAGGGCTTCTCGCCGCGGATCCGCTGCCGCAGCGACCACTACGAGGTGACGATCGGCCTGGTGCGGGCCGGGCTCGGCGTCGCGCTGGTGCCGAGCCTCGGCCTGCAGGGCGCGACCGGGCTGCACACCTGCCGGCTGACCACGCCGAACCTGTTCCGCAGGATCGGCGTGGCCAGGCGGCCGACCAATCCCAACCCGGCCGCCCGGTCGTTCCTGGCCTATCTGCGTACGGCCTCGGCCCAGCTCAGGAACTCGCTGGAGCCGTCGTTGCGCTGAGGCGGGCGGCGACGTCCAGGCCGGCCCGCCGTACGGCGGAGGTCAGGTCGTGCTCGCTGCCCGCGGGGCCGTGGGCCAGGACGGCGTAGGCGATGCGGCCGTCCATGATGCCGACGTCGGATCGGACGCCCTCGTCGGTGCCGGTCTTGTTGGCCAGCCAGTCGCCCTCGGGATCGTGCCTGACCAGGGCGGGGACGAGCCCGTGGTCGGTGTTCTGGCGCATCCAGCCGCGCATGAGCGCCTGCCAGCCGCCCGGACCGGCGAGCTGCGCGGCCAGGCCGGACAGCTCGGCCGCGGTGCCGATCGCGAACGTCGGCGGGTCCTGCGGGGTGCGCGGTTCCCTGATGCGGTCGAGCAGCCTGGTCCGCGACAGCCCGAGGGCCGCGGCGGCGGCGTTGACCCGGTCCAGGCCGATCGTGCGCAGCAGCGCGTTCGTGGCGGTGTTGTCGCTGACGGCGGCGGTCAGCAGGGCGAGGTCGCCGATCGTCCAGACGCGCGCGGACAGCGACGTGAGCAGCCCGGAGCCGCCGCAGTAGTCGTCGTCGTGCAGAGTCACGGGCGTGTCGGGGGCCAGGATGCCGCCCTCGACGCTCATTGCCACCTCGGCCAGCAGCAGCAGCTTGCCGACGCTGGCCAGCGGCAGCTCGGCGTCCTCGTTGACGCCGTGGAACTCGCCCGTCACCAGATCCCTCGTCGCGACGGCGAGCGTGATGTCGTTCACCGCCCGATGATCCTTCCTGATCTGTCCTCGGTGAGCCTGTTGTCCTGCACGGCGAGCCGTCCGGCCACCACGACGGCCCTGATGCCGGCGGGAGGCAGCAGCGGGTCGGCGTAGGTCGCGCCGTCGGCCACCGTCGCGGGGTCGAAGAGCACCAGGTCGGCGTGCGCTCCGTCGCGCACGACGCCCCGGTCCGCCAGCCCGAACCGGTCGGCCGCCATGCCGGTCATCTTGTGGACGGCGGTCTCCACCGGGAACAGCCCCTGGTCGCGGGAGTAGCGGCCGAGCACCCTGGGGAAGGTGCCGGCCAGCCGGGGGTGCGGATGGCCCGGCTTGGGCACGCCGTCCGAGCCGATCATGACGTACTCGCTCGCCAGGACCCGCTGGACGTCGTCCTCGCGCATGGAGTGGCTGATGATGGTCACCTCGCCGTCCTCGGCGAGCAGCAGCTCTGCCGCCGCGTCCACCGGGTCACCGCCCAGCTCGGCGATCGTGCGGCCCTCGGCCTCGGGATGACGGGTGGCGCAGGCGACCGAGATGCGGTCCCAGCCGCCGTTGCCGACGGTGTTCTCCCAGCCCGGCACGCCGTCCTCGATGGCCGCGCGCATCCGGTCGCGCTGGCCGGGGTCGCGCAGCCGGTCGAGCAGCGCCTCGGTGCCGCCGTCGTTGGCCCACGGGGGGAACATCGCCGACAGCGACGTGCTGCCCTCGGTGTAGGGGTAGACGTCGCAGGTCAGGTCCATGCCCTGGGCGCGCAGCGCGGCGATGCGGGGGAGCGTGCGCAGGGTCTTGCCCCAGGCGTGCTTGCCGGCCGTCTTGTGGTGGCTGACGTGCAGCGCAGCCCCGCTGCTGCGGGCGATCTCGACGGCCTCCTCCAGCGCCTCCTCCACGCGCGACATCTCGTCCCGCAGGTGGGTGACGTACGGCTTGCCGTGCCGGGCCGCGACGCGGGCCAGCGCGACCACCTCGGCGGTGTCGCCGTACGTGCCGGGGGTGTAGATGAGGCCGGTGGACAGCCCGGCGGCGCCGGCGGCCAGCGCCTCGTCGAGCAGCGCGCACATGGTGGCGAGCTCGGCGGGGGTGGCCGGGCGGTCCTCGTAGCCGAGCACGCCGGCCCGCAGGGTGCCGTGGCCGACGAGGGAGGTCAGGTGGTTCGACCGGGGGGCCCGCTCGTGCGCCGCGACGAACCCGTCGTAGTCCTCAAAAATCGGGATGTCGCCGCCGAAGCCGGCCCTGCTCGACCGGCGCAGCGCCGGCACCCGCTCGGGCAGCGCCGGGAACAGGCTCGACCCGCAGTTGCCGCAGATCTCCACCGTGACGCCCATGAGCACGGGCGCGGCGGCCAGCTCCCGGCCCGCCTCCCCGAGCAGGGTGACCGCGTCGGAGTGGGTGTGCACGTCGATGAACCCGGGCGCGACCACCAGCCCGGCGGCGTCGATCACCCGCCCCCCGCCGCCGTCGGACGGGCCGCCCCCGGGCAGCAGGACGAGGCGGTCACCGCGGACGCCGACGTCGGCCCGGCGCAGCGGCGCGCCCGTCCCGTCGGCCACGAGGCCACCGCTGATCAGCATGTCGAGGCTCACGCGGCCGAACCCTCCCTGAGAAGCGAGCCGTTCACAGCACCTGCCCGAGGAAGGCGCGGGTGCGCTCGTGACGCGGCGCGGACAGCACCTCGCGCGGCGGCCCCTCCTCCACGATCACGCCGTCGTCGATGAACACCAGGTGGTCGCCCGCCTCTCTGGCGAAGCCCATCTCGTGGGTCACCACGATCATCGTCATCCCGCTGGCCGCCAGGTCGCGCATGACCTGCAGCACCTCCTGCACCAGCTCGGGGTCGAGCGCGCTGGTCGGCTCGTCGAACAGCATGAGCTTGGGGTCCATGGCCAGGCTGCGCGCGATCGCGACCCGCTGCTGCTGGCCGCCCGACAGCTGCCTGGGGTAGTGGCCGGCCCGGTCGGCCAGCCCCACCCGGTCGAGCAGCGTCTTCGCGCGCTCGGCCGCCTTCGCCTTCGGCAGGCGCTTGACCGTGCACGGGCCCTCCATGACGTTCTCCAGCGCGGTCATGTGCGGGAACAGGTGGAAGCGCTGGAAGACCATGCCGATCTCCTGGCGCTGGCGGCACAGCTCGCCGGGCCGCAGCAGGTGCAGCTTGCCGCCCTGCTCGCTGAAGCCCATGAGCTCGCCGTCGACCCACACCCGGCCCGCGTCGATCGTCTCCAGCCGGTTGACGCAGCGCAACAGCGTCGACTTGCCGGACCCGGACGGGCCCACCACGCAGACCACCGCGCCGGCCGGCACGTCGAGGCTGACGCCCTTCAGCACCTCCAGCTGGCCGAAGCGCTTCCTGACCGATTCGATCTTCACCATGCTAGTGGCCACGGCTGAACCGCCTCTCCAGGGAACGCTGGCCGAAGGTGGCCACGGTGGTGAGCAGCAGGTACCAGGTGGAGGCGACCACCAGCAGCGCGATCACCTCGAAGTTGTCCAGGTAGATGCGCTGGGAGACGGTCAGCAGCTCCGCGCCGGAGATGACCGAGACCATCGAGGTGGTCTTCAGCATGGAGATGAACTGGTTGCCGGTCGGCGGGATGATCACCCGCATCGCCTGCGGCAGCACGACCCTGCGCAGGATCTGCCGGTGCGTCATGCCCAGCGACTCGGCCGCCTCCCGCTGCCCGGGATCCACCGAACGGATGCCCGCGCGGACGATCTCGGCCATGTACGCGCCCTCGTTGATGGTCAGCCCGAGCAGCGCCGCCGTGAACGGCGTGATCAGCTCGTTGGCCGGCCACTGGAGGAACATCGGGCCGCCGAACGGCACGCCGAGCCCGATCTCGGGGAAGACCAGGCCGATGTTGAACCAGAAGATGAGCTGCACCAGCAGCGGCGTGCCCCGGAAGAACCAGGTGTAGAGGCCGGCCGCGCCGCGCAGCACCGGGCTGTCCGACAACTGCATGACGGCGGCGACCACGCCGAGGGCGACGCCGATGACCATGGACAGCGCGGTGAGCGCGATCGTGATCCACAGGCCGCCGAGCACGCGGCCGTCCAGCAGGAACTCGGCGATGACGTCCCAGTGGAGGTTGGGGTTGACGATGACGGTGTAGGCCAGCCACGCCATCACCAGCGCCGCGACCACCGCCGCGACGAGCCGCCCGGGCCTGGGCGGCTTCACCGCCTCGATCGGGAGTTCCATCATGCGCCGGTGTTGATCGTGACCTTGGGCACGGCGTTGGCCGTCGTGCCGTACTTCTCCAGGATCTTGCCGTACTCGCCGCTGTCGATCAGCTCCTGCAGCGCCTTGGCGACGGCGTCGCGCAGGCCGGTCTGCTTCTTGTCGATCGCGATGCCCCAGGGGCCGGCGTCGTACTGCTCGGCCAGGACCTCGTACTTGCCGGTCTCCTTGGCGTACATGGCGGCCACGGGGGAGTCGACGATCGTGGCGACGGTACGGCCGGAGTCGATGGTGAGCAGGCCGGTGGGGGCGTCCTCGCTCTGCATGATCTCCATCTTCTGGGCGCACTTCTCGTTCTGGCGCTTGCCGATCTCCAGGTTGGAGCTGCCCTTGGCCAGGACGACCTTCTTGCCGCACAGGTCCTCAAGGGTCTTGATGCCCTCGGGGTTGCCCTTCTTGACCATGATCGAGCCGCCGGCGTTGAAGTAGTCGACGAAGTCGACGGCCTTGCGGCGCTGTTCGAGGTCGCTGAGCGCGGCCATGGCGATGTCCCACCGGCCGCCCTGCAGGCCGGGGATGAGACCGTCGAAGGAGGCGTTGATGATCCGGGTCTTCAGCCCGAGCCGCTCGCCGACCGCCACGGCCAGGTCGGCGTCGACGCCGGTCATCTCCTGGGTGCCCGGCTTGTACATCTCCATCGGGGGATAGCCTTCCGAGGTCGCCATGCGGAGCTCGCCGGACTTCCGTACGGAATCCGGGACGAGGTCCTTGGCGCTCTTGCCGGTCGAGGAGGGCGGCGTGGGGGCCGCCGCCGTACCCGAGGTGGACCTCCCGCATCCCGCGCCGAGCGCGCAGGCCGCCACCAGGGCGATGACCAGGTGTGTTCGCATGGCATGTCATCGTGGCCAGGCCGTCAGGCGGCACCAAGCCTCGTGAAGGCATGCGACCCTCAGCAACGAATCCATCGATGCTCGACCCTTCATGCCCTCGCGGTTGTTTACGCTCGCCCCTCATGAGTTTGGACATCTGGCCCCAGACCACCACATGGCACGACGGGGAGCTGCGGCTCGGCGGGATCGGCGCGGTCGAACTGGCCCGGGAGCACGGCACGCCCGCGTACGTGCTGGACGAGGCCGACTTCACCGCCCGCGCCCGCGCCTGGCTGGACGCGCTGCCCGACGGCGACGTGCACTACGGCGGCAAGGCGTTCCTCTGCCCCGAGGTGGTGCGCTGGCTGGACCGGCTGGGCCTGTCCCTGGACGTCTGCACGGGCGGCGAGCTCGCCGTGGCCATGGCCGGCGGGATGCCGCCGGAGCGGGTCGTCTTCCACGGCAACAACAAGTCGGCCGACGAGCTGCGCAGGGCCGTGGCCTGGGGCATCGGCTGCGTGGTCGTCGACTCCTTCGCCGAGATCGAAAGGCTCGCCGAGATCGCCGCCTCCCTGGGCGTCCGGCAGCGGGTGATGATCAGGGTGACGCCGGGCGTGGACCCGCACACCCACGCCTTCATCGCCACCGGCGGCGAGGACTCCAAGTTCGGCTTCTCGCTGAGCGCCGGCGCCGCCGCGCTCGCGGTGGCGCAGGTGAGCGCCGAGCCCGCGCTGGAGCTGTACGGCCTGCACTCCCACATCGGCTCGCAGATCTTCGAGCTGGACGGCTTCGGCACCGCCGCCGCCAGGATGGCCGCCTTCGCCGCCGAGACCGGCGTCACCAGGCTCGACCTGGGCGGCGGCCTCGGCATCGCCTACACGCCGGACGACCCCACCCCGCCCACGCCCGCAGAGCTGCTCGCCGTGCTCAGGAAGGAGACCGCGGGCCTGCACCTGGCCGTCGAGCCCGGCAGGTCGATCGCCGGGCCGTCCACGGTCGCCCTGTACGAGATCGGCACGATCAAGGGCCGGTACGTGAGCGTGAACGGCGGCATGAGCGACAACCCCCGCCCCGGCATGTACGGCGCCGCCTACACCGCCGCCCTGGCCAACCGCGCCTCCGACGCCCCCACGAGCGCGTTCACCGTGGTCGGCAAGCACTGCGAGAGCGGGGACGTGCTGGTCAGGGACATCGCGCTGCCCGGCGACGTGCGGCCCGGCGACCTGCTCGCCGTCCCGGTGTCGGGCGCGTACCAGCGCTCGATGGCCGGCAACTACAACCACGTGCCCAGGCCGCCGGTCGTCGCGGTGCGCGACGGGCAGGCGCGGGTCATCGTCCGCCGCGAGAGCGAGGAGGACCTGCTGCGGCTCTACCTGTGACGCGGCCGCTCTACCTGTGACGCGGCGGCTGGGCCGCACCGGCCGGTCAGGGCGTGAGCTTGGCCAGGTCGGGGGCGTAGGCGGTCATCCAGCTCGGGTGCAGCCGGTAGTAGACCACGTCGTTCTCCCAGTCGAAGGCGTCCGCGCCGTAGAAGTCCTTGAAGTAGTCCAGGATGGCCGGCCAGTCGGCGGCCGGCTCGCCGTCCCGCGGGTTGAGGATCTCCACCCTGCCGTGGGTGAACACGCCCAGGTCCTCCCCGCGCATGTGGGCGACGCTGGCCGCCGGGCGGGCGGCGAGGTGGCGCGCCTTGGCGGCGCCGCGGGCCGTGCCGAAGTGCCATTTGCCGTGCAGGAAGTGGCCGTCGGCGCCGCTGATCCGCGGCTCGCCCTTCGCCGTCACGGTGGACACGGCGAGGACGCGCATGCCGGTCAGGATCCCGGTGAGCTGCTCGGCGGTCAGGGTGCGCTCGGTGACGATCGAGCGCAGGTGCGAGGTGGAGCGGGAGAGCGAGGCGTCCAGGAGCGCCTGGAGCTCTTCGAGCTCCTGCGGGGTTTCGCGCATTGAGGTCCTTGTCTGTACGTACGTACCGGCCCGCGGTCGGCACCGGCCGGTGGGACCATGCTCGACCGGAAACCCGACACCCTGTGTCGTGTTTTCCGGAACTCAGGACGAATCTCTGACGCGGGCCGCCTGTTCCTCCTGGACCCTGCGGGCGGTGCGCAGGAAGCCGAGGATCACCGCCAGCTCGTCCGGCCCGTACCCCTCCAGCGCCCGCGCGCCGGCCTGGCCGACCGGGACGAAGATCTCGGCCTCGGCGGCGCGGGCGGCGTCGGTGGCGGCGACCAGGACGCGGCGGCGGTTGCCCGGATCGGGCGCGCGGGCCACCATGCCCGCGCGTTCCAGCCGGTCGATGACGGTGGTGACGGCCGCCGGGCTGAGCTTCAGCGCGAGGCTGAGCGCGCCCGCGGCGACCGGACCCTCGGCCAGGACGACGTCGAGGCAGCGCAGGTCGGTGCGGTTGAGGCGGAGCCGGGCCGCGGCGGCCTCGTCGAAGGCGTCGAAGCTCTGCTGCAGCTGCCGGAGCTCCATGGCGATCTCTCCGATCACGGCACGTTTCGACATTCGAACCTTTCTGCTATCGTACTTTTCGTCAGTCGAAATGACGATATCACTTCCGGAGGCACCGCCATGCGCTCGACCACCCTCGCCGCGTCCGACACCGCCGAGATCCAGCGCCTGTTCGCCGACTTCATGGCCGCCTGGACCGCCGGGGACGCCCGCGCGTTCGGCGCCCTGTTCACCGACGACTCCGACTACGTCTCCTACGACGGCACGATCGCCCGCGGCCGCCGCGCGCACGAGCTCAACCACGACAAGCTCTTCCGCGGCGTCCTGGCCGGCTCGGCGCTCGTCGGCGACCTGGAGTCGGTGCGCTTCCTCACCCCCGACGTGGCGGTCGTGCACGGCACGGCCTCCGTCCTGATGCCCTGGCGGTCCACGCTGCCCAGGCGGCGGCTGTCCCGGCAGACCGTCGTCGTGGTGCGGACGGGCCAGGGCTGGCGCATCGGCGCGATCCACAACGGCCGGGTCCGGCCGGTCACCGTCCCGGAGCCGGACGCGTTCCCGTCCCGGATGTCGCAGCTGATGGCCCGGGTCGCCCGCCGGCTCGGCCTCGGCAGGAGATGACGGTTTTCGCAATCCCTGACCCTTCCTTGACGAGGTCGCGGCGTGGCGCAGTTGATCATCTGGGTAAGGCCCAACCTGTAACAGTCGTACGCGTCTCGGGGGGTTCGGATGCGACTGGGTATTTTGACAGGAGCGGGGCTCCTTGCGGCCGCCGTCGTCCTGACCGGGTGCGACTCGCCGCCCGACACTGCCAAGATCACCGACAGCAAGGCCGAGGCCGCGGCCAGGCTGAAGCAGAGCAAAGCGGCCAAGATCGCGCTGGCGCGCAAGGTGAAGGCGAACGAACTGGGCCAGATCCCGGTGCTGATGTTCCACCGGGTCATCAAGAACCCGGCCACCACCGACGACAGGACGCCGCAGCAGTTCCGCTCGGACCTCGAACGGCTGGTCAAGGAGGACTACGTCCCGATCAGCGCGTCGGAGATGGTGACCGGGAAGATCAACGTCCCGGCGGGCAAGCATCCCGTGGTCCTGACGTTCGACGACTCCTCGCCCTCGCAGCTCACGCTGAACGAGATGGGCGTCCCGCAGCCGGACACCGCCGTGGCGATCCTGCGCGAGGTGGCCGCCAAGCACCCGGGTTTCCGGCCGGCCGCCACCTTCTACGTCACCCGCGACATGTTCGGCAAGACCGTGCGCGAGGAGCAGGCCCAGACGCTGGGCTGGCTCAAGGACAACGGCTTCGACATCGGCAACCACACCCGTGACCACGTCAACCTGCACGGACGCTCGGAGAAGGAGGTGGAGGACCAGATCGGCGGCATCGCCAAGCAGATCGACGACCTGACCAAGGTCAAGCCCAACTCCATCGCCCTGCCGTACGGCAACCAGCCGCGCAACAAGAACTGGGCGCTGCACGGCAAGCTCTACAACCACGCCGGCGCGTTCCTGGCCGGATACACGCCCGCGCCGTCGCCGTTCAGCAAGGCGTTCGACCCGGGCGGCATCCCGCGGATCCGGGTCATGGAGAAGAAGGGCGACTGCGCGCAGTTCTGCTCGGCGGCCTGGCTCGACTGGCTCAAGAACAACCCGGACATGCGCTACACCTCGGACGGTGACGTCAGCACGGTCGCGTACCCGAAGTTCAAGAACCCGTACCTGCGCAAGTCCTTCACCACCTGGAGCCTGCCCTACTGACGGACGCGCCCGAGCACCACGCTCAGCTCGGCGGGTTGCAGCATGAAGTCGGCCACCTCGCCGGTGACGTCGATCGGGCGGACGGCCGCGGTGCGCAGGTCCAGCACCAGGTAGGCGGTCTCGCCCAGCCGGCCGTTCGCCCTGACCGTGAGGGTGTCCTCGTCCTCCCAGCGCAGCAGGGCGGCGAGCCACCAGCCGGTGGCCAGCCGCGGCGTGACCGTGCGCACGTGTTCGCCGGTCTTCGTGTCGAACAGGGCGACGCCCTGCTGGAGCACGCCGCCGGGGGTGAGCTCCCGGTGCCGTGACGCGATCAGGCGGCCGGAGGGGGACGGTTCGATGGCCCACTCCACGTTGCCCGGCATGGTGTAGCTGCGCAGCAGCTCGCCCTTGGGCGAGTAGACGGCGAACCACACCGACCTGAGGTGGCCCGGGGAGCGGCGGGAGGGCTCGCCGCTCTTCATGACGAGACCTTCCGACGTCCATCCGGCGACCTGCCCGCGGTCCGGGAGGCGGGTGGCGGTGCCGCGCGCGACGTCCACGATCACGGGCGGCTCCAGCACCACGTCGGTGTCCTTGGTCAGACGGTCGGGCTGGAGGAGCAGGTGCCGGCCGTCCAGGGAGAACAGCGGCGGCTGAGCGCCGAACAACGCCGTGACGGTCCCGCGCGGCTGCCTGACGGGGAGCCGTTCGACGGCTCCCGTCCGCAGGTCGGCCACGACGTAGGTGTTGTCGCTGTCCCTCAGGAAGGCCGCACGCCGGCCGTCCCGGCTGAGGGCGAACATCGTCCCGTCGAAGCTGTACGGCAGGCGGCCGCGCTCCGCGCCGTCCCCGACGAGGATCATGTGCGCGCACTCGTCGCAGCTCGGGACGTACGCGTAGCGGATCGGGGTGGCGTACTTCGTGCGCTTCGCGGGCTTCACCGGCTTCTCGGCCGTCTTGGTCGCAGTGACCGGCTGGGAGTGGACGAACCGCACGCCGGGCTCCGCCGGCAGGGGCGCGGCGACCCACGCGGCGGCCAGCACCACGCTCAGGGCGGCGGCCCCCGCCCGCCAGGGCAGCCTCCGGCGGCGCGTCACGCCAGCCTGCCGACGACGACCTCGCCAAGGCGGGAGGGGACGTTCTTCACCTGGCGGCTCTTCCCCGTCTCCAGGTCCACGAGGTACAGGACGGGATCGTCCCAGCCGAGCATGACGAGCAGGCGCCCGTCCTCCGTCCACCGCACCAGCTCGGCCTCGACGCCCGGCCCGCCCAGCGTCGCGCGCGCCCGCACCCGGCCGCCGGTGCGCGGATCCATGGTCAGCACCTCGTTTTCCGAGAAGAGGACCAGGCGGTCGCCGTCGGGCGTGAGCAGCGCCTGCAACGCCGGGTCGAAGGGCGTCCTGGTGCGTACGGCCCCCCGCGCGTCGAGCGTGACCAGCTCGGTGTCGGGGGCGCCCTCCAGGGCACGCCGGCCGGTGGTGGCCACCACCTTGCCGGGCACGACGTCGATCACGCGGCCGATGCCGGGCAGCCGCCGCCGGGCCCCGGTGACGGCGTCCACCAGGTCCACTCCGTCGGGCCAGGTCAGGATGACGTGCCGGTCGTCCTGGCCGAAGGCCGCGTCGGGCACGCCTTCGCCGGGGCCGGTCAGCGGGCGCGGGGCGTTCTCGGCGGACAGGTCGTGCAGCACGAGACGGCCGGTCGCCGCGTCCAGGTAGATCAGGCGGTAGCCGTCGCCGCTGATCACGAGCGGCGCCCGCCGATTGCTGATCGGCATCACCGCGCGGGCCTGGGGAAGGGCGACCGTCTGCCATGAGCCGGAGCGTCTCAGGTGCAACCGCCAGCGGTGGTGGCTCTGGTCGGCGTAGCCGATCGGCGCGGGGAGCGGCCCGGTGAGCGCCGCGGGAGGAGGGGGAGAGCTGTAGCGCCAGACCACGAGGCCGTTCCAGGCCATGATCAGGCAGACGGTGACCAGCGCCGCCGACACGGCGCGCCAGGGCACCCGCCACCGGCCCGGCACACCGGGCCGGGGACGTCCGGAGAGGATCCAGACGAGCAGGGGCAGTCCCCGAACCGCAACGTGGCTGAGGAGAAGCAGGTCGTCGTGGAGGCCGGGCAGCTCGGAGAGCGGCGCCGCCCACAGCGCTGCCGCGCTCCCGCCCGCCATCAGCATCCGGGCCGTGTCCGACCTCATGGCCGCCTCGGCGGCGACCAGATCGGCGGGCCCCTGCGCGAGGGGGCGGCCCAGATCGTGCAGCACGGCCTGGACGATCACCACGACGGCGAGCGTCCACGCGGCGGCGGCGCGTCCGGCGAATCCGACGTCACCCAGGAAGGAACGTGCCACCACGTGGAGCGCGACGCCGCAGGAGAGGGCGGCGCAGATGCGCCAGAGGATGACGAGCGGTCGTGACCCGACGCCCCGCCGCGGCGCGCGGAGCGTCCGTGGTCTCGGCCCGCCGCCCTTGGACAGCTCGCCGGCCAGCACTCCGAGGGTCCAGCCGCCCACCGGCAGGAAGAGGCGGAGGCCGAGGTCGCCCGAGACCGGCGGCAGCGCCATGAGAACCGTTCCCGCACTCGCCCCCGCCCACCGGAACCGCCGGGTGACCTGCATGTGGCGCAGCATCGCCGGGCCGTTGAACGCGGTGAAGGCCACCTGCTGCCGGGCCGAGAACCGGTCCGCGGCGGCCCGGCTCATCGGCCTGTTCGCGACGAGCGCCGCTGTCGCCGCCGACAGCACCGCGACGGCGACGACGATCGCGATCACCATGAAGAGGCCTCTTCCGGCCCACCCAGGAAGGGGGCACAATACGCCTTTCCGGGACGGAAGGGGCTGGCGTGGTTTCTCCGGAGATCTGGGAACGGCTCGACCACCGGGCGGGCATGCTCACTCGCCGGCAGGCGTGGCGCTGGCGGGCGGCGGCCGCCGCGGGCGCGGCGACGGCGCTCCTCGTCCTGGCCGGCTGGTCCAGCGGTGCCCTGTTCCCGCGCGTCGAGGAGCTGGGAGGCAACAGCTCCGTCAGGAGGTCCCAGGACGAGCTCGGCCGGCCGACCGGTCTCCAGGGCACGGTGAGCCGGTACCTCCACAACCAGGGCCACTTCCCCGTGACGGTCACCGGGGTGGGCGTGGAGGGAGCGGGGCTGACGATGACGTCGGCGCGGGGCGAGGACGGCCGCGCCCTGCCCCTGACGATCCCCGCCGGGCAGGGCGTGTCCTTGAGCCTCGGCGTGGTCGTCACGGACTGCGCGGCCGCCGCCTCCACGGGTTCCCGTGTGGTGCTGGAGGTCGATCGCTGGTGGGGGCGCGTCGCCGTGCGGCCGGAGATCAGAGGCGACCTGTACCACGCGGTGGACCTGGACTGCCGGTGACCGGCTCATGTTGATCAACCGTAGCGACCGGCGGAGTTGGGACGCCAGGTTGGAAGGAGGATTTCCTGATTGCACTCTGATGTCCGCGGCGTGCGAGGAGGTCGTCGAAGACCCGATCCGTGATCTGCGACCAACCAGTCAAGACCGCTGTTACAGGGTCCGAATGGACGCTGTGTACGGGCTTTGTGCAAAAACCGGTGAGTCACGAACGGTTAACGGATCCCTGGGAAGTTGCTGAGCGTCGTAAAGTTTGCGTGGTTGGGGTTCAGTGAACGTGGGGAAAGACGAATGCCGCAGATCGCGCCGCTGGTGGCCGGCGATCCAGCGCTGCTGGGATCGTTCCGGCTGTCCGGACGGATCGGCGAGGGCGGCCAGGGGATCGTCTACCTGGGCGTCAACGAGCAGGGCGAGCGGGCCGCGATCAAGCTGCTGCACGTGAAGTTCAGCGGTGACACGATCGCCAGGTCGCGCTTCGCCAGGGAGCTGAAGGCGGCCCAGCGGGTGGCCTCCTTCTGCACCGCGCGGGTGATGGAGGCCGACCTCGACGGCGACACGCCGTACATCGCCAGCGAGTACATCGACGGGCGGGCGCTGCGCGACATCGTCGAGACCGACGGCCCGCTCAGCGGCACGGTGCTCGACCGGCTGGCCATCGGCACGGCCACCGCGCTCACCGCCATCCACCACGCCTCGATCGTCCACCGGGACTTCAAGCCGGACAACGTGCTCATCGCCGCCGACGGGCCGCGCGTGGTCGACTTCGGCATCGCCCGCATCATCGACTCGACCGGCACGATCACCAGCCGCGCGATCGGCACGCCCGCCTACATGGCGCCCGAGCAGATCGCCGGCGACGACATCGGGCCCTTCACGGACGTGTTCGCCTGGGGCGCGACCATGGCCTTCGCGGCCACCGGGAAGGCGGCCTTCGAGGGCAAGTCGATCGCCGTGGTGCTCAACCGCATCCTGAACCACGAGGTCGACGTGGAGATGATGCACGAGCCGCTGCGGGGCGTGGTGCGTTCGGCGCTGGCCAAGTCGCCCGACGAGCGTCCCTCGGCCGACCAGCTCCTGCTGCGCCTGCTCGGGCAGACCGGCACGGCGGCCGGGGCCTCGACGGCGGTGCTCACCAGGGGCGTGCAGGTGGCCGGCGACGACACGACGCCGTTCACGCGGGTGTCGGCCACGTCCATCACTGACCGGCCCGCCACGCAGGCCACCGGCCACCCCGCCGGCCCCCCGTCCGGCACGGCCGCCGGCACCGCCCCCGCCCACCCGACCACGACCGGGACCGGCTCCGCGCACCCGACCGGCACCGGCTCCGCGCACCCGACCGGCACCAGGTCCGCGCACCCGACCGGCACCGGCACCCCGCACCCGACCGGCACCCCGCACACGACCGGCACCGGGACCGGTGTCTCCGGGCGTGTGGAGACCGTGCAGTCCGGCCAGGGCCAGGGCCAGGGCCAGAGGCAGAGCCAGAGCCAGAGCCAGGGCCCGGCGGCGAGGCCCCTCGACGAGCCCGTGCCGTCCGGAGGCCGGCGGCGGCTCAAGGTGTGGCTCGCGCTGGCCGCCGCGCTCGTCATGCTGGCGGTCGTGGCCGTCGCGGCGATGGCGAACGGCTGGTCGCCGCTGGCGTTCAAGGGCGAGGTCGTGACCCCCGTGCCGACGGGGAAGAAGAACTCGCGGCCCCCCACGTTCGCCTCGGTGGTGGACAAGGTCGCCCAGACCGGAAAGATCATCGTCGGCGTCAAGGGCGACCTGCCGGGCGTCGGCCTGCAGAACGGCGACGACTTCAGCGGGTTCGACGTCGAGGTGGCCAAGCTCGTGGCCGCCGCGCTCGGGGCCGAGGAGACGGTGTTCACCCGGGTCGGTCGGAACGACCGGGCGGCCGCGCTGGCCGAAGGCAGGGTCGACCTGGTCGTCGCCACGTACTCGGTGGACAAGAGCGAGACCAGGTTCGCCGGGCCGTACTACGTGGCCCACCGCGACGTGCTGGTCCGCGCCGGCACCGGCATCGACTCGCTGGACGACCTCAAGGGCAAGAAGATCTGCGCGCTCGACACTCCGACGGTCGGCGAGGTGCAGGACAGGGTGAAGGTCGAGCCCGTGACCGCCGGCGACTACGCGGCCTGCATGGACCTGCTCAGGAACGGCAAGGTCGACGCGGTGCCCGGCGAGGACCTGATCCTGGCCGGGTTCGCCAGCCGGGAGAACATGCGTTACAAGATCATCGGTGCCAAGCTCGACAACGAGCGGTACGCGGTCGGCATCCGCGACGGCGACGCCAAGACCTGCACCGCGGTCAAGGGCGTCATCGCCGACCTCTACCGCACGGGCACCATCAAGAAGCTCCTGAGCAGCCACTTCGACAAGGTCGACTTCCGGCCCGAGCTGAAGGTGCCCGCGATGGAGCCCTGCGGATGACGAGCGGTAACATCCGAAAGTCCAACGAATTCATCCAGTGAGTTAGGGGAAGGCCATGGCCACGCCCGTCAAGGTAACCGTCACCGGGGCCGCCGGTCAGATCGGCTACGCACTGCTGTTCCGCATCGCGTCGGGACAGCTGCTCGGCGCTGACGTCCCGGTCAAGCTGAGCCTGCTGGAGATCCCGCAGGCGGTGAAGGCGGCCGAGGGCACCGCCATGGAGCTCGACGACTGCGCGTTCCCGCTGCTGTCCGGCATCGAGATCACCGACGACGCCAACGTGGCCTTCGCCGGCGCCAACGTCGCCCTGCTGGTCGGCGCCATGCCGCGCAAGGCCGGCATGGAGCGCGGCGACCTGCTCGGCGCCAACGGCGGCATCTTCGGCCCCCAGGGCAAGGCGATCAACGAGCACGCCGCCGACGACATCCGCGTCCTGGTCGTGGGCAACCCGGCCAACACCAACGCGCTCATCGCCCAGCAGCACGCGCCCGACGTCCCGGCCGAGCGGTTCACCGCGATGACCCGCCTCGACCACAACCGCGCGCTGTCCCAGCTCGCCGCCAAGCTCCAGGTCCCGGTCACCGAGATCAAGAAGATGACCATCTGGGGCAACCACTCCGCCACCCAGTACCCCGACCTGTTCCACGCCGAGGTCGGCGGCAAGATCGCGGCCGAGCAGGTCGAGGGCGAGTGGCTGCGCGAGACGTTCATCCCGACGGTCGCCAAGCGCGGCGCCGCCATCATCGAGGCCCGTGGCGCCTCCTCGGCCGCCTCGGCCGCCAACGCCGCGATCGACCACGTCCACGACTGGGTCAACGGCACCGAGTGGACCTCGGCCGCCGTCGTCTCCGACGGCTCGTACGGCGTGCCCGAGGGGCTCATCTCGTCCTTCCCGGTGCGTTCGGTCAACGGCCGGTACGAGATCATCCAGGGCCTGGAGATCGACTCCTTCTCCCGCGAGCGCATCGACGCCAGCGTGCGCGAGCTGACCGAGGAGCGCGACGCCGTCCGCGAGCTCGGCCTCATCTGAACCTGGCGCGACACTTCGGACGCGCGTCCCCGGCTCAGCGGGGGCGCGCGTCCGCCGTCGTGAGGGGGAGCGCGGCGCCGCGGGTGCGCTCGGCCCAGCGCGTCACCGGCGGCACGGCCAGCCCGGCGGCCAGGAAGACCCCGCCGAACAGCAGCCAGCCCGGCAGCCCCCAGCCCACGATGACCGTGGTCATGACGGCGGGCACGACGATGTTGGACACCTGCTGGCCCATGCCGTACAGGCCCTGGTACTGGCCGATGGCGTGCGGCGGGGCCAGCTCGTACGACAACCCCCACGAGCCGGCGGCCTGCAGCAGCTCCCCGAGGACGTGCAGCAGCGCGCCGCCGAACAGGGCGACCACCGCCACCCAGGCCGGCTGTCCGGCGGCCAGGGCCAGCAGCACGCAGGCCAGCAGGAGGAACACGCCCGAGCGGCGCTGGGCGCGGGCCGCGCCGGCCGCGTCGTCGGTGCCGCGGCTGAGCCGCACCTGCAGGACCGTGACGGTGACGGTGTTGATCATGGCGACGGCCGCCACCGTCCACGCAGGCGCCGAGGTCCGGCCGGCCACCCAGAGCGGGATCGCGATGGTGAGCAGCCCGTTCTGCATGAACAGCACCGCGTTGAGCAGCGCCAGCACCGCGTACGGCCGGTCGCGCAGCACGATCCAGACCGGCTCGCCCGCCTTGCGCGGAACGGGCGCGACGGCCGGCACCCGGAACCCCAGCAGCGCGCTCCCGAGGTAGCAGAGCGCGCACCCGAAGATCATCCCCAGGTACACGGGACGGCTGTCGAAGTGCAGCGCCGCGCCCGCCCCGAGCCCGCCGACCGACCAGCCGACGTTGGTCACGGCCCGCAGGTACGCGCGCACCCGCACCCGGTCGGCCGCCGGCACCGCGCCACCGACCAGCGCCGCCCGCGCGGTGCCCTCACCGGCCTCGGCGAACGTCACCAGGGTGACCACCACGACGAACCCGGCGAACCCCGACACCAGCGCGTACACCGGCACCAGCAACCCGCCTGCGGCGGAGAAGGCGATCTGCACCCCGCGCGGCCCGACCAGGTCGGACAGCCGCCCGGCGGGCAGCCCGGCGGCGAGCCCGACGGCCGCGGCGATCGTCATCCCCAGCCCGATCTCGCCGTCCGACAGGCCGACCGACAGTTTGAAGAACAGCACGCTCACCGTGACGAACAGGCCGCGGCCCAGGGCACGCAGGAGTGTGGCGTACGTGAGCGCGCGCACGGGCCCGCTCTCGGGGAGGAGTGACACGGCGGAACAGGTTACTTGTGTGGGGAAACGTCCTTCTCGTCCGCCCCCGGACAGGAGGGGACGGGCTGGGCGGCCGGCGCGGGCTGGGAGGTCGCGTAGATCACCCCGGCCGCCGCGGCGAGGCTGCCCAGCAGGATGAGGGCACCAAAGAGCAGCTTCGTGACCCTTGGTGAAAAGCTCCTCACATTTGGGTATCACAGCACATAAACGCCGCCCACATCAGGCGTTCCCGGAAAGTGCCGTCCACGCGTCGGAGACGATGTCGCGCAGCGCCGCCCGCTCCGCCTTCCACCCCAGGTCGCGCTGGATCCGCGCGGACGAGGCCACCAGGACGGCCGGGTCGCCGGGCCGCCGGTCGCCGACGACGACCGGGATCTCGTGGCCGGTGACCTCGCGACAGACCGAGATCACCTCCTGCACGCTGAACCCGGTGCCGCTGCCCAGGTTGTAGATCTTGTGCTCGCCCTTGGCGACCGCCTCCAGCGCCAGCAGGTGCGCCCGCGCCAGGTCGCCGACGTGGACGTAGTCGCGCACGCAGGTGCCGTCGGCGGTGGGGTAGTCGGTGCCGAAGACGCTCACCGAGTCGCGCTCGCCGGTGGCCACCTTGAGCACGTTCGGGATGAGGTGGGTCTCGACCGTGTGGCGCTCGCGGAAGCGGCCGTAGGCGCCGGCCACGTTGAAGTAGCGCAGGCTCACCGCGCCGAGCCCGCGGATGCCCGCGTAGGCGCTCAGGGCGGTGTCCACGGCCAGCTTCGAGGCGCCGTAGGGGTTGGTCGGGCGCGTCGGGTCGTCCTCCTCGATGGGGGAGCGCTCGGGCTCGCCGTACGTGGCCGCCGTGGAGGAGAAGACGATCCGGCGCACGCCCTTGTCACGCATCGCGTCGAGCAGGGCCAGCGTGCCGCCGAGGTTGCCGGCCCAGTAAAGGCCGGGCTTCTCCACCGACTCGCCCACCAGGGACTTGGCCGCGAAGTGCAGCACGGCGTCCATGCCGTCGAGCGCGTCGTGGGCGTTCGTGATCGACTCACGCACGAACCGGGCGCCCTCGGGCACCGCGTCCTCGTGGCCCGTGGACAGGTCGTCGAGCACGGTCACCTCGTGCCCCGCCTCGACGAGCTGCGCGGCGACGACGCTGCCGACGTACCCGGCGCCTCCGGTGACCAACAGCCTCATGTGTACTCCTGTTTAGATATGTTTGATTTTGTACGGCTTGCCGTTCAGCATACGCGGGAAACCCGCCGAGTACGCTGCCAACCACCATGTTTGACACCCTCGCGGCGAACATCGCCCTGGTCCTGCTCTTCATCCTGGTCGGCGGGTTCTTCGCGGGCGCGGAGATCGCGATGGTCTCCCTGCGCGAGAGCCAGGTCCGCAAGCTCGCCGAGCGCGGCCGGAGGGGCGAGCGGGTGGCCAAGCTCGCCCGCGACCCCAACCGTTTCCTGTCGGCGGTGCAGATCGGGGTGACCGTCGCCACGATGCTCTCGGCCGCCTTCGGCGCCGACCGGCTCGGGATGGAGCTCGTCCCGGTGCTCGAACGCTGGGGGGTGCCGCGGGGGGTCGCGCCCGTGCTCGGGCTCGTGCTGGTGACGCTGGCCATCTCGTACGTCTCGCTGGTGCTCGGCGAGCTGGCCCCCAAGCGGCTGGCCCTGCAGCGCACCGAGGGGCTGTCGCTGTTCGTCGCGCCCTTCCTCGACCGGATCGCCGCCCTGTCGCGTCCGATCATCTGGATGTTGTCGAAGTCGACCGACCTGGTCGTCCGGCTGCTCGGCGGCAACCCGGAGGCCGACCGGGAGGAGGTCACCACCGAGGAGCTGCGCGACATGGTCGTCGGGCACGCCGAGCTCACCGCCGACGAGCGCAAGCTCATCGCCGAGGTGTTCGCCGCCGGCAAGCGCCAGCTCCGCGAGGTCATGCTGCCCCGCACCGAGGTCGAGTTCATGGACGCCGAGACGCCGCTGGCCGAGGCCGCGAACCTGGCCGCCGCGCTCCCGCACTCCCGCTTCCCCGTCTACCGCGACTCATACGACGAGGTCATCGGTTTCGTGCACGTGCGCGACCTGCTCGACCCCCAGCTGATCGGGCGTACCGAGCCCATCAGCGCGGTCGTGCCGATCCGGCCCGCCAAGTTCGTGCCCGCCTCCAAGCGCCTGCTGAGCACCCTGAACGAGATGCGCGACGAGGGCCAGCACCTGGCCATCGTGGTCGACGAGTACGGCGGCACCGCCGGCATCGTCACCATGGAGGACCTGGTCGAGGAGCTGATCGGCGACATCAGGGACGAGTACGACGTCGAGGAGGACGTCGTCGTCCTGCCCGCCGGCGAGATCGAGATCGACGGCCTGACCAACCTCAACGACTTCGCCACCGAGACCGGCGTACGGCTGCCCGACGGCCCGTACGAGACGCTGGGCGGGTTCGTGATGGCCATGCTGGGGCACGTGCCGGCCGCCGGCGAGCAGGTGGAGATCCAGGGCTTCGAGCTGACCGTCACCGAGTTGGACGGGCGCCGGATCGCGCGGGTGCGGGTGAAACGCCGGGCCGCCGTCGAGTCGCCGCCCGACCAGGATTCCTGACACAATTGCCTGCTATGGCCAGACCTCGTGTTCTCTCCGGCATCCAGCCCACCGCGGACTCATTCCACCTGGGCAACTACCTGGGTGCGGTCCGTCAGTGGGTCACCATGCAGGAGACCCACGACGCCTTCTACTGCGTGGTCGACCTGCACGCGATCACCGTGCCGACCGAGCCCGCCGCTCTGCGCAGGCGCAGCCGGGTGGCCGCCGCGCAGCTCTTCGCCGCCGGCCTCGACGCCGAGCGCTCGACCGTCTTCGTGCAGTCGCACGTGCGCGAGCACACCGAGCTCGCCTGGATCCTGATCTGCCTCACCGGCATGGGCGAGGCTGCCCGGATGACGCAGTTCAAGGACAAGTCGGCCAAGTTCGGCGAGAGCGCGGCCAGCGTCGGGCTGTTCACCTACCCGATCCTCCAGGCCGCCGACATCCTGCTCTACCAGGCCAACGCCGTCCCGGTGGGGGCCGACCAGAAGCAGCACCTGGAGCTCACCCGCGACCTGGGCCAGCGCTTCAACCACCGCTTCGGCGACACCTTCACGCTGCCCGACCCGTACATCCTCAAGGAGGTCGAGAAGATCACCGACCTCCAGGACCCGACGGCGAAGATGTCGAAGTCGTCCTCCAGCCCGGCGGGCATCCTCGACGTGCTGGAGCAGCCGGGGCCGCTGCGCAAGAAGGTCATGCGCGCGGTGACCGACACGGGCTCGGAGGTGCTGTTCGACGAGGAGAACAAGCCGGGCATCTCCAACCTGCTGCGCATCCAGTCGGCGCTGACCGGCACGCCCATCCCCGACCTGGTCGCCCGCTACGAGGGCCAGGGCTACGGCACGTTCAAGAAGGACGTCGCCGAGGCGGTCGTGGAGACGTTCACGCCGATCCGCGAGCGCACGGAGAAGCTGCTGGCCGACGAGGTCGAGCTCGACCGCCTGCTGGCCGTCGGCGCCGAGCGCGCCGCCGCCGTGGCCCGGCGGACGATGGCCGAGGTCCGCGACCGGGTGGGCTTCCTGCCCAAGGTGTGACGCGGGAAGGGCGGCGGGCCTGCCGCCCTTCCTCCGGTCGTCACAGGCGTGCGCGCCGGTCGAGGGGGCGTACGCGCAGGCGGGCGCGGAGCGCGGCCAGGCTCCGGCCGGTCAGCCGCACACCGCCCGACACGGCGGTCCATCCCGACCGTCCCCGGCTGAACGCCCAGCCGGGGAACTCGCGCATGGCCTCCTCCAGCAGGCGTTCCATGACGACGTCAGCACTCGGCGTTGTGGTCATGGACGCACAGTGCCACCCCGGACCCGATCCGTGACGAACCGCGGCGACAGATCTCGCCGTTCGGCCGGAGCGAACTCAGAGTTCGGTGGACGGCCTCACACGTCGATGTTGTGGCGCTCGGCGAGGAAACGCACCTCCGGCGCCCACGACGGCCGCGCGCGGCGCACCAGCGAGCGCACCATCTCCCGCAGCAGCAGCTTGTGGTCGAGCTCCTCGGGGCTCTCGCGCTCGATCCGCAGCAGGTAGACCAGGCTCGCGGCGTCGTCGCCCAGGTCTTCGCAGGCGCGGGCGACCTGGCACAGATGCGTGGTGCGCCGCTCGATGGACGGGGTCCTGCGGATGTCGATGTCGTCGGCCAGCCGCAGCACGGCCTCGGGGCGGCCGGTGTCGTGCTCGATGCTGGCCATGTGGATGGCGACGTTGGTGGGGCCGAAGAAGGCCAGGTCGTAGGCGTCGGAGTGGTCGTCGGCGCGGGCGGCGAGCCGGGCGGCGGCGCCGCGCACGGTCTGCCTGGCCTGCTCGTCGTCGCCGCCCCTGGCCGCGCTGATGGCGGCCAGCAGGTGCAGCGCGCCGAGCGCCTTGATGTGCCGCACGTCGCCGTCGGCCACGTGGGGTTCGAGGATCTCGATGCCGCGCCGGGCCACGTCGTGGGCGATCTGGTGCATGTCGTCGGAGAGCATCGACTGGCCGAGGTTCCAGTGGGCCCAGGCGAGCATCAGCGGGTCGGCCGACTCCTCGGCGTAACGCATGGCCCGGTCGGCGGCCAGGTGCGCGAGGTCCACCCGTTGCAGGTGCTTGAGCACCCCTCTGGCCAGCATGTACGCGTCCGTCGCGGTCCGGTAGGCCGCGGGGGTGCGCTCGGCCGCCAGGCTCTCGGCGTCGGAGACCAGCGAGGGCAGCGCGGCCATCAGGATCGAGTACCGGCGGGCCGAGGTGAACCAGGCGTTGCGCGCCGCCGCCACGCGTTCGGTCAGCTGCTCGGCGTCGGGCGGTTCGAGGTCGGGCTCGCCGGCGCGGCAGGCGAACAGGGCCCGCTCGATGTCGCGGATCTGCGGCCTGCTGGGCTCGTGGGAGTCGCGGGGGGTCTCGCCCAGGAGCACGGCGGTGCGAACGCCGAGGACCTTGGCGATCTCGCGGAGAAGGGGCAGCGAGGGGGTGCGTTTTCCGTGTTCGATGAGTTCGATGTGCCGGGTGGTGCAGCCGGACTGGGTGGCCAGCGCGGTCGTGCTCATGCCCCTTCGTTCGCGCTGGAGTCGCACCATCTGCCCGGTGCTGATGTCGGTCATGGGGGTGACGCCTCCTGGCTTGGTCCCAACACAGCACAGGCTAGGGTCACCGGAGCGACCCTGCCATGCGTTCCCCCTGGTCAGGAGGTATGTCGGCAAGCTCCCACGCCTCGGCTTCTACCCGGGTTTGCCCGCTATTGGGCTGATCGGGAGTGGTGGTCGCGCAGCCGTCCGAGCAGCCCGACGAGCTGGTCGCGCTCGGGGCCGGTCAGGGGCGCCAGCAGCTCGTCCTGGACGTCGTCCACCAGCCCGTCGAGCCGGGTGAGCCGGTCGCGGCCGCGCTCGGTCATGGAGATGACGTTGCGCCGGCGGTCGGCGGGGTCGGGCGCGCGCTCGACGAGGCCGCGCTCGGCCAGCTCGTTGAGCAGCGCGACCATGTCGCTGCGGTAGATGCCGGTGAGCCGGCTCAGCTCGGCCTGGCTGGCCGGGCCGGACTCGCGCAGCGCGACGAGCACCGCGTAGTGCCACTTGCGCGCGTCGGCGCCCGCGAGCCGGTCGCTGACCAGCCGGTCGGCCTGCATCGCGACGTGGGCCAGCAGCCGGCTCGGCAGGCCGCGCAGGCGGTCGGGGGCGGCCCGGTCGGCGGCGTCGGACATGTCGTGGCTCATGCCGGTGATCCTATCCCTTTGCGTTAGTCGCACTAACGATGTACATTCGTTAGTGTCATAAACGTTAGTAGGACGAACGAAAGAGACGTGTCATGCCTGTTGCCGAGGTGCTGGACTCGACCATGTACTACGAGGACCGGGGGGAGGGCGTGCCGATCGTCTTCCTGCACGGCAACCCCAACTCCTCCCACCTGTGGCGCAACGTGCTGCCCGGGGTGGGATCCGGCCGGTTGCTCGCGCCCGACCTGATCGGCATGGGCCGCTCGGGGCGGCCCGACCTCGCCTACCGCTTCACCGATCACGCCCGCTACCTCGACGCCTGGTTCGACGAGCTCGGCCTGGAGGAGGTCGTGCTGGTCGGCCACGACTGGGGCGGCGCGCTGGCCTTCGACTGGGCGGCGCGGCATCCGGGCCGGGTGCGCGGGGTGGCCTTCTTCGAGACCATCGTGCGGCCGATGAGCTGGAGCGAGCTGGGCGAGGGGCCGCGCGCCCGCAGCGAGCTGATCAGGAGCGAGGCGGGGGAGCGCCTGGTGCTCGACGACGACTTCCTGGTGCGGACGGCGTACACGGGCGGGGTGCTGAACCCGCTGGGCGAGGAGGAGCTGCGGCCGTACCTGGAGGCGTACGCGACCAGGGAGAGCCGCCGGCCGCTGCTGCAGTGGGCGCGCTCGATCCCGCTCGACGGCGACCCGGCCGACGTGGCCGAGGCCGTCGAGCGCTACGACAAGTGGCTGGCCGACAGCGACGAGGTGCCCAAGCTGCTGCTCACCTTCGACTCCTCGCCGACCCTGCTGATCCAGGGCGAGGTGCTCGACTGGTGCGCCCGCACCATCTCGGCCCTGGAGATCGAGCACCTGGGCCCGGCGGGTCACCACGCCCCGGAGGACCAGCCGGAGGCCATCGCGGCGGCGATCGGCTCCTGGGCCGACCGCCACGCCCTGCGCGCGAGCTAGCGGGCGCGTCCGGCGGCCTGACGGGCGGATCCGCGCGGGGGCCGGCGGACCGGCGGGCTAGCGGAAGCGGCGGCGGCCGACCAGGGCGAGCACCTCGCGCAGGGCGTCGGCGGCGGCTCTGACGTCCTGCTCCGGCACTCCGGCCAGCACCTCCTCGTGCGCCCGCGAGGAGGCGTCGAGGGCCGCCAGGGCCACCCGGCGCCCCTCGGCCGTGAGCTGCACCCACCGGCTGCGCGCGTCGCCCGCGTTGGCCTCCCGCTCGACGTAACCCGCGGCCGTCAGGCGCTGGAGCACGTTGCTGGTGCCCCCCGAGGTGAGCAGCAGCGCCTTGGACAGCTCGCTCGGCTTCATCCGGTGCGGCGCGGGTGTGCGGGCGAGCGCGGCCAGCACGTCGAACTCGGCGTAGGTCAGCCCCAGCTCGGCCAGCTCCGCCTTGATCGCCTGCTCGAAGACCAGGTGCAGCCGGGACAGGCGCTTGCTCAGCTCCAGACCGGCGATCAGCGACGACGACAGCCCGGACTCCACCCAGCGCGGCACCATCGCGTCGATCTCATCCGGTTTCACGCCACCGAGGATACCCATCGTCAGATTGCTTTTCGAAAAGCTTAATGAGAAGCTTTTCGCCATGAGAAACACTCTGCTGATCAAGAACGGCACCGTGATCGACACCGAGCCCGAGCCCGTGGTGCTCGGCCAGGTCGACGTGCGCGTCGAGGACGGCGTGCTCGCCGAGGTGGGCCCCGGCCTGCCCGACGTCCCCGGCGCCGAGGTGATCGACGCGACCGGGCGGATCGTGCTGCCCGGGTTCGTCGACACCCACCGGCACACCTGGCAGGCCGGCATCAGGGCGGTCGCCCCCGACGTCGCCTTCGACGGCTACCTGAGCCGCGTGCTCGGCGAGCTGGCCCCCGCCCACCGCCCGGCCGACGTCTACGCGGGCAACCTCGCCGGCGCGCTGGAATGCCTCGACACCGGCATCACCACGCTGCTCGACTGGTCCCACATCCAGCTCTCGCCCGCCCACACCGAGGCCACCGTGCGGGCGCTGCGTGAGTCGGGGATCAGGGCCGTGCTCGGCTGGTGCCACGGGGGCGAGCCGGGCGGGCTCGTCCGCGAGGGGCTGCGGGTGCACGAGGAGCACTTCGGCGCGGGCGGCGGCCTGGTCACCATGGTCGTCGCCGCGCTCGGGCCGGAGATCGTGGCGGAGGAGCACGCGCTGGCCGAATGGCGGCTGGCCCGCGAGCTCGACCTGCCGGTCACCGTGCACATGGGCGTCGGCGGCCCGGACAGCGCCGCCCGCGGCCTGGCGTTCATGGAGGCGAACGGCCTGCTCGGGCCGCGGACCACGTACGTGCACGCCAACAGCTACACCGACGACGACCTCAAGCGCGTCGCGGCCAGTGGCGGCAACGTGTCGGTCTCGCCGGTCGACGAGATGACGCTCGGCCTCGGCTACCCGGTCAGCGGGCGGGCCAGGGCGGCGGGCGCCCCGACCGGCCTCGGCATCGACACGGTGAGCTGCGCGCCGGGCGACATGTTCAGCCTGATGCGGGCGGCGTACCTGCTGGAGCGCGGCCGGCCGGACGGCGGCGGCATGGGCTTCACCACCCGCGACGTGCTGCGCATGGCCACCGTCGAGGGGGCCGAGGTGGTGGGCCTGGGCGACGTCGTCGGCTCGCTGCGACCAGGCAAGCAGGCCGACCTGCAACTGCTGCGCACGGACACCCTCGGCATGGCGGCGGCGCACGACCCGATCGGCGCCGTCGTGCTCAACGCCGACCCCGGTGTCGTGGAAACCGTGCTGGTCGGCGGGCGTGTCGTCAAGCGAGATGGGCAGATGCTCCACCAGGATCTGGCGGCGGTCCTCGCGTCACTGACAGAATCGGCCGACGCCGTGACGAGGTGATCGTTCGCCTCCGGCGGGCGGGGGTGAGGGCGTGATGGCGACTCTGAACGAGCGGATCGCGTCGCTGCGCGCCTGGGGCCGGGCGACGCTCGACCACTGGCGGGTCCGCAGGCTGTGGATCGACCACCTGGTCAGAGCCGTGCGCCGCTACCAGCTCCAGGGAGGCGACCGGCTGGCCGGCTCGGTCACCTACTTCTCGTTCCTGTCCTTCTTCCCGCTGCTCGCGCTCGGGTACGCGGTGCTCGGCTACACCCTCGACGCCAGCAGCGCGACCAGGGAGGCGCTGGAGACCGCCATCAACGAACGGCTCCCCGGCATGGCGACCGACCTCAACCTGGAGCAGATCGCCGGCGCCAGGACGACGGCGGGCATCATCGGCCTCCTCGGCCTCCTGTACGCCGGGCTCGGCGCGATGGACGCGCTGCGCGCGGCGCTGCGCGAGATGTCGATGACCACCGTGCCGCCCCCGAACTACTTCCTGGGCAAACTGCGCGACCTGATCTCGGTCATCCTGCTCGGGGCGACGCTGGTCGTGTCCACGCTGGTGTCCGGGGCCGCGACCACGGTCACGGACAAGGTGCTCGACCACGTCTTCGGCGACAACTCGCCGCTCAGCACCGAGGCGTTCCGGATCTTCGTGGTGGTGGCGAGCGTCGTGGCCGACTGGGTGCTGTTCGTGATCCTGCTCGGCTGGGTCGCCAAGCCGGCCGAGCCGTTCAAGGTCATCGTCAGGGGCGCGCTGCTCGGCGCGATCGGGTTCGGGCTGCTCAAGCAGGTGGCGAGCCTGCTGCTCAGCACCACGCTCAGCAACCCCGTCTACGGCGCGTTCGCCGCCATCGTGGGGTTGCTGGTGTGGATGAACTTCTCGGCCAGGCTCGTGCTGCTGGCCGCCGCGTGGACGTCCACCACGGGGTTGTGCCCGCCGCCGTCCCCGTCGCCGATCCCGTCGATCGGCGACCCGCTGGGGGTGCCGGCGGCCGACCCGGGCCAGGCGGCCGGCCCCGAGTGCAGGGGCACGACCCCGCACCCGACCTCGGAGCCCTGAGCCGGCCCTGACGCGCTCCCTGGCGTCAGAGGCGGGACCTGTTGCGCTTGCGGCGGATGCCGAAGCCGAGCCAGACGAGCCCGAACAGCAGGCCGCCGCCGATGACGGCCGAGCCGACCGTCCGGGTGGAGTCGGTCTGCTTGGAGGCCGCCGTGTCCAGCAGCGGCGGCTGGGCGGCCGGCGTCACCCGCGACACCGGCGCCGACGCCTGCGGCGCGGCCCGCACCTGCTCGGGCACCGGCTCGACGAGCCGCCCGACGGGGGTCGCCTTCCCCCTGACCGTGAAGCCCCAGTCGAGCAGCTTGGCCACCTCGTCCCAGAAGTAGCCCTCGTGCCGCATGATCGTGACGAGGATCGTGTGGCCGCCGCGGGTGGCCGCGCCGACGAAGCTGCCCTGCGCCTTGGACGTCCAGCCGTTCTTGACGCCGATCATGCCCTGGTAGCGCCAGAGCAGCTTGTTGTGGTTGCTGATCTCGTAGTAGTCCTTGGGTGCCGGAAACTTGGCAACCTTTGTACTGATATATCGCCGAAAATCGGGGTTTGCGAGGCCAGCGCGGGCGATGAGCGCCAAGTCGTACGCCGAGCTGCTCTGCCCGGGTTTGTCCAGGCCGCTCGGGGTCTTCGCCACCGTGTCGTACGCCTGCAGCCGCCTGGCCTCGGCGTTCATGTCGCGCATGGTCTGGGCCACGCCGCCGTTCGTCTCGGCCAGGGCCATGGCCGCGTCGTTGCCGGACGACATCATCAGCGCCCGGAACAGGTCGTCGACCTTGTACGTCATCTTGGGCGTCAGCCCGACCGCCGTGCCCTCCTGGTTGCAGGCGTTCTGGCTGGGCCGGACCCTGCGGTTCTTGTCGAGCTTCGGCAGCAGCGTCAGCGCCGTGAGCGTCTTGAGCGTGCTCGCCGGCAGGTAGCGGCCGTGCGCGTCCTTCGCGGCGAGCACCTGACCCGTCTCCACGTCCGCGATGACGTAGGAAGTAGCCTTGCTCTCAGGGGGCGCCTTGACGCCTTGGGGTTGCACCAGCCCACGGCTTCCCAGCGCGTCACCGCCGACGGGTGTCGCCGGGGCGGCGGATGCGGTCCCGCTCGTGAGCGTGACCGCGGCGAGAAGTGCCGTAACCGGCACAAATTTCGTCCACATGGCGGTCTCAGCGTAGCTCCGTGTGAATGCCCATGTGGCGACACATTCCCCGGATGATCCGCCTTCGATACTGGAGAGATGACCATGTCACCAAAGATCGCCGGTTTCCTCGTCATCCTCGGCGTGTTCATGATCGTCGAGTGGATCAACCTCGGGTTTAACTTGGCCGACGGACATCCCACCGGCTTCTACGTCGTGCACGGGATCCTGATCGGGGTCAACGTGATCCTCGGTGCGGTGCTGGCGGTGATCGGGTGGCGCGGACTGCGGGAGGCGGGGATCAGGCGTCGCAGAGAAGGCGGCGGGTGAGCGCGTGCAGCTCGTCGGCCTCCTCGCGCGAGTCGCCGATGGAGGTGAAGCCCAGCTTGCCGTACTCGGGGATGGCGCCGAGCAGGTGGAAGACGTTGCCCGTGCGCCGGTCGGCGTCGAAGCCGATCCCGAGCCGCCGGGCGGTCCGCATGACCTCGCCCGGCGTGCGGCCGCGCAGGCAGGAGGAGGAGCAGTTGTCGGTCGCGGTGTAGTACTTCGGCTGGTCCCCGGCCATGAGGAGGCCGGTGGCCGGGTCGTACCTGGCCCCGGTCGTCAGCACCACCGCGCCGTACGGGTGCGTCGTGCCGCCGATCCGCAGGTTGATCTCGCACAGCAGCGCGGCGTACCCGGCGTCGGCCTTGAGGGCGAAGAAGTCCATGCCGAACAGGCCCACCACGCCCCGCTCGGCCAGGATGGCGGCGATGCGCTCGGCCGACTCGCCCACCTCGTGCCGGTACTCGGGGGCGGCGGGGAACGTGCAGCCCTGGTAGACGTCGTTGTTGGGGCCGCCGAGCACCTGGTCGTGCGTGGCCAGCACGGCCGCGTGCCCGCCGGGCGTGATTCGGGCCAGGGCGCTCGGGTAGTAGAGCGGGCGATGTTCGATGAACTCCTCCACCACCGCGCCGCGTTCCCTGATCTTCGTCGTGAAGCTCGTCCAGGTCTCCCCGGCCGCCGAAAATCGGGTCAGCGAGCGGTCGGCCTTGTCGACGATGGCGTTGCCGAGGCCCGAGTAGCCGTCGTTGAGCTTGACGATCACCCGTTCGCCGGGGAGCGAGTCGATGGCCTCGTCGATCGCGATGATGCTGTGCACGTCGCCGAAACCGCGCGCCATGGGCACGCCGGCCTCGTGCCCGACCTCGCGGGCGCCGCTCTTGGAGCCGTAGTAGGCCAGCGCGGTGGCGGGGCCGTAGATGGGGACGTTGAGTGACGCGGCCAGCTCCTCCTCGGTCTCGCTGAGGACGAACGGCACCAGCCAGGTGTCGGCGTCGATCGCCGACCGTAACCGGTCGAGGACGTCGGGTCGGCGCAGCAGCGTCCGGGTGAGGGGTTGCGACCAGGGCTCGTCGAGACTGATGAGCTCCAGGCGCTTGGCGGCGTCGTCCGGGTCGGGGAGGAAGGCGAGGTAGTAGTCGATGATGTCGGGATCGATCGGCGCGGAGGAGAGGTAGATCACCTTGACCCCGGGTTCCCGGAGCGTCAGGAGGAGGAAGAGCAGGCGCTCCTCGTACGATCGGGCTGCCGTGATGCGGCGCAGCTCGTCCTGCGGCAGGGAGAGCGAGGGTACGACCACCAGGGTCCCCTCGCTCGGCTCGAAGATGCTCAACCCGGCATACTTCTCCCCGAACGGGATATTAGTGATCATATAGCGAGTGAAACACGCATTCTTCACAAATGCAGCAAGCGCCAAAGTGTCATGACCATGACAGAAGGTGACAGGATTCGAAATCGGTGAGCACGTTTGGAAGTGGCGACATCGGGTCACCATCTAATGATCCCTTGTGACTATTTTCCGGATCAGGTAGGCATGTGCGGAACGTGACCACCTGCGGTTACGGGCATGCCGTCGGCCAACTTTTGGTGTATCTGTCGGCGCGAAGGCGCACGGGAGCGATAAAGTCAGAAGCATCGCCACCGGGCTCGCGGCTTACCGCCGTGCACCCGGGCTGCTGCGACCGATGAACGCGAAGCCCGTGCTGACGATCTCGCACCGAAACCTACGGGTGTGGCTTTTGATTCGCCGAACGGCCGCCTCAACCAGGTGGCTGCCGCAGGATGGACTTTTTCGAGAGCGTTATGAGCCGACGTCCGTGCGTGGGACGCGCGGCCTCGACGGGATGGATGGTGACATATGCGGGGACGTGAGCTGCGGGGAGAGCTGGACGCGTTCCTGGCGGAGATCGAGCAGGAGCTGGTGGCGTTCCGTCGCGACCTTCACATGCATCCTGAGCTCGCCTTCGCCGAATACCGCACGACCCAGCGCATCGCCGACCGGCTGACCGCCGCGGGGCTGACGCCGTCGGTGCTGCCGCGCGGCACCGGGCTCATCTGCGACGTGGGCAGCGGCGACGGGCCGACCATCGCGCTGCGGGCCGACATCGACGCGCTGCCGCTCCAGGACGAGAAGGACGTGCCCTACCGCTCCACCGTCCCCGGCGCGTGCCACGCCTGCGGGCACGACGTGCACACCACCGTTCTGCTCGGCACCTCGATCTTCCTGGCCCAGCAGGCCGCCGCCGGGCTGCTGCCCGGCCGGGTCCGGCTGATCTTCCAGCCCGCCGAGGAGCTGCCCGGCGGCGCCCTTGAGGTCATGGCCCACGGCGGCATCAGCGGCGTCGACCGCATCTTCGGCCTCCACTGCGACCCGCGCGTCGACGTCGGCCAGCTCGGTCTCCGGAGCGGCCCGATCACCTCGGCCTGCGACAAGATCGTGGTCAGGGTCTCCGGCCCCGGCGGCCACACCGCCCGTCCCCACCTGACGGCCGACCTGGTCTTCGCCCTGGCCAAGATCCTCACCGAGCTGCCCGCCGCGCTCTCCCGCCGGATCGACCCGCGCTCCTCGCTCAGCCTCGTCTGGGGCCGGGTCGAGGCGGGCTCGGCGGCCAACGCCATCCCCGACGACGGCATCGCCGAGGGCACGATCCGCTGCCTCGACGAGAACGCCTGGCACGCCGCCCCCGACCTGATCAAGGCCCTGCTGGAGTCCGTCGCCGGCGCGTACGGCGTCGAGGCCGTCATGGACTACACGCGCGGCGTGCCGCCGGTCGTCAACGACGAGGTCAGCGTCGAGATGCTGGCCGAGGCGGCCGAGCGGGCCCTCGGCGCGGGCGCGGTGGTGCCCACCCAGCAGTCGCTCGGCGGCGAGGACTTCGCCTGGTACCTGGAGTCGATCCCCGGCGCCTTCGCCCGGCTCGGCACGCGCTCGCCCGACGGCGTCACGTACGACATCCACCAGGGCACCTTCGACGTCGACGAGAAGGCGATCGCGATGGGCGTGCGGGTGATGGCCGCCACCGCGCTGACCGCGCTGTGGGACGTCGGCCCGATCGACTCCATCAGCAACGCCATGGCCTGAGCGCCGCTCCGACGGCCCGCCGCGTCGCGCGGCGGGCCGTCGGCATGTCAGCCGAGCCTGCCGAACACCACCGGCAGCCGCAGGGACGAGTGCCCCGGCGACACGGTGACCCGGGTGCCCGCCGGATAACGCAGGGTGTAGTCGCGGTCGGTCGAGATGATCACCAGGCCCAGCCGGTGGCCCTTCTTGAACAGATAGTCCTTGGGCTGGAAGTCCCAGGTGAAGGTGTACTCCTTGCCGGGGCGCAGCGGCTGCGTGCGGTCGGCGCGGTGGCGGTTGCGCACGTCGAGCCACCCTCTGGAGACGATCTTGTACGCGGTCGTCGCCGTGCCGAGCCGCCTGAGCGTCGTGCAGCCCGTGTCACCCGGGACGCCCTCGCCGTAGCAGTAGGTCTGGCCGGTCGACAGCAGGGTGCCGTCCGGGCGCACGTCGGTGCCGTAGTCCACCAGCAACGCCGTCAGGTACGGCGAGGCGCCGTCCTTGAACGAGGCCCGCACCGAGACCGTCGGCGTGCCGGAGATGCGCACGTCGGCGGGCAGCTCGCCGGTCCGGTACGCCAGCCGGTTCGGGTCCGGCCCGGCCGCCTCCACCAGTTGCTCGGCCGACCGCGCGCTCTGGTCCACGAAGGACTCCGCGGGCGACAGCGGCCGGGGCAGCAGGCCGAGCCGTTCGCCGGCGGCCGGGTGCAGCGCGACCGTGGTGGCCCCGGGCAGCGGCCAGGAGGCGTGCTGCTGCCACTCGCCGACGCCGATCTCCACGTCGGCCTGCGGTTCGCGCATGATGCCCGAGTCGACGCCCTGCAGCCAGTAGTCGAACCAGCCGTGCAACTGGCGCAGCCACTCGGCGGTGCGCAGGTTGAAGGGGTTCATGTGGGTGCCCTGGTGCAGCCAGATCTTGCGCGGCACGTGCCGCTCGGCCAGGGCGTACCACCATTGGGCGAACTGCTTGGTCTTGACGTTCCAGTCGTTGAGCCCGTGCACGAGGAAGACGCTGGCCTTCACCTTGTCCACGTCGTTGAGGTAGTTGCGGGCGTCCCAGAGCGGGCCGTAGTCGCCGGTGATCCGGTCCTGGCTCGCGGTCAGCGCGTCCATCTTGGCGCCGCAGACCTCGAAGCCCCGGTCCCTGGTCAGCACGAACTTGGCCAGGACGTCCAGGTCCTCGCCCTGGTAGCCGCCGGGGGCCAGGACGCCGCCGTTGGCCCGGTAGTAGTCGTACCAGCTGGAGATGGCGGCGATCGGCACGATCGTCTTCAGGCCCTCGACGCCGGTCGAGGCGACGGCGTTGGGCAGGGTGCCGTTGTAGGAGACGCCGATCATGCCGACCTTGCCGGTGGACCAGGTGGCGCTGACCTCGTTGCCGTCGGCGTCGAAGCCGCGGGCGCGGCCGTTCAGCCAGTCGATGGCGGCCTTCGGGCCGGCCGTCTCGTTCCGGTCGCCGGTGGACGGGCAGCCGGTGGCGCGGGCGCTGCCGACGTTCTCGACCAGGGCGATGGCGTAGCCGCGGGGCACGAAGTAGTTGTCGTAGTAGCCGTCGAAGGGCTCGCCGGCGAGCTTGTTCGACAGGGACTTCAGGGTGGGCAGCGGGTTGCCGTTCGCGTCGACGTCCACCGGGTGGTTGGGCACGTCGTTGCCGGGGGCGTAGTAGGGGCTGGCCTCCATGATCACCGGGACCTTCAGGCCCTGGTCGGTCTCCTTGGGGCGCAGGATGTCCATGGCGACGCGGTCGGGCTGCCCGTCGTCGTCGCTGTCGGTCCCGGCCACCTCGACGAAGACCGTCTGCTTGACGGCGTCGGCGCGGGAGAAGACGGGCTGGGTGGCGTTGTTCTCGATCTTGAGGGTGGGGGTGGCGGCCGTCGCCGGGGCGGGCCCGCCCAAGGTCACGGCGAGGATCGCGACCAGCGGTACGGCCAGTGTCTTCCAAGGCTGCATACGGGGCTCCGATACGAAATTTCCACCGTTGATCGGAATCTCTGCCATGATCGACCGCTCGGCAAGGGCCCCTTCCATACCAAACTTGGGCAAAATCTTCCGGGGGCCGTCCCAAGTGCTTGAACCCAGATTCAGGTCACGGACGCGCTTGATGTCGATAACGGAGAGGTTGCGACCCTGTGTGCCGGTTTGGTCTGCCCTGGTCAAGCAACTATCTTCCGTGCAGGTGCCGTACGTTTCTTCGCGCCTGCGATGAAGTTCGACGGCGAGGAAATGGAAGGGAGTCGCCTTGCTCGGCAAGCGATTCAGCAGGATTGCCGTCGGCTCGGTAGCCGGCGTCATGCTCATGGCAGTCGCGGCCTGTGGCGGCGAGGGCGGAGGCACCTCGGCGAGCACGCAGCCGAGCTCCGGCGCCAGCAGCGAGGCCCCCAAGGGCGGCCTGAAGGTCGGCCTGGCGTTCGACGTCGGCGGCCGTGGCGACAAGTCGTTCAACGACGCCGCCTACGCCGGCCTGGAGAAGGCCAAGACGGAGCTGAACGCCGACATCAAGGAGCTCAGCCCGGCCGCTGACGGCTCCAACCGCGGCGACCTGCTGCGCCAGCTCGCGGACGCGGGCTACAACCCCATCATCGGTGTCGGCTTCGCCTACGGCGACGACATCAAGAAGACCGCCGCCGAGTACCCCGACGTGCAGTTCGCCGTCGTCGACTCGGCCTCCAACGGCCCGAACGTGACCGGCCTGCTGTTCGCCGAGGAGCAGGGCTCCTACCTGGCGGGCGTCGCCGCGGCGACCAAGTCGGAGGCCGGCCACGTCGGCTTCGTGGGCGGCGTCGAGAACGACCTGATCAAGAAGTTCCAGGCGGGCTTCGTGATGGGCGCCAAGTCCGTCAAGTCGGACATCAAGATCGACATCAAGTACCTCACTCCCGACGGTGACTTCTCCGGCTTCAAGGCCCCCGACAAGGGCAAGGTCGCGGCCGAGAAGATGTACCAGGACGGCGCGGACATCGTCTACCACGCCGCCGGCGACTCCGGCCTCGGCGTGTTCCAGGCGGCGGCCGCGGCCAAGAAGAAGGCCATCGGCGTCGACTCCGACCAGCGCCAGACGGTCAAGGAGACCGACCTCCAGTCGGTCATCATGACCTCGATGCTCAAGCGCGTGGACGTCGGCGTCTTCGAGTTCGTCAAGGCCTTCCAGGGCGGCGCCAAGGGCGGCAGCAACACCGTCTACGACCTCAAGGTCGACGGTGTGGGCCTGTCCACCACCGGTGGCGAGATCGACGACATCAAGGACAAGCTCGACGCTGCCAAGAAGGACATCGTCGACGGCAAAATCACGGTTCCGTCCAAGCCGTAATCTGGGTAGGAACGGACGACCGAGGGCCCGGAGTCCCCACTTCGGGCCTTCTGGCTATCCGCCCCGTCCGCCCCCCATGCTCTAGGAGAGGCGAAATGAGCTCGGACACCCTCGCCGCGGTGCAACCCGCCGTAGAGCTGGAGGGCATCACCAAGCGTTTCCCCGGCGTCGTCGCCAACCACGACATCCGCATCACCGTCGAACCCGGCACGGTCCACGCGATCGTCGGGGAGAACGGCGCGGGCAAGTCGACCCTGATGAAGATCCTCTACGGCATGCAGAAGCCGGACGAGGGCACGATCAGGGTCAACGGCCGGGAGGTCAGCTTCCGCACCCCCAGCGACGCCATCGACGTCGGCATCGGCATGGTCCACCAGCACTTCATGCTGGCCGACAACTTCACCGTGCTGGAGAACATCGTCCTCGGCGCCGAGCCCACCAGGGCCGGCGTGCTCGACACCGGCAGGGCGCGGGCCCGCATCGCCGAGCTGGCCAGCAGCCACGGCCTGCGCGTCGACCCCGACGCGCTGGTGGAGGACCTCGGCGTCGGCGACCGCCAGCGGGTGGAGATCCTCAAGGTCCTCTACCGCGGCGCCCGCATCCTCATCCTCGACGAGCCCACGGCGGTCCTCGTGCCGCAGGAGGTCGAGGAGCTGTTCGAGAACCTGCGCGAGCTCAAGGGCGAGGGCCTGACCGTCATCTTCATCTCGCACAAGCTCGACGAGGTGCTGAACATCGCCGACGCGATCACCGTGATCCGCCGCGGCACCACCGTCGCCAGCGTCAACCCCGCCGAGGTGACCGCCCGCCGGCTGGCCGAGCTGATGGTCGGCAGCGAGCTGCCCACGCCGGAGACCCGCGAGTCCACCGTGCGCGAGAGCGTCACGCTGAGCGTGTCGCGGCTGACGATGGAGGCCGACGGCTTCCGTGCCGTCCCCAGGGGCACCTCCGTCGACCTGTACGTCGACAAACTGCGCGAAGAGGGCAAGCGCCTGATCCTCGACGACGTCTCCTTCGACATCCACGCGGGCCAGATCCTGGGCATCGCCGGCGTCGAGGGCAACGGGCAGTCCGAGCTGATCGAGGCGATCATGGGCATGCGTCCCGCCCACGGCACGATCACCCTGGGCGGCGTGGACATCAGCGCCTGGTCCACGCTGAAGCGCAGGGAGGCCGGCATCGGCTACATCCCCGAGGACCGCCACCGGCAGGGCCTGCTGCTGGAGGCGTCCCTGTGGGAGAACCGGGTGCTCGGCCACCAGACCAGGCCCCCGGCGCGCAGCGGCATCTGGGTCGATCGCCGCGCCTCCAAGGCCGACACCGAGCGCATCGTCAAGGAGTACGACGTGCGCACCCCCAGCGTGGAGACCCTGGCCCTGGCCCTGTCCGGCGGCAACCAGCAGAAGCTGATCGTCGGACGCGAGATGAGCGGCGAGCCCTCGTTCCTCATCGCCGCCCACCCCACCCGCGGCGTGGACGTCGGCGCCCAGGCCGCCATCTGGGACCACCTGCGCAACGCGCGGGCCGCCGGCCTGGCCGTGCTGCTGATCTCGGCCGATCTCGACGAGCTGATCGGCCTGTCCGACACGATCAGGGTCATCCTGCGCGGCCGGCTCGTGGCCGAACTCGATCCTTCCGACGTCACGCCCGAGCGGCTTGGCGGTTACATGACCGGCGCCATCGCCGGCACTGAGGAGACGTGATGCCCGCCGGGCTCAACCGGGCGCTGCTCACCGTCGCAGGCGCCGTCGTCGCCATCATCCTGGCGATCGCGATCTCCAGCGTGGCGATCATCGCGGCGGGCGCCAGCCCGATCGACGCGTTCGCCGCCTTCTTCGACTTCGGCGAGACCGCGCGCTCGGTGTCCAACGGCATCGCGGCGTTCCTCAACCGGGCGGTGCCGCTGTTCATCGCGGGTCTGGCGGTGGCCGTCGGCTTCCGCATGAACCTGTTCAACATCGGCGTCGAGGGCCAGTACCGCATCGCGGCCATCTGCGCGGCCTACGTCGGCTCGACGTTCACCGCGCCGAAGCCGATCCAGATCCTCGTGATCATCGTGGTCGCGGCCGTCGTGGGCGGCGCGTACGCGCTGATCCCCGCGGTGATGAAGGTGACCCGCGGCGTGAACGAGGTGATCTCCACGATCATGCTCAACTACATCGCCATCGCCCTGGCCTCCTACCTGGTCCGCGGCCCGTTCGCGGGCCAGCGGGCGGCCGGCCAGCTCACCACGACCACGCCGCAGCTGCCCGAGTCGGCCATGTTCCCCAACCTGAACTTCGTCTTCGACTGGTTCGGGCTGCTGGCGCCCACCCGCGGCGGCGGCGTGTGGGGCTTCCTGCTCGTGGCCGTCGTGCTCGGCCTGGTGGTCTGGGTCGTGCTGGAGCGCACCCGCTTCGGCTTCAACGTCAAGGCCAGCGGGCTCAACGGCCCGGCCGCCTTCGCCTCGGGCGTCAACCCGAAGAAGATGGTCATCGCGGCCATGGTGCTGTCCGGCGCGATCGCGGGGCTCATCGGCCTGCCCGAGATCCTCGGCGACAAGGGCGCCTTCAACTCCAACTTCACCGCCGGCCTCGGCTTCCTCGGCATCGCGGTGGCGCTGCTGGGCAGGAACAAGCCCGTCGGCATCGCGATCGCCGCGCTGCTGTTCGCCTTCCTCGACCGGGCGCAGGGCGCGCTGCAGATCGCGGACGTGCCGTCGTCGGTCATCACGATCATCCAGGGCGTCATCGTCCTGCTGGTGGTCATCGCGAACGAGGTGACCAACCGCATCGCCATGCGGCTTGAGGAGCAGCGGGCCGCCCGGCAGCTCGACACGAACAGACCGGTTGAGGTGGCAGCATGAGCAGGGTCGGCAAATACCATCTGGCGCTGCTCGGCGTCGCCGCGCTCATCCTGCTGCTGTCGCTGGTGCGGATCATCTCCGGCCAGGACGACCTGACCTCCTCCGGCACGTTCAACGCGGCGCTGCTGCTCGCGGTGCCGATCGGCCTGGCCGGTCTCGGCGGCCTGTGGGCCGAGCGGGCCGGCGTGGTCAACATCGGCCTCGAAGGCATGATGGTGCTCGGCACCTGGTTCGCCGGCTGGGCCGGATACCAGTGGGGCGCCGTGGCCGCGCTGGTCGCCGGGCTGCTCGGCGGCGCGCTCGGCGGGCTCATCCACGCGATCGCGACCGTCACGTTCGGCGTCGACCACATCATCAGCGGCGTCGCCATCAACCTGCTCGGCCCCGGCATCACCCGCTTCCTGTCCGAGGTCCTCTACGGCGAGGGCACCTCGGCCAGCGCGAAGGGCGCCGGCATCACCACCTCGCCGGCGATCAGCTCGGGCGCGCCCGAGGTGAGCCTGCCCGTCCTGTCCGACGGCCCAGACCTGCTCGGCAAGCTGGAGAGCACCCACTGGTTCCTGCTCTCCGACCTGGCCGGCATCCTGCGCGGGCTCACCCACGACGTGAACGCGCTGATCATCCTGGCCGTGCTGCTGCTGCCGGTGACGTACCTGGTGCTCTGGCGCACGTCGTTCGGGCTGCGGCTGCGGTCGGCGGGGGAGAACCCGTGGGCGGCCGAGTCGCTGGGCGTGAACGTCTACCGGATCAAGTACCTCGCGGTCGTCGTCTCCGGCGCGTTCGCCGGGCTCGGCGGCGTGTTCCTGGTCTTCGTCTCCAACAAGTACGTCGAGGGCCAGACGCAGGGACGCGGCTTCATCGGCCTGGCGGCCATGATCTTCGGCAACTGGCGGCCCGGCGGGCTCGCGGCCGGCTCGTCCCTGTTCGGCTACGCCAGCGGCCTGCAACTGCGCAGCTCCGGCGAGGCCAACGCGGTCACCACGTTCTTCCTGTTCGGCGCGCTGCTGCTGGTGGTCTACCTCGCGCTGCAGATCCGCAGGCTGGTCGTGCCGAGCCAGCCGGCCGAGATCGTGGCCAGGGGCGTCAAGGACTACACCGTGATCGCCGCCGCGGCGGTCGGCGCGCTCCTGCTGTTCTGGCTCTGGCGGACCGTGGAGACGCTGCCGGGCGAGTTCGTCTTCATCACGCCACACGTGCTCACGCTGCTCGTGCTCCTGGTCGCCTCGCAGCGTCTGCGGATGCCCAAGGCCGACGGCGTACGCTTCCGTCGGGGGGATCAACATTGAACATCGATTGGGACGGCCTGCGCGCCGAGGCCGCCACGGCCATGCGCAACGCCTACGCGCCGTACTCCAAGTTCCCGGTGGGGGCGGCGGCGGTCGTCGACGACGGCCGGATCGTCACCGGCTGCAACGTCGAGAACGCCTCGTACGGGCTCGGCCTGTGCGCCGAGTGCGGCCTGGTGTCGGCGCTGCAGATGTCGGGCGGCGGCCGGCTGGTGGCCTTCACCTGCGTGGACGGCCACGGCGAGCTGCTCATGCCGTGCGGGCGCTGCCGTCAGCTGCTGTACGAGTTCGGCGGTGAGAACCTGCTGGTCGAGACCGTCGACGGCCCCAAGCGCATGGCGCAGATCCTGCCGTACGCGTTCGGCCCCGACGACCTCAGCAGGAGCTCGTGACCATGGACGCCATCGAGGTCATCCGCGCCAAGCGCGACGGCGGCGAGCTCACCACCGCCCAGATCGACTGGGTGATCGCCGCCTACACCCGCGGTGACGTGGCCGACGAGCAGATGTCCGCCCTGGCCATGGCCATCCTGCTCAACGGCATGAACCGGCGCGAGATCGCCGACTGGACGCAGGCCATGATCCGGTCGGGCGAGCGCATGGACTGGTCGATGCTCGACCGGCCCACGGCCGACAAGCACTCCACGGGCGGCGTCGGCGACAAGATCACGCTGCCGCTGGCGCCCCTGGTGGCGGCGTGCGGGGCGTACGTGCCGCAGCTGTCCGGGCGCGGGCTCGGGCACACCGGCGGCACCCTGGACAAGCTGGAGTCCGTCCCGGGCTGGCTGGCCTCGCTCTCCAACGACCAGATGCTGCACGTCCTGCGCACGGCCGGCGCGGTGGTCTGCGCGGCGGGCTCCGGGCTGGCCCCGGCCGACAAGAAGCTCTACGCGCTGCGCGACGTCACCGGCACCGTCGAGTCGATCCCGCTGATCGCCTCGTCGATCATGTCGAAGAAGATCGCCGAGGGCACCGGTTCGCTGGTGCTCGACGTGAAGGTGGGCTCCGGGGCGTTCATGAAGACGACCGAGAGCGCCCGCGAGCTGGCCGAGACCATGGTCGCGCTCGGGAGCGACGCGGGCGTGCGCACGGTCGCCCTGCTGACGGCCATGGACCGGCCGCTCGGCCGGGCGGTGGGCAACGCGCTGGAGGTCGAGGAGTCGATCGAGGTGCTGGCCGGCGGCGGCCCGTCCGACGTGGTCGAGCTGACCGTACGGCTGGCGCGCGAGATGCTGGCGGCGGCCGGGGTCTCCGGCAAGGACCCGGCCGACGCGCTGCGCGACGGCTCGGCCATGGACGCGTGGCGGCGGATGATCTCGGCCCAGGGCGGCAACCCCGACGCGGTCCTGCCGCGGGCGGCCGAGAGCATGACGGTGGCGGCGCCGTCGTCCGGCGTGCTGGCCCATCTCGACGCGTACGCCGTGGGGCTGGCCGCCTGGCGGCTCGGCGCCGGACGGGCGCGCAAGGAGGACCCGGTGTCGTTCGGGGCCGGGATCGTGCTGCACGCCAAGCCCGGCGACCTGGTGCGCGCGGGCCAGCCGCTGCTGACGCTGCACGCGGACGAGACGGCCAGGTTCGAGCGGGCGCTGGACGCGCTGGACGGCGGCTACGAGGTCGCCGAGTCGGGGCGCGAGCTGCTGCCCCTGGTCATCGACCGCATCGGCTGACCGCCGGAAGCACGCGTGCGCGGCGGCCGGACCCCTGCCCGGGGACGGCCGCCGCCGCTTTTCCCTGGCCGCGTACCTGCTAGGTGGTGACGGCGGGGACCTCGGGCACGTCGGTGAAGACGCCCGCGAGCACGGCGCGCTGCGTGGGCAGCGCCTCGGTGTACCGGGCGCGCCCCTCGTCGGTGATGCAGACGAACACGCCCCGGCGGTCGGAGTCGCACGTGCCGCGGGTGACGAACCCGCTCTTCTCCAGCCTGGCCACGACCCTGGACAGGGCGCTCTGGCTCAGGTGGACCTCTTCGCAGAGCTCCTGGATGCGCAGCTTCCTGTCGTGGTGGACGATCCGGTCGAGCACCTCGAACTCGCTGGGCCCGAGCCCGTGCCGCTCGCCCAGCTCCCGCTCCAGCGCGCACATGGCCTTCGCGTGTTTGGCCAGGACGTAATGCCAGGTCTCGACCACGAACTCCTCGTCCATGTCGCGGAGGTTACCATCTCGGGAAGTTTCATGCAACGACATTAAATGCGCTTGCATTAGATGCTGCTGCATGTATTGTTCTGACTCATGTCCTCTTCCTCATCCCGTTGGGGCGCGCTCGCCGTGCTCTGTGCAGTGATCTTCCTTGACGCCCTTGATGTCTCCATGGTCGGTGTCGCCCTGCCGGCCATCCAGCACGATCTGGGCCTCAGCACGTCTTCCCTGCAGTGGGTGGTCAGCGGCTACGTGCTCGGCTACGGCGGTCTTCTGTTGCTCGGGGGCAGGACCGCCGACCTGCTCGGGCGGCGCAGGGTGTTCCTGGTCGCTCTGGGCGTCTTCGCCGTCGCGTCGTTGCTGGGTGGTGTCGTGGACGACGGGGGCCTGCTGATCGCCGCCCGGTTCGTCAAGGGTGTGGCCGCCGCCTTCACCGCGCCCGCCGCTTTGTCGATCATCACCACCACGTTTCCTGAGGGCCCGGAGCGCAACAAGGCACTGAGCATCTTCACCGCCTGCGCCGCGAGCGGCTACTCGCTCGGCCTCGTGCTCTCCGGCCTGCTGACCGGGCTCGGCTGGCAGTGGACGCTCCTCATGCCGGTGCCGGTCGCGGTCATCGCGCTGATCGCCGCGCTGAAGGTGCTGCCGAAGGTCCAGGAGGAGCGGGCCGAGGGCGGCCACGACCTCGTCGGCGCCGTGCTGATCACCGCCTCGATGTTGCTGCTGGTCTTCACCGTCGTGCAGGCTCCCGAGGTCGGCTGGGTCTCGTTCCGGACGATCGGCTCGCTGGTGGCCGTGGCGGTGCTGCTCGGCCTGTTCGTCCTCACCGAGCTGCGGTTGAAGCACCCGCTGGTGCGGCTCGGCATCCTGCGCTCGGGCCACATCGTCCGGGCCAACCTGGGGCTGCTCATCCTGATGGGTTCGTACGTGGCCTTCCAGTTCGTGGCCATGCAGTACTTCCAGAACCTGCTGCACTGGTCGGCGCTCGGCACGGCCATGGCGTTCCTGCCCGCGGGCCTGCTCGTCGCGGTCACCTCGACCAAGATGGGTGACTTCGCCGACAGGTTCGGCACCGCCAAGCTGATCGTCATCGGCGCCGCGGCCCTGGCCGGCGGTTACGCGATCTTCCTCGGCATCGACGAGACGCCCAGCCTGGGGGGTCTGGTGATCCCCGGCATGGTCCTGATCGGCGTGGCGTTCGCCCTGTCCTTCCCCTCCCTGAACATCCAGGCCACCACCGGCGTGGACGACGACGAGCAGGGCCTGGCCTCCGGGCTGCTCAACACCTCCGGCCAGGTCGGCGGCGCGATCGTGCTGGCCGTGGTGACCGCCGTGCTGACCTCGGGCGGCGAGACGCTGTCGATCGGCGCGCTGCGCTCGGCGATCGTGGTCGCGCTGGTGCTGGCCCTGGTCGGACTGGTGATCTCGGCCACCGGGCTGCGCTCGCGCAAGGCCGCCGCGGTCGAGGCGGAGGACGTGAAGGTCTTCGAGGCCGTCTGACCTCCCTGTGATCGGGAAGAGGGTTCCGCCGGGGGCGGGGCCCTCTTCCTCATTCCTCCGGGGCCTTCCTCATCTCTCCGGGGCCTTCCTCATCTCTCCAGGGCGCCGAGCGGGTCGGAGTAGTCGATCCACTCCGTCGCCGAGTCGCCGAGGTCGGCGCTCTCGCCGGTGCGGACGTCCACCTGGACCAGGTGGACGTCCTCCTCGGCCCACAGGCGCACGAGGACCTTGTCGCGGCTCAGCCAGCGCTCCACCCTGATCACTTCGAGGTCGTCGACGTCCAGGCGGGGGCGGGGGCCGGTGACGCGGCCGGTGCGGGCGTCCATGGTGACCAGCCGGTCGTCGGCCGTCACCAGGGCCAGGGAGCGGCCGTCGGGGGCGAGCGCGGCGCCGTGCTCGATGAGGGCGGGGTCGATCCGGAAGCCCTTCGTACGGGCGCCCGCGCCGTCCAGCCTGAGTGTGCTGACGGAGGCGTGGCCGGGGACGGCGGTGGTGTCCCGGCGTTCGGCGACCACCCGCGTGCCGTCGTCGTGGACGGCCAGGATCTCGACGTCCGCGCCGCGGACCGTGCGGGTCGTGCCCGTGCGGAAGTCGAGCACCGCGCTGTCGTCCGCGTCGCCGAAGGACAGCGCGAAATAACGGCCGTCCGGGGACGAGCTGATGTGCGCCTCGCCGTCACCGGCCGTGGCGTCGATGCGCTTGACCACGCCCGTGGGCAGGTCGTGGACCAGGTAACGGCCCTGCGGGTTCTGGTAGAGGAGCCGGTGGCCGTCCTGGCTGAGGGCCAGCGGCATGTACTCGCCGGTGGCCGGGTCGTAGCCGGCCCGCGCGTCCGGCAGCCGCCACTCCGCACCCGAGCGGGTCGTGAGCACCCACTGGCCGCAGGGTTGCGGGTCGCGGGCGTCGGCCTCGGCGTCGCGGCAGTAGCCCGGGTAGGCGAAGCGGACCGGGTCGGGGAGCGCGGCGGGCAGCGGGTCGCGGATCTCCTGGGCGGGGGCCCGCGTCCCAGGGCCGATGGGGGAGCGGGCCGTCGCCTCGTCCATGCGGGCGGCCAGCGCGGACAGCCCCGCGGCGGCCGCCGCGACCATCGCGGCGACCAGGCCGAGGGAGGCGAACGTCCACACCGACGCCCGGATCCTGCGCCGCGCCGTGACCCGGCGCAGCACGGTCTCGGCGAGGTCGGCGAGGTCGGCGAGGCCGGCGCGCGGCATCCCGGCGGCCAGGCCGAGCAGGGCGGCCCGCAGGGCCGGATCCCCGGGAGCGGCGTCGTGGGGGCCCGCCGCCGGGGCGGCGAGCTCGGGAGCGGGGCCGAGCGTCCAGGAGGCGGTGGGTTCGGGAGCGGGGGCGAGCGTCCAGGGGGCGGTGGGTTCAGGAGCGGGGGCGAGCGTCCAGGGGGAGGCGGACGTCGCGCCGTTCCTCGACCGGTCGCCCTGGCGACCCTCGGCCATGTCCGCGCGTTCCTCGGACGGGTTCGCGCGTTTCTCAGGCGGGTTCGCGGGGTCCTCGGGCGGGTCCGTGGGGTCCTTGGTCAGATCCGCGGGGTTCTCGAACAAGGTCGGGTGGGTGGCGCGGAGCTGATCGCGGGCCCGTCGCAGCTCGTCGTCCAGCGCGCCGATCCACAGGCCCGTGACCTGGGCCGCGTGCGGCAGGCTCAGCACGTCGTGGAAGGTGACGACGACGGCCGCGCGGGTCCTCGGGGCGAGTCCGGCGAGCAACTGGCCCTCCGGGACCGGCCAGGGGGCGCCCGTCGCGCCCAGGAACCGTCCGTACAGCTCGCGCAGCACCGCGTCGGCCGGGCGGTGGTAGCGGATCGCGGACCACCGGCGGCAGGACGCGACGAGGGCCGCGGTGGCCAGCTCGCGGGCCTTGTCCGCGTCGCCCGTCAGCAGGTAGGCCGTGCGAGCGAAAGAGGGCCCATAAGACGCCAGAAAAGCCGATAAGTCGTGGGATTTGCTCACTTGTATGACTCCTTGGAGGTTGATCAGCGTAGAGGCAGTCCCGGCTCCGCGGAAGTGCCCGGGAAACCCGGGCCGATCCGCCGCCAAGCCGCTTGCAGGCCCGTGGGCTGGGCATCTACCGGGCATGCGCCCGTCATCCCCGGCCGGCGAGCGGTCGTCGCGCCTTCGCCTCGCCGTCCCGCTCGCCTGCCTCGCCGTCCTGACCGCGTGCGGCACCTCCTCGCAGACCGCCCGGCTGGACACCCCCGCGGACACCGGTCCCGGCACCGCCACCCCCCGCAGCGCCCCCTCGGACGTCCCCACCAGCACCGCCGAGGTGGACGTCGAGCGCGACGGCCTCGACCCGGCCGTGGTCACCGGCGTCCGGTACGCGACCCACGACGGCTACGACCGGGTGGTGATCGACCTCAAGGGCGACATCCCCGGCTACAAGGTGAAATGGGTGGACGAATTCCTCCAGGACGGTTCCGGCGAGCCCATGGGCGTCCAGGGCGGCGCGTACCTGCAGCTCACCCTCTTCCCCGCCAACGCGCACGACGACGACGGCTACCCCACCTGGAAGGGCGGGCCCGTCTACCGGGCCGGCCTCAGGAACGTCTCCCACGTCGTCAGGACCGGCGACTTCGAGGGACGCGTGGGCGTCGGCCTGGCGCTCGCCCGCCGGGCCGGCTTCCGGGTGAAGGAGCAGTCCGCGCCGAGCCGGCTGGTGCTCGACGTGGCACACTGAAGGCCGTGGTGAGAAAGATCGAGGGCCCGACCCGCATCCCCGTCCCCGGCGGCAAGATCATCGACGAGCACGTGGGGCGCGTCAACAGCGGCGACGAGCAGGTCTCGATCGCTCACATGACCGCCCCGCCCGGCTGGGCCGAGCCCGCCCAGACCCCGTCGTTCACCGAGTACACCGTAATCCTGCGCGGCAGCCTGCTCGTCGAGCACGACGGCGGCACGGTCGAGGTCGGCGCGGGCCAGTCGGTGGTGACGTCGCCGGGGGAGAAGGTGCGCTACAGCGTGGGCCCCGACGGCGCCGAGTACGTCGCCGTGTGCCTGCCCGCCTTCACGCCGGAGAGCGCCGGCCGCGACTGACCGCCCGCGACCGACCGCCCACGACCGACCGACCGGCCGCCCGCGACCGACCGACCGGCCGCGACCGACCGACCGGCCGGGCGTGCCTCACGGGTGTGCCGGGAGGGTTGTCCACAGGCGGGCGCGACGTGTGCGGCGGCGGAGGAGTGTGCTCATATCATGGCCAGATGAGCCCCACGCTTGACAAGATCCGGCAGGCTCCCAAGGTGTTGTTGCACGATCACCTCGACGGCGGGCTGCGCGCCGAGACGATCGTCGAGCTCGCACGGGAGATCGACTACGGGCGGCTGCCCTCCACCGACCCCGACAATCTGCGCCTCTGGTTCGAGGAGGCCGCCGACTCCGGCTCGCTGGAGCGCTACCTGGAGACCTTCGACCACACGGTCGCGGTCATGCAGACCCGCGAATCCCTGGTCCGGGTGGCCGCCGAGTGCGCCCGCGACCTCGCCGACGACGGCGTGGTCTACGCCGAGGTGCGCTTCGCCCCCGAGCAGCACACCACCATGGGGCTGAGCCTCGACCAGGTGGTGGAGGCGGTGCTCGAAGGGTTCACGCTGGGCTCGCAGGGGCGCGGCATCCGGGTCGGCACGCTGCTGACCGCGATGCGCCACATGGCCCGCTCGATGGAGATCGCCGAGCTGGCCGTCCGCTACCGTGACGTCGGGGTCGTGGGGTTCGACATCGCCGGGGCCGAGGCCGGCTACCCGCCCACCCGGCACCTCGACGCCTTCGAATACCTCCAGCGGGAGAACGCGCACTTCACGATCCACGCCGGCGAGGCGTTCGGGCTGCCGTCGATCTGGCAGGCCATCCAGTGGTGCGGCGCCGACCGGCTGGGCCACGGCGTCCGGATCATCGACGACATCACCGTGGCCGGCGACGGGTCGGCCAAGCTGGGGCGGCTGGCGGCGTACGTGCGCGACAAGCGCATCCCGCTGGAGATGTGCCCCACGTCCAACCTCCAGACCGGGGCCGCCGACTCGATCGCCGAGCACCCCATCGGGCTGCTGCGCAGGCTGCACTTCCGGGTCACCGTCAACACCGACAACCGGCTGATGAGCTCGACGAGCGTGTCCCTTGAGTTCGCCAAGCTGGTCGAGGCGTTCGGCTACGGCTGGGACGACCTGCAGTGGTTCACGGTCAACGCGATGAAGTCGGCCTTCCTGCCGTTCGACGAGCGGCTGGCGTTGATCAACGGCGTGATCAAGCCGGGGTTCGCGCAGATCAAGTGGCAGCCGTGAAACACACCTACCGGTCCAAGACCGGGTTCGTGCTGGGCTGCGCCTGGCTGGTCTTCGTGGCGTTCAACGTGTGGGACCTGACGGCCCACTACAACGGCAAGCCGTCCATGGTGGCGCTGGCCGTGCTCGGGGCGATGACGGCGCTCGTCTACGCGATCGCGGTCCGGCCCGCCACCGTGGTCGCCGAGGAGGGGCTGCTGGCCCGCAACCCACTGCGCACGACGTTCCTGCCGTGGGCGTCCGTGGGCGAGGTGACGGTCACCCACTCCATCGCGGTCCGTTACGGCGGCGAGGGCGCTGACGAGCAGGTGCTGCGGTTGTGGACGCCCATGAGCAGCGCCAGAGAGCGGTCCAAGGCGCAGCGGCGCGGCGTGCCCAAGCCCCAGCGGGGCGGCCGGTTCCGGGTCGAGGCCACGGTCAGCAAGGCCGAGCAGGCCGCCGCCGAGGCGTTCACCGGCAAGACCCACGCCGACTTCGTGGGCGACCAGATCCGCGACCGCGCCGAGGCCGCCCACCGCCGCGCGGACCCGGCGGCCGCGGCGGCACCGGTCAAGGTCACCTGGTCCTACGACTCGATCGCCGTCCTCGTGGTCGCGGTCGCCCTGATCATCGCCGCCATCGTCATCGCCTGACCGCCCCCGGCCCTTAGGCGAGGGCCGGAGGGGCAGGGCTCCGGCGGGTGGGGGCCCGTCGGGTCGGGAGGTTCGACAGATCAGGGGCCCGGCGGGTCAGAAGCCGGTGGGGCAGGGGGTTCAGCGGGCTGAGGGGCCCGGTGGGGCAGGGGGTTCGGCGGGCTGAGGGGCCCGGTGGGGCAGGGGGTTCGGCGGGTCAGGGGCCTGGCGGGTCAAGGGGGTGGCGGGTCAAGGGGGTGGCGGGTCAGGGGGTTCGGCGGGTTAGGAAGCGGGTCATGCCGGCCTGGGCGAGGCCCGACTGCTCCACCTGCCGGGCGGCCACGGTCTCGGCCTCGAAGGCGCGCTCGACCTCGGCCAGCGGCGGGCGCAGCAGCCCCAGGTGCACGGCGGTGGCGGTGCCCGGCCGGGTCCAGTGGCGCACCCGCGCGATCGCCGTCTCCACCAGCTCCTCGGCGGGCACGAGTTCGTCCAGCAGCCCGGCCGCCAGCGCGTCGGCGGCGTTCAGCCGGGCCGAGTCCAGCACCAGCCGCAGCGCCCGGCCGCCGGCCAGCCGGAGCAGCAGGTGGCTTGCGGCGTTCGAGATCGACAGGCCGAGGTGGTTCTCGGGGAAGAAGTACTCGGCGGCGGGGGCGCCGATGCGGCTGTCGAAGCAGAGCGTCCACTCGGCGGCGCCGCCGACGGCCAGGCCGTTGACCGCGGCGACCACCGGCACCCGGGTCTCCAGCACGGCCCTGGTCATGTCGTGGAACAGCTCGACCTCCGCCTCCAGCGGCTTGCCCGCCGCCTCGGCGATGTCCTCGCCGGCCGAGAACGCCCGGCCGGCGCCGGTGATCACGATGCCCCTGGCGATGCGGCCGTGCGCGCGGACGGCCGCGGCCAGGTCCTTGCGCATGCCGGCGGTCAGGGCGTTCAGCTTCTCGGGGCGGGCGAGGGTGATCAGGGCCACCTCGTCGCGTACGGTCACGTCGATCATGCCGGGTCCTCCGTGGGGATGGCGGGGGCGGCGCGCTGGTCGCGGCCGGGGCGGAGCAGGTGACGCTTCTCGATGCGGGCGGACGGGGTGAGCGTGAACGACTCCACGAACTCCACGTACGCCGGGACCTTGAAGCGGGCCAGGCGTTCCCTGGCGTGGGCGATGACGGCGGCGGCCGTGCCGGCGTCGGCGGCGTGACCGGGGCGGAGCTGGAGGAACGCCTTGGGCAACTCGCCGAAGAGGTCGTCGGGGATGGGCACCAGGGCCGCGGACAGGACCGCGGGGTGCCCGGCGAGCACGCTCTCGACCTCGGCGCACGAGATGTTCTCACCGCCCCTGCGGACCATGTCCTTCAGCCGCCCGGCGTGCCGGATGCGGCCTCGCGCGTCGCGGACGCCGAGGTCGCCGGTGTGGTACCAGCCGCCGCGGAAGGCGTGCGCGGTGGCCTCGGGGTGGTTCCAGTAGCCGGTCATCATGGGCGTGCCGCGGACCAGGATCTCGCCCGTCTCCTCGTCGAGCCGGACCTCCTTGCCGGGCGGCGGCGTGCCCAGCGCGCCGGTGCCGACGGTGTCGTCGGCGTCCGGGTCGGCCATCAGGTCGCAGCCGCTCTCGGTGGAGCCGTACAGCTCGCGCCAGGGCGCGCCCCAGCGCTCCTCGAACGCGCGGTGCAGGCCGGGCGCGATGCCCGAGCAGAGCACGAGCCGCATCCGGTTGTCGCGGTCGAGGGGGCTCGGCGGCTGCTTGTGCATCAGCAGCGGCATGGTGCCCAACACGTACGTGAGGGTCGCGCCGTGCTCCCGGACGGCGGGCCAGAAGCCCGATGCGGAGAATCGGGGGAGCACCACCTGCGGGATGCCGCCGAGCAGGCAGACCAGGGTGGTCCACTGAGGGTCCATGTACGAGTACGCCTGGGCGATCAGCAGCACGTCGTCGTCGCGCAGGCGGACGAGGTCGGCGACGACGCGGGCGGTCCTGACCCAGTAGTCGTGGGTGAGCAGGCAGGCTTTGGGGAACCCCGTCGTCCCCGACGTGTACTGAAAATTGGCGACATTGTCCGCGCTGAGGGATATGTCGAGAGGTGGGCCGTCGGTCAGCTCGTCCACGAGGTGCACCACGCCCGGCACGCGCGCGGCGTGCTCCGCGCCGGTCAGGGTGGCGACCGCGCCGGAGTCGCGCAGGACGTGCTCCAGGTCGGCGGCCTGGTACCGCACGTTCACGGGGACGGTGACCGCCCCCGCCTTCAGGACGGCGAACCAGCTCAACGGCCACCACGGCTCGTTGTCCAGCATGACGGCCACCCGGTCGCCGGGGCGTACCCCCTGGCCGGCCAGCGCGCGGGCCAGACGGTCGGAGACGGCGTCGGCCTCGGCGAAGCTCAGCGAGGCCGCCGGGAGGGCGGGTGAGGAAGCGGGGAAACGGAGGAACTCGCGCTCGCCGTACGTGCTAGCGGCGTGCCTCAGCAGGTCGGGGATCGTGGTGTGCATCCGGCGGCTCCCACGGGAAGACGGGCAGCAGGCGTCGATCGAGGGGCGCCACGACCGGGCCGGCGGCGCGTACGGCGGCCAGGCCGATCGTGACGAACTCCGCGCACACCTGCTCCAGCGTCGAGTCCCCGTCGGGGCGGTACCACTCGCTGGTGCCGGTGCACATGGACATGAGGGCGAGGCGGGTCAGCTTCTGGTCGGCGACGTGGAAGGCGCCTTCGGCGACGCCGTCGGCCAGGGCGCTCGTCCAGTGGCTCTCGTAGGCGTCGCGCAGGGCGATGACCTCGGTGTGCGCGGGCGAGCCGGGGGTCAGGGAGCGGAGCTCGCCGTCCATGACGCGGCTGGTCAGGGGGGTGAGCGCGTGCAGGGCGGTGAGCGAGGTGATCAGCAGGGCGAGGCGGTCGGCGGGACGGGTGGCCCCGTCCAGGACGCGGGCGGTCGAGTCGATCAGTCCTTGCAGGCCGGTCCGCATGAGGCCGGCCAGCAGGGCTTCCTTGCTGTGGACGTGGTGGTAGACGCCGGCGTTGGTCAGGTTCACCGCCCTGGCCAGGTCTCTGATGCCGGTGGCGGCGTAGCCCTGCTGGGCGAAGAGCCGCACCGCGGCCGTCCTGATTCGGAGCAGTGGGTCCACGTCCATGGCGACCTAACGAACGTTCGGTTGCTTCTTACGCTGGAAATTACCCCATGTCCCTAGAAATCGCCATAGGTTGACTCTGACACCGTGTGAGCCCCTACTTCTGGACCCGACATGTTCAGCATCGGAGATTTCGCTCGGCTGGGGCTCGTGTCCGTACGCATGCTCCGCCACTACGACGCCATCGGCCTGCTGCGCCCCGCGCACGTGGACCCGCTCACCGGTTACCGGTCCTACCAGGCCGCGCAACTGGCCAGACTCAACCGGATCGTCGCCATCAAGGACCTCGGCTTCACGCTGGAACAGGTCCGGACGATCCTGGACGAGAAGGTCAGCACCGAGGAGCTGCACGGCATGGTACGGCTGCGCCGCGCCCAGCTGGAGGCGCAGATCAACGCCGACCTGGCCAGGCTGCGCGGCGTCGAGGCGAGACTCCGCAGCATCGAGACGGAGGGGCACATGAGAACCGCGGAAGTCGTGCTGAAGAAGATCGACCCGGTCCGGGTCGCGCAGCTCGGCGCCAGGGCGGCCAGCTACGAGGGCGAGGACGTCGGCCCGGTGATCGGGCCGCTGTTCGAGGAGATCTGCGCCCGCGTGGAGCGGGCGGACGTCCGGGTGGCCGGCCCCGGCCTGGCCTACTACCGCCAGGAGGACGACGGCTCGGTCATGGTCCACGCCTGCCTGCCGGTCAACGTGGACCCCGACCCCCGCCACGACTTCGAGATCAGGGACCTGCCCGCGATCGGCACGGCGGCCACGATCATCCACCACGGCCCGATGGAGGCCGTCGGACCGACCTTCCAGGCCCTGGCCCACTGGATCGAGGAGAACGGCTACCGCTCGCTCGCCCTGGCGAGAGAGGTGTCGCTGCACTGCCCGCAGGACCGCGCGGAATGGGTGCACGAGCTGCAGATCGAGGTGGCCGCGGCGTAGTGGAGGCGAGCGAGCTGGAACACCATCGGGTCGAGCTGACCGGCTACTGCTACCGGATGCTCGGCTCGGGCTTCGAGGCCGAGGACGCGGTGCAGGAGGCGTTCGTCAGGGCGTGGCGCACGTACGAGCCCGGGCGGGGGCCGTTGCGCCCGTGGTTGTTCCGGCTCGCCACGTCCGTCTGCCTGGACATGCTGCGCGGGCCGCAGCGGCGGGCGCGGGCGATGGACCTCGGGCCGCCGGCGCGTCCCGGCGACCCGCTCGGCGATCCGCTGCCGGGGGACGCCTGGGTGTGGCCGGTGCCCGACGGGCGCGTGTTGCCGGCCGACCCGGCGGAGCTGGCGGTGGCCAGGGAGAGCGTGCGGCTGGCGTTCGTGGCCGCGCTGCAACGGCTGCCGCCGCGGCAGCGGGCCGTGCTCATCCTGCGCGACGTGCTGAAGTGGCAGGCCGCCGAGGTGGCGGGGCTGCTGGGGGTGAGCGTCGCGTCCGTGAACAGCGCGTTGCAGCGGGCCCGCGCCCGGCTCCCCGCGGTCGCCTCTGAGGACGCCCCGGAGGACGCCGCGGTCGACGGCAGGCTGCTCGACCGCTACGTCTCCGCCTTCGAGCGGTACGACGTGGCCGCGCTGGTCTCGCTGCTGCACGAGGACGCGACGATGTCGATGCCGCCGTTCGCGTGGTGGCTGCGCGGCCGGGAGGCGATCAGGGCGGTCCTGCTGGCCGCCGGGGCGCCCTGCGAGGGCACCCGCCTGCTGCCGGTCGGGGCCAACGGCGCGCCCGCCTTCGCCCAGTACCGGGACGGGGAGGCGTTCGCCCTGGTAGTCCTGGAGATCGGCGGCGGAGTCGTCACCGGCGTGACCACCTTTCTCGATCCCCGGCTCGTGCCGTTCTCCGGCCTGCCGATGAGTATCGGCCGGCCGCTCCGTACTGACAGGTGAAGGAGGACAGACACATGCCACAGATCGTCGAACTTCCCGAGCGTCCTTACCTCGGGATCACGAAGACCATCACGATGACCAGTTTCGGCCTCGTCGGGGACCGGATCGCGGAGATGATCGGCTGGCTCGCCGAGCGCGGGCACACGATGGCCGGAGCCCCGTTCTTCCGGTACCACAGCATCGACATGCCGCAGGACCGGCTGGTGGTGGAGGCGGGCGTGCCCGTCACCGAGCCCGTGGAGGGCGAGGGCGAGTTCCACGCGGGCACGCTGCCCGCGGGCCGTTTCGTCACCGAGTCCCACCACGGGCACCCCGACCAGCTCTCCGGCGTCATCGAGTCGGTGCTGACGTGGGCCGCCGAGCAGGGCCTGACCTGGGACATGACCGAGAAGGACGGCACCGAGCACTGGGGCTGCCGGCTGGAGCTCTACCAGACGGACCCGCGGATCGAGCCCGACCTGAACAACTGGGACATCGACCTGCAGTTCCGCCTGGCCTGAGCCGGCCGTCACGCCGCGTTCGCGCGGGGCAGCAGCGAGGTCAGCAGCGCGGCCAGCACGAACAGGACCGCGCCCGCCAGGCCGATCGCCACGATCCCGTTGAAGAACGCGGCGTGACTGGCCGCCAGCAACTCGGCGGCCCGCGCCGGGGCGAGCGTTCCGGCCACGGCCGCCGCGCCCGCCAGGGTCTCCCTGGCCGCGTCGGGCACGTCCGCGGGCAGGGCGTGGTGGTAGACGGCCGCGGCGACCGTGCCGAGCAGGGCCAGGCCGAGCGTCCCGCCCAGGAAGTTGCCCGACTCGGCCAGCGAGGCCGCCGACCCGGCCTTCTCGGGCGGCACCGAACCGACCACGATCCCCGTGCCCAGGGCGAACAGCGGGCCGGTGCCCAGCGCCAGCACGGTGATGGCGGTGATCACCACCGGCAGCCCGGCCTCGGCCTGCGTGAGCAGCGCCGCCCCGGCGGCCGACAGCGTCAGGCCGCCCATGACGGCGGCGCGGGGGGCGACGCGGCGGGTCAGGGCAGGGGTCAGCGTGGTGCCCAGCGCGACGCCGAGCCCCATGGGCGCGAACCACAGCGCCGACTGCGCCGGGGTGTACCCCAGCACCGACTGCAGGTACTGGGTGACCAGGAGCCCGGTGCCCGCCATGGCGATGCCCGCCAGCACGAGCGCGGTCAGGATCAGGGTGAGCGGACGCTGGGCGAACAGGCGCAGGTTGAGCAGGGGAGCGTCGAGCGTGAGCTGCCGCCGTACGAACGCCGCCCCGAACGCGAGACCGACCGCGATCGCGGCGAGCGGCGCGCCGGGCCCGGCCGACGCCGACGAGGCGGCCAGCTCCTTGACGCCCCAGACCACCGGCAGGATCGCCAGCATCGACAGCGCGACGCTGGCCAGGTCCATGCGCCCGCCGTCCGGGTCGCGGAACTCCGGCAGCAGCAGCACGCCGCCCACGAGCAGCACCGCGATCACGGGGACGGCCATCAGGAACACCGACCCCCACCAGAAGTGCTCCAGCAGCAGCCCGCCGACCACCGGCCCGAGCGCGGCCCCGGCGAACTGGCAGGTGGCCCAGACGGCGATGGCCGTGCCGCGCTGCCGGGCGTCGCGGAACATGTTGGTGATGAGCGCGAGCGTGGAGGGCATGAGCGTGGCGCCGGCGACGCCCAGCACCGTACGGGCGGCGATCAGCATGGCGGGGCTGGCCGCGTACGCCGCCACGAGGGAGGCGACGCCGAAGGCCGCCGCGCCGGTCAGCAGGAGCCGGCGGCGGCCGATGCGGTCGCCGAGGCCGCCCATCGTGATCACCAGCCCGGCGACCATGAACCCGTAGATGTCGATGATCCACAACTGCTGGACGGCGCTCGCCCCCAGCTCCACGCTCAGCCTGGGCAGCGCCAGGAACAGCGCGTTGATGTCGACCGCGACGAGCAGGGTGGGCAGGGCGAGCACCGCCAGCCCGGCCCATTCACGCCGCCCGGCCCTCGGTTCGGCGGCGGTCTCGGTGAGATGCGGCATGTCGGGAGCCTCCTGGTGTCGTCCGTTTCACCAGGAGGTCGGAGCCCGGCTCGCGCGCTCGACGTGCTTTCCGGAAAAGTTTCGCGGGGCATGTCGAGAGGGACGCGCCGGCTCCGACCACGGCACGACGGAACTCGCCCGACCACGAGGAGAGACGATGAAGTTTCTGTTGATCATGCAGGTGAACCAGCAGGTCATGGACACCCTGAGCGAGGAGCAGCGCGAGCTGATCATGAGCGGCCACGGCGCGTTCATGAAGACGATCCAGGAGTCCGGCGAGATGATCGGCACGCAGGCGCTCGGCGACCCGTCCACCAGCGCCGTCGTCCGCACCCGCAATGGCCTGCCGGCCGTGACCGACGGCCCCTTCCTGGAGGCCAAGGAGTACATGGGCGGCTACTACATCGTCGACTGCGAGAGCCGCGAGCGGGCGATCGAGCTGGCCGGGATGATCCCCGACAGCCAGATCGAGGGCCTGGCGATCGAGGTCCGGCCGATCATGTTCTCGGCGGGCGCCGACATGTGACCGGGCGGGGGGGGGGGGGGGGGGGGGGGGGGGGCGGGGGGGGGGGGCGGCGGGCGGGGGGGGGGGGGGGGGGGGCGCGGCGCCCCCCCCCCCCCCCCCTGGGGCGGGGGGGGTGGGGGCGGGCCGCCCGGGGGGGGGGGGGGGGGGGCCCCGCGGGGGGGGGGGGGGGGGCCCGGGGGCGCGCCCCCACCGGTCTACAGGCCCAGGCGGGCGGTCAGGTCGGCCTTGAGGCCGTCGAGGTCGCGGGCGGCCGACGCGCGCGCCTGCGCCACCTCGCCGGTCACCGGCACCACGACCTCCAGGTAGCACTTCAGCTTGGGCTCGGTGCCCGACGGGCGGACCACGACGCGCCCGCCGTCCGACAGGTGGAAGCGCAGGCCCTCGGTCGGGGGCAGGCCGCCGTCGCCGCGGCTCAGGTCGTCCACGGCCTCGACCGTGTGGTCGCCCAGCGTGGCGGGCGGGGCGGCGCGCAGGCGGTCCATCGCGCCGGAGATCAGCGACAGGTCGGCGACCCGGAAGCTGAGCTGCGACGTCGCGTGCAGGCCGTACCGGACGGCCTGGTCGTCGAGCAGGTCGAGCAGCGTGCGGCCGGCGCGCTTGGCGGCGGCGGCGACGGCGGCCACGGTCAGGGCAGCGCCGATGCCGTCCTTGTCGTGGACCGGCAGGCCGGCGTCGGAGCCGACGCAGTAGCCGATGGCCTCCTCGTAGCCGAAGACCAGGCCCTCGCCCGCCTTGACGATCCACTTGAACCCGGTCAGCGTCTCGCCGTAGCGCACGCCGTGGGCCTGCGCGATCTTGCTCAGCAGGGTCGAGGAGACGATCGTGGTGGCCACCAGCCGGTCGCCGGTGGTGTGCGTGATCACGTGCTCGGCCAGCAGGCCGCCGACCTCGTCGCCGGTCAGCATGCGGCACGTGCCGTCGGGCAGCGGCACGCCGACCGCGCACCGGTCGGCGTCGGGGTCGTTGGCCAGCACCAGGTCGGAGCCGAGCTTGGCGGCCAGCGCGACCGCCAGGTCCATCGCGCCGGGCTCCTCCGGGTTGGGGAAGGCCACCGTCGGGAAGTCGGGATCGGGGTTGCGCTGCTCCTCCACGGCCATCGGCGTCTCGAAGCCCGCCGCGAGGAAGGCCCCCGTCAGCGTCCCCGAGCCCACCCCGTGCAGCGGCGTGTACGCCACCCGCAGCTCGCGCGCCTGGCCCAGCGGCAGGGCGGTCACCGCGTCGATGTAGTCGTCGACGATGTCCTCGCCCAGCTCGGTGAGCGTGCCCGGACCGTCGAGAGGGAGCTGGTCGACCCGGCCCACCGCGTCGATGGCGGCCGAGATCTCCCGGTCGACCGGCGGCACGATCTGCGAGCCGTCACCCCAGTAGACCTTGTAGCCGTTGTCCCTGGGCGGGTTGTGGCTGGCGGTGACCGTCACGCCCGCGTCGGCCCCCAGATGGCGGACGGCGAAGGCCAGCACCGGCGTGGGCAGCGGGCGCGGCAGCAACGAGACGTGCAGCCCCGCGCCGGTCAGGACGGCGGCGGTGTCCCTGGCGAACACGTCGGACTTGTGCCGGGCGTCGTAGCCGATCACGACGTGCTTGCCGGCGCCGAGCACGCCGGCCAGACCGGCGGCGGCGCGCATGACGGTGACCCGGTTCATCCGGTTGGGGCCCGCGCCCAGCTCGCCGCGCAGGCCGGCGGTGCCGAACTCCAGCTTGGCCTGGAACCGCTCGCGAAGGGCGGGCAGGTCGTCGTCCTCCAGGAGGTCGGACAGCTCGGCCCGGGTGTCGGGGTCGGGGTCCTGGGCCAGCCACTGGCGGGCGCGGCGCAGCAGGTCGGCGTCCACGGGCGGGAGCGGGACGTCCCCCTCGGCCTCCGGCGGGATGCCGGCGGTCACAGGCGGTCCACCACCTTGGCCAGCAGCACGCCCATGCGGGCGGCAGTGGCGCGGCCCACCTCCAGGACCTCCTCGTGGTTGAGCGGCTCGCCGGACAGGCCCGCCCCCGGGTTGGTGACCAGGGAGACGCCGAGCACCTCCAGGTTCGCCTCGCGGGCGGCGATGGCCTCCAGCACGGTGGACATGCCCACCAGGTCGCCGCCGAGCGTGCGCAACATCCGGATCTCCGCCGGCGTCTCGTACGTCGGGCCGCGGAAGGCCACGTAGACGCCGTCGGCCAGGGTCGGGTCGATCTCGCGGACCAGGGCGCGCAGGCGGCGCGAGTAGACCTCGGTGAGGTCGATGAAGGTGGTGCCGGTGATCGGGTTGGCGCCGGTCAGGTTGATGTGGTCGCTGATCAGCACCGGGTCGCCGACGTTCTGGGTCTCCGGCCGCAGGCCGCCCGCCGCGTTGGTCAGCACGATCGTGCGCACCCCCGCCGCGGCCGCCGTGCGCACGCCGTGGACGACCGCGTCGACGCCGAGGCCCTCGTACAGGTGCGTGCGGCCGAGGAAGACCAGCGCGTGCCGCCCGGACGGCGTGCGCACGACGCGGATCTTGCCGCCGTGCCCGGCCACGGCGGGGGCGCGGAAGCCGGGCAGATCGGTGAACGGGATCTCGGCCACGGTCTGCCCGATCGCGTCGGCGGCGGGGACCCACCCCGACCCCATGACGAGGGCCACGTCGAAGGTGTCGAGGCCGGCCGCGCCGGTCAGGGCGGCGGCGGCCTCCGCGGCCAGGGTGTATGCGTCGTTGCTCACATCTCAGTAGTTTAGGAGCAGCCTGTCCAGAACCCGCACCCCGAACTGCAGCGCGTCCACCGGCACCCGCTCGTCCACGCCGTGGAACATCGAGGCGAAGTCCATGTCGCCGGGCAGCCGCAGCGGCACGAACCCGAAGCCGCGCACGCCCAGGTCGGCGAAGAAGGTCTTGTTGTCGGTGCCGCCCGACATGCAGTACGGCACCGCCCGCGCGGTCGGGTCCTCGGCCTTCAGCGCCGCGATCATCGACTCGACCAGCGCGCCGTCGAACGTCGTCTCCAGCGCGATGTCGTGGTGCACGAACTCGCGGCGCACGTTCGGCCCGATGAGCGAGTCGACGGTCTTGAAGAACTCCTCCTCGAAGCCGGGCAGGAAACGCCCGTCCACGACGGCGGTGGCCTGGCCGGGGATGACGTTCGACTTGTAGCCGGCGTCGAGCTGGGTCGGGTTGGTGGTGTGGCGGAGTGTCGCGCCGACGAACCGCACCAGCGGGCCGAGCTTGTCCAGCAGCGGGGCCGGGTCGTCCTCGTCGAACGGCAGGCCGAAGGCGTCGGCGACCTCGGTGAGGAACTGTCGCACGGTCGGCGTGTAGGTGAGCGGCCACTCGTGCCCGCCGAGCCGGGCCACGGCCTTGGCGACCTCGGTGACCGCGTTGTCGGAGTTGAGCATCGAGCCGTGCCCGGCGGTGCCGTCGGCGACCAGCTTCATCCAGGCCAGGCCCTTCTGGGCGGTCTCGATCAGGTACAGCCGCAGCGACGGGTCGACCTCCAGCGAGTAGCCGCCGACCTCGCTGATGGACTCGGTCACGCCCTCGAACAGCTCGCGGTTGTTGGCCGTGAGGTACTTGGCGCCGTACACGCCGCCGGCCTCCTCGTCGGCGACCCAGGCGAAGACGATGTCGCGGCGCGGACGGCGTCCCTCGCGCTTCATCTGGCGCAGCACGGCCAGCATCATCGCGTCCATGTCCTTCATGTCCACGGCGCCGCGGCCCCAGATGTAGCCGTCCTTGACCTCGCCGGCGAACGGGTCGACCGACCAGTCGGCGGCGTTGGCGGGCACCACGTCGAGGTGGCCGTGGACGAGCAGCGCGGGCAGCGACGGGTCGGTGCCCTCGACGCGGGTGACCACGTTGCCGCGGCCCGGCTCGCTCTCGACGTACGTCGCCTCGATGCCGACCTCGTCCAGCCTGGCCATGACGACCTCGGCCGCGGCCCGCTCGCCGGGGCCGCTGCCGTCCCCGTAGTTGCTGCTGTCGACGCGGATCAGCTCCACGCACAGGTCGGCGACTTCGTTCTCGGCAGGTGTCATGGCGTCTTCTCCAGGGTGAGCAGTCCGGACTTGTGGAGGTGACCGCGCTTGTACGCGCGGGTGATGAGGGTCAGATCGCTGTCGGTGATCTCGTCGAGCCGGCCGAGCACGTCGGTCATGAAACGATAGAGGTCCGCCTCGTGGGCCACCGCCACCTGCACGATGAGGGAGTGGGTGCCCGAGGTGGCGGCGCAGTAACGCACGTTGGGGTGCTCGGCCAGGCGCCGGCCGGTCTCGCCCAGCCCGTACGGCCGCACCTTCAGCCAGAGCATGGCCTCGACCTCCAGCCCGAGCAGCGCGGGCTCGACCTCGGCGCGGGGCAGCAGTAACCGGCGGTCGATGAGCGAGCCGACCCGCCGGCGCGCGGTCGGCACGGACAGGTCGAGCCGTTCGGCGATCGTGGTGAAGGCGGCCCGGCCGTCGGCCGCCAGCAGCTCGGCGATCTCCTTCTCCAGCGGCGACAGGCCGTCCTCGTCGGGCAGGTCGGGGGGCGGCGGCGCGGGGCGCAGTTCGGCCACCTCCCGCTCGGTGAGGAAGGGCGCGTGCCACTCGGCCACGGTGGTGAACGTGTGCAGCACGACCTGGGTCTGTGTCTGGAGCACGCCGTCGATCTCGCTGATGTCGTGGGCCAGGATGGTGTGCAGGTCCTGCCGGGACGGCGGCACCAGCTCGCAGGCCAGGTCGGCGGCCCCGGTCAGCGCGTAGACCGACCGCGTGTCGCGCCGGTCGGTGAGCGATCTTGCCACCTGGGCCGCCGTGCCGGGCCGCACCTGGACGTGCAGGTGCGCGGGGCGGCCGTGGCCGGTGCGCAGGTCGTCGTAGATCGCGGTGACGCGGACGACGCCGTCGGCGATGAGCCGCTGGAGCCGGCGGGCGACCGTGCGTTCGTGCTCGCCGACCGCCCTGCCGATCTCGCCCCACGAGGCCCGCGGGCTCACCTGCAGCGCGGCCACGAGCCGCCGGTCGAGAACGTCCACCTGCAACCGCTTCCGTGTCGGGTTTGTAAATAATTGCCCAGACATTTGACTGTTTCGGTCTTCCGAATGCACAGTAAGCCATCACTCCACGTGTCAGCAAAAGGAGCACATGCCGTGTCGACCTCCCCCGTCGTGCAATCGCCGCTCGGCATACCGAAGAGCAGGGTCCGTCAGCTCATGGCGGCCAGCATCGGCAACGTGGTCGAGTGGTACGACTGGTACGCCTACACCTTCCTGGCCACGGTCTTCTCGGCGCAGATCTTCCCCGACAGCTCCGGCAACAGCCTGGTGCCGCTGCTGAGCTCGTTCGCGGTGTTCGCGGTGGGCTTCTTCATGCGGCCCCTGGGCGGCCTGCTGGTGGGCGCGTTCGCCGACCGGTACGGCCGCAAGTCCGCGATGACCTTCACCATCATCCTGATGGGCGGCGGCTCGCTGCTGCTCGGCCTGACCCCCACCTACGAGGCCGTGGGCCTGCTGTCGCCGGTCATCCTGACGCTGGCCCGGCTGATCCAGGGCCTGTCCGTGGGCGGTGAGTTCGCCGCCGCCACCACGTTCCTCGTCGAGTCGGCCCCGCCGCGCCGCCGCGGCCTGTTCTCCTCCTTCCAGTACGTCAGCACCACCATCGGCCAGCTCATCGCCTCCGGCCTGGCCGCGGTGCTCACCTCGACGCTGGTCAAGGAGGACATGAGCTCCTACGGCTGGCGCATCCCGTTCCTGGTGGGCGCGCTGCTCAGCCTGGTCGGCCTGTGGATCCGCAAGGGCGCCGACGAGACCTCGGCCGTCGCGGAGGAGATCCAGCGGGGCGAGGTCAAGCGGCCGGGCATGTTCGAGTTCCTCAAGCACCACCCCAGGTCCGCGCTCACCATCGTCGGCATCACGATCGCGGGCACCGTCGCCTACTACACCTGGACCAGCTTCCTGCCCACCTACGCGCAGATCACGGTCTCGTTCGACAAGGCCGAGTCGCTCCAGGTCGGCACGATCTCGCTGGTGTTCTTCATGCTGCTGCAGCCGCTGCTCGGCCTGCTGTCGGACAAGATCGGGCGCAAGCCCATGCTGATCGCCTTCGGGCTCGGCTTCCTGATCCTGCCGGTGCCGCTGCTGAGCCTGCTCACCGACTCCTTCGCCAGCCTGCTCGTCGTGCAGATGATCGGCATGGTGTTCCTGGGCTGCTTCACCTCGGTCTCGGCCGCGGTGAACTCGGAGCTGTTCCCGACCCGGGTGCGGGCGGCGGGGGCCGGGTTCCCGTACTCGCTGACCGTGGCGATCTTCGGCGGCACCGCGCCGCTGATCGGCACCGCGCTGCAGAAGGCCGGCAACCCCGGGATGTTCCCGTGGTACATGTCCGCCCTGGCGCTGATCTCCACGCTCGTGTACGTCTTCGTGCTGCGCGAGACCAAGGACGAGCCGCTCCGCTAGGGCGCCGAGGTGCAGGGGCGCTCCCGAAGCTCCTTGACGTAGTCGTCGGGGGCGCCCGCGCGCTCGGCCGCGTCGGCCAGGTTGCACAGGTAGCGGGCCGAGGGCAGGCCGCCCTCGTAGCCGTCGAGCACGTAGAACCAGGCGACGACCTCGCCGTCGAGGGTCTGCACCCGCAGCCGCACCTTGTGGTAGGCCCCGCGGACCGCGCCCTCCCACTGGTCGAGCGAGGTCTCCTCCCACTCGGGCACGTCGTAGAGCACGACGAAGACGTGCGCGTCGGGGTCCTCCACGATGGTGGCGAGCGAGCTCTCCCACTTGCTGTCGGTACGCCCGAAGGTCAGCCGCCACCCCGTCAGCCAGCCCACCCCCCAGATCGGGGAGTGCGGGGCGCGCATGGCCATCTGCTCGGGGTCCATGTTCATCCCGTAGGAGCCGTAAAGCCGTAGATCATTCGGCTTCCCTGATTGATCCGAAAGCCACGCCACGATCCACCCCTCTCGCCGGGTGCCGCTCGTCATCCAGCTACCGCGCCATCCTGCCACGCTGACCCGGCGTGTCGGTCCATCAAGCCGGGCACGGAAGGCCCATGTGTCCCCCATGTCCGCCGGAGCGTGATCCCGTCATGGGCCGGTTGCGGCTTCCGGGGGCACGTGCGGGAGAATGGGACACGTGACGAGGATCGTGATCATTGGTGGCGGGCCGGGCGGCTACGAAGCGGCGCTGGTGGCCGCCCAACTAGGCGCACAGGTCACGATGGTCGAGCAGGACGGGCCGGGCGGGGCCTGCGTGCTCACCGACTGCGTGCCGTCCAAGACGCTGATCGCCACCTCCGTCCGCAAGCAGGCCCTGCTCGACGCGCCCTCGCTCGGCGTGTCGTTCTCGGGCGGCCCCGACGGCGACGCCGGCGTGGTCGGGGTCGACCTGCCGCTGGTCAACAAGCGGGTCAAGGAGCTGGCCCAGGCCCAGTCGGCCGACATCGCGACCCGGGTCGAGGCCGAGGGCGTCGAGATCATCAAGGCGCGGGGGCGGCTGGTCGATCCGCAGGTCGTGCGCGCGGGCGACCGTACGATCAGGGCCGACGTGGTGCTCGTGGCCACCGGCGCGACGCCGCGCGTGCTGCCGGGGGCCGAGCCCGACGGCGAGCGCATCCTCACTTGGCGGCAGCTCTACGACCTGGAGGAGCTGCCCGAGCACCTGATCGTGGTCGGCTCCGGCGTGACCGGCGCGGAGTTCGCCGGCGCCTACCGCTCGCTCGGCGCTGAGGTCACGCTGGTCTCCAGCCGTGACCGGATGATGCCCAACGAGGACGCCGACGGCGCCGAGGTCCTGGAGGAGGTCTACCGGCGGCGCGGCATGAACGTCATGGGCCGCTCGCGCGCCTCCTCCGTCAAGCGCACGGCCGACGGCGTGGTGGTGACCCTGGAGGACGGCCGCACGGCCGAGGGCTCCCACGCGCTGATGACGGTCGGCATGGTCCCCAACACCGGCGGCATCGGCCTGGAGGAGGCCGGCGTGCAGCTCGACCGCAACGGCTTCGTCAAGGTCGACAAGGTCTCGCGCACGTCCGCGCCCGGCGTCTACGCGGCCGGCGACTGCACCGGCGTGCTGATGCTGGCCTCGGTCGCCGCCATGCAGGGCCGCATCGCCGTGTGGCACGCGCTGGGCGAGGCCGTCCAGCCGCTGCGGCTGGCCACGGTGGCCTCCAACATCTTCACCGACCCCGAGATCGCGGCCGTCGGCGTGGCGCAGCGCTCGATCGAGGCGGGCGAGATCGACGCGAACGTGGTCAAGCTGCCGCTGGCCACCAACGCGCGGGCCAAGATGCAGGGCTTCAACGACGGCTTCGTCAAGCTGTTCTGCCGCCCCCACACCGGCATCGTGCTCGGCGGCGTGGTCGTGGCACCGCGCGCCTCGGAGCTGATCCTGGCGGTGTCGCTGGCCGTGCAGCAGCGGCTGACGGTCGACCAGGTCGCCCACTCGTTCGCGGTCTACCCGTCGCTGTCGGGCTCGATCACCGAGGCGGCCCGCCGCCTCATGCAGCCCGAGGCCGCCATCGGCATCTAGCCGTCCCTCCTCAACGCGCGAAGCCGTGCGGGTCGTCCTGACCCGCACGGCTTCTTGCTGTCCGCGCTTGCTTCCACAGTCATTGGATAGTACTGTTATCCAATGTCGGATAACGATACTATCCAATGAGGTGTTCCGGTGACGGTGATCGTTCTTTTGGTGGCCACGCTGGGCTTCCGGCTGCTGGGCGCGCTCGGCGTGCGGCGGTTCGGCACGTGGCAGGTGTCGGTGGCGCACGGGCTGGCCGTCATGGTGGTCATGACGGGAAGCGCGCACTTCGTCCCTGAAGGGGTGACCTTCATGCCGAACCACGGCGACCTGGTGCGCATGGTGCCGCCCTTCGTGCCGTTCCCCGCCGCCGTGGTCTACCTGACCGGCGTGCTGGAGCTGGCCGGGGCGATCGGGCTGGTGCTGCCCGCCACCCGCCGGGCGGCCGGGATCTGCCTGGCCCTGCTGTTCGTCGGCCTGCTCCCGGCGAACGTCTACGCGGCGGTCTCCGACGTGCCGTTCGCGGGCGGGGAGGCCACGCCGCTGTGGGAGCGCGTCCCGGAGCAGGTGCTGTACATCGCCGCGGCGCTCTTCGCCGCCTGGCGGCGGGCCGTGGCCGTCCGGGAGGGCGTGCGGCCCGTGCCCGCCGCCCGCTGACCCGTCGTCTCCTTCGCGGGTGGGCCGGTCAGGGCTTCCAGGCCGGGTCGCGGCCGATCAGGCCGAGCAGCCGGTCGAACGCCGGGGCGTCGTCCGGCACCGCCACCGGCGGCCCGAACGCCCCCCTCTGCCGACCCATCTCCACCGACTGCTCCGTGAACCCCAGCGCGCGGGCGACGGCCTCGGCGTCCGGCTCGTACGCCTGGTCGGTGGCCCTGGCCAGGTCCCAGCCGTGCACGACCATGTCCACCAGCCACAGGTGGGCCACCATGGTCATCGGCAGGCCGCCCAGCGCGGCGCACGTGCCCTCCCACGCCTGCGGCCGCGACCAGGCGGCCAGCATGCGCTCGGCCCGCTCGGGGAAGTCGCCCGCGTACGGGCCCTGCTCGGTGCGCTCCCCGCCGTGCGCCAGCGACGCGAACATCTCCGCCACCCACTCCAGGTGGTTGACCAGCGCCTTGACGTCGAACTCCGCGCACGGCGTCGGGGACCCGAACTGCTCGGGCCGCACGGCGGCCACCAGGCCGGCGGTCCGGTGGGTGACCCGGGTCATCAGCGGCATCATGTCTTCCATGGCAGACATGATGTCCCGCCTGCCTCGGGCGCGGCTTGTAGAAACGCGACAGCGCGGCTGGGTCAACCCCTACGCGGGGCTGGCCGCCTTCGACTTCGCGCGCCAGGCGCCGTCGCCGGAGCTGGCGGCGTACGTCGACCACTTCTGGGTCGTCACCTGGACCGACCTCGCCGAGCCGTACGAGCAGCGCATCCTGTCGCACCCGACGGTGAACCTGACGATCGTCCAGGACTTCCACCGGATCGCGGGGGTGATCGACGGCGGGTTCTCGTACACGATGCGGGGCACCGGCCGCGCGCTCGGCACCCGCTTCCGCCCCGGCGGTTTCCGGACATTCCTCGGCGGCCCGGTGTCCGAGCTCACCGGCCGGTTCGTGGAGATCGGCGAGATGTTCCCGGCCACCGGCCCGGCGCTGGTCGAAGGCGTGCTGGCCGAGCCGGACCCGGGGGCCGCCATCGCGCTGGTGGAGGCGTTCCTGCTGGCGCTCGGGCCGGCGCCGGACCCGCCGGCCGAGGAGGCCGCGGCCCTGGTGGGGCTGGCCGAGGACGACGTGACCGTGACCAGGGTCGACGAGCTGGCCGCGCGGGCGGGCCGGTCGGTGCGCTCGCTGCAACGGCTCTTCCGGGACTATGTCGGCATCGGCCCCAAATGGGTGATCCGCCGCTTCCGGCTGCACGAGGCCGCCGAACGCGTGCGGCAGGGCCTCGACCTCGCCACGCTCGCCGCCGAGCTGGGCTACACCGACCAGGCCCACCTGACCCGCGACCTTCACCGCCGCCGTCGGCATGCCGCCCGCCGCCTACGCCCGGCTCAACGCCCACGCCTGACGCGTCACCATTCGCGGGTGGCGATCAGCTCCTCGACGTCGGCCTCCGGGAAGCCGTAGGTGGTGGCCACGAACCAGAACTCCTCGGCGATCGCCTCCCGCGCGACGGTCTCGATCTCGCTGCCGGCCTCGTGGAACTCCTCGTCGAGCGCGTTGAACTCCTCCGTGGCGGCATGCGTCAGCGCGTAGAGGGAGGCCAGGTCGCCGGGCCGCTCGGTCTCGACGCGTTCGCACAGTCGCAGCAGGACGGCCCTGCCCTTGTCGACGACGTGGTCGGGGTAGTAGCCGTCGGCGTAGAGGGCCTTGAGGAAGGCGTGGCCGATCACCTGCGGATGCGTGGGGGACAACGCGATCTCCATTTCCGTGCGGACGCGGTCGGACGGCTCGATCATGCCCGCCGCCACCGACAGAATCCGCCGGACGCGCCCACGTCAGCGCATCAGCTCGTACGCCGCGTACGCCGTGATCCCGTACGCGAGGTGCGGGACGACGTCGGAGACCCACGCGCCCGCCGGCCACTCGCTCGGATGCGTGACGTCGAGCAACGTCAGGGGCACGTTCGAGCCGGACATGGCCAGAGCGGTGAGCGCCAGCACCCCGACCGGCCACGACCTGCGCCGCCCCGACAGGAACCCGTAGGCGATGGCCGAGGCGATGCCGGTCGCGTACCCCATGAGCGAGCCCAGCGCCTCCGTGCGGTTGGCGGCCCGGTCGCCCTCGCCGAGGCCGGTGTGCGTCAGGCCGGACAACTTCGCCACGGCCTGCCGCGGCGTGCTGCTGGCGGCCCGCGCCCGGACGAGCATGTCCAGGTAGGAGACGGTGTTGAGCGCCGTGGTGCCCGCCGCTCCCGCGATCAGTCCCTTGACGAGTGTGTGCATGCCCTGGCCGCTACCCCGACCGGCCCGCCCGTCACCCGCGCGCCGGACCTGAGAACCGGCGCGCGGCCGGCGGGCCGTACCGTGGCAGGGTGAGCGCCGATGGAATGTCCGCCGCGCTGTCGCCGTACGTGACGACGCTGGCCGCCTACGACCTCGGGCCCGGTTCGGGCGGGGTTCATCGCGGGCTGCCGTCGTCCACGCTGTCGGTCACGATCCCTGAGGACGGCCCGGTCGACATCGCCTGGCTCGGGCGGCCGGGGCCCGGTCGGCGGCTGCGCGCCGCGGTGGCCGGGCTGCACCTCGACGCGGCCGAGCTGCGGCAGCGGACGGGCACGCGCGGGGTGTGGCTGACGCTCACCCCGCCGGGCGCCGCCGCCCTGCTCGGGGTCCCCGCCTCGGCGCTGGCCGGGGAGGTGGCCGACCTCGCCGACGTCGTCCCGGCGCTGGCCGACCTGCCGGAGCGGCTGGCGGGCTGCCGGTCCTGGGCCCAGCGCCGCGCCCTGGTCGAACACCGTCTGCTCGCGGGGCTGGCCCGCCACGGCGACAGCGCCGCCCGCCGCGCCTCGCGGGCCACGCTCGCGGCCCTGTCCGGGACCGCCCGGGTCGAGGAGGCCGCCCGGCTGCTCGGTTGCTCGCGGCGGCACCTGAGCGGGGCGGTGCGCGGCGAGTTCGGGGTGACGCCGAAGGAGTACCAGCGGCTCGTCCGCTTCGAGGCCGCCCGGCGCCGGCTGGTGGCCGCCGCGCGCTCCGGACGGACGGCGCTCGCGGAGGTGGCCGCCGCCTCGGGCTTCGCCGACCAGGCGCACCTGACCAGGGAGTGGCGCGCGATGGCCGGTTGCACGCCCACGGAATGGCTGCGCGCCGAAGGCCCGCCCGCCCCGCCTCCTCCCGTTCCACACTGACCCCCGGGCCTCCGGCGCCCGCCGTGGTCCGTGCCCGTTTGTTCAAGACCCCGGCCGCCGCGCGCCGCCACGATGGCCGCATGGACCTGCACTTCGTTCCTCGCCTCATCGTGCCCGACCCCGACCGGGCGTCCGCCTTCTACCGGGACGCCCTGGGCAGCGAGGAGGTGTTCCGCGCCGCGCCGGGCGACGACGGGCGGCCCACCGTCATCGAGCACCGCCTCGGCGGCGCCGCGTTCCGGGTCTCGCCCGCCGTCGCCGACTGGGGCTGGCTCTCGCCGGACGACCTGGGCGGCTCGCCGGTGCTCCTGGAGATCGTCGTCGCCGACCCGGACGCCGTCGGCGAGCGCATGACCGTCCAGGGGGCGCGGACGCTCGTGCCGATCGAGAACCGGCCCTACGGCCTGCGCTCCGGCCGCCTCCGCGACCCGTACGGCCATCTGTGGATCCTCACCGGCGACCTGCGCTGAGGCGCCGGGCGGCGCGGTGGCCCTTTTTTCCCGCGGGTCCGGCCTGTCATGCTGCTCGGCATGGAGGACATGGCTCAGGCGCACGTCCGCATCCGGCCCTACCGCGAGGAGGACCGTCCGGGGGTGCTGGCGCTGGCGCCCCGGCTGGCGGAGGGGGTCGCGGCCTGGCGGGACCCCGGCGCGGCCGTACGGGCGGCGGAGCGGTGGCTCGCCGGCTCCGTCGCCGCGGCGGGGGAACGACGGGGAGCGGTCTTCGTCGCCGTGCGCGGCTCCCGGGTGGTCGGCGTCGTCTCGGTGGACCGGCAGCGGCACTTCACCGGCGACGAGGACGCCTACGTCGGCGAGCTGGCCGTCGCCCCGGACGCCGTCCGCACGGGCCTGGGCCGCCGGCTCATGGCGGCGGCCGAGGACTGGGCCCGCGACCAGGGGCTGCGCCACCTCACCCTGGAGACGGGCGCCGCCAACACCACCGCCCGCCGGTTCTACGCCGCTCTCGGCTACACGGAGGAGAGCGTGCGGCTGGCCCGGTCGCTGGACCGCGCCGTCCAGACCCGGCTGAGCTGAAGCACGCTGCCGGCGAACAGCAGCACGCCCAGCGGCACGTGCAGGGCCGTCACGTGCGCGATGCCCAGCGCGACCTGGGCGCTGACCAGCACCAGGAACCCGGCCGCGTACATGATCGGCTTCGGCGAGCCGCCGCCCGGCCGCCACGCCAGGATCGCGGCCACCAGGTGCAGCACCGCCACGACGAACACCGTGTACGCGGCGGCGCTGTGCAGCGGCTGCCCGTTGGGCACCGACAACAGCAGCCCGGCGGTGACCGGCGCGGCGAACAGGGCCAGGGTCTGCAGGATGATCGCGACACGTAGCAACATGGGGTACTCCTCGACCGCCGGGTGACGGCGGTCCGCTTCTGGGGCTTGCCTTCGAAAGTCCGACGACGTGGCCGCCGGAAATGTGAGGTGGCGCGGTGACCTCACATCCGGGAGCGCCGTCTCGTCGGACACACTAGGGCAAATGCGACTAAGGGAGTCGTCCACATCATGACCACCGCACCCGACCCCGGTCTGGACGCGATCATCAGCGAGCGCCGGCAGCTCATCAACCTGGCCTACCGCCTCCTCGGCTCGCTGGCCGACGCCGAGGACGTCGTCCAGGAGACCTACACCCGCTGGTACGCCATGTCACCCGGGCAGCAGGAGGCCATCGAGTCGCCGGGCGCCTGGCTGACCAGGGTCGCCGGCCGCATCTGCCTGGACGTGCTCGGCTCGGCCCGCGCCCGCCGCGAGCGCTACGTGGGCGAATGGATCCCCGAGCCGCTGCCCGACCGCACGGAATGGGCCGGCGACGACCCCGCCGACCGGGTCACCCTGGACGAGTCGGTCAACATGGCCTTCCTCGTCGTGCTGGAGTCGATGACGCCGGCCGAGCGGGTCGCGTTCGTCCTGCACGACGTCTTCCGCTACCCCTTCGCCGAGGTGGCCGCGATCGTCGGCCGCACCCCGGCCGCCTGCCGCAAGCTGGCCTCCTCCGCCCGGCACCGCATCGACGCCGCGCGGACCTCGGTGACGCCGGTGGCCCGGCAGGCCGGCATCGTCCGCGAGTTCAAGCAGGCGTGGGAGGCCAAGGACATCGACGCCCTCATCGCCCTGCTCGACCCCGGCGTGGTCGGCGTCGCCGACGGCGGCGGCGTGGTCAACGCCGTGCTGCGGCCGATCGAGGGCGCCGGACGGGTGGCCCGCTACGCCGTCGAGATCGCCACCAGGGCGCCGGCCATGACGCTGCTGGAGCGCACCGTCAACGGCCGCCCCGGCCTGGTGGCCCAGCGCGACGGCGTCACCGTGATGGTCGTGGCGTTCGACGTGGCGGAGGGCCGGATCAAGCGGCTGTGGGCGGTGCGCAACCCCGACAAGCTGCACCCCTGGACGGCGGCCTGACCCTCACATTCCCGGACGCTGCGTCGTCGGACCGCCGAGACAGGATTCGCAGAAGAAGGGAAGCCGATGTCCACGACGACCGAGCAGGAGAACCTCCAGTCGCGTCTGCCCGATCCCTCCAGGTTCTTCCCCGAGTTGGGGGAGATCGCGGTGGCCATGACCAAGGCCACCCGCAACGGCGCGATCCCGGGGAGCACCGTCGGCCTGGTGCAGCTGCGCGCCGGGCAGATCGTCGGCAGCACGTACCACACGGTCCGGCAGGCCGACCTGCTGCGCCGGGCGGGGGAGCCGGACGAGCGCCTGGCCGCCGTGGCGTCGTGGCGGGACGCCCCCTACTTCTCGGGCGCCGAACGGGTGGCGCTGGAGCTGGTGGAGGCCGTCCTCACCGCGAACCCGGCCGGGGAACGCGTCCCAGACGAGCTGTACGCCAGGGCGGCGGCCCACTACGACGACAAGGCCCTGTGGACGCTCGTCCTGGCGATCAGCCAGATCTGCTTCTTCATCCCCGTCGCCGTCATTGCCAAGCCGATCCCCGGCAGGCCCCCCGGCAAGAACTACACCGGCTGACGCCGGGCGGCTACGCGACCGGGACGGCGGTCCCGGCGAGCAGGCGGCCGACCTCTTCCCGGTCGGCCTTCCTGCCGTAGCCGGCGAACTGGAAGGTCTCCTCCTTCAGGAACTCCGCCCAGTGTTCGAGCACGAACGCCCGTCCGGCGGCCACGTCACCGGGCGGGGGAGCCTGGTCCAGGAAGCCCCGCTGCCACGGCGCGAACTCCAGGAACTGGGAGGCGTGGGCCAGGCACGCGTCGAGCTTGGCCGTCAGCACCGAGGACACGTCCACCACCACGTCGGGCCGGTGGACGGGGGCGGAGGCGTAGTCCGTCATGAGCAGGCACACCGGCATGCGCTGGAGGGCCGGCTTGCCCACCTCCAGGTTGCGCGTCATCGCGAACTCGACCGCGTGCGCGGCCAGTTGCCCGGCGGCCCGGTTGTCGGGGTGGCCGCCGCCGTCGGCGTGCAGGGCGATCACCAGGTCGGGCCGCCAGGCGCGGATCTGCGCCAGCACCCGCAACCGCAGCTCGACGGTGGGTTCCAGCATGCCGTCGTGCACGTCGAAGATCTCGTAGTCCACCACGCCCAGCGCGTCGGCCGCGCGCCACGCCTCCTCGGCGCGGCGGCGCGCCAGCGGGCCGCGCTCCAGCTCGTGGTGCCCGGCGTCGCCGTTGGTGAGGGTCAAAAACTTCACCGCGTGGCCGGCCTGTGCCAGCAGCGCGGCCGTGCCGCCCGCGTAGATCTCGGGCTCGTCGGGATGAGCGGCGATCACGAGGGTTCTCAACATGTGCGTCCTTAGGGGTTGGATTCACCGGTACGACCGGCCGTACCGGCTTGGAAGACCCGCTCGCGGGTCAGGTCCAGGGCGTAGCTGAGAGCGCCGCCGAGCACGGCGTTGCCGCACACGGCGCTGAGGGCGACGGTCACCGGCACCAGCGGCGTCGAGGCCAGACGGTCGGCGACCCGCGCCCTGAGCGGCTCGCCTCCCGCGACGCACAGCGGCCCGGCCAGCACGACCAGGCCCGGGTCGAGGACCCCGATCGCGGCCGTCACGCCGAGCGCCACCCGCGCGGCGGCGTCGTCCAGGAAGCCCTGGGGAGCCTCGGCCAGCGTGCGGCTCACGGCGGTGAGCGTGGGGTCGCCGGGCAGGCCGTGCGCCTGCGCCAGCGCGGCCAGCGGCTCGGCGCCGAGCAGCGCGCCGAGTGGCCCGCCGTCCTGCCCGTAGCGGCGGCCGGTGGTCACCGGGTCGGGCACGATGACCGAGCCGACCTCGCCGCCGCGTCCGGTGACGCCCCGCCAGAGCGCGCCGTCGAGCACGACCCCCGCGCCGACCCCGCCGCCCACCCAGAACAGCACGAAACTGCTGTCGTCGTGCTCCTGGAGCTCGCGGATGGCGACCAGGTTGACGTCGTTCTCCAGGCGCACGTTGCCCGGCAGGTCGTCCAGGCCGGACCAGCCCGACAGCTGCACGGCCTGCCGCAGCCGCCGGCCGTCGGCCTCCACCACGCCCGGCACGCCCACCACGACCTGGTCGAGCTCGTCCAGCTCGAACCCGGCCGCGCGGACCGTCTCGGCCAGCAGCCGCCGGGCGTCGCCGGTCGCCTCGGTGCGATGGGTGCCGAGCACCCGGCCGGTCAGGTCGGCGACCGACACCTCGATCGAGCTCGTGGTGAGATCGACCCCCGCGACGCGCGCGGCCGAGCCGTCGAGCTGCCACATCTGCGCGGCCGGCCCGGCGTTGCCCGGCTTGAGGCCGGCCTTCCTGGCCAGCCCGCTGTTCTCCAGCCTGCGCAGCACCTCGGCCGCCGACGCCTTGGACAGGCCCGTGTGCAGTTCCAGCTCGGCGCGGGTGAGGCCGCCGTGCTCAAGGAGCAGGGTGAGCGCGGCGCGCTCGTTGAGCGTGCGGAAGACGGTGGGGTTTCCTGAAGACATTCCTACTTCAGCGCTCCTGAGGTCAGCCCGGACTGGATATGTCGCTGGAAGACGATATAGATCAGTACGACGGGAAGCACCGTCATGCTGAGCGCGGCGAACAGTCCGGGCCAGTCGGCCTCGTACCCGGCGATGGTGGAGATGTCGGCCACGCCCTGGGTGATGACCCACAGGCTCTTGTCGCCGGGCAGCAGGACCAGCGGGATGAGGTACTGGTTCCACTGGCCGAGCACGTTGAAGATGGTCAGGCTGACCAGCGCCGGGCGGGCCATGGGCAGCATGACCTGGAAGAACGTGCGGGTGTGCGAGGCCCCGTCGATCATCGCCGCCTCGGCCACCGCGTCCGGCAGCGCCCTGAAGAAGGACGTCAGGAAGAACACCGTGAACGGCAGCGAGTAGGCGACGTAGACCAGGACCAGGCCGACGTGGCTGTTGAGCAGCCCGAGCCCGTCCACCACGAAGAACAGCGGCACGAGCGCCAGGAAGACGGGGAAGGCCATGCCGGAGACGAACAGGAAGTAGACCAGCCGGTTGCCCGGGAAGCGGTAGCGGGCCAGCACGTACGCGGCCATCGAGCTGAGCAGCATCGTCCCGGCCACGCCGAAGAAGACCACGATGACCGTGTTGAGCAGGTAGCGACCGATGTTGGCCCGCTCCCAGGCCCGCGCCCAGTTGTCCCAGCGCAGCTCGCCGGGCAGTTGCAGGGCGTCGCCGAAGATCTCGGCGTTGCTCTTGAACGAGGCCAGCAGGGTCCACAGCAGCGGGGCGATGATGAGCAACGCCCAGAGGCCCAGAACAGCCTGGATGCTGATTTTTCGGAACATTTCAGTAGACGACCTTCTGGCGGCGGGTCACGCGCAACGTCAGCGCGGCGAAGGTGAGGGTCAGGAAGAACAGCGCCACGCCCATGGCCGAGGCGTAGCCGAACCGGGAGTAGGAGAAGGCGTTCTTGTAGATCTCCGTGGCCAGCACGGTGGTCGCGCCGTCCGGCCCGCCCTGCTCCACCGACAGGACGTTGACCAGCGCGAACCCGTCGAACGCGGCGATCCCCAGATAGACCCAGGCCACCTGGACGGTGTCCCACACCAGGGGCAGTGTGATGGAGAAGAACGTGCGCAGCCGCCCGGCGCCGTCGAGGGCGGCCGCCTCGAACACGTCCTTCGGGATGGCCGCCATCCCGGCCGAGAACAGCACGACGTAGAAGCCGACCGCCTGCCACACCATCACCGCGATGATCGACCACAGCGCCAGGTTCTGGTCGGTCAGCCAGCCGACCGGCTCGACGCCCAGTTTCGCCAGCGCGCCGTTCAGCACGCCGCTCGCGTCCGGCCGGTAGACGGCCTTGAACAGCACCCCGACCACCGCGACCGCCAGCACCTGCGGCAGGAAGAAGATCACCCGGTAGAAGCGGGCCCCCGGCGTGCCCGCCGAGTCGCCGAGCAGGTAGGCGAAGACCAGCGCGAGCGCGATGGTCGCCAACGGCAGCGTGACCAGCAGGACCGCGTGGTTGCGGACCGCCTGCCAGAACGTGTCGTTGCCGAGCATCCGCCGGAAGTTGTCCAGGCCGACGAAGTTCAGGTTCGCCGACACCCCGCGCCAGTCCGTCAGCGCGATCTGGAACGCCTGGACGTACGGGCTGATCACGAAGACCGCGTAGAGGACCACGGGCAGGGCGAGGAAGCCCGCGACGAAGCCGTGCCGCCTCATCGCTCAGACGCTCCTGGTCTGCTTGGCGATCGCGGAGTCCGCCTTGAGCTCGTCGGCCTTCTTCTGCATGTTCGCGCAGAACTGCTCGGGCGTGATGCGTCCGGACATCACCGAGTTGGTCTGGACCTGCCCGTGGTCGAACAGCTCCTTGTACCAGCCCTCGAAGCGGGCGTCGGTGATGATGTTCGTCCCGGCCGCCTCCTGGGCCTTAGCCGCGCTGCGCACGGCCGAGGTCAGGTCGAGGCCGTCCACCACGCCGTTGACGACGGTGAGGTTCTTGGTCAGCTCGGTGTAGCCGCGCGCGCCCTCCCGCGACAACATCAGGCGCAGGTACTCCAGGCCGCCCTGCGGGTTCTTGCCCTTGGCCGCCACGAAGAACGCCTCGCTCACCCCGATCATGATCGCCTCGTACGGCATCGCGTCGGCGGCGGTGATGCTGGGCACCGGGGCGATCGCGTACTCGAACGAGGCCGGCCGGTCCTTGGCCATCTCGTTCTCCAGCCAGGAGCCGCAGGGGTAGAACAGCACCTTGTCCTGCAGGTGCTTGACCTGCGTCTGGGTGTGGTCGAGCCCGAAGTACGCCTTGTCGCCGAAGTCGCGCTGCACCTGCGCCCACGCCGCGACGGCCTGCCGTACGGGCTCGGCCTGCCAGGCGCCGTCGGCGAGGTTGTCGATGTCGACGATCACCTTGTTGCCGCCGATCTTGGCGGCGCTGTAGACCAGGTTCCAGAGCTGGTAGAACGGGCCGACCTGGCCCGGGTAGGCGAACAGCGCGATCCCCGCCTTCTTGGCCTCCTCGCCGAGGGCGTTGAACTCCGCCCACGTCTTCGGCGCCTGCCAGCCGCGCTGGTCGAACAGCTTGGCGTTGTACCACAGGGCGCGGTGGGCGACCGTGTACTGCAGCACCCGGGGCACGCCGTCGATCAGCGAGTTCTCGTAGACGCCGCCGACCAGGGTGTCGCGCACCTTCTTGGCCGGGTCGGCCAGGGAGGGGGCGTCGAACAGTGGCGTCAGGTCGGCGAGGTGCCCCTCGGCGACGAGCGACTGCAGGTCGAGGGCGTCGGGACCGGAGTTGTTGACCACGTCGGGCGCGTCGCCGCTGATGAAGCGGGGGCGCAGCTGCGTGCCGACCTTCTGGGTGGGCACGTGCTTGATCTTGGCGGTCTTGTACGCCTTGCTGTAGAGGGCCTCGTGCAGGTCGGTCGCGTAGCCGTCGCCGTTGCCGCCGCTGAAGATCACGACTTCCAGTTGCCTGGCGGCGTCCACGCCGAGGGGGTTGGCGGCCGAGGTGGGCGCGGCCGAGGTGGAGGCGACCGGAGCGGCGGAGCGGCCCGTGGCGCACGCGGCGAGCAGCCCTGCGCCCGGGCCCGCCGTCAGGGCGGTGAGTCCGATACGTCGAAGAACCTCACGTCGGCTGGGGTTGGTGGACATGGGTGGCCTCCTTGACCGCCAACCGTCCGGATACTTTCCAGACGGTTGGCGGCCGACTCTAGACTTACCGCTCCACGTGCGTCAATACCTCTCTAGAACAGCGCTCGGATTCTCAGGACCCTGCCTGGACCTTCTGGAACTGGGCTCTAAGGCGAGCCTTGGCCTCCTCGGAGGCCCCGATGCGGTCCAGGCCGTTCAGCGCGGCCCCGACGATCGGCGGCTGGTCCGGGATCACCTGCTTGGCCAGCGGAGCCCGTACGGCGAACCGCTCCTCCAGCATCGCGACCAGCAGCGGGATGCGCGCGTGCAGCACGCCTCCGCCCAGCACGACCTCTGTCGGCGTCTCCAGCAGGTCCAGGCGGCGCAGGCACACCTCGGCCATCACCACGATCTCGTCGGCCAGCCGGGTGACCAGCTCCAGCGCGATCGCGTCAGCCGACGCGGCGGCCTCGAACACCTTGGGGGCGAGCGCGGTCAGGTGATGCCGCTCGATCTGTCCGAAATGCACCCCGAGCACCACCTCCTCGACCGTCCGCGTGCCGAAGTGCTCCTTGATCAGGCCGGCGAGCGCGGTGGGCGCGCCCCTGCCGTCCTCGGCGCGGATGGCGTGCCACAACGCCTCCTCGGCCAGGCCGCCGCCACCGCCCCAGTCGCCGCTGATCCGGCCGAGCGCGGGGAAGCGGGCCACCCCGCCCGTGGGCGAGACGCCGACCGCGTTGATGCCCGCGCCGCACACCACCGCGACGCCGCTCGGCCCGGACGCCCCCGACCGCAGCAGCGCGAAGCTGTCGTTGCCCACGACGACGTCGGCCGCCATCCCGCGGCCGCGGAACTCGGCCGCCAGGGCCTCCTCCTCCACCGGCAGGTCGGCCCCGGCCAGGTAGGCGTAGAGCTGGTCGGCGTACGGGGGAGCGGCCGCCGGTCCGAGCGCCCGCCGCACGGCCTCCTCCACGACGTCCACGGCCGCCGGCACGCCGACGGTCTGCGGCTCGAACGGCCCGCCGTCGCCCTGGGCCAGGATCGTGCCGTCGCCCGAGAGCACGACGACGTGCGTCTTGCTGTTGCCCGCGTCCACGGCGATGATCACCATGGCAGGTACCGCTCGTTCGCCGCCAGCAGCAGGCCGGTCAGCTCGTCCGCGACGGCCTCCTGGCCGATCAGCGGATTGGCCAGCAAGGCGTTGCGCACCCGGTCCGCGCCGCCGTGCAGCGCCGCGTCGAGCGCCAGCTCCTCGTACGCGGAGACGTTCGCGATCAGGCCCGCGTACAGCGGCTCCACCGGATCGACCGGCAGCGGCGCGGCCCCGGACGCCGAGACCCTGGCCGGGACCTCGATGACCGCCTCGTCGCGCAGGAACGGCAGCGTCCCGTCGTTGCGGGTGTTGACCACCTGGACGTCGCCCCGGTCGCCGAGCAGCGAGGCGATCAGCGCGACGGCGGCCTCGGAGTAGTAGGCGCCGCCCCGCTTGTCCAGCAGCTCCGGCTTGGTGTCCACGGCCGGGTCCGCGTACAGCTCCAGCAGCTGCTGCTCCATCGCCGCGACCTCGGCCGCGCGCGACGGCTTGGCCCGCTGCTCGCTCACCACCAGGTCGTGGGCGTAGAAGTAGCGCAGGTAGTAGGACGGGACCGCCTGGAGCCTGCGCAGCAGCCCGACCGGCAGGCCGATGTCGTCGGCCAGCTCCTGCCCGTGCTCGGCGAGCAGCCGCGGCAGCACGTCCACGCCGTCGACCACGACCGACCGCTCCCACGTCAGGTGGTTCAGCCCGACGTGCCCGAGGGCGACCCGCTCCGGCGGCACGCCGAGGTGCCGGGCGAAGCGGCGCTGGAACCCGATGGCCACGTTGCACAGGCCGATCGCGCGGTGCCCGGCGTCCAGCAGCGCCCTGGTGACGATGCCGACCGGGTTGGTGAAGTCGACGATCCAGGCGTCGGGGGCGTGGGCGCGGACCTGCTCGGCCAGTTCCAGCACGACCGGGACCGTGCGCAGGGCCTTGGCGAGACCGCCCGCGCCCGTCGTCTCCTGGCCGACGCAGCCGCACTCCAGCGGCAGCGTCTCGTCCACGTTCCGCGCGGCCTGGCCGCCCACCCTGAGCTGGAAGAGCACGGCGTCCGCGCCCGCGACGCCCTCGGCCACGTCGGCGGTGGCGATCACCTTCGCCGGGTGCCCGGCCCTGCGCAACATCCTGCGGGACACGCCCGCCACCAGGTCGAGCCGCGTGGCGTCCGGGTCGATCAGCGCGATCTCGGTGAGCGGCAGCTCGTCGCGCAGCCTGGCGAAGCCGTCGATGAGCTCGGGGGTGTAGGTCGAACCGCCCCCGATCACGGCGAGTCTCATGGGCAACTCCTCAATTAGGAAACTTTCCTAACCGCCGAACCTACCCGACCTCCTCCGATTCGACTCCTCCCACCCCGTTCCAGAAAATTTCCGCTCACCGTGTAGAGAGCCCGGCGCCGGCTCCGACTCCCTGGTGAGGGCGCCGGACGGGCGCCACGGACAACAGGAGACGAACCAGAATGAGCAAGGTCACGTGCGACATGGGGATGTCCGTCGACGGCTACGTGGCGGGGCCGAACCAGAGCCTGGAGCAGCCGTTCGGCGACGGCGTGGGCGACCGGCTGCACGAGTGGATGTTCGCGGAGCCCGAGAAGCACGCCGAGGTCATCGAGGCCATCACGGCGGCCGGGGCGTTCATCATGGGCCGCAACATGTTCGACCCCGGCCGCGGCGCCTTCGACCTGGACTGGACCGGCTGGTGGGGGGAGGAGCCGCCGTACCACGCGCCGGTGTTCGTCCTCACCCACCACCCGCGCGAGCCGCTGCCCATGAAGGGCGGCACGACGTTCCACTTCGTCACGGACGGCATCGAGGCCGCCTTCGCCATGGCGCAGGAGGCGGCGGGGGACCGCGACATCGCCATCGCCGGCGGCGCCGCCACCGTCAACCAGTACCTGGCCGCCGGCCTCATCGACGAGCTCCGGCTGCACGTCGCGCCGGTGATCCTCGGCCGCGGCGAACGCCTCCTGGCCGACGCCGGCGACATCACCCTCACCCCCGCCGCCCCGCCCACGGGCACCGCCCTGGTCACCCATCTGACGTACCGGGTGCTCCGCTAGCGTGAGGGACGGTTCTTGCCAGGTCGGCCCATACGGCACGGTGTCCGTGCGGTTCGGCGACATGCGTGCCGCTCCTGACCGCCAGGGCGGCCACCAGGCCGAGGCCGCGACCTGACTCGCGCAAGGACCCCGCGTCCAGAGGGGCGAAGCGCGGTTCTCGCTCCGCCGTCCCGGGGTCGACCACTTCCAGGCGTACGAGGCCGTCCCCGATTCCGAGCAGCACCGTGACCCAGTCGCGTCCGGGGCCGGGCGGCACATGCCTGACCGCGTTGGTCACCAGCTCCGAGACGACCGTCAGCGCGTCGTCCCGAACCAGCGGATCGACGTCGTCCAGCCAACGCCGAATCGCCTGCCGCATTTCTCCGGGAGCTCGGTCATCGCGGCCCAGCGTCATGCCTTTCCAGTTGACAATGCTCTGGTGAAGTGACATGCATTCACCCCAAATGAAGCGGGGATTCGGAAACCTCTGCTGGCGCGACAAAAGTGTTGTCGCTCGGATCCAGCATGAGCGCGCGCGGGGCCGTGCGGCGCTCACACCTCGCGAAACCTGCCCGACAAGCAGCGACGCCTGTCATGTATTGATTGTCGGAAGGGTGTCGCAGTAGCCTGCCGAAAGGCAACTGACTTGCTCTTGACCTGCGGAGACACCATGCCCCTCGACGTCGGCGATCATTTGTCGCCCAGAGCGCGTTTCGCTCGCGACCTCGCGGACCGCCGTAAAGCGTCTGGAATGACGCAATCCGCACTTGCTCTACGCATTCTCTGCCACGAATCACTCGTCAGCCACGTCGAGAAAGGCCGCCGGGTTCCCACGCTGGAATTCGCGCGCGAGGTGGACAAGGCGTTCGGCACCGACGGCCATTTCACCGGCCTCCACGAACGCATCTCCCAGTCACCCGCGCTGGGCTGGTTCGCACGCTGGGTCGAGGAGATCGAACCACGGGCCGTCATCATGTACTCGTGGGATCCGCTCGTGATCCCCGGCATGCTCCAGACCGTGGACTACGCCCGCGCTGTCTTCGCGGGTACAGGATCACCCGAGCAGGTGGAAGAGCAGGTCCAGGCGCGGACACAGCGCATCGGCGTCTTCGAGGCAGCCAACCCGCCATCCCTTCTCGCAGTCCTTGAGGAAGGAGTGCTTCATCGGCCCTTCGGCGGGTCCGATGTCCTGGTCGTGCAATTGCGTTACCTGCTGGAGCTCACCGAGCATCCCCAGATCACTGTTCAGATGCTTCCGCACACAGCTGGTTGCATAGCCGGCATGGTGAGCGCCTTCGCGCTGGCGCGGTTGCGCGACGGGTCCGAGGTGGTCTCTGCGGACTCGCTTCTGTCCGGGCAGGTGTCAGGCGACCATGACGCAGTCGCGCGCTTGAAGCAGAGGTATGACAGCATCAGAGCGCACGCACAGCCGAAGAACGTCACTCGACAGGCGATTGAGAGTGCGATAGCCAAATGGACCAGCTGAACCTTGATGATGCGCAATGGCGCAAGTCGAGCGCCAGCGCCGACACAGGACAGTGTGTCGAGGTGGCGACCAACCTCCCGGGGATCATCGCCGTCCGTGACAGCAAGGACCCGCAGGGCCCGGCGCTGATTTTCACTCCTGCGGAGTGGAAGGCGTTCCTGCACGGCGCCAGTCAGGGCGAGTTCAACATCTGAGGCAGGCGTCTGCCGCTTCGGAGCAGGGTTCGTCCAAGGGGTGCGGGGACCGGTGTGGGGGCTTACCCCCACGTGGGCGCAGCCTGAGCCCGGCGTCGCGCGAAGGGCGCCATCGGCGAAGCCCTTGCGGGGCCACACGAGAACCGGATCCGTCCTGTCGGGTGAAAGGGGGTGTTCAGCCCGAAGAACGGAGTCGAGAGTTTGACGCAGGACACCGAGGTGGACGACGCGGAGGTGATCAGACGTGCCCGTAGCGACCCCGCCGCCTTCTCGGCGTTGTACGACCGGCACGCCCCCGCGCTCCACAGATATGTCACCCGCCGCCTGGGCGATTCGCTGGCCGACGACATCGTGGCCGAGACGTTCCTGGACGCCTTCCGCCGTCTCGCCCGCTACGACACCGCCCACCGCGACGCCCGCCCCTGGCTGTACGGCATCGCCGCCAACCTGATCGGCAAGCACCGCCGTACCGAGACCAGGGCCTACCGCGCCCTGGCCAGGACGGGCCTCGACGCGGTGGCCGAGAGCTACGCCGACCGGGTGGCGGCCCGCGTGTCGGCCGGGGCGGCGCACCGCGAGCTGGCGGGGGCGCTCGCGACGCTGTCGCCGCCGGACCGCGAGGTGCTGCTGATGATCGCCTGGGCGGACCTCAGTTACGAGGAGGTCGCCCGCGCGCTCGGCGTCCCGATCGGGACGGTGCGGTCGCGCCTGCACCGCGCCAGGAGGAAGACCCGGGCGGCCCTGGGCGGCATCGACCCGTCAGCCCTCCACGACCCCGCCCCGCCAGCCCGCCACGACCCCGTGCCCCCAGCCGTCCGTGACGCCGCGCCTCCGGGCGTCCGCGACGCCGCGCGCTCAGCCAGCCACGACACCGACGAGGAGGACCCCGGCCGTGGACGATGACCTCACGCTCCTGCGCGAGCTGCGCGCGGACGCCCCCGCGCCCGACGCCGACCGCCTGAGCGCCGTGCGCGCCCGAGCCCTCGCTCCGGCGTCAACCCCGGCTCCGGTCCCGGCGCGGAAGAGGCGCCGGTTCTGGGCGGTGCCGTCGTTGCTGGCCGCCGCGACGGCCGCCGCCGCCGTGCTCGTGGCGGTGAACGGTTCCCGCACCCCGGCCCCGCCCCCGCCGAACGCCATGACCACCATGCCGGTACGCGCCGAGACGGTGCTGCGCCAAGCCGCCCTGGTGGCCGAGGGACGCCGCAAGCACCAAGAGCCGCGCCCCGACCAGTGGTTGTACCGGAAGGACCTGGTCAAGCAGCCCGGCGAGGAGCAGGGCACGGTCCAGGAGTACTGGACCCGGTACGATGGCACCCGCCAGGCGGTCCGCCACAACGATGGCGCCCTGGGCTTCCAGGACATCACCCCCGAACCGGACGACGACGACCTGACACCCCGCCAGTACGCGGCCAAGCTCGCCGACCTCCCCACCGACCCCGCCGCGCTGCTGGATCACGTCAGGGGAGACCGGCACTGGTCGACCCTGCCGAAGGGCGCGGAGCCCGAACATCCGGACGCGCGGGCGTTCCGCGTGTTGTCGGTCTACCTCGACGCGGGCGTCCCCATGCCGCCGAAGGTCGAGGCCGCCATCTTCCGTGCGCTGGCCGAGCTGCCCGGAGTGCGGGTGGACCTCGGCGTACGGGACGCGGCGGGCCGGGCGGGGATCGGCATCGCCTACGAGCCCCCCGGCTCCGTCCCCGGAGGGTCGACGCGGGACGCGCAGGGCCGGATCGTCTCGCGGTCGTACCTGGTGCTGGACTCCGCGACCTACCGCTTCCTCGGCAGGCGCGTGGACACCCTCCAGGACGAGGTGGTCGGCGGCGAGGTGCTGGCCCGCAAGGGCACGTTCTACGCGAGCGCCGACCTGGCGGCGGGCGTGGTGGACGAACCAGGCCGGACCCCCTGACAACAGGCCGTTACGGACGCGCGCCCAGGCGGTCCACCCAGCCCATCTCCTCGTACGTGGTCTGGATCAGCGGCTCGGACCGCCCCGGCGGGCGCAACTCGTAGGCGAGCAGGCGCCCCGTCGCGACGTCCACGACCAGGCGCGACTCGCCCGCCCCCGCACCGCTGCCCGGCGTGGTCAGCGTCAGGGCGACGCCGGTGCGGCCCAGCGGGTCGGTGACCTCGCCCAGCGACCTGATCGCGGGCTGCCCGGCGAGCAGCCGATACAGGGCGGACCGGGTTCCCGGACTGAGGGGACCGGCGAGCAGGTCCTGCGCCGTCGTCCACACATAGGAGGTGAACGTGGGCTTGCCGGGCCACCAGTCGCCGGGCTTCTCCTCGTCGAACAGCCGCCGCAGCAGGCCCGCCAGCCTCTCCTCGTCGGCCGGGAGCGCGAGCAGCTGGCGGAGCGTGTAGCGGTGGTTGCCGATCAGGAAGCGGAGTTGCATGGCGTAGTCATTGCTCGACGGCTTTCCGCCGCTCAGGTCGGGGGAGCCGAGCCGCCTCCATCGAGCCTCGTCCTCGGGGGAGGCGAAGGTGACCTTCGGGTCCTGGCCGGTCACGGTCCGGCTGGGCGCACCCCGGCGGGCCGCGTACCAGGTGTCCTGGGTGTGCGCCACCCTGGCCGAGAACGTCGGATTGTGGCGTACCGGCTGGGTGGTGCGCGCGCGGACGTGCCAGTACCGGCCGGCGGCGGCGGGCCCGTGCCCGGCGGACTCGGCCGCGGCCAGCAGCACGGACCGCGCGTCCAGCGCCCGGCGCGCTCCTTCCGAGGACGCCGGCGTACCGGCCGGAACGGCGCTCGGCGGCGCGCCCGCAGTACCGATCCCGGGAACGACCCCAGTGCCGATCCCGGTGCCGCCGAGGATCACGAAGGCGGCCGCCGAGGCGAGCAGCGCGCCCGCGGCGGCCCGCGTCGCGGTCCGGATCCGCCTGGCCCGGCGCCCTCGTCGTACCAGCGCGGGCACCGGCGGGGGCGTGGGCGCGGGCCCCTCGCGTCGGGCGAGATCACGCAGTGCCCGCGCCAGGAGATCCTGGTCGTCCTTCATCGTGCTGCCTCCTGATCTTCGCGCAGAGCCGTGCGCAGGCGCGCCATCGCTCTGGAGTGCTGGCTCTTGACGGCGCCGACCGAGCAGCCGAGGACGGCCGCGACCGCCTTCTCGGTCAGGTCCTCGTAGTGCCGCAGCACCACCACCGCCCGTTGCCTGGGCGACAGGGAGAGCAGGGCGCGGCGCAGGTCCTCGTGCGGCTCGGGGAGCTGCTGGCGGGGATCGGTGTGCTCGGGCGGACTGGCGGTCGGCACCTCCCGCCGTCGCCGCCGCCACCGGCTGACGTTGCCGTTGGCGAGCATGCGCCGCAGGTAGGCGTGCGGGTCGGCGGACCGCACCCGCCGCCAATGGACGTACAGCCGCACCAGGCAGTCCTGCAGCAGCTCCTCGCCCCGGTGCCGGTCGCCGGCGAGCAGGACGGCGACGGCCATGTGCCTGTCCCAGGCCGCCGCCACGAAGGCGGCGTAGGAGGCGTCGTCGGATGGATCACTCACATGGCCTCAACGCGGAAGCGGGCCGGGAAGGTTGACACCGGAACGCGAAAAGGGCGCGCCCCCCGGAAAGGGAGGGCGCGCCCGTCAGGGTCGGCGCAGGGGTTTACCAGTCGCCGCCGCCGAAGTCACCGCCGCCGAAGTCGCCGCCGCCGCCGAAGTCGCCCCAGCCGCCGCCTCCGCCGCCGAAGTCGCCTCCGCCGCCGAAGTCACCGCCGCCGAGGTCGCCTCCGCCGCCGTCCTGGTAGCCCTCGGCGTAGCCGGCGCCGTAGCCGCCGCCGCCCCAGCCGCCGTGGAACATGCTGCCCATCATCGTGCCGATGAACATGCCGGTCATGATGTCGCCGAAGCCGCCGTAGTAGCCGTAGGCGTACGGCTGGTAGGCCGGGCCCGCGTCGTAGTAGGGGCGACGGTGACCGTCGACCATGACCTCGCGCATCTGCGGGTCGAAGCCGCGCTCGACGGCCTCGGCGTCCATCGCGCAGGCCGGCACGTCGCGCACCGCGCCGCCGGGCGGGGCCCAGCGCACGTCACGGGCCGACGGGCCGTGCTGCGGGTTGAAGAAGCAGGGGGCGCGCCGCTCGGGGATCGGCTGGTTGTTGACCTTGGCCTTCACCACGGCCAGTGCGTAACGGCCGTCCTCAAGGGTCTGGGTGACCTCGCGGACCTGGTCGGGCCGCTGGACCGCGTTGAGCTGGACCTTGGCCTTCTCGTAGGAGTCGAGCGCCTGCTGCCACTCGGTGATGTGCCCGCCGCCCTGGCCGGCGAGGGTGACGTCGGTGTCGAGCTCGGTGATCTCCTCACCCAGCTTGGTGACGTCCTCCTCCACGGTCTGCTTGACCGCGGCGAGGTCCTTGGCCTCCTGGATGGCGCGCTTCTTCTTCTTGTTCTTGGAGTAGAGGAAGTAGCCGCCACCGCCGACCACCAGCAGGCCGAGCAGGGCCACCAGCGCGAACTGGCCGCCGGCGCCGGGGTTGGCCTGGCTGCTGGGGCTGAGGGCGCCGCTGCGGTCGTTCTTGCCCGCCGCGTCGACCCGGTTCGCGAAGTCCTTCACGCCCGCCACGATGTCGCCCGAGTTGGCGTCCACCGAGAGCTTGACCAGCTGGCCGGCGAGGTTGTTCCGCAGGGCGTTGGACCCGGCGAACATCGTCTCGCCGTCGAACACCACCACCGTCACCCGGGGGCGACCGGCCTCGACCAGCGCCTTGCCCAGCGACGACAGGTACGGCCCGACGGTGGAGTTGTCAAAGGTGCCGTCGGGCAGCGCGACAGCGTAGATCTTGCTGTCGGCGTCCTTCAGCGCGTCGTTGATGTCACTCTGCTGGCTGGAGCTCAAGGGGGAGCCCGACACCACGTAGAGCGGGGCCTTCTTCCAGTTTTGCACCACAGTCTGTGCGTCAGGTGGCGCCGCCGCCGCGTCGGCGGCAGGGGACAGCGTGAGAACGACGAACAGCCCGGCGATCAGAGCCGCGATCGCGGCCCCTGCTCGGCGCAGCGAATGGGTCATTGGCAGCAAGCCTCCTTCGCCCATGAGGACGAACGGGCGGTCGGCAAAGTTCCTCACTGGGCACGTTACCTGCCCGCGACGGCGCGCAGGCACAGGGGAGCGGGCTCAGGCGTCCTTGATCTCGCAGATCGTGGCGCCCGACGTGACGGTCTGGCCGACGGCGGCCGACAGGCCCGTGACGGTGCCCGACTTGTGGGCCGTCAGCGGCTGCTCCATCTTCATGGCCTCCAGCACCACGACCGTGTCGCCTTCGCTCACCACGTCGCCGTCGTTCGCGACGACCTTGACGATCGTGCCCTGCATCGGGCTGACCAGCGCGTCGCCGCCGGCCGTCGCGTGCTTCCGCGCGCCGCCGGCGCGGCGCGGCGCCTTGGCCGCGGCGGGCGCGGGCCCGGCCATGCCGAGCCCGGCCGGGAGCACCACCTCAAGGCGCTTGCCGCCGACCTCGACCGTCACCGTCTCGCGCACCGCCGGGGCGGCCGGAGCCGCGGCCACCTCGCCCGCATACGGTTCGACCGGGTTGTCCCACTCGGTCTCGATCCACCGCGTGTGCACGGCGAACGGCTCGGACGTGAACGCCGGGTCCGTCACGACCGCCCGGTGGAAGGGCAGCACGGTCGGCATGCCGTCGATCTCGAACTCGGCCAGCGCCCGCCGGGCCCGGTCGAGGGCCTCGTGACGGGTGCGCCCGGTCACGATCAGCTTGGCCACCAGCGAGTCGAACGTCTGCGGCACCGTCATCCCGGCCTCGTAGCCCGAGTCGAGGCGGACGCCGGGCCCGGCCGGGGCGCGCATGGCGGTCAGCGTGCCGGGGGCGGGCAGGAAGTTGCGGCCGGCGTCCTCGGCGTTGATCCGGAACTCGATCGAGTGGCCGCGCAGGGCCGGGTCGTCGTAGCCCAGGAGCTCGCCGTCGGCGATCCGGAACATCTCGCGCACCAGGTCGACGCCCGCGACCTCCTCGCTCACCGGGTGCTCGACCTGCAGGCGGGTGTTGACCTCCAGGAAGGAGATCGTGCCGTCCTGGCCGACGAGGAACTCGCAGGTGCCGGCGCCGACGTAGCCGGCCTCCTTCAGGATGGCCTTGGAGCTGGTGTAGAGGATGTCGATCTGCTCCGGCGACAGGAACGGCGCGGGCGCCTCCTCCACCAGCTTCTGGTGGCGGCGCTGGAGCGAGCAGTCGCGGGTGCTGACCACGACCACGTTGCCCGCGTGGTCGGCCAGGCACTGGGTCTCGACGTGCCGGGGACGGTCGAGGTAACGCTCGACGAAGCACTCGCCCCTGCCGAAGGCGGCCACGGCCTCGCGCACGGCGGACTCGTACAGCTCGGCGACCTCCTCCAGCCTGCGCGCGACCTTGATGCCGCGGCCGCCGCCGCCGTACGCGGCCTTGATCGCGATCGGCAGCCCGTGCTTCTCGGCGAAGGCCACGACCTCCTCGGCGCCGGAGACCGGGTCCTTGGTGCCGGCCACCAGCGGCGCGCCGACCTTCTGCGCGATGTGCCTGGCCTGCACCTTGTCGCCCAGCGCGGCGATGGCGGCCGGGGGCGGCCCGATCCAGGTGAGGCCGGCCTCGATGACGGCCTCGGCGAACGAGGCGTTCTCGGCCAGGAAGCCGTAGCCGGGATGGACGGCGTCGGCGCCGGAGCGCGCGGCGACGTCGAGCAGCTTGGCGATGTCGAGGTAGGTCTCGGCGGGGGACTGCCCGCCCAGCGCGTACGCCTCGTCGGCCACCCTGACGTGCAGGGCGTCGATGTCTTGGTCGGCGTAGACGGCCACGCTGCCGATCCCCGCGTCCGTGCACGCGCGGGCCACCCGTACGGCGATCTCGCCGCGATTGGCGATCAGAACCTTCCGCACCGACCTTCGTCCCTTCCTCGTGGTCCTCGTGAGTGCTCAGCGGCCGAGGTACGCGCCGCCGTTCAGATGCAGCACCTGCCCCGTCATGTGCCCGGCTCCCGCGGATGCCAGGAAGAGAACGGTATCGGCCACGTCGGAGGGGGTGCCAGGGCGGCCGTTACGCGTGTTCCGCACGCGGGCCCTGATGCCCTCCTCCGTGAGCCTGCCGCGGAAGAACTCGGTCTCCATCACCAGGCCGGGAGCCACGACGTTGGCGGTGATGCCCCGGGGGCCCAGCTCGGCGGCCAGGTCGGCGGTCCAGGACTCGACGGCGGCCTTGGCGGCGCCGTACGAGCCGGACCCGGTGCCGCGCGCGGCGATCGAGCCGATGGAGACGATCCGGCCGCCCTCGCCCATGCGCGGCGCGAGCGCGGTCGTGACCAGCACGGCGGACAGCAGGTTGGCGTTGAGGTTGGCCTGCCACGCCCCGGCGACGTCCGCCAGGTCGCCGGACTGGTCGCGTTCCAGGTTCGTGTTGCCCCCGGCGTTGTTGACCAGGACGTCCACGTGGGCGGGCAGGCTGTCGAGCGCGCCCTGGACGGCGGCCGGGTTCGCGGCGTCGAACGGCACGTACGCCGCCCCCAGCCGCGCGGCGGCCTCCTTCAGCACGTGCTCGCGCCGGCCGGTGATCGTGACGCGGTCGCCGAGGGCGGCGAACGCCTCGGCGATCGCGTAACCGATGCCGGTGCCGCCACCCGTCACCACGACCTCGCGCATGAGTGGATCACTCCTTTAGATCCGAATAATCCTCTGGACGACCATAGCCGCTCGGCATAACGGGGGCGACGGGCGGTGGCCCGCTTTATGGTGAGGGCGCTTTCACCAGTTCCAGGAGGTATGCATGAGCCAGAGTATGCTCGGCGGCAACCCCGCGGAAATGCAGCAGATGGCCAGCCAGTTCACGCAGCAGTCAGAGGCGCTCCGCACCATCATGACCGCGCTCGACCGCGAGGCGGCCAAGGTCGGCACCGCGTGGACGGGCCCCGGAGCCCAGCGTTTCAATCAGGCCTGGCAGAACTACCGCACGGCCTTCCAGCGCATGACCGAGGAGTTGCAGGAGGCTTCCCGGGTCATCGGCACGTACCAGCGGAACATCGAGTCCGCCACGCAGTGAGCACGGACAGGGGCCCTGGCCCGCCGCCGGGGCTTCTTCCGTCGTGAGGGGAGCTTTCCTCCCGGATCGGGCAGGCTACGCTCTTTCTCCATGATTGGTCGCGCCTTGGCGGCGAGCGTGCTCGCCCTGCAGTTCGCGGCGGCGCCGGCGCAGGCCGCGCCCGTGCGGTGCACGCCCAAGAAGGCCACCATGGCGATCGCCGAGACCTGGGCACAGCGGCGGGTCAACGCGGAGAAGGTGTGGCCGCTGACCACGGGCCGGGGCGTCACGGTCGCCGTCATCGACAGCGGCGTGGACGAGACCCACCCCCAGATCCGGCTGGGCGGCAAGGCCGACCTCACCAACACCGGCTTTCGCGACTGCGTCGGCCACGGCACGGCGGTCGCCGGGCTCATCGCCGGCCAGCCGCGCAAGGACATCCCCTTCCACGGCGTCGCCCCCGGCGTGAGCCTGCTGTCGATCAAGTACGTCACCGGCGACAGGGGCGACGTGGGCCTGCTGTCCAAGGCCATCAAGACGGCCGTGGACGAGCACGCCGACGTGATCAACGTCTCCGTCGAGGCCTCCAACACCCCCGACCTGAAGGCGGCCGTCGACTACGCGCTGGAGCGGGACGTGGTGATCGTCGCCGCCGCCGGCAACCTGTCGAACGACGACGGCACCTCGACCCCTTCCTACCCCGCCGCGTACGACGGGGTGCTGTCGGTGGGCTCGGCGACCCCGGACGGCGGGCGCTCGACGTTCTCCAACCCCAACGCGGTCGCCGTGCTCGGCCCTGGGGAGGGCGTCAGCTCGACCTGGCCGCTCAAGGGGTACCAGTCCGCCCTGAAGGGCACCAGTTACGCCGCCCCGTACGTGACGGGCGTGGTCGCGCTCGTCCGCGCGCGGCATCCCGGGCTGACGCAGCTCCAGGTGCGCAGGCGCATCACGCTGACCGCCGACGGCGCGTCCGGGACGGGCACCGGCGCCGGGATGGTGAACCCGCTGCTCGCGGTGACCGCGGTGCTGCCGTCGGAGCAGGTGGCCGTGGCGCCGCCGGTGCCGCCGCCGCTGCCCGAGACCGTCGTGCGCAAGGCCGTGCCGCCGGACCAGCGGTCGATGGAGGTCGCGACGGTGGTCGCGGCGGGCGGGTTCTCGCTGGTCGGGGTGGCGTTGGCGGCCTGGGTGTTCGTGCCCATGGGACGCAGACGGCGCTGGCGGCCCGGCTCGCCGCCGGATATCGGGAGAATTGACGGTTAACTGTAAGAGTGGCCGCCCGAAACTGCTGATGCTTATGGGGCTTATTTGGTTAAATGTCTCTGATCATGACGGACTCCTGAAAGGACGGTCATGGTGGAGAAGGACTCCCCCCAGGCAGCAGTACCGGAGCGGATCGGCGATCACGAGATCGTGAGCCTGTTGGGACAGGGCCCGCGTGGCGCCGTTCATCTGGGCAAGGAGTCCGAGGACGCCGATCCGGTCGCCATCAAGACGCTGACCGTGGACCCCGCGGCCGACCCGGACTTCGTGACCCGGCTCAAGGACGTCAGCCGGGTGTCCAGCTCGTACGTGGCCCGCACGCTCGACGCCGGCGTCCAGGACGGCCTGCTCTACGTCGTACGTGAGCACGTCGAGGGACGTTCGCTGGCCGAGACCGTCGCCGCCGACGGCCCGCTGACCGGCGACGCGCTCGAACGCGTGGCGGTCGGCATGCTCACCGCGCTGACCGCGGTGCACCTGGCCGGATTCGCGCACCGTGGGCTCACCCCCGACAACGTGATCCTCACCGGCGAGGGGCTGCGCGTCACCGACATCGAGATCGGCGACCCGGCCGGCGAGGTCGGCTACCGCGCCCCCGAGCAGCTCAACGGCCTGCAGTACGGGCCCTACGCCGACGTCTTCGCCTGGGCGGCGACCGTGGTGTTCGCCGCCACCGGCTCCGCGCCGTTCGGCCAGGACGCGCACGCCGTGCTCACGGACGAGCCCAAGGTGGACGGGCTGCCCGATCCGCTGCGCCAGACGGTCCTCGCGGCGCTGTCCAAGGACGTGTCCGGGCGGCCCACGACGTACACGGCGCTGCTGCGCCTGCTGGGGGACGACAAGGCCCCCATGCCGGCGGCGCCGATCGAGGGCGTGCCGGTCCAGGCGCCGATCGACGGCGTGGCGGTGCAGATGCCGCCGTCGCCGATGGCGCCGTCCGACCCGGCGGAGCTCGTCACCCTGATCGACGGCCAGCCGCCCGTGCCGGGCCAGCCTCCGGTCCCGGGCCAGCCCCCGGTGCTGCCCCTGGCCATCGAGGGCGCCCCGATCCCCAACGGCCCGATGCAGCCGGGCCCGATGGCGAACGGCCCGATCCCCAACGGCCCGATCCCCAACGGCCCGATGCTGAACGGCCCCATCCCGAACGGCCCGATCCCCAACGGCCCGATGGCGCACGACCCGATGCAGCCCGGCCCGTTCGTGCCCGGCGTGCCGCCGCAGGGCCCGATGGGGCATGAGCCCATGCAGCCCGGTCCCATGCAGCCCGGCCCGATGCAGCACCTTCCCGTGAACGACGAGCCGGTGCAGGGCGTCCCGGTGCAGTACCCGCCGGTGCCCGTGCAGGCCGCCTGGGGGCCGCCGTCCGGACCGCAGAACCCGCCCGTGGAGCCGGCGCAGCCCGCGATGGCCGGTGCGGGCAGCACCGGACCGGCGCGCAAGCCGTTCCCCATCGGCCTGGTCGCCGGTGTGGTCGCGGTCATGCTGCTGTCGGCGATCGGCCTGTGGGGCGCGAGCCGCTACTCCTCCAGCGTCACCTTCGAGCCCGCCGCCGCGGCGGGCTCCGCGTCGCCCAGCTCGGGCGCGGCGGCGGCGGCCCAGAAGGCGGTCACCACCGTGCCCACGCAGCCCCAGCCCGAGGTCACCGCCCCCTGGGCGACCACGCCGTCCCCTGATGACGACGGCGTGGGCCCGCTGGTGCTGCCGGACGACGACACCTCCGCCGACACCCCGCAGGTGCCGGTGCTGACCACGGTGCCGACGCCTACGGCGACCCAGCAGCTGACGGTCCCGACGATCCAGCCGACCGTGCAGGAGCGGAAGACCACCAAGGAGCCGGAGCCGACGGCCACGGTCACCAGGACGGTCACCCCGACTCCCTCCGCGACGCAGACGCAGACGCAGCAGCCGACCGAGACGCCCACCCAGAAGCCGACCGGGAAGCCCACGGAGAAGCCGACCGAGGAGCCGACGCAGAAGCCCACGGAGAAGCCGACCGAGAAGCCGACCGAGAAGCCGACCGGGGAGCCGACGCAGAAGCCCACGGAGAAGCCGACCGAGAAGCCCATCCAGGCTGCGCCGACCCAGACGCCCACGAAGGCGCCGGAGCCCAACCCCCAGAGGCCCACCCAGGCGCCGGAGCCTGCCAAGACCACCGCACCGCCGGCGACCAGGCCGACGCCGAACCCCTACACGCCGACGCAGGTGTGCGGATCCGGCTTCGTGGTCCAGCGGTCGACCCCGTTCGCCGGCGGCACGACGTACCAGCTCTACAGCAGCAGCACGGGTCAGAACTGCGTGGTCACCCTCAAGTCCGGCCCCGACGTCGGCAAGGCGACCCCGATGAGCGCGACCTTGGAGGTGCAGGGCGGCCCGAGCAGCACCGACAGCGGCAACTACGAGTACTACGCCGGCCCGGTCAAGCTCCCCGCCAAGGGCAAGTGCGTGCGTTACGCGGGCAGCGCGGGCTCCGGCAACACCAGTGCGGACTGGGGGAACTGCGGCTAGGCCCGACACGGAGCCGAGGTCGGAAGGACCTCCTGCGCCATGCCCGGTGGCCCTGGTGGGCCATCGGGCATGGCGTGACCTGCCGGACGCCTCATGGATCCGAAGCCTCCGGCGGCCGGGAGACCCGAACTCCGTACAGGCGCCAGGTCTCAGTATCCGCGGTAGCCGGACCCGGTCTTCATGCCGACGACCCCCGGCACCGCGGACACACTGCCGTAGCGCTCGATCGAGTAGCGCACGCCCGCGATGATGTTGTCCACCGGGTTGTAGATGTCCCGGTGGCCGTCCAGGGCGTGGGCGTTGAAGGTCGGGTCGATCGTCTGCATGAGCCCCTTGGAGGGGTGCCCGGCGGCGGCGTTGGAGTCCCACAGGTTGATCGCGTGCGGGTTCCCGCCGGACTCGTGCTGGATGATCATCCAGATGTCGTCGACGTTCATCTTCCCGACCGGGTAGCCGTGCTCCTTGAGGATGGCGACGGCCTCCTCGATCCACTGCTTCACCTTGCCCGTGGGCGCCGGTCCGCCGCCCGCGGGAGGGGGCGGGCCGCTGGAGCCGTAGCCGCCGATGATGGGGCTGCCGCCGGTGCCCGAATAGGGCGAGGTGTAGCTCTGGGTACGCCGCCAGTCGAACCGGTGCCCGGCGTCCGGCACGAACTCCTGGTCGCCGGCCGCCTTGATCTTGGCGAAGGTCGTCGTGCGCTCGCCCAGCGCCGTGCCGATGGCGTTCTTGGCGTCGGTGACGGCGTCCTTGGCGTCCTTGACCGGTTTCCTGGCGTTCTCGGTCTCCTCGCGGACCAGGCGGCCGATCTCGGCGTCCAGGTCCTCCTGCTTGGCGTCGGGGTTGGCCGTCCGGTGGTTCTGAACGCGGGTGAGCAGGCGGTCGCAGATGCCGTCCACCTGGCGCTGGGAGCTCTCCAGCACGCCGGCGGCGGCGTCGAGCGCGTCGGCGCAGGAGTTGAGCGCGTCGTGCAGGCCCTGCCCGGCCCTGCCGTAGTCCCCCATGTAACGGACGAACGCGTCCGCCGAGTCGCCCTCCCAGGCCAGGTCCACGGTGGTGACGGCGCTGCCGAGCTGGCCGGAGTCGGCGAGCACCTTGCCCGCGGCCGTGCGCCAGCGCTTGGCGATGCCGCGGATCGCGCCCGGGTCGCCGCTCACCTGCCCGGCCAGCGCGGCCAGCGTGGGGCCGCCGGGCAGGGCGTTGATCGCCTCCGGTGCGCTCATGCCGGGGAGTTCGCCTTCCGCACGTTGCTCTCCACCAGGTCCAGGGCCCGTTCGACGCTCTGGACGAGGCTCTTGGCCTTGCCGAACTCGCGGTCGGCGACGCTCTCCACCTGGTCCACGGCGGTCGCGAGGGCCGCGGAGTCGGCCAGCTTGCCGAAGATCGAGGAGTCGGCGGCGCCGGCGGGGAAGCTCTCCGCCAGGTCGCCGAACTTGCCCGCCACGGTCTTGGCCGCGATGCGGCAGTCGTCCAGGGCCTCGAAGTGGATGTCCAGTCCTGCCATCACTCCTCCTCCGCCGGCGGCCAGAACGCCGTCTGCGCCAGCCGCGAGCCGAACCTTCTGTCCACCACGAAGCCGCGTCCCGGAGGCTGCGGCTGGGCGCGTACGTTGCCGAACAGGAAGCCCTCGTCCCTGCTGCCGGACAGGATCACCGCGGGGCTGGCCATGTCCTTGATGCGCTGGATCACCGGGTCGAACATGGCCCGGCCCAGGCCGCCCATGGCCCGCGACATGATCAGGTGCAGTCCGATGTCACGGGCCTGCGGCAGCAGCTCGACCAGCGGCAGCAGCGGGTTGTTGGACGTGGCAACCAGGTCGTAGTCGTCGACCACGATGTACAGGTCGGAGCCCTTCCACCAGTCGCGGGCGCGCAGCTGCTCGGGCGTGAGGTTGGCCGGCGGCAGGCGCTTGAGCAGGGCGTTGCGGGCGTCGTTGACCAGTTCGAGCGCGGCGGCGCTGGAGGCGGCGTAGCCGATGCGGTTCTCGCTGACCGCCGTGTCCAGCAGCGACCGGCGGTAGTCGATCACGATCATCATGGCCTCGCGCGGCGTGTGCCGGGCGACGACGTTCTCGGCGATCACCTTGAGCATGTTGGACTTGCCGCTCTCGGTGTCGCCGACCACGACGAAGTGCGGGTCGGCGTCGAAGTCGATCAGCACGGGCGCGAGCGCGGCCTCGTCCACGCCGATCGCGATCCGGGACTTGCCGGTCTCCTCCACGCCCGGCAGCGACGCGGCGGGCAGCACCGACGGCAGCAGCCTGACCTGCTTGGCGGGCGGGCCCTGCCAGGAGTCCCCGATCGCCTGCACCAGGCCCTGGAGGCCGGCGGCCAGGTCGTCGGAGTCCTGCACGCCGTCGATCCTGGGCAGCGCGCCGAGGAAGTGCAGGCCGTCCTTGGTCAGGCCGCGTCCGGGCACGCCTTCCGGCACGGCCAGCGACTTCTTCCTGTTGATCTCGGACTCGTACGCGTCGCCGAGCTTGAGCTCCACCCGCGTGCCGAACAGGTCCCGGATGCCGGGCCGGAACTCCGACCACTTGCCGGTGGCCGCCACCACGTGGATGCCGTAGCCGAGGCCGCGCGCCGCCAGGTCGGTGATGACCGGCTCCAGGGCCTCGAAGTCCTGCCGGATCGTCAGCCAGCCGTCCACGACGAGGAAAATGTCGCCCCAGCCGTCGCCCTGGAGCGAGCCGTCGGCGACCCGCCTGCGGTAGGTGCTCATGGAGTCGACGCCGTTCTCGGTGAACTCCCGCTCCCGGTCGCGCAGGATCGAGGCGATCTCGGCCACCGTGCGGCGCACCCGGTCGGCGTCCAGCCTGGAGGCCACGCCGCCGACGTGCGGCAGCCCCTCCAGCGAGGCCAGCGCGCCGCCGCCGAAGTCCAGGCAGTAGAACTGCACCTCGCGGGGGGTGTGCGTGAGCGCCATGCTGGTGATCAGCGTGCGCAGCACCGTGCTCTTGCCGCTCTGCGGGCCGCCGGCCACGCCCACGTGCCCGGCCGCGCCGGACAGGTCCAGCCAGTACGGGTCCCGCCGCTGCTCGAACGGCCGGTCGATGATCCCCACCACGGCCTGCAACCGCCCGCGGCCGGTCCACCCGGCCGTGGACAGCCCCAGCTCGGGCGTGACCGACAGCGGGGGCAGCAGGTGCGCCAGGGTGGGCGGCTCGGCCAGCGGCGGCAGCCAGATGCGGTGCGCGGGCGGCCCCTGGCCCACCAGGCGGCCGACGACGATGTCCAGGAGGCTCTGCTGCGCCTTGTTGCTCTCCTCCTGCGCGGCGGGGTCCTCGGGCGGCTCCTCGACCATCGGGACGGGCACGAAGTCGGGGCCGTACTCGACGATCTCCCGGACCGTCACCGAGCCGTCGGTGGTGGCGACGTGCCGCGGGTCGACCTGGTGGGGACCGGACACGTACGCGGCCTTGAACCGGGTCATGCCGGACGTGTCGAACTTCAGGTACCCGTTGCCCGGCGCGGACGGCAGCTCGTAGGCGTCGGCCACCCCCAGCACGACCCGGCTCTCCATGGCCGAGAACGTGCGCAGACCGATCCGGTACGAAAGGTGCGTGTCGAGCCCGCGCAGCCGTCCCTCCTCCAGCCGCTGCGAGGCCAGCAGCAGGTGCACGCCGAGCGAGCGCCCGAGCCGGCCGATCATCACGAACAGGTCGATGAACTCCGGCTTGGCCGTCAGCAGCTCGCTGAACTCGTCCAGGATGACGAACAGCGTGGGCAGCGGACGCAGGTTGGCGCCCTGCTCGCGGGCCCTCTCGTAGTCGCGCAGGGAGGCGTAGTTGCCGGCCGCGCGCAGCAGCTCCTGGCGGCGCACCATCTCGCCGTGCAGGGCGTCGTGCATGCGGTCCACGAGCGGCAGCTCGTCCTCCAGGTTCGTGATGACCGCGGAGACGTGGGAGAGGCCGTCCAGGCCGAGGAAGGTCGCGCCGCCCTTGAAGTCCACGAGCACGAAGTTGAGGATCTCCGAGGAGTGCGTGACCGCCAGGCCGAGCACCAGCGTGCGCAGCAGCTCGCTCTTGCCCGAGCCGGTCGCGCCGATGACCAGGCCGTGCGGGCCCATGCCGCCCTGGGCGGACTCCTTGATGTCCAGCTCGACCAGCCGGCCGTCGGCGCCGAGGCCGATCGGCACCCGCAGCCGGTTCCGGCCGGCGCGGGGCCGCCAGGTCACCGACGGCTCCAGCCGGGTCGGGTCGCCGACGCCGAGCAGCTCGGTCAGCGTCGTGTTCACCGCCAGCACGTCCTGGGCGTCGCCGCCCTTGGCCGAGGAGGCGCGCAGCGGCGCGAGCTGGCGGGCCAGCCCCTCGGCGCGCAGGTAGTCCAGCGCGTCGGGGTCGCCGAGCCGGTTGGTGTTCTCGCGGCCCGCGTGGTCCAGCTTGACCATGTGGAAGCCGGCGGCGTCGATGCGCAGCCGCAGCGTGCTGCGCTCCTCGACGGTCCCGGCTGAGTTCGACAGGTCGATCACGGTGACGCCGTCGATGGCGTCCGCGCCGAGCTGGGAGTCCTGCGGCACGTGCCCGCCGTCCAGGATGAGCACGTGGTACGGCAGCGCGTCCGGCGAGGCGCCCGGCTTGAAGCGGGCCCGCTCCTTAAGCTCCGCGCCCACCAGGCGGTCGAGCTGGGCCAGGTTCTCCGCCATGAGCCTGACCTGGCCGGCGCCGTCGGTCTCCTCCGGGTGCAGCGCGTGCGGCAGCCACTTGACCCAGTCCCAGTGGCTCATCCACTCCTTGCTCGCGCACACCATGATCCGCATGTCGTCGGGGGAGTGGAAGACGGCCATCTGCGCGATCATGGCCCGGACCAGGTCGCGGACCAGGGCGGGGTCGCCGTCCAGCTTGATGCGGGAGAAGGAGTGCAGCGCGACGGCGACCGGGAGGCGTTCGACGGTCGAGTGGGTGCGGATGAAGCGGCGCAGCGCGCCGGCCGACAGGGCGTCCAGGTCCTCGACCGGCTTGGAGTCCGGCGGGATGAGCTGGACGGCCAGCTTCTGGATGCCGGTGCCGAGGCGTACGGTGCTGAAGTCCTCGTCGCGGGGGCGGCGCTCCCACAGGCGCGGGCCCATCGCGGTCCACCACAGGGTGTCGGGGGCCGGGCCGCTCCACTCCAGGGCCTCGCGCTGCTGGATGGCCGCCTTGCGCACCTTCTTGCGGATCTGCGCCAGGTAGCGGAAGTAGTCGCGGCGGGCGCCGTTGAGCCGGGCCTTGCGTTCGCCGGCCTGGCGGCCCATCTGGCCGACCGTCATGCCGACCATCGAGAACGCGAACAGGCCGCTGGCGACGTACATGATGGGGTTGGCGTTGGTGCCCCCGGCGGTGAACATCAGGCCCATCGCCGCCGCGCCCGCCACCATCGGCAGGTACGTCAGCACCGCCATCATGCCTTGCGACTGGACCTCTGGGATCTCCGGTGGGGACTCCAGCAGGATCTCACCGCGCGGCGGCTTCGGGCTGGGGCGGCGCTCCGGGCGCCGTACTACGACGATGCTCACCCTTGTGACAGGCCCTTCTGGTGCTCGGAAGAACCTTCTTACCAGATGTGCCTAACGTCCGAGTTGAGGTCTGAGTTAACTCTGTCTCGCTATGTTGTGTTTGTGACATCGCTGGCCGAAATCCCCCCTCCACAGCAGGGCGCGTTGCACCAGGTGCCCGCTCCGCTCCCGCCGCTGTGCCACGTGACGGTGGTGGGGCCGCGCAGGAAGGCCGACCTGGCACTGCCCGCCGACATCCCGCTGCCGCACGTCCTGCCGGGGCTGCTCAGAGCCATGGGCGAGCTGGGCGGCGACATCGCCACCGCGCCCGGCTGGACGCTTCAGCGGCTCGGCGGCCCGCCCTTCGACCTGGGACAGAGCCTCGGCGCGCTGGGCGTGCTGGACGGCGAGATCCTCTACCTGCGCCCGCGCGCGGTGTCGCTGCCGCCGACCAGGTTCGACGACGTCGCCGACGTGGTCGCCACCGGCGTGCGCGAGGGCAAGGGCAAGTGGTCACCCGACCTGACCCGCGGGCTCGGCGGCGGGGCGGCCTGCGGGCTGCTCGTCGCCGGCGCCGTGGCGCTGGCCTTCGGCGGCCTGACCCCCATGGTGACCGCGATCGTGGCCGGGGCGCTCGCGCTGCTGATCGTCGGCGTGGGGATGGCCATCTCGCGCGCGGTCGGCGACTCCGGCTCCGGCGCGCTGATCGGGTACGCCGCCCTCCCGTACGCGTTCCTGGCCGGGCTGCTGGCCCCGGCGGCGGGCGGCGGGCTGATGACCGTCGGCTCGCCGCAACTGCTCGGGGCCCTGGCCTGCACCGCGCTGGTGGCCACGCTCGGCGGCACCGCGATCGCGGACGGCGTGCCGGGCTTCCTCGGCACGGCCATCGCCTCGATGACCGGCGCGGTCTGCGCGGCCGTCGTCATGGTGACGGGGGCGTCGCCCGCGGGCGTGGCGGCCGTGGGCGCGGCCGTCGTGATGGCGCTCAGCCCGCTGGTGCCCGTGTTGTCGTTCCGGCTGGCCCGCGTGCCGCTGCCGGTGATGCCCACCAACGCCGAGGAGCTGCGCGGCGACAACCAGCGGCTCGACAGCGCCTCGGTGCTGGAGCGCACCGGTGCGGCGCGGCGGTACGCGACCGGCATGGTCGTGGGCGTCGCGCTGGTCGGGGCCGGGGCGCACGCGCTGTTCGTCGCGGACGGCCGGTGGATCTCGGTGGCGATGTCCGTGGTGCTGGCGTTCACGCAGATCATGCGGGCCCGGGTGTTCCAGGGCGTCGGGCAGCGGCTCTGGCTGCTGCTGGTCGGGCTGGCCGCGCTCGGCGCGGTGGCCGTGTCCGTCGGGGTCGGCGTGGGCGGCGTGGCCTCGGTGGCCGTGGTGCTCGGGCTGTTGTGGGCGGCCATGGTGGTCGTCGGCATGGGCGTGTGGCTGCCCGGCGGCAGGCCCTCGCCGTTCTGGGGGAGGGCCGCCGACATCCTCGAATGGGCGCTGATCGTCGCGCTGGTGCCGCTGGCGCTCGGGGTGCTGGAGGTCTACGCCTGGGTACGCGGCCTGGCCGGTTAGCCGGCTCGTCCCCGAAGTGAACATCACGAAGCCCTGATTGTGGTTAACTCGCACCGATGTGCCCTATGGGAGGGATGGTGTCGGTGACGGATTTCGGGGACTTCGGCAACATCGACATGGACCGGCTCCTGAACAGCATGGACGAGCAGCTGAGCAAGTCCGAGGAGCTGCAGAAGGCCATGTCCGCCCTGGTGGGCAGGGGAGAGGACGAAGGGCACCTGGTCGTCGTCGAGTACGCCCAGGAGGGCCTGCGCACCCTGGACATCCACCCGAAGGCGATGCGGCTGAGCGCGGCCGAGCTGTCGGAGCGGATCAAGGAGGCCATCGCGGCGGCGACCGCCGACCTGCAACGCCAGGCCGACGAGCTGCTGACCGAGATCTTCGGCGTGCACGGCAACCCGATGCGCATGCTGGAGAACCCCGACCGGGCGCTGCGCGAGGTCCGCAAGGCCGAGGCCAGCTACGAGCGGGCGTTTGAGGACGTAATGGGAGAACTCGACAGAATCCGCCGCGAACTGGACCTGTGATTGACCAGGGCGTTTGCTGACATGTCGAGAAGTTGTTACATCTTGGCCATTGGGTCTGCTGTTACTCATGGGCAGTTTGGTGCTTATATGGTTTAGCGACCGAAATGATCGTTACGGAGGTGACGAGTGTCCGAATTCTTTGGGGCAAGCCCGAGCCAGATCAAGGTGGCCTCTGGCCACGTGGTGGACACCGCCCAGTACATCGAGGGTCTGAGGACGGCGGTGGAGACGACCGCCAACGGTCTTCTCGCGACCGGCTGGCTCGGCCCGGCGGCGGCCCGGTTCAAGAACGCCATGACCAACTGGGACAACTCCATGCGGAACGTACGGACCGACCTGGAGGGGATCGCCGACAAGATGGGCGTCAACGCGGTCGTCTACTCCGCGGCCGACCAGGACGTCCAGGCCGGTATGGGCCGCGTCGAGTCCCTGATCAACGTCGACATCAAGTAGGAGGGGGACCGCGGTGTCCGCTGAGCTCGACTTCACCAAAGTCAACTTTGGGCACATGGAGCTCGCCCAGGGCGACTTCATCAAGATCCTCGGCTCCTTCGAGAAGGCCACCGACGACCTGATGGCCCGGCTGAAGAACGACCTGGCCGGCCATTGGGAGGGCCCGGACGGCGCCGAGACGTTCTTCCGGCAGCACGAGCAGAAGTGGCAGGCCGCGGCCGCCCAGATGCGCGGGCAGCTGGACGAACTGCAGAAGGCCGTTCAGATCGCGAACGAGAACTACCGCGCGGCCGAGAACCGCAACAAGTCCATCTGGTACGACGGCTGACGTCTTCTGCTCGGCCACCCGCGCGGTGGCCGAGCCTGGTGATGGGAGGATCATGGCCGGGCTCGAACCCGAACCGTGGCCGGGGCTCGACGACACCGACGCCGAGCTCTACTACAACGTGGGCAAGATGCGGGCCATCGCCGACGACCTGGAGATCGCCCTGGCGCTCACGCAGGGCGCCGGCGGCAACAGGGACGGCGTCACCGGCTCGGTCGAGACCCTCACGAGGTACTTCGCGCTGGGCGAGGAGCACATCGGGCGGTGGCCGGCGGCCAGCGCCCTGGCGCACAGCGTGGGCAGCACCGGCGCGGACCCCGGCGGCCAGGTGTCGATGGAGGGCCGCGGAGCGCTGCTGACCGCCCTGTACCAGGACTACGTCGAGTGCTGCCAGAAACTGGTCAAGGCCATCAGGGACAGCGCCGACAGTTACGCCAAGACGAACCCGGGCCGAGAGTGAGCAGCGTTGGCTGAGCGCAAGGTCGACATCCGTGACAATTCCCGGCGGCCGAAGAGCGAGCCGGTCACCGCGTCGCGGGAGCAGATCGAGGGATGGCTCAAGGCCACCTCCGCCATGGAGGTGCACGACCGGGGCCTGTCCTACAAGCAGGTGGCCAAGGTCGTCCGCGGGGTGGCCGACGCGCTGCCGCAGATCGGCAAGGATCTGTCCGGCGCCTGGCGGTCGGACACCTCCGCCCAGGCGCAGCGGGCGCTCCAGCTGCTCCACGCCTCCGGGCGCGAGATCGCCGAGGCCATGGACAAGATGTCCGAGGCGCTGATCCTGTACGGGCGCGACTACCTGCCCAAGGCGATCGAGGAGGTCGAGGCCGCCAAGAACCAGAAGACGGCGGTCCCGGCGCCCTCGCCGGGCGCGCCGCCGAAGCCGCCGTCCGCGACGCCGTCGCCGTCGTATACGCCGCCGGTGCTCGGGCCCGTGACCTCGCACAACGTGCCGGAGCCCAAGCCGGGCCTCACCAAGTCGCCCACGGAGATGCAGGCCGACGTGGCCCGGCGGGCGCTGGAGAAGCTCAACAACCACATCGTCGACCTGTACGACTTCCGGATCCCGGAGAGCGTCGTCGTCGAGCTGCCCGAGGTGAAGCCCGCCGAGGCGCCGGCTCCCGAACGGGACATGCCGCTCACCGACCACTCGCCGTACGGGAAGGGCTCGTACTGGACCGGCGGCGGCCATGACAGCGGCGGCACGGGCGGCTCGACCGGCTCCGGCACGCACGGCGGCTCCGGGGGTTCGGGCGGTTCAGGCGGTTCGGGCGGTTCGGGCGGCTCCGGCGGTTCGGGCGGTTCGGGCGGCGGCGGCACCGGCGGCCACGACGGCGGCACCGGCACCGACCCCCGCCCCGGGGACCAGACCCCCGGCGGCGACAACCCGGGCACCGACCGGCCGGACACCCCCGGGCCGGACACCCCCGGCTCCGACCAGCCGGGCGGCCAGGGCGCCGGATCAGGGACCGGCGGCTCGGCCACCACCGGCGACGGCACCACGCCTCCCGTGCTCGACAACAACACCACCGGTGACCGCGCCACCCAGTCGCAGGACGTGGACGTCCGCGACCCGCGCGCCACCGAGACCGCCGGTTACCACCCGACCACCACCCCCGGGTACCCCGGCACCCCGAACCAGCCGTTCGTGACCCAGCCCGCCTACCCCTCGCCGTCCGCGGGGACGCCCGCGGTGATCGGCGGCCCGGGGTCGTACGTCCAGGGGAGCGCGCCCGCGGCGGCGGCCAGGACGGGCGCGATGGGCGGCGCCGGCATGCCGTTCATGCCGTTCGGCGGCAGCGGCGGACCGGCCCCCGAGGAGGGACAGGTCGAGACCTCGACCCTCCTGAAGGAGGACAACGACGTGTGGAGCCACCACGAGGGCTCCATCTCACCGGTGATCGGCTAAGGAGGCGGCCATGGCACTCGAACTGGACCTCAACTGGCCCGGTCTCGACGGGGACAAGGACAACTACACCAACCGCACGGAGATCAAGCGCATCGCCGGCGAGCTGAGCGAGCTGCTCAAGAAGCTCAAGACACCCACGCTCCCGCCGGTGACGCAGTACCTGACCGCGCCGGGGCAGAAGGCCCCCGGGCCGAAGCTGCCCGAGGGCGCCGGCTCGCTGCCCGATCTCCAGCGCTACTGCGCGCTCAGCCAGAACCAGATGGGCGAGTGGCCCGCCGCCATGCACTTCGGGCTGGCGGTCAACTCGGCCTACTCCCAGCTGATCGGCGAGCCGGGCTCCACCAGCGGCCTGTACGCCGCCATGGTCGGGCAGGGCGACAGCACGGTGGAGGCGCTGCTCGACATCTCCAAGGCCTCCGACGGCGCCGAGCAGGCGACCGAGGAAGCCGCCGCGCGGCGGGAGGCCTGACACCCATGGCCGAGCCCAAGAAGCAGACGTTCAAGCTCGTCTACAACACCGGCCCGGTCGACACCTCCACCCCGGAGGTGTCGTTCATGGGGAGCATGTTCAGCGACACGCTCGAAAAGGTCATGAAGTGGATCGACGACACCGACCCGGAGTCGATCAAGCTCGCCGGCCTCTACTACACGCGGGCCGAGACGCTGCTGAACGGCTTCGCCGGTGAACTGAAGGCCAAGGCGGCCGAGCTGGCCAAGAACTACACGGGCCCGGCCGCCGTCGAGACGCAGAAGCAGCTCCAGACCCTGCACGCCAGCGTGCGCGAGCTGGCCAGGAAGCTCGGCGAGATGGGCCGCCCGGTCCATGCGTACGGCGAGACGCTGAACTGGGCGCAGGCCAACGTGGTCGAGTCGATGGACCACGACTCGCGCACCGACCGCGACGTGGACTGGGCCGGACGGGTGCCCTTCTACCGGCTGTACCGCGGGGACAAGCGGGCCGTCGAGCACCTCAAGAAGGTCAACGAGCGCATCGTCGAGCACTACAAGCAGCTGCCCGTCGAGGTCCAGACCGCGTTGCCGGATCCGAGCGTCCCCGAGCTGCCGGACTTCAACAACGGCGGCGGGGGCGTGCCGGGCGCGCCGGACCTGGACGGCAAGGGCGGGGCGGGCAACATCCCCGTCTCCTCGATCGGTCCGGACGCCGTGCCGGGCGGCCCCGGGTACATCGACGGCAAGGTGCCGGGTGACGGGGGAACGGGCGCCTACCCGGCGGTCCACTATCCCGACGTCTCGGGCACGAACGGCTCCGGCGTGAACGTCGGCGGCGTCCAGGGCTACGACGCCGGGGACAACCCGTACGGCGGGGCCGACTCCTCGGCCCTGAACGGCGCCTCGCTGGGCTCCACGCCGCCGGTTTCGACCGCCGGCCTGCCGTCGGGCACCGGCGGCGACACCGCGAACCTGGCCGGGTACGACCCGTCCATGTCGGGAATGCCCAACAGCGCCTTTCCCACGACGACGGGCGGCTCGCCCTACGGCGGCGGCGCGGGATCGGGAGCCGGAGGCGGCTTCGGAGCGGCGGGCGTGGGCGGGGGCGGGGCGGCGGGCGCCGCCATGTACGGCGCCGGCGGCGGCTCCGGGTTCGTCGCTCCCGGCATGATGGGCGGAATGCCCGCTCGTGGCGGCGAGAGCGGCGAGAAGCACGACAGCGAGAACTCGACCTGGCTCGCCGAGGACGACGACGTGTGGGGCGGCCCGGAGGGCACCACGCCGAGCACGCTCACCTGAGGCCGCGCTGCGCGCTCGCCCGGCGCCAGGAGCCGCCGCACCACGCCTGCGGGCCGATCCTCGCGACCGGCCCGCCCCTGGCGCGCGGCCCACTGCCCGCCCGCAAGCCGCTCCCCGTGCGGGGAGCGGCGGTGCGGGGGGCGCCCGGAGGCGCCGCCCCGCTCATGGACGCGCGGTCGCGTCAGCCGCAGTGCTCGAAGGGGCTGTCGTACGCGGTCGAGCCGATCGCGCCGCCCCACTTGACGCAGGTACGCAGGGCCTTGGCCCGGACCGGGCCGGCGTAGTACTGGTAGCTGCCCGCGTCGGTGCTCCTGGCCTTGCCCTTGACCTCCAGGTAGGCCCGCACGGCCGCCTTGCCCGAGCCGCTGTTGCGCAGCGTGGTGACGCAGTTCTGGCCGGTGGAGGCCGAGTACAGCAGGACGACCCGGCCCTGGTTGCCGAGCGGCGCGGAGTCGATCTGCTTGTAGCCCGCGCCACAGATCTGCTCGGCCGAGTACGGGTTGCCGCCGCCGCCGGTGCTGGGCTTGCCCGGGTCGGCGGGCGCGGGCGTGCCGCCGCCGCCCTGACAGTTGTTCGACTTCAGCGTCTGGTGGCTGTAGCCGAAGGTGGTGCCGTTGAACTTGGCCGCCACGATCTTGCCCGACGACGTGCGCTGCTCGTAGTGCAGGTGGGCGATGATGCCCTTGTACTTGGCCGAGGTGTTGCCCACCTGGCCGACCTGCTGGCCCTGCGCGACGTTCGCGCCCGGGGAGACCGTGCGCTTCTTCATGTGGGCGTACAGCGAGACGCTGCCGTCGGAGTGCCGGATCTTGACCACGTTGCCGAAGCCGTCGGTGGTCCGGTACTCCGACATGATCACCTTGCCGGCTGCCGAGGCCACCACGGTACGGCCCATGTCGGCGTTGCCGTCGCCGTACGAGCCGTTGAAGTCGATCTCGTAGCCACCGGTGTGCGCGCTGCTGTCGTTGCTGTCGCCGGTCCAGGTCTCGCCGCACGGGAACGGAAGCTGGTGGACGACGGCGGCGCTGGCGCCGGCCGCGCTCGTGCCGGTGAGGGGCAGCGCGGCGATGCCACACACGCCCACAATCAGGGTCTTGATCCGCATGTGGGAAAGGCTGCCATCCTGATCAACGGCCAGTCTAGATCATTCGCAAAGTGTTCACGCTAAAAGTTGATATTTGTCGATATCGTAGCCAGGACTGTGCAAAACGCAGTTTTCGGACAGGGAGGGTCAGATGGGCGCAGGGGAGAACTCCGCCGCCAGCCTGGGACTATCCCCGGCGGGCCTCGGCGGGGCCACGATCCGGTTCACCGACAAGAAGATCAGCAAACTGGGCAGCGACATCGCCGACCAGGAACCGGGCATGGGCAAGATCGAGACGAACACGAAGGGGATCAACATCGAATCCCCCGGGTTCGGCGTCGTCGGCCTCGGCCTCTCCTACGCCCACGAGCAGATCAAGAACGGCGCCGGCGACACGGTCGCCATGGCCAGGTCCGTCCTGAAGGACTACAAGACGGCGCTGGAGCAGCTGGAGAAGAACTACGAGAAGGTCGACAAGGACAACGACGGCCTGATCAAGGAGTACGGCGACGGCCCTCCCCCCGGCGGCGGCATCGATCCGTCCAAGCTGGGCGGCGGCCCCGGCGGCGGCCTGCCGCCGATGAACATGCCCGACAACAAGCTCCCGGACAACAAGCTCCCGGACGACAAGTTCCCCGACAACAAGCTGCCGGACGACAAGTTCCCCGACGACAAGCTGCCGCACGACAAGCTCCCCGACGACAAGCTCCCCGACGACAAGCTTCCTGACAACAAGCTGCCGGACAACAAGCTCCCGGACAACAAACTCCCCGACAGCAACCTGCCCGACCCCAACGCCATCAACGCGAACCTGCCCAAGACGCCGTCCATCGAGGATCAGCTCAACCACAACACCGACGTCCCGGACCTCAAGAGCACGCTCCCGGACCCGTCCCAGACCAAGCTGTCCGGTCTGGACCCCAACGCCCTGAACTCCGCCATTCCCAGCACCGGCAACCTGACCGGCCGTCCCATCGATTTCCCCACGTCGGGCGGCTTCGGTGGCTCGTCGGGCTCCGGCGGGACCACCACGGGCGCGGGAGCGGCGGCCGCGGGCGGCCTGCGCGGCGCCGGCGCGGCCGGCATGTCGGGCATGCCGTTCATGCCCATGTCGGGCGGCGCGGCCGGCAACGAGCAGAACCGCGAGCGGGAGAAGCCGGAGTACGTGCGCGGCGACGAGAACGACTGGCTCGACGACATGGACATCGCGCCGCCGGTCCTCGGCGAGTGAGAAGGAAGACGACATGGCATACGAAGAAGACCGCTGGCTGATCCTCGCCGCGGCCGGCGTGGCGACCGCGAACGCCGCGGTGCTCTTCGAGTACCCGCTGGCCAGGAACGTCGCGATCATGGTAGGCGCCCTCGTGTCCAACCCCGGCGCCGTGTCGAAGGCGGCCATGGAGTGGATGGCGCCCGTCGACGGCAAGGACGGGTTGGACTTCCAGGCCATCAGCGGTGCGATCGTCAAGCTCTCCGAGGAGGTCGCCAGCAAGGAGTACTGGACGGGGCCGGCCTGGGAGGTGTTCAAGAAGTCCGCGGACGACTTCGCCCAGCAGGTGAAGGCGGCGTCGGCCTACTTCCAGAACGTCTCCAGCGGCATGGACACGATCGCCACGCTCTACCACTATGCCGTCTACGTCGCCTGTCTGGTGGCCGCGATCACGACGGCCCTCGCCGCCGCGAAATGGCTGACCTTCATCGTCCCCATCTTCGTCGCGGTGGTGATGCGGGGGCAGATCAACGGCATCCTGATCGCGCTCGCCCAGATCCTCAGGGGCATCGTCGGCAAGAACGTCAAGTCCGCCGCCATGCTCGCGGGCATCCTGGCCACGGTGAACGGCATGTGCGCCATGATGACCCAGGTCATCGACAAGGGCCGCCCGAAGGCCAACTTCGGGCCCAGCGACCTCGAGTACGTCAGCAACGGGGAGGAGAAGCCCGGCACCCTCCAGCGCAAGAACGGCGGCATGCCTGACTTGACGACGGCCGGCGGCCTCATCTGACCCTGACCCGCACCTCGTCCGGCGGCCCCCGCCCCGCGGGCCCCCGGCCCGGGCCGCCCCGAGCAGGGGGCTGTGCAGGGCCCGGGCGGGGGCCCCCCCGGGGGGGGGGCGCGGGCGCCCCCGGG
>NZ_JBITLS010000015.1:279222-350939 GCF_044465465.1 Nonomuraea sp. NPDC049655
CGTGCCGCGGGGGCGGCTGGTGTGGGGGGCGGGCCCGCGGCGCGGCCCGGCCCCCCCCCCCCGGCGGGGGCCCCCCCCCCCCCCCCCGGGGGCGCCCCCCCCCCCGGGGCGCCCCCCCCCCCCCCCCCGCCGCTCACTGGGCCGTGACCTGCACCGGTGAGCGCGCCGCCGTCGGGTCGAGCGCCGGGCCCTCCGGGATCAGGTGGACGAGGTTGTAGGGCACCGGCGTGACGTCCTCGGCGCCGTACCCCAGCTTGTTGATCTGGTCCCCGGTCTGCAGCGGGAACCTCCTGCCCTGGTCGGTGAGCAGGAAGTAGGTCTGCACGAACGCCTTCTGGCCGTCCCCGGGCAGCAGGCCGCCCAGGGCCGCGCCGCCGGCGGGCAGCAGCACCTGGTCGAAGTGCTCCTGGTCGCTCCGGGACGTGGGCACGGGAATGGTCATCGTCGCGCCGACCGTGATCTTCGCCTGCGCTGAGCCGTTCTGCGTGTCGGCGTACACCGCGCACAGCGCCGCCGAGGACGTGACCGTTCTGGGCAGGCTCGTCGGCAGGCCGCCGACCGTGAGGGTCTGGCGGGAGGTCCGGCCGTTCGCGGTGGCGGCGTCGATCTCGAGCGGGACGGCGGCGCGCCTGCCGTACGCGGCCTTGGTCCTCGGGTCGGCGAGCAGCAGCGTCGCCTGGGTGAGGTTGACGGGGGCGAGCCCGTCGGCGAGCAGCACGTACCAGCGGTCGGGAGCCCCGCCCATGCCCTTCACGGTGTAGACCTGACCGACCGCACCCTTGCCGCCCCCGGGGGCGACGGCGCGCCGGCCCAGGCCGGTGATGGGCGGCGGCATGAAGTCGGGGCCGGGAGGGATCGCGTTGATCCAGGTCGAGGGCACTCTTCTGGGATGGGCGTTGAGCGCGCGCACACCCGTCTCGGTCACCTTCATGCGCCGGTCGTTCCAGACCACCCAGCCCTGCTGGCCGTCCGTGACGACCAGCGCGTCGCCGCCCACGGGTGTCCCGCCGACGTCCTGTCCGCCCACCAGCGTGACGTACGGCCCCCGCGCCCCGGCGGCCTGCCCCGGCTCGGTCACGCACGCCGACCACGGGCCCTTCACCAGCTTCTCGCGGGCCGGAAGGCTGTCCGGCGCGCCCGCGATGCCCACCAGCGGCCCGCGCGGCAGCGTCGCCAGCGACGCGGCGGAGACGTTGCGCACCTTGAAGTCGGTCGCGTCGAGCAGCAGCAGCGCCGAGACGTAGTTGGCGGTCGGCAGCAGCCGCCCCTGCTCCTGGCTGTAGACGTAGGTGGCGCCCGTCTCCTCCTCGACCAGGAGCTGGCCGGCCTCGGTCAGGTTCGTCGCCCCGCCGGGTTTGAGCAGCCCCCAGATCCCGAACACCGCCGCGATGAGCACGCCCACGAGCACGCCGCAGAACATCGCCACGTTGTGCCGCCGCATGGGCGTCTCCGGCACATCGGGCTCAGCCTGCAGCAACGCCATGCCCAGGCGCTGCTGCATCAGCCGATGAGCCTGGTAGAGGTCCTTCCGGGTCTGCATCTCACCTCTCCCGTATCGCAGGGATCAGCATAGAACGCTCTTGTGTCATGAACCTCTACGGAAGTAGCAAACCCCAATAGAACGCCCACGGAACGAAGGCCACGCCCGCCGCGACGAGCAGGCCCAGCCGTACCCGCTCGCCGGTCGCGCGTTCGCGCCGCCACGTGCGCGCTGCCAGCGCCGTCGCCACGACGGTGGCCACCGCGACGGCCTGCAGCGCCAGCCAGACGAGCGGCCTGCCGAGGAGCATCGGACCGGGCGCGGCCAGCTTTCCGCCGGTGGACATCAGGTAGAACAGGTAGGCGAACCCGCCCAGCGCCGCCGCGAGCCCTCCGGCGCTGACCACCCGAGCCGCCGCCGTCCCCTTGGCCGGCGTGCTCCGGACCGCCGCCGTTTCTTTGGCCGGCGTGCTCCGGACCGCTGCCGTTTCTTTGGCCGACGTGGCCCGGACCGCTGCCGTTTCCGCGGTCGGCGTGGCGTGGGCGGCTGTCGTTTCGTTGGTCGGTGTGGGCCGGGCCGCGCCGCGGCCCCGGATCCGCCGGACCACGGCGACCGCCGGATATCCGGCGAACCCAGCCAGGAACAGCGCCAGGACCGCCGTCTGCGCGAAGGCCGACTCCCACCACGCGGGCGGCGGCGTCCCGACGGAGTCCTCCGCCTGGACGGGCGCGGGCCCCGACACCTCCGCGACCGGCGCCTGACCCGAGGTCGCCTTCGCCACCCAGCCGCCCACCAGCTCGGCGTAACCGGGAGCGAGCTCGGGCAGACGCGTGACGCCGCCGTCCGGGGTCACATGAGCCGCGTGATCGGCCTTCTCGAAGAACCGGAACGTGTACCGCCTGTTGCCGCCCTTCTCCAACGCCGCGCGGAAGATCGGCGGCGTCTCGCGAGGCGGGGTCAGCAGGTCGTGCACGCCCCAGATCGCCAGCACCGGCTGCCGCACCGCGGCCAGGACCGGCTCGGGATCGTAGTAGGGCTCGGGGAACATGTCCCCGTCCGCGATCACCCGGTACAGCTTGGGCTCGGCGTGCTCGACCAGCGACCCGCCGACCCCCGCCTTGCGCAACCCGGCCGCCACGGCCCACGTCTGCTGCCGCAGGGGCTGCAACGCGTTGGCCCCGACCACCACCACGAACGCGATGTCCTTGGACTTGGAGGCGGCGAGCGGCGCCACCCACCCGCCCTCGCTGAGCCCCCAGATGCCGACCTTGCCGGGATCGACCCCGGGCTCCTTGCGCAGCGTCGCGACCGCGCCGAGCGCGTCGTCGGCGAGTTGCGCGTACGACCGATGGAACAGCGAATAGTTCACCGAGCGCTTGTCGTAGATCAGCACGGTCAGGCCCTGCCGGGCGAAGGCGACGGCCTCACCCAGCAACTTCTCCCGAGACGTCCCCGTCCCCGCCCCATGCACCAACACAACCCCAGCCCGTCCACCCCGACCGCTCGCGCCCTCTCCGGCGAGGCCGTCCCGGCTCAGCCCGGCCAGGTCGTCCCGGCCTTGCCCGGCCGCGCCGTCCCTGCCTTGTCCGGCCTCGCGCCCGGCCTGGGACGCGCCCCCGACCTGGGCCATGTCTCCGGGCTGCCCCTTAGCCCCGCCTTGGGCTGTACCGCCGCCTTGGGCCGTACCCCCGACCTGTGCTGTGCCCCCGACACCGGCTGTACCGCCGACCTGTGCTGTGCCTCCGGCCTGGGCCGCGCTGCCGGCACCTGAGGGGCTGATCGCGCTGGCCGACGGGCTGATCACGCTGCCGTGCATCTCCAGCCCACCGCTGCCGCGGAACGTCACCTCATGAACCGTCAGGTCACCCGGAACCGCAAGGCCACTTGGAGCCGCCTGGCCACCTGCAGCCGCCTGGCCACCGGGAGCCGCGAGGCCGCCAACAGCCGCCTGGCCGCCAACAGCCGCCAGGTCACCGGCAACCGCCAGGTCACCGGCAACCGCCAGGCCGCCGGGAACGGTGAGGCCGCCCGGAACTGCCGGTCCCGCGCGATCGGGCTCGACCGCCCCGGCCCCAGCGCCGCGCCGTCCTTCACCGGTCATTGCGGCCTTCTGGCCGAGATCGGCCGTCGTTGCGGCGTTCGAGGTGACGTCGGCGGCGGGGGCGGCACGACCCAGTCCGGGCGTACTGAGCCATAACACGACGCCCGCGACGGCGCTGAGGGAGACGGCGGCAGAGGCCGTGAAGAGGTTTCGCATATTGCCGACAGTAGTCTGCAGAGATATCTCGGCAAAGAGATGTCTGCAGATATCGTCCTCAAGGACTAGCCTGCTCCTCATGAAGGACGACGAGCCCCTGGTGCTCCACGATCCCGACCGGCTCAAGGCCCTGGCCCATCCCATGCGCCGCCGCATGCTGACCCACCTGAACATCCACGGCCCAGCCACCTCCACCACCCTCGGCGAGCTGCTCGGCGCCAAGACCGGCACCACCAGCTACCACCTGCGCCAACTGGAGAAGTACGGCTTCATCGAGGAGATCCCCGAACGCTCCTCCGGCCGCGAACGCTGGTGGCGCCGCGCCAAACTACCCAGGGACATCCGCCTCCCCGAGCCCGGCGACCTCGGCCCGGAGGATCAGGCGGTCCTGACCGAGTTCCACCGGATCGGGCTGGAGGAGGACCGCGCCCTGCTGGACCGCCTCCCCGCCGCCTTCCAGACCGACCCCGACTGGGTGAAGGGCTCCCGGGGGCTCGCCCGCATGACCAAGGACGAGCTCAGGGAGTTCCACGACGCCTACGTGGCCCTGCTCCTGAAATACAGCCACCCCGCGGACGAGGCACCACCCGACGCCCGCCCGCTGTACGTTCGCATGTACACCCTCCCCGCCGACGACTCCTGACCCCCCACAACGCCGCCACCCGCACGCATCGGGCCCCAGGGAGGCCGACCGGCCGCGGTGGCATGGGCCCTGAACGCCCCTCCCCGTCCGACGAGCCTGACTCAGATGCCATGCCCAGGACGCCCGGACCCGTGCGGTCCTCAAGGGGTGGGTGACGTGGGATGGGTCGGGTGGCTACGGCTGAGTGGCTCGGGCGGCTCGCGGCGGAGGCTTGGGTGGTGGGTCAGGAGGTGTCGGGGAGGGCTGTTTGGATGGGGGTGATGTTGCCGGTGGTGACCAGGAGGCCGCGGCCAGGTGGGCCGCCGCCGGCCCCGCGGGGCAGGCGGATGCTGAACAGGTCGCCGTCGGTCGGGCCCTGGACCGACAGGAGCACGCCCGTACGGGACTTGCGGGTCTCGGCCACGAACCCGCGATAGGCGACCGCCAGGTCACCGGTGGAGCCGGCGATCAGCAGGCCGTGATCGCCGTCCCTGCCCGAGCGGAGCACCTCCTCCAGGGACGTGCCCAGCGGTGAGTCCGGGTTGACCAGTTCGGCGTCGTCCACGACCACCACGTACTGGCCCAGGTCAGCGACCAGTTCGGATAGGTCGGCGGCGTTCCCGTCGAGGACGGCCACCGCGTCCGCCAGGTCGCGCAGCGGGCTTCGTCTGGGGGCGACGGCGACGACCGGCGTGCCCGCGGCGATGAGCGACCGCGCCGCCGTCACCAGTACGGACGACCGCCCCGACCGCGACGGCCCCGCGATCACCGCACCCGGCCCGTGGGCCAGCAGGTCGACGCCGAGCGGGGTGAGCGCGTCCCCACCCGCCCCGACCAGCGCCCACAGCGGGGACGGCGGAGTGAACGCCGGATCGAGGTCCATCGTCTGGGACGCGGTGACCCGCATCGGCAGCGCGTCGACGCGCAGCGGCTGTTCGCCCTCCCCGGAGCGCCCCCCACGCCCGGCGGCCTGCGGGCTCGCGCTGCGGGCCAGGGCCTGGAGGGCGGCGACCTGGGCGGGGCCCGCGGGGTCGGCGGAGAGAAGGGCGATGTGGTGTTCGGTGATGCCGTGCTCGCCCAGCGACAAGGCGCGGCCCGGAGGCATGGAGGCGGGCAGCCCCTTGAGCGGGAACCCGGCCAGCCCGTAGTCGGCCGTGTCGGACAGGCGCAGCAGCAGGCGGTCGTCGAAGACCGTCGAGACCTGGCCGAGCAGGCCGGACCGGTCGCTGGTGACCACCGCGCGCAACCCCACCGCCGGGCCCTCGCGCAGGAGCTGGAGCAGGGCTTCGATCAGGCGACCGTAGTCGTAGCTCTCGAACGCGGCGACGAAGCCCTCCCAGCGGTCGAGCATGAACACCAGCCACGGCAGGCGGTGACCGGCCTGGCGGTATTCGGCGAGCGAGGCGTGGCCCGCCTCGGCCAGCAGTTGCTGGCGGCGGCCCACCTCGGCGCGCAGCCGGCCGAGCAGCCGCTCCACCCGTTCGATCTGGTCGCGGGTGACGACGGCGCCGCAGTGGGGCATCGCCATGACGGGCAGCAGCGCGCCCGAGCCGCAGTCCACCGCATGGACGTGCACGTCGGCGGGCGACGTCCGGGCCGCGATGGCGCCGGCGATGGTCCGCAACGCCGTCGAGCGGCCGCTACGCGGGGCGCCCGCGATCAGCAGGTGGCCGCCGTTGGCCAGGTCGAGCGCCAGCGGGCAACGATCCTGCCGCCACGGACGGTCGCTCACCCCGAACGCCAACGGCGCCACCTCCTCGAACCCGCCGCCGGCCACCTCGTACGCCACCCCAGCCGCACCTTCCGGCACCCCAGCCCCCTCGTACGGCGACGCGGGACCGGCGTGCCCGGCTCCGAGCGAGCCCTCCGGCGGGGCGGTGGGCAGGTCGAGCACCAGGTGGGTGGGCAGGGGGGCGAGCCACGGGCTCGGCTGGGCCGGGACGCCCGCCAACCGGCCGGCCTCGACGAGCGCGTCCGCGACCAGGCCGAGATCGGTGACCGCCGACTCCTCGGCCGGCTCCGGAGGCGGCGGAAGCGGCCTGCCGAGCGATCGCCAGTCGACGTCGAGCACCCGCACCCGCCCGGCCGGCCCCCCGGCGGACGGCACACGCGCGGGGCTCCGCCCGCCCACCCTGGCCGTCTGGACGGCGATCGCCGCCCCCACCCCCGACCGCACGTAACACCGGCCAGGGGTGGACTTGGAGATCGCGGCCGCGTCGGGCAGGTCGATGACGTCGGTGGACTCGGCGGGCTCGGTCACCCGCAGCGCGATCCGCAGCGAGGTGTTGGCCTGGATGTCGGCCGTGACCACGCCTGCCGGCCGCTGGGTGGCCAGGATCAGGTGGATGCCCAGCGAACGGCCCCGCCGCGCGATGTCCACCAGGCCGGCCACGAAGTCGGGCAGCTCGGCCACCAGCGCGGCGAACTCGTCGATGATCAGCACCAGGCGCGGCATGGGGGCCTGGCCGGCGTAGTCGTCGATGTCCTTGGCGCCCGCCGCCAGCAGCAGGCGTTCCCTGCGCCGGATCTCGGCCGCCAGCGAGTCGAGGGCCCGCTGGGTCAGGTGCCCGTCGAGGTCGCTGACCATGCCGACGGTGTGCGGCAGGCGTACGCACTCCTTGAAGGCCGCGCCGCCCTTGTAGTCGATCAGCACGAACGTGAGCTGGTCGGGCCGGTTGGCCACCGCCAGCGAGCAGATCAGCGTCTGCAGCAGCTCGGACTTGCCCGCGCCGGTGGTGCCGGCGATCAGCCCGTGGGGGCCGTCGAGCTTGAGGTCGACCGAGAACGGGCCGTCGGGGCCGACGCCGATCAGCGCCTCGGTGGTGCCGCGGGCCCGCCACCGGCCGGCCAGCTCCTTGCCGGACGGGTCGGGCATGCCCATCAGGTCGAGCAGGCGGACGGCTCCGGGCAGGTTGCCCGACGGATCGTCCCGGCTCACGTCGCGGATGGGGGACAGGGCCCTGGCCAGCCGGTCGCACCAGGCGGACGAGACCAGGTCGCCCAGCACCGGCCCGATCACGTCGAGACCGCCACCGAGCAGGCGGACGAGGCCGTCGGAGCCGCAGGCCGCCACCGTCTGGCACTCCTCGGGCAGCAGCCGCTGGTCGTCGTCGATGGCGAGGGTGAACACCCCGGACCGGGGGCCCTGCCGCAGGACCTGGGGCATGTTGGGCAGGCCGCGCAGGATCTGGGCACCGTCGAGGATCACCAGGACGTCGTGCGGACGGACGTCGTAGGAGGAGAAGCTGGGCTTCTCGGGGCCGCCCAGATCATCCCAGCCTGTGGGGATCTTGCCGAACTCGGGGATGGCGGTGTTCTGGCGTTCGTCGATGAGCGCGGCCAGTTCGGCGACGCGGCGGGCGGCCGACTCGGGGTCGCTGCCGACCAGGGCCACGCAGTCTTCGCCCGCACGCGGGGCGCAGTGCGGCAGCCAGCGCGTCCAGCCCCAGCGGCGTTCGCCGTCGGCGCGCGCGGACACGACCACGATGGCCAGGTCGCGCGGGCTGTGCAGGGTGGCGGCCTGGGCGATCAGCCAGCCGGCCAGGCTGGTCGCGGCCCCGCGCGGGCCGGTGACGCCCGCGACGCCGAGCCGGCGCATGGCCAGCGCCACCGGCACGGCGCGGCAGAGCGGCGGCTCGATCGGACCGCCCTGCTCCTCCGACAGGTCGAGGTTGGCGGGCAGGTCGGCGAGGCCGACGCGCAGCCGCAGGGAGTCGGCGTCGTGGATGCGGCGCTCCCACAGACGCCTGCGCGGCCCGGTCGCCGTGAGCAGGACCTGGGCCGGGTCGGGCGCGTCGGACCTGCGCGCGGCCTCGTCTGCGGCCCTGGCCCGCTCGACCTCCTCGTCGTAGGCCCGGACGCGTTCGCCGAACTCCTTGAGCGCCTGCTTGTGCTTCTTCCTGCCGTGGCGGCGGTCGCTGACCCACTGGCCGATCATGATGATCGGCGTCATCAGGGCGACGAGCAGGTAATAGGGGGCGTGCAGGGCGAACGCCAGCGTCACGCCGAGCACGGCGGGCAGGAACGCGGCCAGCAACTGCAGCCGCATGCCCTCGGACCTGGTGGGCTCCTTGGGCTTGACGAACCTGCGCTCCGGCTCGGGACGGCGCAGCCTGGGCGGCCGGTTGTAGGCGAGCCCGCCCTCGCCCCTGGGCGCGAGGTGGGCGTCCTTGGGCTCGATGGAGGTGAGCACGAACACCGAGGACCCGCAGGTCAGCACCGCCTGGTCGGGCCACTCGGCGGGCCCGGTGAGCGCCCTGCCGTCGAGCTCGGGCATGTCGCCCTGCTCGGCGGCGAACTCGGCCGCCTCCCGCTCGGCGACCCGCGCGGTCAGCTCGGCCACCTCCTCGGCCCACCGCCCCTTCAGCTTCAGCCTGGAGGGCTGCCCGGAGCTCTGCCGGTGCGCCCGTTCGACGGTGATCGCGTCAGGCGTCACGCGCACGGCGACGGCCTCGGCGGCCAGGAGGGGATCGGCGACGGCCATCGCGCAGGTCGGGTCGGACCCGATGACGTGCACGCCCAGCCCCAGCCGGTGGACGGCCCCCGCCGCCGGGCCGCCGATCACGCGGATCTCGGCCACCCCGCCGGGCTCCTCGACCACGGTGGCGCGGGCCAGGCGCGGGTCGAGCGTGACCTTGTCGCCGTCGCGCAGGACGGCCGCCGCCGGCGCCCGCGGATCGAGCGGACGCCCGTCACGCCAGAGCAGCGCGCCGGACTCGCCGGGCACGTCGGCGGGGACGTCGAGCCGGTCGGGGACGCGCGGACGGGGGATGCGCCCCTCGGCCCCGCCCCGCCCCCCGGCCTCGGGCGCCAGGCCGTAGGGCGCGCGCGTCCGCGGCAGCTGGACGACCTTCGCCATGGACGTGCGCCCGCTCAGCGCCTCGGTCACCCCGGCCACCGTGGCGCCGCCGTCGCCGTCGATCACGACGTCACGGTCGCCCTGCTCGCCGAGCACGGTGAGCATGATCCGCATGTGCCGTCTCCTCGCTCGACCTCGGGCGCCAAGGTAGCGCCAGAAGCGAGAGTAGGTGTCCCGGTTGACGCCACCGGCATGAGAACGCGGTTCTGTGGATAACTCGCGCGCCCAGCGTCACGATCAAGCCTGAAAAAGTTGTGATTAATGCGACTGAAGATAAAACTGTGACCAGCATGCCGATAAATCGGTATTCGTCAACTTGGTAGAGACAATAGGCATCGATTATTCCGGGTTGACATCGCGCCACCTGCGAAACAAGCATGGGTCCTCGCATTCCGCCCACGCCCCACCCGGGCGCCCCACATAATGGGCGTGAATTCCGCATTTCACAATGGGAGCCCCCCACCCATGAGGACCAGTGAAAAACCTGTCGCCGACAACGCGGCGGCGGGGTTGTCCGGCCCGGCCTCGCGCAAGCTCCCCGTGCCCCCACGCGAACGCAAGCCGGCCCTCGCCGCGCTGGCGGTCCTGCTCATACTCGGCGGAGCGCTGGCCACCACGCTGCTCGTGCTGCGCAGCGGCGACCGCGTCTCCGCCATCAGGATCACCCAGCAGGTCGGCGCGGGCCAGGAGTTCGTGGACGGCATGCTCGAAGAGGTGAAGATCGCCTCGGACACGGGCGTCGACTACGTCCCCTGGTCCCGGCGGTCGGAGGTGACCAAGAGCTTCGCCGCGGTCACGATCCTGCCGGGCACCCTGCTGACCAACCAGATGGGCAGCAAGGCCAGCGACGAACTCGGCCCGGGAAAGGCGACCGTCGGCCTCGCCCTCAAACCCGGCCAAATGCCTGCCGGCATTCAACAGGGCGACCGCGTCCAGGTCGTGTACGTGCCGAACCGGACGGCTCAGGGGCAAAGTCGCGTACTGGCCGAGAGCGCGCTCGTGTTCAGCACGGGCGACAAGAACCGGACCGGCGGTAATTCCGGCCAGATCACCGTGATCGTCGATTCGTCGGACTCACCGCAAATACTCGCCTATGCCTCCAGCGGAGAGATCGCGGTGGCCGAGCTCCCGGGAGCGCGCTGACGTGGCGCTGATCGTTCTGGCCGCCGACAAGGGCGCGCCCGGCGTGACCACCGCGGCCACCGCCCTCGCGGCGGTGTGGCCGCGGCCCGTGCTGCTGGCCGAGTGCGACCCGGCCGGTGGCGACCTCGCCTACCGGCTGCCCGCCGCCGACGGCGGCGTGCTCAACCCGGGCAAGGGCCTGCTCACGCTCGGCGCGACCGCCCGCAGGGGCCTCGAACCCGCCCAGATCCACCAGCACACGCAGAAGATCATCGGCGGGCTCGACGTGCTGGCCGGGCTCACCCACGGCGAGCAGGCGGCCGGGCTCACCTGGCTGTGGGGCCCGCTGGGCAGGTCGCTGGCCGCCATCCCCGACGCCGACGTGATCGCCGACTGCGGCCGCCTGGGCTCCCACCCGCAGATCGCCGACCTCCTCGCCGAGGCCGAGCAGGTGCTCCTGCTCACCAGGGCGACCCTCGACCACGTCGCCCACCTGCGCGAACGCCTCCAGATCACCAAGGCGCACGGCGTCGTCGTGATCGCCGACCCGCGCAACTACCGGGCCTCGATCGAAGACGTGCGCAGGATCGTCGGGCCCATCGTCCAGTTCGTCCACGGGCTGGCCCACGACGCCAAGGGCGCCGAGCTGCTGCGCGGGCAGTGGGGCGGCCGGCTCGACCGGTCCCTGCTCATCCGCACGGCCCGGGACCTCGCCGCGAGGCTGGTGAGCCACCGATGATCGACCACACGCTCGTCAAACGTTTCCGCCAGGAGGTCGGCGACCGGCTGGCCCAGCAGCGCCGGATCGACCAGGCGAGCGGCGTCCCGCCGATGTCCGGCGAGGACGAGCGCCAGTTCGCCAGGGCGCTGATCTCGCAGGTGCTGGAGGAGCACGCGCGCAACGAGATCGGCCTCGGCCGCACGCCGCCCACCATCGAGGAGGAGGAGGCCCTGGCGGCCGGCATCCACGCCGCGCTGTTCGGCGTGGGCCGACTCCAGCCGCTGCTCGACGACCCCGAGGTCGAGAACATCGACATCAACGGCTGCGACCGCGTGTTCGTCAGCTACGCCGACGGCCAGGAGCTCATGCAGGACCCGGTCGCCGAGTCCGACGACGAGCTGGTCGAGCTGATCCAGATCCTGGCGGCGTACTCGGGGCTGTCCAGCAGGCCGTTCGACACCGCCAACCCCCAGCTCGACCTGCGGCTGCCCGACGGCTCCCGGCTGAGCGCGGTCATGGACGTCACCGTGCGCCCGGCCGTGTCGATCCGCCGCTCCCGTCTCGGCAAGGTCTTCCTGTCCGACCTGACCGGCAACGGCACGATCAGCCCGGAGGTCGGCAGATTCCTGACGGCCGCCGTCGCCGCCCGCAAGAACCTCATGATCGCCGGGTCCACCAACGCCGGCAAGACCACCCTGCTGCGGGCGCTGGCCAACGAGATCCCGCCCAGTGAGCGCCTGATCACCGTCGAACGCGCCCTTGAGCTGGGCCTGGATCAGTTCCCCGAGCTCCACCCCAACGTCGTCGCCTTCGAGCAGCGCCTGCCCAACTCCGAGGGCCAGGGCGAGATCTCCATGGCCGAGCTGGTCAGGCGCTCGCTGCGGATGAACCCCAGCCGCGTCATCGTCGGCGAGGTGCTGGGCGACGAGATCGTCACCATGCTCAACGCGATGACCCAGGGCAACGACGGCTCGTTGTCGACGATCCACGCCAACTCCAGCATGGAGGTCTTCAACCGCATCGCCACCTACGCCCTGCAGGCCGGCGAGCGTCTGCCCATCGACGCCACGCACATGCTCATCGCGGGCGCGATCGACTTCGTCGTCTTCATCGAGAAGCGCAACGACTACCACGTCGGCGGCACCCTGCGGCGTTACGTCTCCAGCATCCGCGAGGTCAACGGCTGCGACGGCCGCGTGTTGTCGAGCGAGGTGTTCGTGCCCGGTCCCGACGGCACGGCCGTCCCGCACGCGCCGGTCTCGTGCCTGGAGGAGCTCGTCGCCCACGGCTACAACCCGGGAGGCTGGTGAGGATGGCGTTCGACCTCGACCCGCTCGCGATGGTGGCGGGCGCGGCCGCCGGCGGCGGCCTCTTCCTGTTCTTCCTCGCCCTGTACGGCCTGCGCCGCCGCCCGTCCCAGCCCAGACGCCCGCTCGTCAAGATGCTGACCACCCGCACCGCCGTCGCCGCGGTGGCCGCCGGCCTGGTCCTGGTGGTCACGGGCTGGCCGGTCATGGCGGTGGGCACGGTGCTGCTGGTGTTCGCCTGGCGCGGCCTGTCCGGCGGCGCGGCCGAGGAACGCGCCGCCATGCGCCGCCTGGAAGGGCTGGCCGCCTGGACCGAGTCGCTGCGCGACACCATCGCCGGGGCGGCCGGGCTGGAGCAGGCCATCCCGTCCTCGATCAGGGCCGCCGCGCCCACGCTCCGGCCCCACCTGCGGGCCATGGTCGACCGCCTGCACACCAGGATGGCGCTGCCGGAGGCGCTGTCCCGCTTCGCCGACGAGCTCGACGACCCCTCGGCCGACCTGGTGATCGCCGCGCTCATCCTCAACTCCCGGCTGCGCGGCCCCGGCCTGCGCGACGTGCTCGGCGCGCTCGCCGTCTCGGCCCGCGAGGAGCTCGACATGCGCCGCCGCGTCGAGGCCGAACGCCGCTCGACCAGGCGCAGCGTGCAGATCGTGGTGATCACGGCACTGGTCTTCGCCGGGCTGCTCATCCTGTTCAACCCCGCCTACGTCAGCGAGTACGGCTCCACCCTCGGCCAGGCCGTGCTCGTGGTCGTCGGCGGCCTGTTCGGCGCCGGGTTCGCGTGGATGCGGCGGCTGGCCAGGTTCGACAAGCCGACCCGGCTGCTGATGGGGGGAGGCGGCCATGGTTGAGGGCGTGCTGGCCGGGGCGGTGCTCGGCCTCGGCCTGTTCGTGCTGGTACGCGCGTTGTTCCCGGCCCGTCCCGGGCTCGTGGCGCGGCTGCTGGCGCTCGACGCCGTGCGCGAGGACGCCGACGCCCCGCGCATCCAGCTCCTGCTGCCCGACGAGGAGGTCAGCGCGTTCCGCCGCGGCCTCGGCGCCCGCCTGGCCCGCCTCTACGGCGCCCGCGGCTGGGAGGCCCGCTCGGTCAAGTCCGACCTGGCCCTGCTCGGACGCTCGTTCGAGGCGTTCCTGGCCACCAAGGTGCTGCTCGCCGCGAGCGGTCTGCTGGCCTTCCCGATCCTGCTCGGCTGGCTGGCGCTCATGGGGTGGGGCGTGTCGTTCACGGTGCCGTTCTGGTCGGCCGTGCTCGTGGCGCTGCTCTTCTTCTTCCTGCCCGACCTGCAGATCCGCAAGGAGGCCGCGGCCATGCGACGCGACTTCCGGCACGTCGTGGGCGCCTTCCTCGACCTGGTCTCGATGAACCTGGCGGGCGGGCGCGGCGTGCCCGAGGCGCTGATGATGGCCGTGTCGGTCAGCGGTGAGCAGCCCAACTGGGCGATGGGCCGCATCCGCGACGCGCTCGGCGGCGCCCGGATCGTCGGCATCACCCCGTGGCAGGCGCTCGGCCAGCTCGGCGAGGAGATCAACGTCGACGAGCTGCGCGACCTGTCGGCCGCGCTCGGCCTGGTGGCCGACGACGGCGCCAAGGTGCGCGCCTCGCTCACCGCCAGGGCCGCCACCCTGCGCCGGCGCGAACTGGCCGAGATCGAGGGACGCGCGGGCGAACGTTCGCAGTCGATGCTCGTGGCCCAGCTCCTCCTGTGCGCCGGTTTTGTGATCTTTCTCAGTTTTCCCGCCGCGATGAAGATGTTGGGGGCCTGATGAACCATCCCTGGATCGTCTATCTCACCGCCTACCTGGGGGTGCGGATCCAGCGCGCCCGCACCGCGCCCAGCAGGGGCGCCTCCGCCGTCGAATGGGTGATCATCACGGCCATCATCGCGGGCGTCGCGCTCGGGCTGGCCACGCTGATCAAGACCCTGGTCGAGCAGAAGTCCAGCGAGATCCAGGGCACGTTCGGCGGCGGCGGCGGTGGTGGCGGAGACTCGTGAGCGGGGCGCGACCGTGATCGAGCTGGCGTTGCTGATGCCGGTCATCCTCGCGGTCGCGCTCCTCGTCGTGCAGGTCGCGCTCTGGTTCCACGGTCGCCAGATCGCCGAGGCGGCGGCCAGGGAAGGCGCGCGGGTGGCCAGGTCGGCGCCGTTCGACTCGGGCGACTGGCAGGGCGCGGCCACGGCGAAGGCCACCGGCATCGTCAAGGCGGTCGGCCCGCGGCTGCTGGAGAACGCCGCGGCCACCACCTCCGAGCGCGACCCCGACCAGCGCTTCGTCACGGTCACGGGCAGCGCCGTGCAGGTCGTGCCGCTGCTGCCGCCGCTCACGTTCACGATCACGGCGACGGCGGGCGGGCCGATCGAGTGCTTCCGTCCCGACAACGGCGGTGATGACTGCCGATGAAGCCGGGCGAGCGCGGCTCGATGGCCGTGGAGACGGTGATGCTCGCCCCCGTCTTCCTGCTGTTCCTCATGTTCCTGGTCGGGGCGGGGGTGCTGGTGGAGACGCAGGGGCGGGTCAACGGCGCGGCCAGGGACGCCGCGCGGGCGGCGTCCGTGCAGCGGAGCTTCGACGACGCCGGCGCCGCGGCGGAGAGCACCGCCAAGACCGCTCTGGACGACAAGTGCGGCGCCAGCACGGTGAACCTGGACGGATCCACCTGGGAGGCGGGCGGCCAGGTGCAGGCGGAGGTGACCTGCGAGCTCGACCTCGGCTTCCTCGGGTTCGGCGGCACCAAGCGGCTGACGGGCACCGCCGTGGCGCCCCTTGAGCAGCTCGTCAGGAGGGAGCCGTGAAGGCGGGGGAGCGGGGGTCCATGTCGGTCTTCACCGTGCTCTTCTCGGTCGTGGTGTTCCTCCTGGCCGGGCTGCTGGTCGACGGCGGCGCGGCGATCAACGCCCGGCTGCGCGCCGCCGACGTCGCCGAGCAGGCCGCGCGGGCGGGCGCGGACAAGATCGACGTCGACCGCCTGCGCACCGGCGGCGAGGTCGCCCTGCTGGACGAGGGCCAGGTCTGCGCCAGGGCCGACGAGATCGTCGCGGCCCAGGGCGGCGACGGCGTGGCCCGCGGCTCCTGCTCGGTCCAGCAGGACCAGGTGACGGTCAGCGTCTCGGTGCGGTGGGAGGCGTTCTTCCTCGGGGCCCTCGGGTTCCCGGGCTCGGAGATGAACGGCGAGGCCACGGCCGCCCCGGAAGCCAGGTAGACCGATTCCCGCCACTCGGTGGCCGGGGCAACGCACGAGGCAGGACGCTGGACGGAGGAAGGGAGCGGCGATGCCGACGCGAGAGCCGACGCGAGAGCCGGCGCGCCCCCCGGGGCGGCACCAGCCCAGGCGGCCGCCTGCGCGCATCCCGGCCAGGCGGACCTTCGGCGACGTGCTCGCCGGGCTCGCGGCGCTGGTGGCGCTGGTGGCGTTGGTGGGCGGGGTGCCGTACGCGCTGCTCAGGTTCGCCGGGCCGCCGGTCACGTCCGAGATGCTCGATCTGCGGTTCTTCACCGCCGAGGCCGGGCCGAGCACGATCCAGGCCGTCCTGGTGCTGCTGGTGTGGCTGGCCTGGTTCCAGCTCTTCGTGTGCGTGCTGGTCGAGGTGTACGCCGGTGTCCGAAGAGTCGGGATGCCTGCCCGCGTACCGCTGTCGGGCGGCACGCAGGCGCTGGCCAACAAGCTCGTCGGCGCGGTGCTGCTGCTGTTCACGGCCGGGGCCATGATCGCGCCCATCGCGCGGATGGCCGCGCCGCCCGCCGCGCCGCCGGTCACCGCGGTCGCCTACTCCGCGCCGATCGTCGAGCAGACGCTGGAGACCCACAAGACCAAGAAGGTGTACGTCGTGCAGCCCCCGCACGGGAGGCACCACGAGAGCCTGTGGGAGATCGCGGACAAGTGCCTGGGAGACGGCCGCCGATATCCCGAAATTTACCGACTCAACCAGGCCAAGGAGCAGCCGGACGGCACCCGCCTGCGCATGGCCGACCTGATCAGGCCCGGCTGGGTGCTCGACATGCCGGACGACGCCAGGAACGTGCACATCGTCCCCGCCGGCCAGTCCCGCGAGCAGACGCTGCGCGAGCACCCCGGCGTGGCCCACACCCGCGCCCAGCCCGACGCCCGGCACCACGCCGCCAAGAAGGCCACGGAGGGCACGGAGGGCACGGAGGGCAGGGCCACCGAGAAGAGCGACAAGGACCAGGCCAGGCACCGCAAGCCCGACGTCCGGCAGGACCAGCCCGAGATCACCATCAGGGAGGCCCAGAGCCTCGACCTGATCGACTACCTGGCCGGAGCGTCGCTGGCCGCCGCCGGGCTGCTGGCCCTGCTGGCCAGGAGGCGGCGGGAGCAGTTGTGGCGCAGGGTGTTCGGGCGCCGGATCGTCCGGCCGCGCGACGACGCCGCCCAGGCCGAGGTCGCGCTCAGGCTGGGCGGCGACGCGCCGGGCGCGCGCATCCTCGACATCGGGCTGCGGCTGCTCGGCGCCGAGCTGGCCGCCCAGCACCGCACCCCGCCCACCGTCTACGGCGCCCACCTGTCCCCGCGCACGCTCGACCTGTGGATCCACCCGCCGGACGACGACCCGCCCGAGCCGTGGACGGCCCAGGACGGCGGCCAGGTCTGGCGCCTGCCCGCCCACGAAGGCCGCCTGCTGGAGGAGCAGCCGGGCGGCGCGCCGTACCCGGGGCTGGTCTCGATCGGCACGGACGCGAGCGGCCGGGTGCTGATCGACCTGGAGGCCGCGCAGGGCCTGATCAACGTCCGCGGCCCGCAGACCACCGCGGCGCTGGCCGCGCTCGCCGTCGAGCTGGCCACCAACCGCTGGTCCGACCGCATGCGCATCACGCTCGTCGGGTTCGGCGAGGAGCTGACCGTGATCGCCCCCGACCGGATCAGGGCCGTCGGCAGCCTGGCCGAGGTGCTGCCCGAGCTGGAGGCGACCGCCGCCCCGCGCCGGGAGGTGCTCACCGGACGCGTCTCCGGCAGCCCGCGCGACGCCCACTACCTGCTGTCGGCCGTGGCGCCCACGCACGAGGAGGCCCGCCGCCTGGCGCTGCTGGCCCGCCGGGACACCGCCGGGTACGTCCTGGCCGGCGACGTCCCGCACGCCACCTGGACGCTGGAGATCGGCGACGACGGCAAGGCGCGCATCGCCGAGCTGGGCTTCGAGGTCGAGGCCCAGCTCCTGCCGCGCCGCCACTACAAGGCGCTGATCGACCTCTTCCGCACCGCCGGACGGCTCGACGGCGAGGCCTACCCCGAGGCCGAGCCGCTGGAGGGCCTGCACCCGCCCGCCGTCGAGATCAGGATGCTCGGCACGATCGAGATCGCCGGGCTCGCGCCCCTCGAAGAGGGCCGCATGGCGCTGGCCACCGAGCTACTGATCTACCTGGCCACGCATCCCGGCGGCGTGCATCCCGTCGTGCTCGGTGGCGTGTTGTGGCCGCGCGGGGTCCAGACCATGGTCAGGGACGCCACCATCGCCCGCGTCGCCGACTGGCTCGGCCCCGAGCACCTGCACGTCGACGAGGCCGGGCGGCTCAGGCTCGGCCCCGAGGTCCGCACGGACTGGGCCCTGTTCCGCGAGCTGGTCCGCCGCTCCCGGCACGACCCGACGGCCCGCACCGTCCTGCTGGAGAAGGCGCTCGGCCTGGTACGCGGCCCGCTCCTGGCCAACCGCCCGTCCGGCCGGTACGCCTGGCTGGCGGCCGACGACCTGGAGTACGACGTCGCGGCCGGCGTGGCCGACGCGGCCCACCGGCTGTGCGAGCTGCGGCTGGCCCAGGACGAGCCGGACGCGGCGGTGGCGGCCGTCCGGGCGGCGTTGCTGCTGGCGACCGACGACGAGGGGCTCTGGCGCGACCTGCTGCGGGCCACCCACGCCACCGGGGACGCCGTCCGCATGCGGGCCGTGGTCGAGGTGCTGACCCGCAGGGCCGCCTCCCACCCGTACGGCGGCGGGATGGCCCCGGAGACCGAGGCGTTGATCGAGGAACTGCTGCCCTCGTGGCGCATCCACGTGGTGAGGGAGTCGTCCGCATGAGACGTATGACGGTGATCGCGCTCGTCCTGCTGGTGGCGGGGTGCGGGCAGGCCGAGCGGCCGTACACGCCGCAGCCGGGCCCGTCAGGGACCGCCTCGGCGACGGCGCCCGCGACGGGAGGCTCGGCGCGGCCCTCCGCGGACGCGCCCGGCGTCGAGACGGTCGAGGTCGGCGGCGGGAAGCTGCGGGTCGACATCGACTGGCCCGCCCGGCGCGACCCGCTCATGCGCGTCATCACCGACTGGTACCTCGCCTCCCGCAAGGTGATGGTCTCGGGAAGCGATCGATACCTGAAGGATCTGGATCTCGAACTCCAGGCGGTGCGCCAGGCGTATGACGGAGTACGCCGGTACACCGAGGAGGACAGAAGGGTGAAGGGCGTCGCCAGACTGTACGGCCTGCGGGTCACGAAGGTGCTGGACAAGGGCGCGCAGATCGACACCTGCGTGGACGAGTCGAAGGCACGCGTGGTCAGCGCGAGCAGCGGCGAGGCCGTCTCGCCCCAGCCCTCCATCATGCGCGCCCCCTACCTCCAGAGGGCCCTCGCGCACCGCGGCGACGACGGCGTGTGGCGGATCCGGGAATTCCTCTATGACAAGGAAGGATGCGCGCGATGAACCGCGTGATCTCGCTGGCCACCGCGGCCCTCATGCTGCTGGGCCAGCTCGACGACCCCGGCGAGACGGCCGGCAGCCCCATCGAGCACGGCCGGACCAGAGGGATCGAGCTGCGCAACTCTCGGATCGTCATCTCCGGCAACGGCGCCAAGGGCGGCAACACTGACGGATACGTCCTCAAACGCCCCTGCTGGTACGAGCCCGGCATGACGGGCGCGGAGATGCTGAAGTCGCAGGAGGCCCTGCGCGACTACTGGTTCAGGTACACCAAGGACGCGTCCGAGGAGGGCTTCCAGGAGTTTCTCAAGCAGTTCAAGGACAAGGTCGGCAAGGACGGACGCTGGTGGGGCCCGGCGTACGACGCCTCCGACCCGAAGGGCCAGGTCTGCTTCGCGGCGCTCGACCCGTTCGTGTTCGTCCCGCCGGGCACGACGCCGCCCGCCGGGATCACGATCCGGGAGCTCGCCGAGATCGCCAGGGCGTCCCTGACCGTGCCCGAGCCCACGATCAAGCTGAGCCCCGACGCCAAGAGCTTCGTCAACCTGCCCACCTGGGTCTGGCTGGAGGGCCTGGGCGAGCGGCGCAGATCGGTGACCGCGGAGATCCCGGGCGTCATGAGCGTGACCGTGGTGGCGACGCTGAAGAGCATCAAGATCGACCCGGGCACCACGAAGGACCGGGCGGAGGTGCACGAGGAGGGCTGCGGGGCGGCCGGACGTCCGTACGCCAAGGGGGCCGCGTTCACCTGCGGCGTGCGTTACCTGCGGGCCTCGATCGACCAGCCGCGCGAGGCGTACCGGCTCACCGTCACCACGTCGTGGCCGGTGGAGACGACGGGTGACGCGGTGCCGTTCCAGTTCGCGCCGGTCGAGGCGGGGGCGACCAGGGACGTGCCGGTCGGCGAGATCCAGAGCAACGTGAAGCCGTAAGGGGCCGAGCTGGGCGATCACCGGGGCCGGCGGGCCTGGGCGATCAACCGCGGCCGGGCGGGCCTAGGCGATCACTGCGGCCAGCGGTGCCAGCTCGGGCTGCTCGGCCGCCTCCGCCAGCACCTCCTTCAGCACGGTGTCGTGCGTCGGGCCCGCCGCGGTCAGCAGGTCACGGCCGTCGGGGGTGACCTCGGAGTAGATGCCGCGCCGGTCGTCCTCGCACAGGTAGCGCTTGAGCAGGCCGCGCTTCTCCAGCCGGGTGACCAGCCGGGTCGTGGCGCTCTGGCTGAGCACGACCGCGCGGGCGAGCTGCTGCATGCGCATGTGCCAGCCGTCCTGGCGGGCCAGGGCGTCGAGCACCGTGTACTCGCTCACGCTCAGGCCGTGCGCCTTCTGCAGCGCCTTCTCCAGCCTGTCCTCGATCTTCGCGTGCAGGGCGGCGAGGGTGCGCCACCCCTGGGCACGCGCCTCCACGGCGTCGTCGGCCAGAGGCATGTGAACCCCCTCCTCGTGCTCGTGTCAACGATTAGCAAGCGCCTGCAAATGATGCCTACGCCGTCTAACGTCGCATGAGCCCCATTCTATGCCGCCCTGCCGACGGGGCCCGCATCGCCCGAAGGCGATCACAGGGCCGACGCGAGACTGTCGCGTCGGCCCTGTGATGTGCTTCAGCTCCGGTCGAAGAGCTCTTCTGCGGCCTCGACGGTGAGAGCCTTGTCGATCCAGCTCTCGAGAAGGCCGAGGTCGGTGCACTGACCGATCCGGTCGGCCGCTTCCTCCGGCACCGTGATGCCTCGTGCCTCCAGGATCCGCAGGATCGCCTTGGCCTCGCCCTTGGCCTCTCCCTTGGCCTCTCCCTTGGCTTCACCGAGGGCCTCGCCTTCGGCTAGGCCTTCGGCTAGGCCTTCGGCCTTGCTCTCGGCGACCCACTGGCGGACCCACTTGCTCTTAGGCTCGCGTGTTCCCATGGCCATAGTGAACTCCAGGAATTTGTTGACGGCGACCTCGGGCAGCATTGCGAGAACGAGGTCAACGTAGATTTCATGCTCTCTGGGCAGATGCTCCAGAGAGTCGACGAAGGTTTGCAGGATCTTGAGGCCCTCCTCGCCCTCGTTGCCGTGCACGATGGCCGAGAGCGTGGCGAGCTCCGGTTCGGCGATGGCCTGGAGGAGGTCGGTGACCTTGGGGATCTGGTCAGGTCCGATCACGATCGGATGGAGTGTCCAACCGGGGTGCCCCATGTCGATGGCCCGCGCGCACTTGCGCGCCTCCTTGCGGTCTGGGCAGAAGACCAGCAGCAGGCACGGGCCCTTGATGCGGGCACGTAGCGTGGCCAGGTAGACGGGCCAGGACCAGGCCTTCTCCTCCCGGTACCGCCGCTGCACCTCCACGACGACCCCTGCCAGCGGCTTTCCGTCATTGAGGACGACGACCGCGTCGGCCCGGAACTCGGTCGGCTGGCAGGCGGTGAAGTCCGGACTCTCCAGCCGGGCCTCATTGAATCGGGGGACCGGCACGCCCGCCTCGGTCAGCAAGGTGGCGACGAGGGAGGGGCGTTGCCGGACGAGTTCCAGGAGGAACTCATGTTCCAATGTCGGCGACATGCGAACACGTTACCGAACGCAGTCGTTCCATTACTTTAGGTTGAGGGTTTGTCCGCTTTCGTGGGCGAGGAGCCATTCCTTGACGGGGACGCCGTAGTAGTAGCCGCCGTAGCCGCCCGTGCTGGGCAGGACGCGGTGGCAGGGGACGAAGGGGGCGATGAGGTTCTGGGCGCAGGCGGAGCCGGCGGCGCGGGCGGCGGTACGGGGGAGGCCGGCGGCCTGGGCCAGCTCGGCGTACGAGACCGTCGTCCCCGCGCGGACCTCGCGCAGCGCTTCGTGCAGGCGCTTGCGGGTGGGGGAGCCGGGCTGCGAGACCGGGACGGCGTCCAGGGCGTCGAGGTCGCCGTCGAAGTAGGCCCGGACGGCTTCGGCGGGGGCGCCGAGGTCGTCCACCACGTCGAGACCCTCCGCCTGCAGGGCCGGGGTGAGGCGGACGAACATCTCCGCCGGGTCGGCCGTGAAGCCGCCCGCGACGAGGACGCCCTCGCGGGTGAGCAGCGACAGCGAGCCGATCGGCGTCGGCAGGACCTGGGCAGTGATCATGAAGAGCTCCAGAGGTGCAGGGCGGCGTAGGCCCGCCAGGGCCGCCACCGTTCGATGTGGTCGTCGGGGATGCCCAGGGCGGCCATGCGCTTGTTCAGCACGAGGTCGCCCGTGGGCCAGGCGTCGGGGTCGCGCAGCGCGCGCAGCGCGATGTAGCTGGCGGTCCAGGGGCCGATGCCGGGCACCTTCAGCAGCCAGGACCCGGCCTCGGCCGGGTCCTGGCCGCCGTCGAGGTCGATGTCGCCGTCGGCGACCCGGCCTGCCAGGTCGGCGAGGGTGGCGATCCTGCGGTTGGTCAGGCCGAGGCCCGTCAGGTCGGCCTCCCGCAGCTCGGCCGCGGTGGGGAAGAGCGGGCCGCCGGTCCTGGCGACGATGCGGCCGAGCAGAGTACGGGCTCCGGCTACCGAGATCTGCTGGCCGACCACCGCGCGTACGGCCAGCTCGAAGCCGTCGAACGTGCCCGGCACCCGCAGTCCGGGCCGGGCCTCGACGAGCGGGGCCAGCGAGGTCTGGCCGAGCGCCTCGGCGATGGCGTCGGGGTCGGCGTCCAGGTCGAGCAGGCGGCGGCAGCGGGCGACGATGCGGGCGAGCTGCCGGGTGTCGGCCAGGGCCACGTCGAGCGCGATGTGGTCCGGCCGGGGGGTGAGCGTGATCGTCCCGCCCGGCACGGCCCTGGAGTACGACTCCGGGCCCGCGACCTCAAGGCCGGGGATGGCGCGGGAGGTCAGGAACCCGAACACGCCCGCCACGTCGTACGGCTCGCGGCGGTGCAGCCGCAGCCTCAGCGTGACCGGCCCGGCGGCCGCGGGCTCGGGCGGCGCCGCCGGACGCCCGGCCGTGGCGCGCAGCTCGCTGGGCGTGAAGCCGTACGTCTCCCGCATCGTGGCGTTGAACTGCCGCACGCTGCCGAACCCGGCGGCGAACGCCACCTCGGTGACCGGCAGCCCGGTCTCCGTCAGCAGCTGCTTGGCCAGCAGGAGCCGCTTGGTGCGGGCCACGGCCAGCGGCCCGACGCCCAGCTCGGCCACGAACAGCCGGTGCAGGTGGCGTTCGGTGATGTGCAGCCGCCGGGCCAGCCCGGCCACGCCGCGCTCGTCGGCGGCTCCGTCGTCGATCAGCCGCAGGGCCCGGCCGATGAGGTCGCCGCGCAGGTCCCAGCCGGGATCGCCGGGCGACAGCTCGGGACGGCAGCGTTTGCACGGCCGGAACCCGGCCGCCTCGGCCGAGGCCGCGTGCCGGTAGAAGCGCACGTTCCTGGAGGAGGGGGTACGCGCCGGGCAGATCGGCCGGCAGTAGATGCGCGTGGTAGTCACCGCGGTGTAGAAGCGCCCGTCGAACCGGGAGTCCCTGGCGGAGACCGCCCGGTAACAGGAGTCGAAGTCGAGCTCTAGGGGTGACATGCCCCCGAGACTATGCGCGGGCCGCGGGTGCCGACCGGCGGAAATCGGACCTCACCATGAAAACGCAGGTCAGCAGGTCAGTACGGTCGATCGGCGGTATTCGGACCTGATCGGCGAAGGGCTGAGAAGTGGATCGGCAGCCAGCTCACGGCCATGAGCAGCGCGCCCGCCCAGAGCGGTGCGCGCACCCCCCACACCTCGCCGAGCAGCCCGGCCAGCAGCCCGCCGAGGCCGACCGCGCCCATCAGCAGCAGCCGCATGGTGGCCGTCATCCGGCCGAGCAGGTGGTCCGGCGTGACCCGCTGCCGCATGCTGACCAGCAGCACGTTGTTCACCCCGGTACGGAACGTCAGCACGAACCACGCCGCCGCCGCGGCCCACAACCACGGCCCGGCGTCGAGGAGCGGGATCACCAGCGCGGCCGGGGCGGTGGCCAGGCTGACCAGCCACACCGCGCGGCCCGTGCCGAAGCGCCGGCCGAGCAGATGGGCCGACGACGACCCGGCGAGCACACCGAGCCCGCCCACCGCCAGGTACGCCCCGAACACCCACTCCGGATAGCCGAGCCGCCCGACGATGAGCACCGGCAGCAGGACCGAGCAGAGCGGGAACGCCAGGTTCGCCATCGTGCCCTGGACCAGGGCCGCGACCAGCACCCGGTTGCCGAGGATGAACCGCACGCCCTCCGCGATCCGGGCCCGCAGGGACTCCGCGGCCTCCGGCGAGCCGTCCCCGGGGATTGCCGGTTCGGGGACGCCGCGCAGCCAGGCCGCCGACCACAGGTAGCTCAGCGCGTCCAGCAGCACGGCCAGCGGCGCGCCCACGACCTGGGCCAGCACCCCGGCGAGGCTGCGTCCGGCGACGTCCATGCCCGCGGCCGTGCCCACCAGCAGCGAGTTGGCCGACGTCAGCCGCTCGCGCCCGACCAGCCCCGGCACGATGCTCATGGACGCCACGTCGAACAGCAGCGACCCGGCCCCCACGAGCACCGTCACCACGTAGAGCTGCGCCATGGACAACGCCCCGGCCCACCAGGCCGCCGGCACCGACAGCAGCGCCACGGCCCGTGCGGCGTCCATCGCGATCATCAGGCGGCGCCGCCGGACGCGGTCCACCCACGCCCCGGCGGGCAGCCCGATCACCAGGGCCGTGAGCGTGGCGAGCGCCGAGAGCAGCCCGACCTCGCCCGCGCCCGCCCCGAGGGCGGTCACGGCGAGCAGGGGGAGGGCGACGTAGGTGATCTGGCTGCCGAGCTGGCTGACCGCGCCGGCGACGAACAGGTTGCGGAACGCGCGAAGCCGCAGAAGCGGAGCTTCCATCAAGGTTGCTGACATGTCGGCAGGATGCTGAAATGTCGGGCAAGGCCGCTATCGATTAAGTGACAAGCAAATTCAATGACCCTCGACCTGACGTTCACCGCCCACGACCTCGCCAACATCCGCTTCGCCGTCTCCCCGCTCGGCGAGGTCGTCGCCAGCGCGCGCGTGGTGAAGAACCCGGCCGCGCACCCGCTCCTGCGTCCCTGGGCCGACCAGGTGCGCCGCCGCCTCCAGGACGTGGACTGGCGGCTGCTGTCGGACCTGGTCCCGGTGCCCACCGTCTCGATCGCGGGCTTCACCTGCACCCCGCCCTCGACGTCCATGCCGGACCTGGAGCTGGAACTCGCCACGATGCGGGGCGCGGCCGCCCGGGTCCGTACGGATCTGGACCACATCGGCGGTCCCCGGACGAAACGGGTGCAGGCCCTCTACGACGACCCGGAGCAGGGCCTCGAACGCCTGGCCACTGAGGTGGCCGGTTACTGGGAGGCGGCGATGGCGCCGTACTGGCCGCGGATCAGGTCGCTGCTGGAGGGCGAGATCCTGCACCGCGCCCGGCTGCTGGCCGAGGGCGGCGCCCAGCGCATGCTGGCCGACCTCGACGACACCGTCACCTGGGACGACGGCACGCTGCGGCTGGAGCACCGGTACGTTTCCGGCCGCCGGTCACTGAGAGGGCTCGGGCTGCTGCTGGTGCCGTGCGTGTTCGCCTGGCCACGGGTCCTGTCGGTCACGACGCCGCCGTACCAGCCGACCGTGCGCTACGCGCCGCGCGGCATCGCGACGCTCTGGGAGCGCCGCGAGGTGGACCCGCCCGAGGCGCTGGCCGCCGTGCTCGGCAGGACGCGCGCCCGGCTGCTGGCCGAGCTGGACCAGCCCGCCTCGACGCGCGACCTCGCCCAGCGCGCCGGGCTCTCCGAGCCCGGCGTCAACCAGCACCTGACGGCGCTGCGCAAGGCCGGCCTGTGCACCGCGCACCGCACCGGCCGGTACGTGCTCTACGCCCGGACGGCGGTCGCCGAGACGCTGCTCTACTTGGAGGAGACCCCCACCCCCAGGTCGAACTCCCGGTAGACGCGCGCCCAGAACCCGTCGCGCAGCCAGACCCGGGCCTCCGGGTAGGGCCGCAGCGAGTGCCCGAGCTCCTTCTCCGCCTCGATCAGCAGCTCGGTGTCGATCACCGTCGGCAGGATCGGGCCGGGCAGCAGGTCGCGGATGTTGTCGCGGCCGCGGGTGAGTATCCACTTCTGGGCGACGTGCTCGCCGACGTCCTCCACGCGCGGACGGCTGGGCCCCAGCTTGGCGACCTGGCCGGGCTTGGCGTGCGGCTTGACCGGCGCGCGCCCGGCGAACACCTGGGCGGGCGAGGGAGCCGTGACGGGCGGGGTGACGGCGACCGGCTGCGGAGCGCGACTGAAAAACGGTCTCAGGAAATCGGCGGAGATCACTTCCACCGTGTCGGACTCCCACACCAGGCGCTCGGCCTGGTTGGTGCCGTAGGGCGGCTCGACGCCCCACAGGTGGATGCGCACGCCGTAAGCCTGCGCCGCCTCGACCGCCGGAACCATGTCCTCATCGCCCGCCAGCAGGATCGTGTCGGTCACCGCGTGATGCCGGGCGAGCGCCTCCAGGTCGCTCCTGATCTGCGCGTCGACGCCCTTCTGCTGGCCTCGGGCGTTGAGGTTGCCGAGGCGCACCTTGACCCACGGAAGCTGGGCGATGACACGCTGATCGACGGTCGGCACACGGTCGCGGGCGGCGTCATACCAATAGATCCGCAGAAGTTCGCCGGAAATACGTTCCTCTGCATGTTTCTGTAGACTCTGGATGAGCTCATCGGCGGCCACCCGATATTCCTTGCGTTCCTTCGCGCCGAGCAGCACCTCACCTGCCGCAGCGTAGAGATAACCGACATCCACTAGGACGGCGTACTTGGCTGCCACAGGATGCGGCATGAGGTCTGGGATGGCCATGTCGTCCTCCAGGCCGCGGTGTTAGTTGATCGGCTGACTATATACGCCTACTTTCTCTAGATAGTCCCAACTCCCGGGGAACTTGACACCCGATTCCCGGGATCTATCTAGGGTAGTGCGCTCATCCGCCAAGCCGCCTTCCCCGGCAGGCCAGGGTTACGCATACCTCTGGCGGGGTTTCGCCATGTTTGTCTACGGGGTCTCTCGGGTTCGGCGTACGAGCTCCGCCGCGTGGCGAGCACGGCCACCACGGCCGCGATCTCCTCGGGCGTGGCGTCGCCGCGGACTATGCGCAGGTAGTCGCTCATAGAGGAATGTTCCCATGCTTCTTCGGCGGCAGCGAGGCTCTCTTGTTACGCAACGCGCGAAGTGCCCGGACAACTTGCGGCCGGGTTTCGGACGGCCGAATCACCGAGTCCACATAGCCGCGTTCGGCCGCGATGTACGGATTGGCCAAAGTGTCCTCGTACTCGGTGACGAGCCGGGCGCGCTCGGCGTCGGGGTCGTCGGAGGCCGCCAGTTCGCGCCGGTAGAGGATGTTGACCGCGCCCTGCGCGCCCATGACCGCGATCTGGGCGGTGGGCCAGGCGAGGTTGACGTCCGCGCCGAGGTGCTTGGAGCCCATGACGTCGTACGCGCCGCCGTAGGCCTTGCGGGTGATGACCGTGACCAGCGGGACCGTGGCCTCGGCGTAGGCGTACAGGAGCTTGGCGCCGCGGCGGATGATTCCGTTCCATTCCTGATCGGTGCCGGGGAGGAATCCTGGTACATCAACAAAAGTCAGGATCGGAATATTAAAGGCATCACAAGTTCGAATAAATCTGGCGGCCTTCTCGGAGGCGTCGATATCCAGACATCCGGCGAAATGCATCGGTTGGTTGGCGACGACCCCGACCGGCTGGCCGTCCACGCGGCCGTAGCCGACCACGATGTTCGGCGCGAACAGCGCGTGGACCTCCAGGAACTCCCCGTCGTCGAGCACGTGCTCGATCACCTGGTGCATGTCGTACGGCTGGTTGGGGGAGTCGGGGATCACCAGGTCGAGCTCGGGGTCGGGCGCCAGGTCGGCGGCGGCGGCGAAGGCCGGTGGCTCGTCCAGGTTGTTGGAGGGCAGGTAGGACAGCAGCGCCTTGACGTAGTCGAGGGCGTCCTCCTCGTCGGCGGCCTGGTAGTGGGCCACACCCGACTTGGTGTTGTGCGCGCGGGCCCCGCCCAGCTCCTCGAACGTGACCTCCTCGCCGGTCACCGTCTTGATCACGTCAGGGCCCGTGATGAACATGTGGGACGTCTGGTCCACCATCACCACGAAGTCGGTCAGGGCGGGCGAGTAGACGTGTCCGCCGGCCGCGGCGCCCATGATGAGGGAGATCTGCGGGATCACGCCGGAGGCGTGCACGTTCCGCTTGAAGATCTCCGCGTAGAGGCCGAGCGCGACCACGCCCTCCTGGATGCGCGCGCCGCCGCCCTCGTTGATGCCGATGATCGGGCAGCCGGTCTTGAGCGCCAGGTCGATCACCTTGACGATCTTCTCGCCGTACACCTCGCCGAGGGAGCCGCCGAAGACCGTGACGTCCTGGGAGAACACGCAGACCTGACGGCCGTCGATCGTGCCGTGGCCGGTGATGACGCCGTCGCCGTACGGACGCCGCTTCTCCAGCCCGAACATCGTGGACCGGTGGCGGGCGAACTCGTCGAACTCCACGAACGAGCCCTCGTCGAGCAGCGCGAGCACCCGCTCGCGCGCGGTCATCTTGCCCTTGGCGTGCTGTTTGTCCACCGCCGACGACGAGCCGGCGTGCACGGCCTCGTCGAGTCTTCGCTCCAGGTCGGCGATCTTGCCCGCGGTGGTGTGGATGTCCGGCATCTCCGGCATGGGATCGGCGGCTGCGCTCATGCGCGTTAGGCTAACCCGTCCTCCTAGAGTGGATCCATGACGGATGCGGTTCGCTCCCACGGCCTGTACAAGCGCTACGGCGCGCAGGTCGCGGTGGCCGGGGTCGACCTCGTGGTCCCGGCGGGCAGCTTCGCGGGCCTGGTCGGTCCCAACGGGGCCGGCAAGACCACCACGCTGAGCATGATCACGGGCCTGCTGCGGCCCGACGGCGGCCAGGCCGCGATCGACGGGTTCGACGTCTGGCGCGACCCGGTCGCCGTCAAGGCGCGCATCGGCGTGCTGCCCGAGGGGCTGCGGCTGTTCGAGCGGCTGTCGGGCCGCGAGCTGCTGCTCTACAACGGCCGGCTGCGCGGCATCCCCAAGGCCGACGTCGAGCAGCGCGCGGGCGAGCTGCTCGACGTCATGGACCTGACCGGGGCCGCCGACAAGCTCGTCGTCGACTACTCCACCGGCATGCGCAAGAAGATCGGGCTGGCCGCCGCGCTGCTGCACAACCCGTCCGTGCTCTTCCTCGACGAGCCGTTCGAGGGGGTCGACCCGGTCAGCTCCAACACCCTGACCGAGGTGCTGCGGCGTTTCACCGCCTCCGGCTCGACGGTCATCTTCTCCAGCCACGTCATGGACCTCGTCGAGCGGCTGTGCGACTGGGTGTCGGTGATGAGCGGCGGCCACATCGTCGCCCAGGGGCCGCTGGAGCAGGTGCGCGGCGGCTCCAGCCTCAACGAGGCGTTCATGCGGCTGGTCGGCGGCGGCTCCCGCGCCCACGGCGAGGCAGGGCTGAGCTGGCTCGGCGCCCGCCCCGGCAACCAGCCCCCGACCGTGCCCCCTGCCATGCCCCCGACCGCACCCCCGACCGTGCCCCCTGCCATGCCCCCGACCGTGCCTCCGGCCGCCGCCGCGCCCCAGGACACGCCGTGAGCGCCGCAGGGAAGGCGCCGGGGAGCCCCGCCGGGGCCGTCCCGGACAGAGCCGCCGGGGCGTCCGCCGTCACGGGGTCGCCCATGGCGACGGCCGCGCTGTTCGCGCGGCTCAAACTGCGCCTGATGGCCGGCAACCTGCGCGGCGACGTGCAGCGCAAGCTCGGCTTCGTCTTCACCCTGCTCGCCGCGGCCGGCCTGGCCGTGCTCGGGTTCCTGCTGATGAGCCTGCTCAGGCTGGCGCCCTCCGACGTCGCCGCCGAGCTGGTGATCGTCGCGTTCGCGCTCTTCCTGGTGAGCTGGATGATCGTGCCGCTGCTGGCGTTCGGGCTCGACGACACGCTCGACCCGGCGCGGCTGTCGCTGTTCCCGCTGCGTACGCGCGAGCTGGCCGTCGGGCTGTTCACCGCGTCCGCGACGGGCGCGTGGCCGCTGGCGATGCTGATCGTCACGGCCGGCGCGCTGGTCGGGCTGCCCACGGGCATCGGCGGCGTGCTGCTCGGCGTGCCCGCGGTGCTGCTGCAGTTCGCGCTCTGCGTGGTCACCTCGCGGCTGATCACCACCGCGCTGTCCGGGGCGCTGCGCAGCCGGCGCGGGCGTGACGTGCTGGCCGTGGCCGCCCTGTTCGTGGTGCTGCTGGCGCAGCTGCCCAACCTGCTGATGAACCGCGGCCTCGGCGACCCCGCCGCGATCCTCCACCGGCTGGCCGGCGTCCTGCGCTGGACGCCGCCGGGCATGGCCGCGCACGCCATGGCCGACGGCGGCCTGGTCGGCGTGGCGGAGCTGGCCGCCGTCGCGGTGCTGGTCGTGGTGGTCGCCTGGCTGTGGATCAAGGCGCTCGGCCGGGCCCTGGTCTCGCCGGACGCCTCGACGCAGGCGGCCTCCGTCCGCCGGGAGCGCGGCCTGGCCGACCGGCTCCTGCCCGACGGGCCGCTGGCGGCCGTGGTGACCAAGGAGCTGAAGTACATCAGGCGGGAGCCGAGGTTCCGCGTGGGCTGGTTCTCGTCGGTCGTGGTGACCGTCGTCCTGGCGTTCTCGCTGAACAACAGCACCGAAGGACAGGCGGGGGCGGTGCTGCCGGTGCTGATCACCGGCATGGGCGCGCTGATGATCTCGTTGCAGTCGGGCAACGCGTTCGGCATCGACGGGCGTTCCCTGTGGATGAACGCCGTGGCCTTCGGCTCGGAGGAGGACCTGCGCCGTGACCTGGCGGGCCGCCACCTGGCCAACATCCTGGTCGCCGCGCCGCTGCTGCTGCTCGTGGCGGTCGCGGCGGCGTTCCTCACCGGCAGCCAGGACGCCGTCGTGCCGGCGTTCCTGACCGGGCTGGGCGCCCTCGGCGTCGGGCTCGGGGTCGGCTCGGTGACCAGCGTGACGATCCCGTACACGCTGCCCGAGCGGATGAACGCCTTCAGCGGCGCCGCGCCCGGCCAGGGCGGTCAGGCGTTCGCGTCGTCGATCGGGGCGATGCTCGGGATCGCGCTGATGTCGCTGCCGATCGTGCTGCCGCTGGCGTTCGGGCTGATGTGGGTGTCGGTGCTCGCGCCCTTCTACGGCCTGCTGATCGAGGTGCTCGGCAGACGCCTCGCCGGCAAGATCGGCTTCCCCCGCCTCCCGGAGCTCCTGGCAGCCGTCTCGAAGGCGAGCTGACTGGCCTCACTCCGTGAGGCCGGCTCGGTCGCCGGATGCCGCCACCTTCCCCCGCTCTGGTCGCTGCGCTCCCGCCGCTCCTCCAGGTGACGGCGCTCCCTCGCGGTGGTCTAGTCCAATGGGCGAGACCGCCATGCGGTCGCCGAAAGTGAGTCGATACCCTTCGAAGCATGATTGACCAGGGGCTCGAGCGTCGTAGTGCCGCCGTGACCGAGATGCCTGACGAGCTGCGCCACGACGTGCGCATGCTCGGCAAGCTGCTCGGCCAGGTGATCGCCGAACAAGGTGGCGAAGACCTGCTGGCCGACGTCGAACGGTTGCGCAAAGCCGTCATCGCGGCGCGCAGAGGCGAGATTTCCGCCGACGAGATCACCGAAATGGTCGCCGGATGGGAGATCGAGCGGGCGGTCGCGGTCGCCCGCGCGTTCACCTGCTACTTCCACCTGGCGAACCTGGCCGAGGAGCACTACCGGATCCGCACGCTGCGCGAGCGCGACGCCGAGGGGAGGGTGCAGCGGGAGTCGCTGGCGCAGGCCGTCCACGAGCTCGGCGAGGAGCGCGTGAGCGAGCTGTTGCAGGGGCTGGAGCTGCACCCGGTGCTGACCGCGCACCCCACCGAGGCGCGCAGGCGCGCGGTCGTCACCGCCATCCAGCGCATCAGCGGTCAGCTCACCGAGTACAACGCGCCCGGGCGCGGCGCGTCCGAGCGCGCCGAGAGCAGGCGCCGCCTGCTGGAGGAGATCGACCTGCTGTGGCGGACGGCCCAGCTGCGCTCCACCAAGCTCGACCCGCTCGACGAGGTGCGCACCGCCATGGCCGCCTTCGACGAGACGCTGTTCCGCATGGTGCCCCAGGTCTACCGCTCGCTCGACGCGGCGCTCGACGCGGGCACCGGCACCCGTCCGCCGCTGGCCAGGCCCTTCATCCGCTACGGAAGCTGGATCGGCGGCGACCGCGACGGCAACCCCAACGTCACCGCCAAGGTCACCCGCGACACGATCCAGATCCAGTCCGAGCACGTGCTGACCGCCCTGGAGACGGCCTGCACGCGCATCGCCCGCACGCTGACCGCCTCCGCCCAGTTCTCGCCCTGCTCGGCCGAGCTGAAGGGCGCGCTGGCCGCGGCCGTCGACGCGCATCCCGAGCTGGTCTCCGAGCTGGCCACCCGCTCGCCGCGCGAGCCGCACCGCCAGTGGCTGCTGTACGTGGCCGCCCGCATCGCCGCCACCCGCCGCCGCGACCTCGACCTCGCCTACCGGGCGCCCGCCGAGCTGCTGGCCGACCTGCGGCTGGTGCAGGAGTCGCTGGCGAGCAGCGCGCCGCGGCAGGCGTACGGGGAGCTGCAGCACCTCGTCTGGCAGGTCGAGACGTTCGGCTTCCACCTGGCCGAGCTGGAGGTGCGCCAGCACTCCCAGGTGCACGCGGCGGCCCTGGAGGAGATCAGGGCCGGCGGCGAGCTGTCGGAGCGCACCGAGGAGGTGCTGGCCACGATCCGGGTGATCGCCTGGATCCAGGAGCGGTTCGGCGTCACGGCCTGCTCCCGCTACGTGGTCTCCTTCACCCGTTCGGCCGACGACATCGCGGCCGTCTACGAGCTGGCCGGGCACGCCCTGGGCGACCGGGCGCCGGTGCTCGACGTGGTGCCGCTGTTCGAGTCCGGCCAGGACCTGGCGAACTCGCCGCGCGTGCTGAGCGGCATGCTGGAGATCCCGCAGATCCAGGACCGCCTGGCCGCGACCGGCCGGCGCATGGAGATCATGCTCGGCTACTCCGACTCGGCCAAGGAGCTGGGCCCGGCGGCCGCCACCCTCCGCCTCTACGAGGCGCAGGAGGAGCTGACCGTGTGGGCCCACGAGCACGACGTCAAGCTGCGCATGTTCCACGGCCGAGGCGGCGCGCTCGGCCGCGGCGGCGGCCCGGCCAACCGGGCGGTGCTGGCGCAGGCGCCCGGCTCGGTCGCGGGCCGCTTCAAGGTCACCGAGCAGGGCGAGGTCATCTTCGCTCGTTACGGGCACATCGCCATCGCCCGCCGCCATCTGGAGCAGGTCACCAACGCCGTGCTGCTGGCCTCCTCGCCCACGGTCGGCGCCCGTACGGCGGCCGCCGCCGAGCGGTTCCGCGGCCTGGCCCAGCAGGTGGCCACGGCCTCGGAGGAGGCCTACCGGGCGCTCACCGAGGCCCCCGGGTTCCCCGAGTGGTTCGCGCTGGTCAGCCCGCTGGAGGAGATCGGCTCGCTGCGGCTCGGCTCCCGTCCGGCCCGCCGCGGCCTTGGGGCGCCGCGCTCGCTGGACGACCTGCGGGCCATCCCGTGGGTGTTCGCCTGGGCCCAGACCCGCGTCAACCTGCCCGGCTGGTACGGCCTGGGCACCGGCCTGGCCGCCGTCGGCTCCCTCGACGAGCTGCGCGCGGCCTACGCCGAATGGCCGCTGTTCAACGCGATGCTGGACAACGCCGAGATGTCGCTGGCCAAGACCGACCGGTCGATCGCCAAGCGCTACCTGGCGCTCGGCGGCCGCGACGACTTCGCCCGCCAGGTGCTGGAGGAGTACGACCGCACCCGCGAGCTGGTGCTGCGGGTGACCGGCCACACGCGGCTGCTGGAGAACCGCAAGGTGCTCTCGCGGGCCGTGCAGCTGCGCGACCCGTACGTCGACGCGCTGTCGCACCTGCAGCTGCGGGCGCTGCGCGCAATGCGCACCGAGGACCTGTCGGAGCAGGAGCGGGAGCGGCTGTCCACGTTGCTGCTGCTGTCGGTCAACGGCGTGGCCGCCGGCCTGCAGAACACGGGCTGAACACGCGCGGACGGCCCGGCGGGGGGCCGGGCCGTCCGAAGTGCGCGGAATCAGCGCAGGCTGTCGAAGAAGGCCGTGATGTCGGAGGTGAGCGCCTCCGTGGCGCTGTGAGCGGTGTAGTGGCCGTGGGCGGGGGCGGGCAGGGTCTTCCACGAGACGATGCCGTGGTGGTCGCGCTCGGCGAAGCGGCGGATCGACGTGAAGTCGCCCTCGGCCATGGCCAGCGCGGTCGGGGTGGTCGTCGGCTCCTGCGGCTGCTCCATGCGGGCGTTCTCCCAGTAGAGCCGCAGAGCCGAGCCGGCGGTGCCGGTGAACCAGTGGATCGAGGCGTTGGTCAGCACGAAGTCGTCGTCCAGGTCCTCGTCGAAGAGCTGGGCGAGCCAGCCGACGAGCCCGGCGGGGGAGTCGGCGAGGGCGTGCGCGAGCGTCTGCGGCTGCTGCGACTGCAGGACGTTGAACGCGCCCTTCTCCTTCCAGAACCAGTCGAGCACGGCCAGCCCGGCCTGGTCCTCCTCGCTCAGGTCGGCGAACTCGGCGGGGTCGCCGGAGGGGAAGGAGAACAGCTGGGTGACGTGCACGCCGACGACGTGCTCGGCGTCGATCCGGCCCAGCTCGGGGGAGATCATCGAGCCGCCGTCGTTGCCGACGGCGCCGTAGCGCTCGTAGCCGAGGCGGGCCATCAGCTCGGCCCACGCCCCGGCGATGCGCCGGTTGTTCCAGCCGAGCTCCTTGGTCGGGCCGGAGAAGCCGAAGCCGGGCAGCGACGGGACGACCACGTGGAAGTGGCGCGACAGCGGCTCGATCGCGTCGAGGTACTCGGCGACGGTGCCGGGCCAGCCGTGGGTGAGGATCAGCGGCAGGGCGTCGGGGTTGTCGGAGCGTACGTGGATGAAGTGGATGTTCTGCCCGTCGATCTCCGTGGTGAACTGCGGGTAGGCGTTGAGCCTGGCCTCCTGGGCGCGCCAGTCGAAGCCGGACTGCCAGTGGGCCACCAGGCGCTTGACCCGCTCGACGCCCACGCCCTGGTCGGCGCCCGGGATCTCGTCGGCGAAGCGGGTCAGCGCGAGCCGGGCCCGCAGGTCGTCGAGGTCGGCCTGGGAGATCTCGATGCGGAACGGGCGGATGCTCATGAGGGGTCCTCTCGACCGAAGCAGCGGAACGGCTTGTTCTGTTCCAACTATAGCAGAACGGAACGCTTCATTCCACGATCTTCACAAGGCGGCTCCAAGTGACTTCCAAGGATCACTGAGCAGCATGGGGGCTTTGACGAGCGCAGAAAGGGACCCCCTCATGAAAAGGACAGCCTTGCTGCTGGGCGCGGTGATGCTCGGCAGCCTGCTGGCCGCTCCTCCGGCCCTGGCCGCCGCCGCCCCGGCGACCTCGGTGACCCGGGTCAGGGCCGTTCCCGCCGGTCAGGCGGGCGAGTGCCCCACGACCGTGGCCTTCTCCGCCACCGTGGCCGCCAAGGGCAAGGGCACCGTGCGGTACCGCTGGGTACGCGGTGACCGCAGCAAGAGCGCCATCAGGAGCTTCCGCGTCAACGGCGCGCGCAAGGTCGTCGTGAGGGACCGTCAGACCTTCGACCGCGACACGACCGGCTGGCAGGCCGTCGAGGTGCTCGGCCGGCGCGGCCTGTCGGCCAAGGCCCGCTTCCGCGTCGCCTGCGCCGGAGCCCCGCAGCGGTACGACGTGGTCAACCCGCTGCCCGCCCAGCCGGACAAACCGCTTGAGGCGGCCGCGAGCGTGCAGGCGAGCCCGCCCCGCCAGGACGGCCACTGCCCGGCCACCGTGACGTTCACCGCGACCATCCAGGTCTCGCGCACCCCCGCCAAGGTCGGCTACCAGTGGATCGACAGCGCCACGGGCGAGGGCGCGGTGGAGTCGCTGTACTTCGCCGCCGGCGCCCCGCGCAGCAGGCAGGTCACGCTGCCGCTGTCCGTGGGCACCTCCACCGCGGGCTGGAAGTCGGTACGGATCCTCAACGCCGGCGGGCACGACTCCGCGCGGGCGTCGTACGAGGTGACCTGCCGCGCCACGCCGGGCCCCAAGCCCACCACGACGCCCACCAGCACGCCCACCCCGACGCCGACGACCTCCCCGACGCCGAAGCCGACCACGACCACGGAGCCCCCGGCGCAGCAGCCGCAGGCGGCGATCAGCGCCCTGACGCCCGGCGACTACGAGGGCTACTGCGACGAGCCCATCGCCTACCAGGCCACCGGCCGCATCACCCTCCCGGCAGGCCCGGCCGCCAGCGTCGGCTACTGGTGGACCCTCGACGGCACCGAGTGGCAGCACCAGACCGTCAGCTTCCCGGCCGGCACCCAGCCCAGGTCGCAGGACGTCACCGCCGCCTGGAGCCTCGACCAGTCGAAGACCGGCTCCCACAAGCTGGCCCTGACCACCCAGCCCGCCGCGGCCCAGGCCGCCGAGCGCACGTTCGCCCTGTCCTGCACGACCGACCCCGACCCCGCCAAGCTGGCCATCCCCTACATGCTGACGCCCGTCTACCAGGGCGACTGCACCGGCTCCATCGGCATGCGGGCCGACGCCCGGATCACCACCGACCGCCAGGCCGAGGTCCGCTACCGCGTCGTCGTGGACGGCAAGCCCGGCCCGGTCAGGACGCAGGAGGCCAAGCCCGACAGGGCCCAGATGATCGGCGACCTGTTCTACATCTCCCCGAAGGCCAGCGGAAGCGGTGTGATCCGCATCGAAGTGCTGAACCACAACAAGCTGGTCAGGGAGAGGCCGTACACGGTGACCTGCGTGCCGGTGGACCCGTCGCCGGGCACGGTGCGGATCAGCGAGTTCCGGCCGGTCCACTACTTCGGCGACTGCGCCGAGGCCCCGTACGTGACCGCCCACGGCGCCTTCCGCGCCGCGCCGGACACTGAGATCACCTGGCGCTGGGTCATCGACGGCAAGCCCACGGAGCCGGCCACGTACAAGACCAACTCCGGCGGTCTGCTCCAGGTGCAGGCGGCCAACTGGCACCGGGACACGAAGACCTCCGGCGTGGTCCGGCTGGAGGTGCTGAACCACAACAAGCCGGCCATCGAAGGCACCTATCCGGTGACCTGCGAATAAGCCTCACAAGGCAACTAGGACGTGACGACGCGCTCCTGCCCGGCGTAGACGTTGCAGCGCTCGCCGCGCAGGAACCCCACCAGCGTCAACCCGAACTCCCTGGCCAGATCGACGGCCAGGGACGAGGGCGCCGACACCGCGCAGACCGCCGGGACGCCGGCCGCCAGCGCCTTCTGCATGATCTCGTAGCTGGCCCTGCCGCTGACCATGAGCACGTGCTCGGCCAGCGGCAGCCGGTCCGCCAGCGCCGCCCAGCCGACCAGCTTGTCCACGGCGTTGTGCCGGCCGACGTCCTCGCGCAACGCCAGCAGCGTGCCCGTCGCCGAGAACAGGCCCGCCGCGTGCAGCCCGCCGGTCTTGCCGAACACGCCCTGGGCCGCGCGCAGCGCGCCCGGAAGGCCGTAGAGGACCTCGGGGGTGAGTTCGAGGGAGCCCCTGGGGATCGGCTTGCACCGGCCGTGCAGCGCGTCGAGGCCGGCCGAGCCGCAGACGCCGCACGCGCTGGAGGTGAGGAAGTGCCGGTCGAGCGCGGGCAGGTCGGGCACCGGGCCGTGCAGGCGGACGGTGACGGTGTTGTAGCGGGCCTCGGGCGGCAGGTCGTCGTCCGTGCAGTACGCGATGGCCGCGATGTCGTCCGGCCCGGCCAGCCCCTCGCCGCTCAGGAACCCGGCGGCCAGCTCGAAGTCGTGCCCCGGGGTGCGCATGGTGATGGCGACCGTCTTGCGGGCGCCGTCGCCGCCGGTGAGGCGGATCTCCAGCGGCTCCTCCGTGGCCAGGTCGTCGCGCCGGTCGCGGGCCCCGGAGCCGGCCAGCTCCCGGACGCGGACGCGGGTGGTGGGCCCGGGACGCGCCTTCACAGCGGCCGCACGGTGACGAGCGCGTTGTAGTCGGGGATGCGCGCCTGTGGCGAACGCCGGGCCTCGTCGAGCAGGACGTTCCCCTCCGGCCAGTGGATCTGCAGGTTGCCCGGCATCAGCGGGGCCCGCAGCACCTTGCCCTGGTAGGAGCGCTCGCCCGCGCGCAGCTCGACCGGCGCGCCGTCGGCCAGCCCGAGCCGGTCGGCGTCGTACGGGCTCATCAGCACGGCCTCGCGCGCCGCGCCGTTGAAGCCGTCGAGCCGCTCGTGGACCATGCTGTTGAACTGCTTGCCGCGCCTGGTCGCGACCTTGAACGTGCCGTCGGGGCGCTCAAGGGCGGGCGGCTCGACCACGGAGAAGACGGCCAGCCCGTCGGGCGTCTGGAAACGGCCGTCGGCGAAGAGGTGGCGGCCGCCGTACTGGACGTTGTCCCCGAACTTCCGCAACCCCGAGATGCCCTGGTAGAACGGCACGACCTGCTCGATCTCCGCACGGATCTGCGGAGTGCCGGTGAACCGCACATGGTCGGCTATCTCCGGACGGGTACGGGCGGCCAGCTCGGCGAAGATCTTCCACTCCGGCCACGCCTCGCCCACGCGCGGCCCCTCGACCTCGGGCGAGAAGATGATCCGCCGCTCGGTGGAGGTCTCGGTCACGCCGCCGACCATCTCGTAACGCGTCTGGGCCGGCAGCAGCAGCACGTCGCCCTCGCCCGGCACGAGCATCTGCGAGGACAGCACGATGTCGATGTGCACCCGCAGCCCCAGCCTGGACAGCGCCTCCCGGCAGTAAGCGGGGTCGGGCAGCACCTCCAGGAAGTTGCCACCGGAGGAGACGAGCGCGTCGAGCTCGCCCCGGTGGGCCGCGTCGATCATGTCGGTCGCGGTCAGCCCGGCCGTGTCGGGCACCTGGAAGCCCCACAGGTCGGTGAACTTGGCGGCGTTGGCGGACGTGATCGGCAGGCCGCCGGGGAAGCCGGTCGCGTACGCGCCCATCTCGGCCCCGCCCTGCACCCCGCTGTGCCCCCGGATCGGCATCAGCCCGCACTTGTCGCGCCCGAGGAAGCCGCGCGCGAGCGCCAGGTTGACGATCGCCCGGACGTTGTCCTCCCCGTAGGAGTGCTGGGTGATGCCCATCGACCAGACCAGCACCGCCGAGCGCGCCCGCCCGAGCAGCTCGGCCAGCCGGAACATCTGCTCCTTGGTCGCCCCCGAGAGCGCTTCGAGCTCGGCCCACGACTGGGCCTCGACGGCCTTGCGCGCCTCCTCGAACCCGGACGTGCGCCCGGTCACGAACGCCTTGTCCACCCAGTCGTTCTCGATGAGGTGCTTGAGGACGCCGTTGAGGAAGCCGATGTCGCCGCCGACGTTCACGCCGAAGAACTCGTCGGTGATCTTCGTGCCGAACAGCGCGGACTCGGCGTTGGAGGGCACCCAGTACTTGTCCATGCCCGGCTCGCGGTAGGCGTTGACCATGGCGATCCGGGTGCCGGCCTTCTTGGCGTGGTAGAGGTACTTCATCGCGACCGGCTGGTTGTTCGACGGGTTCGAGCCGATGAAGACGATCAGGTCCGAGCCGATCCAGTCGGTGTAGGAGCAGGTCGTGGCCGCCGCGCCGATGGTCTGCTTGAGGGCGACCGTCGAGGGCGAGTGGCAGATGCGGGCGGCGTTGTCGACGTTGTTGGTGCCGAGCGCCCGCACCGCCTTCTGCGCCGAGTAGTAGTTCTCGTTGGGCACCCCGCGGCTGGTCAGGTACGTGCCGAAGCGCGCGCCGCGCAGCCGTTCGGCCGCCACCCGCAGCGCCTCGTCCCACGTGACGCGGGTGAAGCCGGGCTCGCCGGCCCGCCGCAACATCGGGTACGGCAGCCGCCCCAGCTCCCGCAGCTCCGCGCTCTTGCGCCCGGCCAGCCCCGAGACGTCGCGCAGCAGCGACACGTCGAGCGCGGGCATGGTGTTGAGCGGCAGCAGGCGCAACCTGATGTTGCACAGGTGGATCTCGTCCATCGTCCAGTCGCGCATGCCGTGCGTGCCGAGCGCGCAGCCGTCGCAGGTGCCCTGGTTGAGTATGCGCCAGGCGTAACGCCTGTTGCCCTTGACCGACCTGAACGCCTTCCACAGCTCCAGGTAGTTGTTCGGCTTGCGCAACCCGAGGCCGAAGGGCCGCCACGATGCCCAGTTGCGAGGGTCAGGACGTCTGCTCATCCCCCCATCTTTACCCCTCATGCGGACTTCGAGACCAGCCGGTGCGGTGCGACGACCTCGGCGCGGGTTCGGCCAAGATAGGGGGATGGCCTCCTCGCGCTACTCCGACCTCGACCGTCCGCCGCTCTCGGAGGCCGCGCTCAACCGCGCGCTCGTGCGTCCGGGCGCCCTGTGGACGGGCGTCACCGTCGTCGAGACCACCGGCTCGACCAACGCCGACCTCGCCATGGCCGCCCAGGCCGGGGCCGAGCAGGGCCGGGTGCTGGTGGCCGAGTCGCAGGTCGCCGGCCGGGGCCGGCTCGACCGCGCCTGGTCGGCGCCGCCGCGGTCGGGGCTGACGTTCTCCGTCCTGCTCAGGCCCACGACGCCGGTTCCGACCCAGGGGTGGCTGCCGCTGCTGTACGGCGTGGCCGCCGCCTCGGCCGTGCGCCGGCTGGCCGAGGTCGACGTGCGCCTGAAGTGGCCCAACGACCTGCTGGTGGGCGAGCGCAAGCTGGCCGGGGTGCTGGCCGAGCGGGTCGACGACGCCGTAGTCATCGGCATGGGGCTCAACGTCTCGCTGCGCGCGGAGGAGGCCCCGGTCGAGACGGCCACGTCGCTGGCCATCGAGGAGGCGGCCTGCGTCGACCGCGACCCGCTGCTGCGGGCCGTGCTGCGCGAGGTCGAGAGCCACTACCGCGAGTGGCAGGCGGCCGGCGGCGACGCCGAGGCCGCCGGGCTGCGCGCCGCCTACCTCGCCGTCAGCGCCACGGTCGGCCGCGACGTCCGGGTGGAGCTGCCGGGCGAGCAGGTGCTGACCGGGCGGGCCACCGGCATCGACGGGTCCGGCCACCTCCAGGTGGAGTCCGGCGGCGAGCGCTACACGCTGGGCGCCGGAGACGTCGTGCACGTGCGGGCCGCCCGATGAGCAAGGGCGTAGCCGCTCGGCCGGGTTGGTGGCAGCATGTGCGGCATGACCCTTCCCGACCACCATCTGACGCAGGGTGAGCAGCGCGTCCGATCCTTCCATCCCCACTGGAAGCGCCTTGTCGGCCCGTTCTTCGCGCTGATCCTCATCGCCGCGGCGGCGGGTGCGGCCCTCTACTTCTTCCCCACCGCGTGGGGGGAGAGCGTCACCTCCTACGGCAGGATCGCCGTCGTCGTCATCGCCGTGATCCTGCTGACGATCTTCTCGTTCGTGCCCTACCTGCAGTGGAAGAACACCGGGTACGTCCTGACGACCCACCGGTTCACGATCAGCAGGGGCGTGCTCAACAAGTCCACCGACGAGATCCCGATGGCCAAGGTCAACACCGTCAGCTCCGACCAGACGTTCCTGGAGCGCATGCTCGGCTGCGGCACGCTGACCGTCGAGTCCGCGGGCGAGCGCGGCCAGATCGTCCTGCGCGACATCCCGCGCATCCAGGACGTGCGCATGGACCTGTTCAAGCTGGTCGAGGACGCGTCCGACGGAGAGATCGACGGCCACTGAGGGTGGCGTAGCCTGCTGATCGTGAACGCCACCCAACCGCCCGGCAGGCCGACCGCCGAGCAGATCGAGCGCACGCTCGTCGGCATGCCGGCCCGCCACACCCGCGCGCAGGTCGCGGCCGGGGCCGGGGTGTCGCAGGAGCTCGCTCAGCGCATCTGGCGGGCGCTCGGCTTCGCCCAGTTCCCCGACGACGCCGTGGCGTTCAGCGACGCCGACGTGGCCGCGCTGCGCCGGGTGCGCAGCCTGATCGACGGCGGCCTGCTCGACGAGCAGACCGTCATCCGCATGGCCCGCGCGCTCGGCCAGACCACCGCCAGGCTGGCGCAGTGGCAGGCCGAGATCGTGATCGGCACGACGGTCCCGGACCCGCGCACCGACGCCGACCTGAACGGCGTCCTCGACACGGCCAAGGCCCTCCTGCCCGACTTCGAGCACCTGCTGGTGCACGTCTGGCGGGCCCAGCTCGCCGCCGCCGGCACCCGCCTGCTGGCCGTCGCCGACGACCAGGACGAGCGGGGGCCGGCCCGCGTGTCGATCGCCGTCGGCTTCGCCGACCTGGTCTCCTTCACCCGGCGTTCGCGCGAGCTGGACGAGCGGGCGCTGGCCTCGCTGGTCGAGGGCTTCGAGTCGCGCGCCGCCGACGTGGTGGCCGCGCACGGCGCGCGGCTGGTCAAGACGCTCGGCGACGAGGTGCTGTTCACCGCGCCTGCCCCGGCCCAGGCCGCGGCGATCGCCCTCGACCTCGCCGGCAGCCTGGAGCTGCGCATCGGCATGGCGTACGGGCCGGTCGTGCCCATGATGGGCGACGTGTTCGGCACCACCGTCAATCTGGCCGCCCGGCTCACGGCCATCGCCCGGCCGGGCACGATCCTGGTCGACTCCGAGCTGGCCGAGGGCCTGGCCGGAGCGCCGGACGGGATCGAGGTGCACAAGATCAGGAGGCGGCCGGCAAGAGGGCTCGGCGTGGTCCAGCCCTATGTCTTGCGGAGATCATCCTCCTGACACAAGATGGCTGCCATGCCGTACGAAGTGCAGGGCGTGATCGCCCGCGGTAAGGGCCAGGAAGTTTCGCTGGAGACGGTGGTCGTCCCCGACCCCGGGCCGGGCGAGGCGGTGGTGAACGTGCAGGCCTGCGGGGTCTGCCACACCGACCTGCACTATCGCGAGGGCGGGATCAACGACGACTTCCCCTTCCTGCTGGGCCACGAGGCCGCGGGCACGGTCGAGGCCGTCGGCGAGGGGGTCACCGGGCTGGCGCCCGGCGACTTCGTGATCCTCAACTGGCGCGCGGTGTGCGGCCAGTGCCGCGCCTGCCTGCGCGGCCGGCCGTGGTACTGCTTCGCCACCCACAACGCCACCCAGAAGATGACGCTCAAGGACGGCACCGAGCTGTCGCCCGCGCTCGGCATCGGCGCGTTCCTGGAGAAGACGCTGGTGGCCGCCGGCCAGTGCACCAAGGTGTCGGCCGAGGCCCCGGCCCAGGTCGCGGGCCTGCTGGGCTGCGGCGTGATGGCCGGCATCGGCGCGGCGATCAACACCGGCGGCGTGACGCGCGGCGACAGCGTGGCCGTGATCGGCTGCGGCGGGGTCGGCGACGCGGCGGTCCTGGGGGCGTCGCTGGCCGGGGCGTCCCGGATCATCGCCGTCGACGTGGACGACCGCAAGCTGGAGTGGGCCCGCGGGTTCGGCGCCACGCACACGGTCAACTCGCGGGAGAACGACCCGGTCGAGGCGATCCGCGACCTGACCGGCGGGTTCGGCGCGGACGTGGTGATCGAGGCGGTCGGCCGGCCGGAGACGTACGAGCAGGCGTTCTACGCCCGCGACCTGGCCGGCACGGTGGTCCTGGTGGGCGTGCCGACGCCGGAGATGCGGCTGGAGCTGCCGCTGCTCGACGTGTTCGGCCGCGGCGGCGCGCTGAAGTCGTCCTGGTACGGCGACTGCCTGCCCTCGCGGGACTTCCCGATGCTGATCGACCTGTTCCTGCAGAACCGGCTGCCGCTCGACCGGTTCGTCACCGAGACGATCGGGCTCGACCAGGTCGAGGAGGCGTTCGCCAAGATGCACCGCGGCGAGGTGCTGCGCTCGGTGGTGGTGCTCTGATGATCGACCGCGTCATCACCTCCGGCACGTTCTCGCTCGACGGCGGCACCTGGGAGGTCGACAACAACGTCTGGCTGGTCGGCGACGCGCGCGAGGTCGTGATCATCGACGCCGCGCACGACGCGGACGCCATCGCCGCGCGGGCCGGCGGCCGCCGGGTCAAGGCCATCGTGTGCACCCACGCCCACAACGACCACGTCAACGCCGCCGGCCGGCTGGCCGAGCTGACCGGCGCGCCGATCCTGCTGCACCCGGCCGACCAGGTGCTCTGGGAGCAGGTGTACGGGCCGGAGGTGGCGTACACGCCGCTGGCCGACGGCGAGAAGATCACGGTGGGCGGGGTGGCCCTGGAGGTGCTGCACACGCCGGGCCACTCGCCGGGCGCGGTCTGCCTGCACGTGCCGGACGCGGGCGTGCTGTTCAGCGGCGACACGCTGTTCAAGGGCGGGCCGGGGGCGACCGGGCGGTCGTACTCGTCCTTCGACACGATCATCGAGTCGATCGCCGGGCGGCTGCTGTCCCTGCCGCCCGAGACGGTCGTGCACACCGGCCATGGCGACTCCACGTCCATCGGTGCGGAGGCGCCGCACCTGGAGGAGTGGCGGGCGAGGGGCCACTGACCTGCGGGGTCAGGTGAATGTGACGCCTCTAACATAGGCAAGCCTTACCGAAGTGAGCTATCTTAGGTGTGCCTAACCTAAAGGCGTCCCCTTCCTGCTCGCTTGAGAGGCCTGTCCCCGGATGTATGTGTGCATTTGTCGTGCTGTGACCGAGAACGAGGTCCACGACTGCATCGCCTCCGGGGCGAAGAGCGCGAAACAGATTCGCGACACCACTGGGGCCGGTGGGGACTGTGCCCGTTGTGTACGGAAGATCTGTGCGATCCTGAAGCAGTCTGAAGAACTGACGACCGCATAGCCGCACCGTGACGAGGGGCCCGTTCATGCAGGGCGACAAGCAGATCATCGAACTCCTCAACGAACAGCTGACCGCCGAGCTCACGGCGATCAACCAGTACTTCCTGCACGCGAAGATGCAGGAGAACTGGGGATACACCAAGCTGGCCAAGCACACGCGCGACGAGTCCTTCGAGGAGATGCGCCACGCCGAACGGCTGACCGACCGCATCCTGTTCCTCGAAGGGCTGCCCAACTACCAGCGCCTGGGCACGCTGCACATCGGCCAGACCGTCGAGGAGCAGCTCAAGGCCGACCTGGAGGTCGAGCTGGCAGTGGTCGAACGGCTGCGCCCGGCGATCCAGCTGATGAGGGAGAAGGGCGACATCACCTCCGCCCGCATCTTCGAGGACATCCTCGAGGACGAGGAGGAGCACATCGACTACCTGGAGACCGAGCTGGGCCTGATGCGCAGCCTGGGCGAGCAGCTCTACCTCGCCCGCTACGCCGAGCCCCAGTCCGTCGACGACTAGAGCCCCCCGTTCTCTCCGGCCCCGCCGCCCGCCCGGGCAGCGGGGCCGTCGTCGTTCCCGCCGCCCCCGGGCCGCCCCCGGGCCGCCCGCGGTGGCCTGACGGATACTGGGGGAGGCGAGCCCAGGACACCTGTGAGGGAGTGGTCTGCATGCTCTATCTCTTCGGCTTCGAGCGCATCGGCGTGGCCGTCGGCGACCTGTACTTCGTCGACCCCGACCCGGGAGAGCACCAGGAGGGCGCCGAGCACGGCGTGCGCCTGGAGATCCGCAGGCTCGCGCCGGGCGAGCTCAAGGGGTCGATCTACTCGGCCCGTCCGATCGTCGTCGATCAGCTCATCTGGCGGGTCGACCTGCTGGAGTCGGTCGACGGCACGCCGGGCAGCTTCGACCGTACGCACCACCACCCGGGCTCCAGCGGCTGGGAGCCCGACCGGCGGGTGTTCGACGAGGAGCTGTCGGCCGAGCCGCTGAAGTGGCTGGGGGAGCGGCTGGCCGACCTCGACGGCGTGCTGCGGCAGTCCGGCGTCGATCCCGCCGAGGTCGGCGCGGACGACGCGGCGAGCCTGCGGGAGACCGCCCCCGAGATCGTCGACACCGTCCGCCGTCTGCTCGACCGGGTGCGCGCCGGCGAGCTCGGCACCGCCCCGGCCGGCGGCCCGGCGGCCTCCGTCCGGTCGAGCTGGCTCTGAACGGCACGTTCCAGGCATTCCGGCGCCCGGATCGGGGTATCACGCTCCGGGCGCCGCGCCGGGCGCGACGCGTCCCGCGGACGCGGGCGTACGTGGTGTGATGGGAAAGCCTGGAGCGCTTTGTGTTTTCCCCTCGATAATCGCGGTAATTTAATCACGACTAACCCTTATTTAGCTTCGTTTGCCCAGGTCAATGGATAGGTCAACGACAAGTCAAACCGCGCGCTGTGCCCGGGAAACGATCGCCTAAGGTCCTACGATCGCTTCATGACCTGCGTACTTCTCGCCGAGGATGACACCTCGATCTCCGAGCCACTCGCGCGTGCGCTACGCCGCGAGGGCTATCAGGTAGAGGTGAGCCCCGACGGCCCGCAGGCCCTGGAGAGGGCCCTGTCGGGCGGCATCGATCTCATCGTTCTAGACCTCGGCCTGCCAGAGATGGACGGTCTGGAGGTCGCCCGCCGGATCCGTGCCGAGGGGCACGGCACTCCGGTTCTGATACTCACGGCCCGCGTGGACGAGGTGGACACCGTCGTCGGCCTCGACGCCGGCGCCGACGACTACGTGACCAAGCCGTTCCGGCTGGCCGAACTGCTCGCCCGGGTGCGCGCGCTGCTGCGGCGCGGCACCTCCGAGACCCCGGTCGTGCAGGGGGTCCGCATCGACGCCGACTCCCGCCGCGCCTGGATGGGGGAGAAGGAGCTGCACCTGACGACCAAGGAGTTCGACCTGCTGCGGGTCCTGGTCCGCGACGCCGGCAAGGTCGTCACCCGGGAGCAGATCATGCGCGAGGTGTGGGACACCAACTGGTGGGGTTCGACCAAGACCCTCGACATGCACATCTCCTGGCTGCGCCGCAAACTCGGCGACGATGCCGCCAAGCCCCGATACATCACGACGGTCCGGGGAGTCGGCTTCCGGTTCGAACGCGAGTAGGCGCATGCGCCGTCGACTGCTCTCCTCCACACTGGTCGTCGCGGTCATCGCGGTCCTGTTGCTGGGGGTCCCCCTGGGCGTCGTGGTCAGCCGTCTGATCGTCGACGAGGCGGCTCAGGAGCTCGGGGCGGAAGCCAAACGTCTCGTGGGCGAGGTCGAGTACGCCCGGGTCCAGGAGACCCCGCTCGACCCGCAACAACTGGAGCAGAAGTACCCGGGCAGGTACATCCAGATCTGGGAACGCGGAACCCCTCTGCGGGTGACCGTCGTCGGCACCGCGCCGGCGTCGGGTCACCTGATGACCGAGGACGCACAGACCAACACCGGGGTCTATGTCCGGATAAGTCGTGACCGGGATCAGGTCGAGCGCGACGTCCGGGCCAGGCTGCTGCTGATCGTGGCGCTGGCCGTCGCGGCGCTCGCGGTGGCCGTCAGCCTGGCCGTCGTCCAGTCGCGCAGACTGACGCTGCCCTTGCAGGACCTGGCGAAGATCGCCGAGCGGCTGGGGTCGGGCGACGCGCGGCCCAGCAAGCACCGCTACGGCATCCCCGAACTGGACCGCGTGGCCCAGGTGCTCGACCGCAGCGCCACCCGCATCTCCGACCTGCTCACCCGCGAACGCGAGTTCGCCACCGACGCCTCCCATCAGCTCCGCACGCCCCTGACCGGCCTGACCATGCGCCTGGAGGAGATCGTCGCCGCCTCGAACGAGCCGGAGGTCGTCCGCGAGGAGGGCGAGGCGGCCATCGTGCAGGCCGAGCGCCTGACCGCGGTGATCGACGAACTGCTCGCGGCGGCCCGCCGCCAGCGCCACGCCCAGGCCGAGCCCGTCGCCATCGACGAGGTGCTCATCCAGCAGATCACCGAGTGGGAGCCGGTCTTCCGCGAGGCGGGCCGCACGCTGCACCTCGACGGCACCCGCGGCCTGAAGGCGATGGCCACCACCGGCGGCTTCGGCCAGGTCATCGCCTCGCTGCTGGAGAACTCCCTGCGCCACGGCGGCGGCACGGTCACCGTCACCAGCACCTGCGGCGACAACTACATCGTGATCGAGGTCGCCGACGAGGGCCCCGGCATCGCCGACGAGATCGCGCCCAAGATCTTCGAACGGAACGTCAGCGGCGGCGGAGGCACCGGCCTCGGGCTCACCCTCGCCCGCGCGCTGGCCGCCGCGGACGGCGGGCGGCTGGAACTGGTGCGCCGCCGGCCGGCGACGTTCGCCATCTTCCTGCGCCCGGCCGAGGAGGACAGCAGGAACCGCGTGGTCAGCGGTCCTGCCTGATCTCCGGCAGCTCCACCGGGATCGGCTCGGTGGCCTCCAGGAACACCCACTTCTTGTACGACCAGTAGCGGAACAGCGTGCCGAGGCCGACGCCGGCGAAGTTGGCGATGTTCAGGCTCAGGCCGTCGTGCAGGTGGAGGGTGTACTTGGTGAAGCCGATCACCAGCAGGCCGAACAGCAGGGCGACGCCGTTGAGCAGGAAGAACAGGAAGTATTCGCGGCCGAGGCCGCTCTGCTCGCGGTGGCGGAAGGTCCAGAAGCGGTTGCCCAGGTAGGCGAAGGTCGCCGAGAGCGTGGTGGCGAGCACCTTGGAGGTGAGGGGGCCCCACTCGAAGCCGAGCAGGAAGAGGTTGTAGACACCCGTGTCGAGCAGAAAGGCGACGGCCCCGATGCTCCCGAATTTGGCCAGTTCGTGAACCAGGGACTCGAACCGCTGGTAGAGGCGCTTGGCAAACTCCACGTCCGCGCTCGGTCCTTTCCCTCGTCGAGACTGACCACCTCAGCGTACCGGCGATGTCGTACGGCCGGTGTCAGAGGGCCGAACATACCCCGCAAAGACCACTTCTAGAAATATCGCCTTATGGGCGGCATTTCTGAAAGATCGGCATTACGCTGCCGTTCAGATCGCGGGCCCGCCCGCGACGTCGGACCTGCCGCTCCAGACGGCCGCCCTCCCGGGAGCCACCTGTGCCGCTTCGACTGCTCGCGTCGGTCCTGGCCCTGCTCGTCACGGGCTGTGGCGCGACCGGCGGCGCCCCGGTGCTCCAGGAGGACCGCACGCCTGCCCCGGCAGCCGCGCCACGGGTCGACCCGGCGACCGCCGAGCAGGCGTTCTCGCTGCTCCGGCAGCTCGACGGGGCCTGGCAGCGGCGGGACTGCGCCGCCGTACGGGAGCTGACCACGTGGGCGGAGCGGACGCTGGACGGCCGTGCCTGCGAGGCGACCCGGAACGGCCGTCCAGCCCGTCCCGCCGACCCCGTCTACGTGCTGCCCGACGCGGGCGACTGGTTCGCCGCCCTGGCCCGCGAGCCGTCGCCCGCGTACTACCTGTTCTTCCTGGAGGACGGCCGCTGGCGGCTGGGCGCGGGGCCGGTCCCGGTGCCCGGCGAGCCGGCGCGGGAGGCCGCCGAGGCGCCGTCGTCGCTGGTCAGGCAGGCCCAGCTGGTGCCGCAGCGGCACCTGACGTACCTCACCGACCCGGCCGGGGTGGCGGGCGTGCGCTTCCCGCCGGGGGATCCGCTGCGCGGGCTGCTCAAGGACGTCACCGCGAACCGCGCCGACGTCGAGCTGTTCGGCACGCGCACCCTCGCGATCCCGGTGGCCGCCGGTTCCGTCCTGGTGTTCGACGCCCTGCGGCTCACGTACCGGGGAGGGCGCACGGATCTGGTGGTGACGGCCAGCCTGGTCGGCACGGGCAACCGGATCAGGACGCTCGGGCTGCGCCGGGGACGCGCCGGTTGACGGCGGCGGGGTGCCGCGGTGGGAGGGCGTGAGTTGACAACGGCGAGGTAGTCGTTCCGTCCCGGTAAGCTCACCTCACGTGAGTTCCTACAGTCCCATCGGGCCGGTCGTCGGCATCGTCGGCGCCGGTCAGCTCGCCCGGATGACGCAGTCGCCGGCCATCGCGCTCGGGGTCGAGCTGCGGGTGCTGGCCGCCGCCCCCGGGGAGAGCGCCGCACGAGTGATCGTCGACACCCAGGTCGGAGACTACCGCGACCTGGCCGACCTGCGGGCGTTCGCCCAGGGCTGCGACGCGATCACGTTCGACCACGAGCACGTGCCGACCGAGCACATCAGGGCCCTGATCGCCGACGGCCACGCCGTGCACCCGGGCGCCGACGCGCTCGTGCACGCCCAGGACAAGGCCGTCATGCGCGAACGGCTGACCGCCATCGGCGTGCCCTGCCCCGCCTGGGCCCGGGTCGCCTCGGCGGCGGACGTCGCGGCGTTCGCCGACGAGCACGGCTGGCCGGTCGTGCTGAAGTCGGTGCGCGGCGGCTACGACGGGCGCGGCGTGTGGGTCTGCCGCACCCCCGACGACGTGGCCGAGGCGTTCGCCACCGGCGTCGAGCTGATGGCCGAGGCGTTCGTGCCGTTCGAGCGGGAGCTCGCGGTGCTGGTGGCCCGCTCGCCCCACGGGCAGGGCGTCAGCTACCCGGTCGTGGAGACCGTGCAGCAGGACGGCATCTGCGTCGAGGTGCTCGCCCCCGCCCCCGGCATGGACCCCGAGGAGGCCGCCGTCGCCCAGCGCATCGGCCTGAAGATCGCCCACGAGCTGGGCGTGACCGGGCTGCTGGCGGTGGAGCTGTTCCAGACCGCCGACGGCCTCGTGGTGAACGAGCTGGCCATGCGCCCGCACAACAGCGGCCACTGGACGATCGAGGGTTCCACCACGTCCCAGTTCGAGCAGCACCTGCGGGCCGTGCTCGACCTGCCGCTCGGTTCGCCCGCGATGACCGCCCCGGTCGTCGTCATGGCCAACCTGCTGGGCGGCGACGACCCCGACCTGTTCAAGCGCTACGAGCACGTGCTGGCCCACGACCCCGGCATCAAGCTGCACTTCTACGGCAAGGAAGTGCGTCCGGGCCGCAAGATCGGCCACGTCACGGCCCTGGGCGCCGACCTCGACAAGGTGCGCGCCCGCGCCCGCCACGCCGCCGTCTACCTCATGACCGGGGAGTACACGTGACAGAGCGAATCGGGATCGTCATGGGGTCGGACTCCGACTGGCCCGTGATGAAGGCCGCGGCCGAGGCCGTGGCGGAGTTCGGGGTGCCGTTCGAGGCCGACGTCGTCTCGGCCCACCGCATGCCGGTCGAGATGATCGAGTACGGCCGGCAGGCGGCCTCGCGCGGCATCCGGGTGATCATCGCGGGGGCCGGCGGGGCGGCGCACCTGCCCGGCATGCTGGCCTCGGTGACGCCGCTGCCGGTGATCGGGGTGCCGGTGCCGCTGAAGTACCTCGACGGGATGGACTCCCTGCTGTCGATCGTCCAGATGCCGGCCGGGGTGCCGGTGGCCACGGTGGCGGTCGGGGGCGCGCGCAACGCGGGGCTGCTGGCCGTCCGCATCCTCGGGGCCTCCGACGCCGGGCTGCGCGAGCGCATGGAGGAGTTCCAGGGGCGTCTCAAGGAGCAGGCGTACGCCAAGGGTGAGAAGCTGCGCGCCGAGGCCGCGGAGCTCTGAGCAGGCAACTCAGGGCCGTCCAGGGGCAGACCGGGCTTTCCGGGCGCCCGGTTCCCCGTGGTGAGGGGTCCCGGGCGTTCGGAGAGGTGCCGCGGCGGGGCTACGGGCGGCCGAGCGCCCGGTAGTGCCAGCCGGCCGAGCGCCACACCTCGGAGTTGAGCGCGTTGCGGCCGTCGACGATGCGCCGGGTCGCGACCACCGCGCCCAGCTCCTCCGGATCGAGCTCCAGGAACTCTTTCCACTCCGTCAGCAGCAGCACCACGTGCGCCCCGCGGACCGCCTCGACGGCCGACTCGCCGTAGTTCAGCTCCGGGTGAGCCTTACGAGCGTTGTCGAGCGCGATCGGGTCGTAGACGGTGACCTGTCCGCCCTGGTGGCCGATCGTCACGGCGACGTCCAGGGCGGGGGAGTCGCGAATGTCGTCCGAGTTCGGCTTGAAGGCCGCGCCCAGCACGCCGACCGTGCACCCGTGGAACGAGCCGCCCGCCAGCTCCCTGGCCAGGTCGACCATGCGGGCGCGGCGGCGCATGTTGATCGCGTCGACCTCGCGCAGGAACGTCAGCGCCTGGTCGGCCCCCAGCTCGCCGGCCCGTGCCATGAAGGCCCTGATGTCCTTCGGCAGGCAGCCGCCGCCGAAGCCGAGCCCGGCGTTGAGGAAGCGCCCGCCGATGCGGTCGTCGTACGAGAGCGCCTCGGACAGCTGCTTGACGTCGGCGTGCGCGGCCTCGCAGACCTCGGCCATGGCGTTGATGAAGGAGATCTTGGTGGCGAGGAAGGCGTTGGCCGCCGTCTTGACCAGCTCCGACGTCGCGAAGTCGGTTACCACGAACGGGACGTCCCCGAGCGGCGCGTACACGTCGCGCAGCACCTTCTCGGCCCGCTCCGAACGCACGCCGAGCACGATGCGGTCGGGGTGGAGGGTGTCCTCCACCGCGAAGCCCTCGCGCAGGAACTCCGGGTTCCACGCCAGCTCGACGCCGACGCCGGCCGGCGACAGGCGGGCGAGCTTGTCGGCCATGCGCTCGGCGGTGCCGACCGGCACGGTGGACTTGCCGACGACCAGGCACTCGCGGTCGAGAAGCGGCGCGAGCGACTCGATGGCGCTGTCCATGTACGACACGTCCGCGGCGTACTCGCCCTTCTTCTGCGGTGTGCCGACGCAGACGAAGTGCACGTCGCCGAAGGCGGCGACCTCTTCGTAGGAGCTGGTGAAGCGAAGGCGTCCGGAGTCGAGCCCACGGCGGAGCACGGGTTCCAGCCCGGGCTCGTGGATGGGGAGCTCACCGTTGTTCAGCCGGCGGATCTTGTCCGCGTCAATGTCGAGGCCAAGGACTTCGAATCCGAGATCCGCCATGCAGGACGCATGCGTGATGCCCAGGTATCCGGTCCCGATCACCGTGAGGCGATATGGCACGAGCGAGCTCCTTTCGATCGCCAGGCATGCTACCGGCCTTCGCTACCTCCTTCGTGCCACCTGCGTCTGTTCGCAAACCGTACTAGCTGGTAACAAAGTGCTCGGACGTCCTAGTATCTAGGCATGAGCTTCCCTCTCTATGCGCCCGCCGAAGAGCACGACATGCTCAGGGAGACGGTCCGCGCCCTGGCCGACGAGAAGATTGCGCCGCAGGCCGCGGCGGCCGACGAGTCCGAAGAGTTCCCCTGGGACGTCTACAAGGCCCTCGTCGCCGCCGACCTGCACGCCGTGCACGTTCCCGAGGAGTACGGGGGCGCCGGGGCGGACGCGCTGGCCGCGGTGATCGTCATCGAGGAGGTCGCGCGGGCCTGCGCGTCGTCCTCGCTCATCCCGGCCGTGAACAAGCTGGGCACCGTTCCGCTGCTGCTCTCGGCGTCCGAGGAGCTCAAGCAGCGTTACCTGGCGCCGGTGGCGAGGGGCGAGGCCATGTTCTCGTACGCGCTGTCCGAGCCGGAGGCGGGCTCCGACGCCGCCGCCATGAAGACCCGCGCGGTTCTCGACGGCGACCACTACGTGCTCAACGGCACCAAGATGTGGATCACCAACGCCGGCGTCTCCGAGTACTACACGCTGATGGCCGTGACGGACCCGTCCGCCGGCGCCCGGGGCATCTCCGCCTTCGTGGTGGAGAAGTCCGACGAAGGCGTCTCCTTCGGGCCGAAGGAGAAGAAGCTCGGCATCAAGGCCTCGCCGACCCGCCAGGTGATCCTGGAGAACGTCCGCATCCCGGCGTCCCGCATGATCGGCGAGCCCGGCACCGGCTTCAAGACGGCCCTCGCCACCCTCGACCACACCCGCGTCACCATCGCCGCCCAGGCGCTGGGCATCGCCCAGGGCGCCCTCGACTACGCGATCGGCTACGTCAAGGAACGCAAGCAGTTCGGCCGCCCGATCGGCGACTTCCAGGGGCTGCAGTTCATGATCGCCGACATGGCGATGAGGCTGGAGGCGGCCAGGCAGCTGACGTACCGCGCGGCCGCCAAGAGCGAGCTGGCGATGCACGGCCGGCCGCAGAAGGACCTGACGTTCCTGTCGAGCGCCGCCAAGTGCGCCGCCTCGGACGCCGCCATGGAGATCACCACGGACGCGGTCCAGCTGTTGGGCGGGTACGGGTACACGAAGGACTTCCCGGTGGAACGCATGATGCGCGACGCCAAGATCACCCAGATCTACGAGGGCACCAACCAGATCCAGCGCATGGTCATGGCCCGCCAGCTCCTCAAGTAGCCCTTGACGTGCGAAAACCCCGCCTGCCGGTCGGCTGAGGCGGGGTTCGCTGTCTCTCGACCTCGCTCTAAAGGATCACTGTTCCGTGCCTGTTCCGTGAGGTGCTGTACGGCCGCAGCCGCCAAGGCGAGGATCATGGTCCCCAATGTGGGCCACGGGGCATCTTCAGCGACGGAAGAAGCCCATGTTCCAGATTGGGGGCGCCTGGCTTTATTCGGGTGCTCGCGTGTGATCAGGGCAACTAGGTTGATCCCGTGGAAATCAGGAACGAGCGGCAGCTGAATCCCGTGGCTGACGAAGTCTCGGCGATCACTGCTGTCGTACGACCGATCCTTCTTGGCACTCTCTACTCTCTCAAGGCGGATGTGGTGGAGGAGGCGGGAGGCCGCGAAGGGGTCAAGCTGAAGATGCTCCCGCGCCTCCGTCGTCCTGGGGACGGCGACACGGGGATCTGCTTCGAGTACGCCGTGCACGATGCAGTGCGTCGAGGGGAGCCGGACGTCAGCGAGCGCGTCTACGATGCCTTGAACCATTGCAAGGTGCGCGGGAACAGCGTCGGATCAATCCTGTTCGGAGCGGAGAAAGCGGGCTCCCAGCAGCTCATTGATACGGCTGCCGAGTTCCTCTCGGACGAGTCGGTCCTCCTGTCAGGTTCACGGGGACGCCCGGTGAAACTGAAAAAGCACCTAACAAGCGCCGCAGCGGCCTTCAGGAGGAAGGGCGTGGAATCGGGGCTGCCGCAGAGTATCAGCGGGCTCTGGCGCGCAGATCTCTTCCTTGGGCACTCAGACACCGACTCTTGGGTGGGCACCACTGTCAAAATCAACCCGTCAGGTCTGAAGGGGTACCCGGGGCTACGCATCGGAGTGGTGCCCGCGAACCAAGGTGGCTCAGATGCCATCCGAAAGGACGACACCAGAAATCTTGTGGTCTGCCCAATGCCGTACGACGGGAGCTTCGTCGAGACGTTCTATCTGGCATGGGAAGTCGTCACAGCATTCCTCGAAGCCGACGCGCAGGTTCCAAAAGAGGTTTCCCTGCCCCGCCCCGCAGCCCGGACAGTTGCTCGTTATCTAGCTGATCGCCGTGAGTTCCCTGTCGTCGATGTGGTGGAGGCTCTCCAGGCTCTGTCTCAACCCGAACTACTCCAGACGCATACGTCGTCAGCTGGACTAATCCTGTCAGGCGGCACGTCCAACGTCGTTCAAACCGCATCGGTCTTGGCCCCCCACCCAGCCATCGGAGCGGCTTAACCTACGCAACAGCCTTCCCGAGCCGGAACAGAACGGCCCCGGTTGAGAGTAGAGACCGGGGCCTGCATGGTTGTGTTCAAGCTCGACGATTGGAGTGCTGCGACATCCCCAAAGTCCGAGGCCGAAATAGTCGGCCATCAATGGCTTTGCGAGCGCGGTCATGAGAGCCGGGCATCATGTGTGCGTACACGCGGAGGGTGAAGCCGGGGTCGGCGTGGCCGAGGTACTCGGCGAGCTCCTTGACCGAGACGCCGCCGGTCAGCATGACGCTCGCGTAGTAGTGCCGGAGTTGGTGCAGCCCTTCTTTACGAGAGGTGGCGTACCGGCTCCGCTGGCGTCCGTCCTTGTCCGGTGCAGGGATCACGCCTGCTTGGACCAGAGCGGGCTTCCAGATCGTTTCGCTGTAGCTTCTGGCCTTGATGAAGCGGTCGTCCGTCCAGCGGAACAACAGGTTGTGTGTACGAACCTTGCCGTCTGCCTTCTCCCAGGGCAGGGAGCAGGTCAGCGGGGGATGAGTCGAGACGTGCCGCTTGATGGCTTCAGCGGCCCACTCAGGCAGCGGTACGACCCTCTCACGGTCGTTCTTGGGCAGGGCGAAGACGTGGTCCGTTCCTAGCTTCTTGATTTGTCGTCGTACGCGGAGAAGACGCTCCTCGAAGTCGACGTCTTCGAGGGCCAGGCCGAACAGCTCACCCTGCCGCAGTCCGCATGCAGCGCCGAGCATCGGCAGTAGGCGGAAGAGAGCGGGGTGAGCGTCGATCAGGGCGTGGACCCGTTCGTCCGACCAAGCCCTTATCTCTTCGGACACGCGCTTTGGCACCTGGACGATGGGGGACTTGGCGGGACTTCGTTTGATGGCCTCGTCCGCGACGGCAAGGTCAAGGATGCCCTGGAGGACCAGGAAGGCCGTCTGTACGGTCGAGGTCTCGAAGCGGCTGCTCAGGTCACTGATCCACGACTGGATCTGGGATGGCTTGATGCTCTTCACCTGGCGTTTGGCGTACGTCGGTGCGACGTGGAGGCGGTGGATGTACTCGTACCGGATCTTGGTCGAGGGGTCCACGATGCGGGAGGCAAGCCAGCGTTCGGCGATATCGCCGAAGAGCACCTTGCCGGCGTTCGGGTCGATGTAGTCGCCGCGGGCGATGTCGGCGCCCATGGTCGCGATCTTGCGCTCGGCGTCGGCCTTGCGGTCATAGGCGGTCGAGCACTCCTTGCCTTCGGGGTCCACCCAGACGGCGAGCCAGCGCTTGCCCTTGCCGTACCGGGTGGTCCTGACCTTCCGGGGTTTGCCGTCCTGGTCGCGCACTGTCTTGGTCCACAGGTCCTTGACGAAGGCCACGGGCTACTCCTGGTCCTGGACCCAGGACATGACGTCCTCGGGCACGTAGCGCAGATGGCGGCCGATCCTGTGGCCTCTGGGGCCTGTGCGGTGGTGTCGCCATTGGTAGAGCGTGGCGATCGGAACGCCGAGGAAGGTGGCTACGTCCTGCACAGTCCAGAGCTTGGTGAGAGTGCTCATATGCACCCTCCGGTGATGGCGGCGGCGAGGAGTTGATCGCCTAGGGAGTGGCCCTTGCCTGCGTACTCCCATTCGCTGATCACGAGGACTGCGTCTTCGGCGAAGAGCGGGAGGCGGCCGGTGGTGATCTCGCTTTCTCGGGCGTGGTGTTCGCGGTCGGCTCGGATGTCGCCGAGGGTGGTGGAGTAGCGGCGGGAGCGGGTGGAGAAGTGGCCGCGGAAGCCGAGCATGTGGGCCCAGTCGGCGAGGCGGAGTTCGGCGAGGGCTGGTTCCGCGCCGAGTTTCATGCAGGTGGTGATGAGGCGGCGGGCGTGGTCGCGGAGGTTGTACGGGGTCAGGTCGTCGAGGGGGTTGATGCGGCGGTCGAGGGTGCCGACGCATTCGGCGGCTTTGGTGGCGTACTTGGCGATGTAGCCGGCGACGGCTTGGTCGGTGAGGTCGCCGTTCAGGGTGATGGGGCGGATGTCGAGTTGGGTGCCCCAGCGCAGGACTCGTCGGGGCTGGTCGGCGTAGGCGGGAGCCTTGGCGGTGACGGCTTTGGCGGCGTGCTGGATGGCCTGGGTCAGGACGTCGGCGGTGGCCCAGGTAGGTGGCGGTGTGGCGGGCCCGCCGGGGCCGTCGAGGCGGATGACGGCGTGGAAGTGGACGACGCCGCGGCGCTGGTATTCGGCGACCTTGGCGAAGGAGAGGGTGAGGTGGTGGCGGAGGTCCTTGAGCAGGAGACCGCCGAGTTTGGCGAGGTGGCGGCGTACGGAGTCGGCGAAGCGCTTCCACAGCAGCGGGGCCAGGGAGTTGAACAGGACGGAGCCGGTGTAGTCGTAGCAATCGGTGCATAGCGGTTCGCCCAGGCGTGGGTCGTCCTTGCTGTGGCGTTGGGTGCAGGACATGACTTGGCCGTGTGGGCAGGTGGTGGCGTTGCGGCGGGCGTGGCAGGGCTGGGCTTTGCCGTTGTGTTCGTGGCGGGTGTGGACCGGGCCGAAAGACGGGGCGGTCAGGGTGATGAACAGGGTTGGGCGGGTGGTGACGGTCTCAGGGACGCCTTTGCCGCCGACGAGTCCGGCGCGGATGAGGTGGTAGGTGTCGGCGCGGTAGGTCTCGGCGCAGGACGGGCAGCGGGAGGCGCGGCGGGTCTTGCACGGGACGCGCAGGATGCCGTCGGGTTCGGTGCGGGTGGTGTAGCGGTGCAGGAGTTGGCCGGTGGCGCGGTCGTAGTGGTCGACCTTGCCGCGTAGGTGGATGGGCTGGAGGCAGCCGCCCGTGGCGCGGATCTGGGTGGCCCAGCGGTCGTAGTCGGGGTGGTTGAGTCGGGCGATCATGCCTGCTTTGGCGTGCGCGGTGGCGTGGGTTGTGGGCAAGATGGAGACCTCCTTTCGCTCGTTCGGGTGAAGGGATGGCCCTCGACCTGGCAGTCGTCTTGGCGGATGTGCGGCCAGGCCGGGGGCGCTGCGCGTTTATGCGCCGTGGTTGTCGATGCCGGTGCCGTCGCAGTCGAGGCAGCGGGCGTCGTCGGAGTCGATTCCGGTGCCGTTGCAGGTGCAGCAGCGGTAGTGGATCAGCTCGTCCATCTGGTCACTTCCTGTCGCGGGCGGTGGTGAGGTAGATGCGCCAGTGATGCGGGCGGGTGCGGTCGGGGTAGACGCGTGAGACGCCGATGACGGTGAAGTGCAGGCGTAGGCGGAACAGGGCGTCGACGATCTCGGCTCGGGTGCCGTCGATGCGGATGCGCATGGTCGGGTCCCTTTCTGGTCAGGTGGCGGGTGTGGGGTCGGGTTGGATGCAGCCGCGGTAGCTGGCTTCGGCGGCGTGGCGGGCGCGGGCGGCGGCCAGGATGGCGACGGCGCGGTACTCCACCGGGCCGAACAGGCGCGAGGTGGCGTAGTGGCCGTACGGGGAGTCCTCGTAGTCGATCTGCGAGCCGACGAGGGTGGCGATCTGGTCGATCTCGGCGCGCTGGTCGGCGTCGCTGGCCTGGTCGGTGAAGTGGTGGACGGTGACGCTGGAGGAGACGGGTACGTCGGGATGGGCTTCCAGGAAGGCGGCCAGGTCGAGCAGGCCGTTGATGAGGGCGATGCGGCGGTCGTTTGTCATGGGTCGGTTCTCCTTTCAGGCGGTGCGCAGGGTGCGCAGCAGATCGGAGGCGAGTTGGTTGGACACGCCCAGGTGGGCGCGTAGGGCGTCTCGGGTGATGGGCTTGCCGTGCCGGGTGTGGTGTTCGTCGGCCACACGGCGGGCGTAGTCGATCAGGGCGGGCGCGAGGTCGCTGTCCCGCTCGTCGTCCTCGTCCTGCGCATGGGACGGGACGAGTTCCGGAGCCGAGGACGAAGCCAGGACGGGCGAGGACGCCACGGCAGTGGACGGTTCCGGGCGGGTGGCGCGGCGTTCCAGCATCGAGACGGCGATGAGGAAGGCGGCGGCCGGGGTCGCGGCGGTGATCCAGCCCCAGGCGGTCGGGTCGGCTTGGGCGAGGTTGGCGGCCATGACGCAGGTCAGGTCGATGCAGACGGCGACCGCCCAGGACATCCAGCCGGACTGTCCGTGCTCGATAGCGGTGTCGCGGATGTGGGTGAACGATCCGGCACCCGCGATGGCGGCCAGGACGAGAACAGGGCCGGTGTCGAGCAGCCAGCAGGCGAAGCGTCGCATCGTTCCTCCCTTCATGGTTCAGGCGTTGATGGATTCGGACAGGTGAGCGGTGATCTCATCCCAGGCAGGAGTGAGGTGGGCGTGAGCACGAGCGGCCTGTTCGGCGGTCTGCTCGGTGACGTAGTAGGAGCGGGCGCGGTACCACTGGCCGTCCTGACCGGCGACGATGGCGACGCCCGGCGTTTCGGCGGGGATGGCACGAGCTGAGGCAAGGGCCGCCGGGTCGAGATCGCCGAGCGTCATGGTGGCGGTCTCGGGATCGTTGACGCGGTGACAGATCCGTCCGGAGCACTGGGCACGAAGAGCAGTGACGCCAGGCCCGAGGTCGGAGCCGATGCGCTGACCGCAGCAGAACAGGTAGATACCGAACGCCCGCCCGAGCTGGGCGACTCGCAGCAGGGCCGTCGAGGTCTTGGCGATCTCATCCTTCTCGGACTTGTCGGCCATCAGGTAAAGCTCGGCCAGCTCGTCGACCAGGGCCACGACCGGGACCGGCCGCACGCCGGGCGGGAGCTGCCAGATGTTGCGGGCGCCGGCCTGGCGGCACAGTCCCATGCGATCGACCATCAGGCCGACCAGGTCATCCAGCAGCCCGCCCGACTCGGCGCGCGAGGTGGCGAGCGCGGACAGGCGTGGCATGTAGGGCGTGAACTCCACTCCGCCTTTGAGGTCGAAGCCGACCAGGGCCACGGGTTGCGGAGCCAGCCCGACAATCAGGGCGTTGGCGAGATTCGACTTCCCGGACTGCGTCGCGCCCGCGTTCAGCCAGTGCGGCACGGTGCGGAAGTCGATGGTCCAGGGCTTGCCGGTCTCCAGCCGTCCCACGGTGACCTTGAGCAGTTCCGGCGAGGGCGGGAGTTCGTCGACCTTGACCAGCGGATCGCGCACGGTGGCCATCAGGACGACGCGACCAGGACCGGGTGAGGAGACGCGGACGGCGTGGACGCCCCAGGAGTGCGCGAGGCGTTCGGCGGCGTCGGCGTAGTCGCCGGGTGTCTGGCCTTCCAAGGTGTGGAGGGTGACGCGCCAACCGTGCCGGGTCGGCAGCGGCAGCCACATGAATGGCTTGGTGTCCACGGCGATGCGCTGCCACCTGCGCCGGACGCGGACGATGCCCGTCGAGGCGACCAGGCCGGGGACGGTGGTGAACCAGAAGCGCTGCCGCTTCTTGGTCAGCCCGCAGCCGAGGGCGACCCGCCGCCACGAGGCCCGTACCGACAGACCGACGAGCGGGAAGCCGAGCACGAGCCAGAAGGACGGGTAGTGGAAGCGGCGCCAGGCCCACAGCCCGGCCGCGACGGCGGCCAGGGCTGCGAGCAGGTACGGCGCGTCAGGCATTGGCGGCCTCCCCGGCGGGGAGCAGCGCCGAAGCGCGGTAGGCGATGCCCCATCGGCCGGCGATCTCCCAGACGTAGCCGAGCAGGCCGACGGCGTTGACCTGGTCGCCGACACTGATGGGCGGTTCGCCGGTGATGCCGATCTTGACGAGTTCGATCCGGCCGAACTCGTCCTCGACGGAGACGGTGACCTCGTAGACGGTGTTGCCGTTCTTGTCGGTCTTGATCTCACCGGTGTCCCTGTTGAGCACCCGTGGACGCGGTGCCTTGACGCAGGTGATGGCGAGCTTGCCGACATCCACAGGAATCGGGATGGAACGCATGGGCTGTGACCTCCTCTTTCTCGTTCATCCAACATAGTTAACCTAGTCGGCTTGGTTGTCAACGTCCTCTCGGTTGGCTTGGTCGATGTTTCGTGGTGTGATGGACGACGATGGTCAAGAACACCGGGCGCCCCGGCTACCTCCAGATCGCCGACGATCTCCGCGCGCAGATCAACGGCGGCTCTCTAGCGCCCGGAACCCCGTTGCCGTCCACCGCGCAACTCGCCGAGCAGTACGACGCCTCGCTGAGCGTGGTGAAGATGGCCGTCGGCATCCTGCGCAACGAGGGCCTGGTGATCGGCCAGCAGGGCAAGGGCGTGTTCGTCCGGGATGCCGAGGAGCGCCCCGCCGGCGACGAGCAGGCCGACGTGGCCGAGCTGCGCGCCGCCGTACGGGACTTGTCGGTACGCCTCGCGAAGGTCGAGGAGCAGTTGGCTACGTCCACGTCACGCCGTCCCGGACGTAACAGCCGGTGACCTTCCGGGCCAGCGAGGCCGAGGCCCCGCCGGGGTGCCGGCGCAAGCTCAGGGCCTTGTCCTGGCGGCGGATGCCGACCAGGACCATGACGTAGCCGACGAGCAGGGTCGTGCTCAACAGGGCGGCGATGATCAGCGGGAGCCAGCTCACGTCCAGCTCACCCCCATCGCGAACGCGCCGCGGGGGCCGCGCGGGGGACGCATGGTCTCCGTCCGTCGCCGGTTGCGCCGGTTCCGGGCCCGCTCCTTACGCGCCCACCGGCTCCGCGCAAGGCACTTGGAGCACTGGGTCTGCCCCTCGGTCAGGGCGTTGCCGCAGTCGCACGAGGGCGTCTCGGCGGGGATGGTGATCTCGCTGTTCATGGGTGCATCTCCTCCTTCGGTCGCTGCCGTTGTGGCGTTGTGCAACCGAGGATGCGACGCAGAGTCAGGACGAGATCACTACACGACGGGACATGTTCAAGACGTCCGGCCTACGATGTCCAGGTCCCCGGACGTCCTTGGGAGCAGGTGAGATGGCGAACGAACGGCTACGCGCTGCGCTGTTGCAGAAGGGCGTGAGCGTCGCGGACCTGGCTGAGGCGATCGAGGTCGATCCCAAGACCGTCGAGCGGTGGATCACCAAGGGGCGAGAGCCGTACCGTAAGCACCGGTTTGCCACGGCTTCCTACCTCGGTGTGGACGAGACGTACCTGTGGCCGCAGGCTCTGTCGCGCGAGCAGGTGGTCGCCGCGTCCGAGAGCGAGGTCCTGGCGATCTATCCGCACCGCTGGGCCGTACCGCGGGACGCGTGGGGACGTCTGTTCACCGCCGCCTCCCAGGACATCGGCGTCCTGGTCTACAGCGGGCTTTTCCTCGCCGACGACGCCGCAATGGTCCGCCTGCTGGGGGAGAAGGCGCGGGCGGGCGTGCGGGTCCGTGTCCTGCTGGGTGACCCCGGCTGCGCCGAAGTCGCTCAGCGGGGAGAGGACGAGGGCGTCGGCGACAGCATGGCCGCGCAGATCCGTAGCGCGCTGATCTTCTACCGGCCGCTCCTGCCCCTGGAGAACTTCGAGCTCCGCCTCCATCAGACGATCCTGTACAACTCGATCTACCAGGCTGACGGCGACTACCTGGTCAACATGCATGTGTACGGCACCCGCGCAGGGAACGCACCTGTACTGCATCTGCGGAGGGTGGCCGGCGGCGAGATGGTGACCACCTACGCCGACAGCTTCGAGAAGGTATGGGCACAAGCCAGCCCGGTGGAGTCCTGACCATGGCCAAGCGGATCGACTTCTACGACGACCCCGACGCGCCCGAGCCGAACAGCCTCGTTCCGTCCGTCAACGTCATCGTCACCAACACGGCCGGGGACGTCCTGATGATCCGCCGCAGTGACAACGACAACTGGGCCGTACCCGGGGGCGCGATCGACCTCGGCGAGTCCATCCCCGCGGCAGCCATCCGCGAGACGTACGAGGAGACCGGCATCACCTGCGAGATCACCGGCCTGGTCGGCACCTACAGCGACCCCCGGCACGTGATCCTCTACACCTCGAACGGTGAGGCCCGACAGGAGTTCTCCATCGTCCTGACCGGCCGCGCGATCGGGGGCGAGCCGACTCCGAGCGAGGAGTCCCGAGAGGTCCGCTGGGTGCCCCGAAATGAGATCACGTCACTGCCGATGGACCGGTCGATGCGCATGCGGATCGAGCACTACCTAGCCGACGTCGGCCTGCCGCACATCGGATAGCGCAGCCTCCACTGACCGCACCGAGGACACGATGCACGGGGTGGCGTCCGTGATCGACCGGCTGACCACATGCTCAGGTCCGTACCGAGAATGGATCTCGGCCAGCCGGTCGGTAACGTCCACATGCCGGCCGTCCGGACTGGTCGTCATATCGCAGTAGGTGAGCGCCCTGGCCAAATCCGGCGCTTCCTGGTCGAACTCCTTGGCCAACACATCGAACAGGTCACGCTGCCGGGCCTCGTTGTCCGCGCACGAGTGGTAGGCCACCAGGCGGCACAGCCGCCGATCCGCACTGGCGACGTCGCGCAGGTAGCGAGCGCCGTCGAGCTGATGCATGCCCGTGTCGACCAAGTCGGGGGCGTACCCGATGTCATGCAGAAGCGCAGCAGCGATCAAGGTGTCGGCCTCTTCCCTGAGAAGCGGCGTCAGGGAAGAGGCTCGCTCAGCCACTCCCTGGGTATGCGCCCAGCGGCGAGGCAAGGTCGTCTCCAGCAGCTCTTTGGCCAGGCCATAGGCCCAATCGACATGCTCCACGCTGTTCACCTTAGGCAGACCGCATATGGGCTGATCTAGGGCCAGATGCGGACGTCCCAGGACGTCTCATCCTCGAGCGAACCGGCCCCGCCCATGCTCGACCACAACCAACCCTTCACGCTCCAGAAGGTCGAGCGCCCGCCGCACCGTGTCCCGCGAAGCCTCGTACCGCTGCCGCAGCTCCTTCTCGCTCGGCAACACAGCTCCCGCAGAGAGGGCGCCGCTCTCGATCTGGTCGCGCAGCTCAGAGGCGATCACCTGATATCGGTACGCGGTGTCCGCCCGCGGCCCCGGCACCACGCGGCCTTTGGAGGGAACCGTGACAACGACCCCCTCCTGCTCCAAGATGGCGAGGCCGCGCCTGAGGGTGTTCCTGGCCACTCGGAACTCCGCGCACAACTCAGCCTCGGACGGCAGCGAACCGCCCGCCGGATACCGGCCGGCAAGGACCCGCGCCCGAAGCCGCTCCGCGATCTGGGTGTAGACAGCACCGCCCGTCAGCCACGGAGATTCGTCCACAGCCATGCCGTCAGGCACGCCGATACGCATCAGAGATCATGCCTAGATCGATGCGCAGCTCGGCCTGCTCACCCGCACGCCAGCCGTTCCGGGCGACCTGCTCAACCCGGTCGATGGCGGCCTCCAGATTGAGGCAACTGGTCCGCTCGTCGGGCTGATCACCCCAATAGAACCAGTAGAACGGAACGTTGACGTAGACCTTCCGGATCCGAGAGCGACGATCCTGGACGCTCAACTCAGGACGCCCATCCTCAGCCGCCATCAAGACGGCCGCGATCCCCCGAGGTCGTAGCCCGTTCCCTAGCTCCGTCAGCAGACGCTGCTGATAAGCGAGGCTCTGTGCTCGGCCGCTTTGCATGTGTTCCGTCCCTTCGGTGGCTCTTCCGGCCCCACGAGCATCGGCCAGGCACCCGGAACCTCTACACCACAACTAGGGGACGTCTAGGGACGTCTCATGTTAACGTCGCAGGCAACGACGGTTCCCTCACAGGAGCGGCGGCCCCCATGAACGACCACTTGCGCAACGCGATGCTCGCAGCCCGCATCACCCCGACCGACGTCGCGGCAGCCCTCACCGTGGATCCCAAGACCGTCCACCGCTGGCTCCAGGGCCGCATCCCCTACCCACGCCACCGCTGGGCCATCGCCGACCTCCTCCAGGTCCACGAAGCCGACCTCTGGCCGCAGGTAGCCCAACAACACCTCGCCCTCGCCGGCGACGTACGAGCCGTCTACCCCCACCGCTGGACCGTCCCCAAGAGCGTCTGGCACGCCCTCTTCCAAGGTGCAACCGAGGAAATCGACATCCTCACCTACAGCGGCCTCTTCCTTCCGGAAGACGGCCAGATCCTCGACATCCTCACCGCTCGCGCCCGAGCAGGCGTCACGATCCGAATTCTCCTCGGCGACCCCGACAGCGCCCAGGTCGCCAGACGCGGCACCGACGAGGGCATCGGCCCCGAAGTCATGGCCGCTCGCATCAAGAACGCCCTGACCCTCTACCGCCGGCTACACGACCCCAACGTGGAGATCCGACTCCACCGAACCGTCCTCTACAACTCCATCTTCCGCGCAGACAACGAACTCCTGGTCAACCTCCACGCCTACGCCACCCCAGCCGCCGAAGCCCCCGTCATGCACCTCCACCACAAGAAGGAGCAGGGCACAGCCGCGGTCTACCTCACCAGCTTTGTACGTATCTGGGCCACCGCTGTGCCTCACGACAACGAGAACTGACCAGACACCGGACAGTCCTGAAAGCAACTTCTCTGCACGTCATCAAGGCGCATGCCGCCTGCGGCGTCACGCGCGTTGGGTGGTCGCTGGCCGCGCTGCGGCTCTCCGGCCGGTCGCGGCCAGCACCACCCACGCAGGGAGAGCAAGAGTCCGCGCAAAAGTTGCGCTGTTTCACTACGCCTTCCCACCTATGAGGTATGCCCCAAGAATTCGACGCCAAAAAGAGCTGCGAAACGCCGAAACCCAGGATCTGTGCGAGCAAGAGCTGCCATATCAATCTGCTGAATCAAGCGCCTGATGCTACGAGTATTGTGATTCCTAAACTCGTGCACCGATTGCACACCCATCCATGCCTCGACCCCTGGCTTTACTATGAAGAGGTCGGCATCAACATCGCCGAGTTGGCTAGTGACGTAATCGCTCGTATCTCGTTGACCGCGGTCGCTGTCAACGACAATTACGATTCGCCCTTCGGTGCGGCTCGCGATAACCGCAGCGACACGCGCAATTCCACCTAAACCCATTGATGGAAGCGCCACGTATGGTGGGGCATCTGGATTGTACTCCCTGAAGCGTTCTGCGAATGCCTCAACGATCGCCACGTCTTTAGGTCCCTCGACAAGCACTATGAGTTCCCGAGGCACATCCCTCGCTGACTCTTGTAGGTAAGGTGCGAAAATTTCTCCTTCTTCGACAGCTGCTCTAAGCTTAAATTCGAGCACTGCATCGAAACCATCTCGGGATGCCGCTTCGATGTCCCGCCTATCAAAGAGAATGACATTCAATGTCTTGCCGACACGGACTGCATCTACAGCATCGGGGCTATAGTCCGACATGGAAATGAACAAACCAATGGTGCCCACGAGCTTACCGTCTACCTTGCCCTTAAATTGATAAATTGACGAAGCGGGCACGGAGTCCGTCCACCACTTGGCCTCCAGTAAGAACCTATGGCCAAGGTGAAAGAGTGAACCATCAATCTCTTCGCCTTTAGGGCGGTACGCCGTACGTGATTGCATTCCCGCCATATCAAAAAGCTTGTATAGCCACCGCTCGAAACGTCGTCCTCGTTCTTGCTTGGATATAGTGCCTGCGAGGAGGCCGTTCAGAGCAAGGAGCTCTTCAAGTAAGGTCACACATACACCTTAGAGTGCCTCTGCCGCGTTTGGCGATAGCCGCAGCATAGTCATGAGGAGCACTTCGCCGCTTGCTACTTGCCCTTGTTGAAGCCTGGCAAGGCGTCCTCGGACAGCTCGTCTGGCGGGTTGGTGACAAGACTCCTAGGCCCAGCAAGGGGCAAAGATCAGACGGTGCTCAAGGCCGTGACGATCGCCGACTTCGGTGCTTACCGTGCACGGCTGGGGCGGTCGGCTGCCGCGACCCTCCTTCGTCGGGCCTTGCCATCGGCTGACCACGGCTGAGGTGGCGTGAGTGCGATGACATGGCGGACGGCAACGTGGCCACCACGAGTACCCTTAGCAGTGCTTCTCCGTAACTCATCAGACATTCAGGTGCTTATGGTGCAATTCCTCCCATGCCACGTACCACTGGAAGGCAACTCAACTGCACACGCCTAAAAATTGACGTGCAGCACCGAGCCCCGGACAACCGCCGACCCTGACGGAGCCGTCGTTGCCAGTGGGACCAAGACCCCGGCGGGGCCAAGACCGATGACCTTGCGGACTGCTACCCAGCTCCATGCGCAAGTCTTATGAACTTTGGTTCCTGTCTTCCAGGCTAATTCCGGACCGTCTCAGATGCTCGGCGAGTTCCGTCTTTCCCAGAGCTTCCAGTAGATCAACCCAGTGATGAGCCATAGTGTCGGCGATGAAAACATGGGGGGCATCACCGGCCTTTAGTCGAGTGAAAAGCACGGTGGCAGCCTCCTCAAGATTCCCCTGCCACTCCAGCCAAGTCGCCAACTTCATAGCCGCAGGCGCATTTCCTCGACCAGCCAGCATGCGGAGCTCATCGATTCGCCCTGCATTTATCAGAAAGTCACACAGACACCCCTGGGCGTATTCGTCGCCTGAGCTCGCGAGCGCCCTCAGCTCGTCTATGCGCCCTTGTTCCAGTAGGAGTTGAGCCCATCGGGAAGCCGCCCAGGAATAGCCGGTCTCTGCCACCAGTCTCAAATCGTCCGGCCGATACTGGGCCTGTAGTTCGGTCAGTCGGGCCGCGGCTGTCAGATCGCCGATTGCATCCCGGGCGCGCAGCAAGTCCAGGCCCTCATCGATGCGACCCTGCTCAACCAGTAGTTCTGCCAATCGCGGAGTCGCGTGCCAGTCGCCAATCTCCACTTGGAGCGGAGTTTCCGGCATATCGTTCAACTGGACGATCATCTCGGCGAGATCTGACGCTTCAGGCCAGGCCCGTTTCGCAGCACGGCTGGCCAGTTCCGCTCCCGCCTCTTCCCACCTCTCATGCTGCGACAGCAGAACTATCAGCCTGAGCGCGGCTATGTTCTCACCCTGATCTGCGACCGCTCTCAGGACTGCGGCGGCCTCGCCCACCTGGCCGGCTTTTTCCAGCATACGGGCCAGTTGCAGCATGCTATCGATATCTCCAGATGTGGCCATGCCGCGTACGATGTCCAAGCCCTCTTCAGCGCGACCCTGCGCGATTAGGAGTTCAGACAAGCGCAGTCCAGCATGGAAAACGCCCGCATCCATTGCTCGGCGATACAGGCGTTCCGCGATGCCATACATCATGCGCTTCCGGGCACCGTCGCCCGCTCGAGCCAGATCATCTGGCTCCGTCAAGAATATGGCCAGCGCGTGCCAGACCTCGGCTGGAACAGACGTAGAGCGACGTTCCTCGAAGATGCGCTGCTTCAGGTAGTCCGCAAGAACGTAACCGGTGACCTCACCCATGCTCTGGGCAACTGGCGCCAAACACGAGGTCGCACCATGCAAGAGGGCGGTGGTGCCTGCCAAGGCGGAAGCGAACCAGTCGGGTGGAGCCGCGCCTCGAGATCGTGCGTCACAGTATGCGGGAGCCGTGGTTCGGAGGAATTCCGGGTGCATTGGGCCATGGACGCCCAGACGAAAAGCGTCGACGGCTGCCGAGAGTATCGCGTGCTCGTAGGGATTGGCGTTGAGCCACCGCGCGACGAGTTGTGGGGCTGCGGCCATGGTTTGGGTGAACCCGTAGTCGCTCGATTGAAGGGCAAGACGGACGCGTGGATCAGCATCAGCGAGTCGACCAGCTCTCTCACGTTCAGTCTCGCTGAAATTGCTGCTGATGTGGACGACATCAGCAAGTTTCAGCAACTCCCGCTCCCGCCCATGAGGGTCGATGGCGTCGTCGGCCGGCGGAGCGGTGTAAGTGCTGTAGATTTCGGGCCACAGGGTCGCGACGATGACCGCACCATTGTGCAGTAGGGCTCTCACGGTTTCCGCCGAGAGCCCATCAGCCCCACCTAGGTAACGCTGAAGCTCGTCAAGCCACACCACGGTCCTGGCGACAGGTTCTGTAGCCAGAGTACGGATTCCGGCCGCGCTGGCTGGGTGCAGCAACCACCACTGGGGCATAAGTGCTTGAATCGCCTCGAAGGCACATCGGGTCTTGCCCACCGATGAGCCGCCCACAAGTAGGACAAGACCGCCACGCGCCACCGCCGTCTGCAGCAGAGCACGGATACCACCTGGCGCGGTATCCGTGTCCCTGGGCACATAGGCCGGGAGGTCGTCATTGGCCCCTGAGATGTCGATGGCCGCGTGTACGCCTAATCGCCGAGGCAGTGTCTGAGCAACCCGCATCATGCCCAATTGGGGTGGACGGTCGGTCAAAGCACGCTCCCGGGCTGCCCGCCATTCGGCCTGCTCTGTTCCAGTGATGCCGCAGGCTCGCAGAAAGACCGACAGCGTCTCCTCCGTACAGCGCCCTCGCCTGAGCAGGTTGCTCAATGTGCTGGCAGGTAGGTGGTCCGGTCTCGCCGCTCGGTCAAGCCGCTGATAAGAGAGACGTCGTTCCCCGCGCAGCGCGTCCAATGCCGCAGCCAACTCGGTGGGAGTGTGTATCGCCGCAGGATCAGATGCCGCGCCCATCCCATCGTCCTCTCGTCTATGGCAGTATTCGCCGCGCTCGTCGAACACCAGCGAACCATTAGCTCAGTCTTCCTCCTACACCGGGGAACCGCAGATGATTCTTCGGTTTCGTTCCACTCTGTGGCCGAACCCCACCCTGTCGAGCTGCACTGCTCCTGTTAATCGGCACGAGCAGGAAGGCAATCAAGTGGAGCACATCCCCGAATGGCTCTCATGTGCGGTTGGCGCGATGAACATGATCGTGGCTGCCGCCAAGCTGGTCGTAGATCGGGCTGAGCACCGAGACATCAGGAGGAAATCCGGTGAGACGGACCGTCCCCGGGACGAGCAAGCAACTTAGGACGAGTTGCCCATACCGGCTCAGGAACAGGCATGGTGCTCTCCGTCTTTGACGTCGTTCTCAAGGCGCCACGCCGGGGGCACCGCACAGCAGCCAAATACGGCAACAGGGCTGCTCGGCTTCTCACGCTCGCATACACCACCACACCCTTGAACAGGGCAGGGGACAATCTGTGTCGTGACTGGCTCCCGTTGCAAGTAGGCGCTCCGAGCATCGGACCGCCACTCGCCGCCCTGCCGAAGCCTCAGAGGAGGTCTCTCCAAAAGGGAACCACCGGCGGTGGCTTCCAGTCTTCGCCGATCGACCGATCTGTTCGGCTGAACTCGATCGTGATGTAGTCAGCCAGGTCGGCGCCGTAGAAGATGATGTCGGTCTGGTAGATCGATAGCACCGGATGCCCATGCGTTCCGCGGCCGGCGGGTAGATACCGGTGTCCGTAGATCGGGATGAGAGTAGGTGCTTGGGTCAACTGGCTGCGCGCCACAGTGAGCGCTGCTGGCAGGTCATAGGGTCGGGCGCCCCACGTGTCATGCCAGAAGGCGTTGTGCTCGACATCCAACCGGGTCCCCTCGATGTGCCAGGCAAGCTGCTCACGAAGTCGGGCAGGATCGCCAGTGCGCCAGTCCGGCCACGGCTGCTCCCAGGTGGCCACGGGTAGCGGTTCCTCCCTTACCGGCAATCCGGTTGCGAGGAACGCCTTGTGATCATCGGCGAACCCGAAGCCGAAGTCGCGCTCAATGCGGTCGAACTCCGCCTCGCTCAGTCCCCGGCTCGATTTCACAGCAGCCAAGTTCGGCCAATATGTGTGCGGCCCGTAAGCTTAGAGCGTGTTTGAGAAGATCATTCATGCTCGGTTTGGCGGCGAGTCGACGGGTGCTGGGGCTGCCAGGATGGCTGGATGTCCCCTGCTTGTTACCCCTCGGACCTGACCGACGCGCAGTGGGAGCTGATCGAACCCTTGCTGCCCGAGCCAAACACCGGCGGACGCCCGGAGAAGCATCCTCGCAGGAAGATCGTCAACGCGATCCTGTACGTGGTGCGCTCCGGCTGTCCATGGCGGTACCTGCCCACCGACCTGCCGCCATGGCAGACCGTGTACTGGTACTTCCAGCGGTGGGAAGAAGCTGGCGTCACCGAGATGCTGCTGACCGAATTGCACAGGTCGGCCCGTCGGCAGGCCGGCCGCGCCGATGAGCCATCAGCCGGGATCATCGACTCGCAAAGCGTAAAAGGCGCCGACACGGTCAGCCGCGACAGTCGCGGCTACGACGCGAACAAGAAGATCAACGGCCGCAAGCGGTTCATCGTCACCGACACCAGCGGCCTGCTGGTCACGGTCGCAGTGATGGCTGCAAGCTGGCAAGACCGGGACGGCGCCAAGACCACCTTGCTGTCGACGTACCTGACCACGCCGATCCGGTATGTCTTCGCCGACCAGGGTTTTGCCGGACGGCTGGTGGACTGGACTCACGACACGCTGCGCACCACCCTGGAGATCGTGCGCAAGCCCGCTCTCCAGCGCGGGTTCAACGTCATCTCACGCAGGTGGGTGGTCGAGCGGACGTTGGCCTGGCTGACCGCCTGCCGCCGTCTGGCTCGCGACTACGAACGCGATCCCGTGGTGTCCGCGGCGATCATCCGCTGGGCCGCCATCGCCGGAATCGCCCGTCGCCTTACTCGCGGCGGACCCGCCCAACGCCAGGCCCGTTACATCTGCGACTGACAGAGATGATCACCATCTCAGGTGCCTGGAGGTGATCCGTCGCGGAAC
>NZ_JBITLS010000016.1:0-19948 GCF_044465465.1 Nonomuraea sp. NPDC049655
CCGCCGAAGCAGACGTGGACGGGGTTATGCATGTGTTTCATGCACTGGCTTTTAACACACTGTTGAGTTCTCAAGAAACGGACGCGTACTTCCTCACCAGAACCCGTTCCCGGATCCCCGCTCAGAGGCGTTCATTTCGTCTTGCGTTCTTTCGTTGTGTCTTAATTCTTTCAGCCGTTCAAGTCTCTGTCAAATTGACCGGACTTGCTCAACCTGCTGGAATTAGTCGCGCCCCGCTTCCGGGACAACCCCTCTAACTTACCAGCTCATTCAGACCGCTCTGAACCGTCTTGAATGAACCAGAAGGAAGTGGGATTTGCCGGGCTTCTGTTGAGGCTCTTGCGAGCCCCTCGGCCGCCCTGCGCGAAGCAACTCTAGCAGTCTCCCGGACGTACTTCGCGCCACACAGGTAATCGTAGGGTCCTTCCCTCGTCACAAGATCGTCAAACGTTGGTCATCGCCGTCCGTACGACACCCGAAGTCAAGCGGTCAGCAAGTCATCCGCAATCGTGCCTCGGTACGAAGGTAGCCACGAGCAGACTGCTCTCTCGGAGGTGCCCGCCATGACCCGCTCGGAGTTCGACGACATCCGTGCCTTCCTCGCCGATCCGGCGACCCATGCGGGAGACCTCCTGCGCATCGCCCGGACGCTGATCGACGACCTCGAACAGGCACGCGTGCGCGAGGCCGTCCTGCGTACCCATTACCTGCGGCTGCTCACGGCGGCGCGGACGACCATGGCCGCGGACATGGTCGGCGCGCCCGACCCGCTCGCCTTCCTCACGCGCGAGCTGGCCGAGCGCGGTCAGCTGCCCGAGGACGAGGACGCCGTGCGGCAGATCCTGTCCGACGCCCGTACGGCTGAGGCGCTGCTCGCCTACATGCACGAGGAGCAGCAGCAACAACCGCCGGTCGTGCGGATGCGCGGGATGCGCCTGCGGCGGTGCGTCGGCGCGCACCGGACGCTCCCCCGTTGAGCCGGCCGGCCTGGTCACCGCTCGCTCAGGGCTGATTCCCCAGGGGCTCAGGCTTCGACCGGATGAGGACTGTGGCCATACCCGGTCTTGGCTACCCGGCTGTAAGACTGCGCGTATGTGGCAACGTGGGCTGAACTGGTCGGCAATCATCCTGGTCGGGATATTTGGTCTGATGTGGATCGGTGTTGTGATCTATGCGGATCAGACGTCTTCGCTGTGGGTGCGTGTCGCTCAGGTGCTCTTCGGGGCCTTGCTGCTCGGGTGGGCGGTGCTCAAGGCGGTCGTCCTGGCCAGGGATCAGGAGGGCTGAAACCGGTATCCCATTCCGGGCTCGGTCAGCAGGTGCACGGGATGGGCCGGGTCGCGTTCGAGCTTGCGGCGCAGTTGGGCCATGTACTGGCGCAGGTAGTGCGTCTCCTTCAGGTAGCTGACGCCCCACACCTCCGTCAGCAGCTGCCGCTGGCTGATCAGTTTGCCGGGATTGCGAAGCAGGATCTCCAGGAAGTGCCACTCCGTCGGGGTCAGCCGTACGCCACCTGAGATCGTCTTGCCTGCCAGGTCGATCACATGATCGCCCAGCCGCACCGTCGCGGGTTCCTCTTCGTGCTGGTTCGTGCGGCGGGTCACCGCGCGGATGCGGGCCAGCAGCTCGTCGATGCCGAACGGCTTGGTGACGTAGTCGTCGGCTCCGGCGTCGAGGGCGTCCACCTTGTCCGTGCTGTCGGTACGTCCCGACAACACGATGATCGGAACCTTCGTCCAGCCGCGCAGCCCCTGGATCACCTCGACGCCGTCGAGATCGGGCAGGCCGAGGTCGAGGACGACCAGGTCGGGGTGCCAGTCGGCGGCCTGGCGCAGCGCCGATGCGCCGTCGGGGGCGACCGCGACCTCGTAGTGCCTGGCCGCCAGGTTGATGCGCAGAGCACGCAGGATCTGGGGCTCATCGTCGACGACGAGCACGCGGGTCACAGGGCCCTCCTCAGTGAGACCGTCATGGTGAGCCCTCCTCCGGGGGTGTCCTCAAGGAGCAGCGTGCCGCCCATCGCCTCGGTGAGGCCGCGCGAGAGTGCGAGGCCGAGGCCCACACCGGTGTGGTTGTCGCGGTCGCCGAGTCGTTGGAAGGGCATGAACACCTTTTCATGCGCTTCCGTGGGGATCCCTGGCCCCCTGTCGATGACGCGCAGTTCGACCCGTTCGCCGTGCCAGCTCGCGGTGACGAGCACGGGCTCGGCTTCGGGGCTGTAGCGGACGGCGTTGGCCATCAGATTCACCAGGACGCGTTCGAGCAGCGCCGGGTCGGCCTGGAACTCCGGCAAGTCGGCCGGGACGTCACTTCTGACCCGGTCGCGCAGCGGGCCGAGGTCGTCGATGGCGCGTGGCAGCACGTCCTCGACGGCGACGGGGCGCAGGGTGACGCCCAGGACCCCGGCCTGGAGGCGGCTCATGTCGAGCAGGTTCGACACGAGACGGTTCAGTTTGACCAGGGACTCGCCGGCGGTGGCCAGCAGTTCGGCGCGGTCGTCGTCGGACCAGATGATGTCGGTGTTGCGCAGGCTCTCCACGGAGGCCATCGCCGAGGCGAGGGGAGTGCGCAGGTCGTGGCCGACGGCGGCGAGCAGCGCGGTGCGCATGCGGTCGGCCTCTGCCAGCGGCTCGGCGCGCTCGGCCGCCTCGCGCAGGCGTTCCTGGCGCAGGGCGACGGCGGCCTCGGCGGCGAACGCCTCCAGGACGCGGCGGTCGCTGGCGTCGAGCAGCCGGCCGCGGGTCGCGAGCAGCAGCCGGTCGTCGACGGTGACCACATCGCTCCCGCCGTCCGGTCCGGTGTGGTTCGGGGTGGGGGCGGGCGGGGTGGTGATCGGGGGACCGCCGGACGTGGCGACGATGCGCCAGTCACCCGACGGATCGTCCCTTTCGAGCAGGGTCACCGCGGTCAGCCCGAACGTCTCGCGCAACCGTCCGAGCAGCGAGGCAACCGCGGACTCGCCGCGCAACACGTGTCCGGCCAGTGTGGAGAGGACTTCGGCGTCCGCCCTGGACCGGGCCGCTTCCCTGCTGCGCCGGGCGGCCAGGTCCACGACCGTGCTCACCATGGCGGCGACCAGGACGAAGATGGCCAGCGAGAGCACGTTCTCCGGTTCGGCGATGGTCAGGGTGTGCACCGGTGGCGTGAAGAACCAGTTGAGCAGCCCGAACGCGAGCACCGCCGCCGTGAGCGCCGGCCACATCCCGCCCACCAGCGCGACGCCGACGACCAGCAGCAGGAAGAGCAGGATCTCGCTGGGCAGGCTCAGGTCGAGTGGCGCGATCACGGCGGTGAGCGCCGGCATGGCGGACAGGGTCAGGGCCCATCCGGCCGACTTGCGCCGACGCGTCAGCGCTCCCCCGGGCTGCGGCCGGCCGGAGCCTCCGCTGACGGCCTCGTGCGGGACCATGTGCACGTCGATCGAGCCGGACAGCGTGGCCGTCGTCATGCCCACGCCGCGGGTGAGCAGCTGCGCGAGCCGTCCTCGCCGGGAGGCGCCGAGGACGAGTTGCGAGGCGTTCACTCCGTCGGCGAACGCGATCAGCGCGCGCGGGATGTCGTCGCCCACGACCTGGTGGTAGGTGCCGCCGAGGTCCTCGACGAGTTTGCGCTGGCGTGCCAGGTTGGCCGGGTCGCTCGCGGTGGACAGGGCGTCGGCCTGGGTGACGTGCACGGCGAGCAGGTCGGCGCCCTTGGTCCTGGCCGCGATGCGGGCGGCGCGGCGGACGAGGGTGTCTCCCTCGGGGCCGCCGGTGAGGGCGACGACGACGCGTTCGCGGGCCTCCCAGGTGCCCGCGATGTCGTGGTCGGCCCGGTACGCGATGAGCTGCCGGTCGACCCGGTCCGCCACCCAGAGCAGGGCGAGCTCCCGTAGAGCGGACAGGTTGCCGACGCGGAAGTAGTTGGCGAGGGCGGCGTCGACGCGTTCCGGCGGATAGACGTTGCCGTGGGCGAGGCGGCGGCGCAGGGCCTCGGGTGACATGTCGACGAGTTCGAGCCGGTCGGCCCGCCGGACGAGGTCGTCGGGGACGGTCTCGCGCTGCGGCAGGCCGGTGATCTGCTCGGCCACGTCGCGCAGGGACTCCAGATGCTGGATGTTGAGCGTGGAGACGACGTCGATGCCGGCGTCCAGGATGTCCTGGACGTCCTGCCAGCGTTTGGCGTGCCGGGAGCCGGGCGTGTTGGTGTGGGCGAGCTCGTCGACCAGCACGACCTTGGGGCGGCGGGCGATGACCGCGTCGGCGTCGAGCTCGGTGAACGTGGCGCCGCGATGGACGACGGTGCGGCCCGGCACGGTCTCCAGCCCGTCGAGCAGGCGGGCGACCTGGTCGCGGCCGTGGGTCTCGACATGGCCCACGACCACGTCACGTCCGCGTTCCTTGGCCCGTCGCGCCTCGCTGAGCATGGCGTACGTCTTGCCGACGCCGGGCGCCGCCCCCAGGTAGACCCGCAGCCGCCCGCGCGACGTGCTTCCCATTTCTCCAGGTTACGGCTGGTATGGCGGAGCGACTCCCCAGCCCCAGTGCGGAACCGGCGCCTCCGGGGGCGGCGTCGCGCCGGGCTGGGAGTTGTGCACGGCCAGCCGGGTGCCCCATTCGATGTAGCCGGCGAACGCGGCCCTGAACTCGGGGTCGTCGGGCAGACCGACCTCGTCGGCGGCGTCCATGAGGAGGTTCACCCAGCGGCGACGCTGCGGTTCGGTGATGGCCCGGCCCAGGTGGTGGGCGAGCATGTGGGAATAACCGCCGCGTTCGTGGGTGTACCGGTCGGGACCGCCGAAGACCTCGCTGAGCCACATGGCGACGTATTTGGGGTGGTCGGGATCCATGTGGGCGAACAGCGGCCCGATGAGGTCGTCCTTGAGGACGGTCCGGTAGAACGTCGCGGTCAGCCGTTCGAACGCCTCGGTTCCGCCCGCCCACTCGTAGATGGTCGGGACGTCTTTTTCCGTCATGTAATCATGTAATCAGCACGTGGGTCGTAGGACAAGACCCGGCCCGACGAGGCCCGGAAACGACGAAGTCCCCGGTCGCCGTGTGGCGACCGGGGACTTCGGATTGGTAGCGGGGACAGGATTTGAACCTGCGACCTCTGGGTTATGAGCCCAGCGAGCTACCGAACTGCTCCACCCCGCGTCGGTGTGTTGTTATCAACTATACCGCCCTTATGGACTCCTCCGACCCGGCCGGGCTTGTCCGGGCGCGTCGGCGGCTGTGACCATGGGCCTCATGCTGCTCGAACCCCTGCCCCCACGGCGCCGGCTTCGCCGGCGGCGGATCCTCCTCCTGGCGTCGCCCGTCGCCTGGCCCTGCTCGTCATGGTGCCCATATGGGCCGATGACCTGCGCTTGGCGGACATGAAGGATCGGCTCCTGGCTCATCCGCTGCCGCCCGAGACCTCGTTCAACGCCGCCGGCGCCCAGGGGTCGGTGGGCGTGCAGGAGGGCAACGGCGACCACTGCGACTTCCTGGTCAGGTTCTCGCTGCGCACCAGGCTGTCCGAGGCCGAGCTCACGAGCTACTACGACCGGATCAACGGCAGGGTGTACTTCCAGGACGGCGATCCCGCGTCCGCGGTGGTCGAGGTCCTGGAGACCGACGATGCCGGATGGGACCTGCGATGCCGCTGAAAAGCAACGAGGCCCTGGCCATCGGCCAGGACCTCGAATCTTGGTAGCGGGGGCAGGATTTGAACCTGCGACCTCTGGGTTATGAGCCCAGCGAGCTACCGAACTGCTCCACCCCGCGTCGCTGTCTTGCTTTTCAAGACTATCGGCGAAGGGGTGCGGGCGCAAACCGAATGGGCTAGGTGGTGCCTCCCGCCTTTGTGCCCGAGGGTGTCGGCGTCGGTGTGGACGTGGCCGGCGGCGAGGCGGAGGGCGTCGCCGACGGGGAGGCGGAGGGCGAGGCCGAGGGCGACGGAGTGGCCGCCGGCTTGGCGTTGGCGCTCTCGATCTGCTTCAGCGCCTCCTCCAGCCGCTTCTGCGCCTTGCCGTACTCGTCCCAGTTCGGGGGGCTGGCCTGGAGGGCCTTCTGGGCGTCCTCGTAGGCCTTCTGGGCGTTGGAGATGGCCGTGTTCATCGCCGACGTGTTCGCCTGGTTGGGCGTGGTCTGCTGGGGCTGGGTGTTCGGCTGTTGCTGCTCGCCGCCGAAGACCTGCTCCAGCGCCTGGTCGAGGGTGTCACCCGAGCCGACCTTGTTGCCGAACGCGACCAGCACCCGCCGCAGGATCGGGTACGGCTCCTGACCGGTGCCGGCCTTGGTCTGCACGTAGACCGGTTCGATGTAGATCAGGCCGTTCGCGTAGGGCAGGGTCAGCAGGTTGCCGTACCTGACGTTGGCCTGGCCGAGGCCGAGGGGGCCCAGCTCGCCCGAGAACTTGTTCTGGAAGTTGTTCTGGGCCTGACCGGGGCCGGGGACCGTGGTGTTGGACGGCATGCGCAGGATGCGCAGCTTGCCGTAGTCCTTGCCCACCGTGGAGCCCGCCGCCATGAAGGCCGCCAGGTTGGGGCCCTCCCTCGGGACGAAGGTCGTGGTCAGCGAGAACGACGGCTCGGACTCGTCGGGCATCGTCGCCGTCAGGTAGTACGGCGGCTGCTTGACCGACTGGTTGCCCTGCGAGGGGTCGCTGGGGATGTTCCAGAAGTCCTGGGCGCTGTAGAAGGCGGCCGCGTTGGTGACGTGGTAGCGCGACAGCATGTAGCGCTGCACCTTGAACAGGTCTTCCGGGTAGCGGATGTGCGCCTGGAGGTCGGGGCTCATCTGCGAGGCGGGCTTGATCGTGCCGGGGAAGGCGTTGGACCACGTCTTGAGCACCGGGTCGTTGCCGTCCCAGGCGTAGAGCGTGACCGTGCCGTCGTAGGCGTCGACCGTGGCCTTGACCGAGTTGCGGATGTAGTTGATCTCGTCCTGCGGCTGCTGGGCGACCACGCGGCGGTCGGTGGCCAGGTCGCGGGTCATGTCGCCGAGGCTCTCGCTCTGCGAGTACGGGTACGCGTTGGACGTGGTGTACCCGTCGATGATCCAGGTGATCCGGCCGTCGACGATCGCCGGGTAGGCGTTGCCGTCGAGGGTCAGGAACGGCGCGACCTTCTCCACCCGCTCCCGCGGGTTGCGCACGTAGAGGATCTTGGAGTTGTCGTTGATGTCGCCCGACAGCAGGATGTTCATCTCGCCGTACTTGGCGGCGTAGACCAGCCGGTTGAGGGCCGAGCCGATCGGCACGCCGCCCTTGCCGGTGTAGGTGGTGTTCTGCTGGCCGGTCTGACCGCCGGAGACCGGGTAGTCGAGCTCCTGCGGGGTCTTGGGGTTGCCGCCGGCGATGACGTACTCGGTGGAGCCGGGGTTCTCGCCGAAGTAGACGCGCGACTCCTTGAGCCCGGTCGAGGCCGCGAGGTCGCCGGTGACCGGCATGTCCTTGCTGTCGTAGGCGGGCAGGCCGCCCGCGTCGACCTCGTTGCCCGGCGCGGCGACGAAGCCGTAGCCGTGGGTGTAGACCAGCGCGCGGTTGATCCAGTTGTTCTGGGGCGCGGGCGGGCCGAGCAGCTCGCGGACGCCGACCACGTGGTCGACCAGCTTGCCGTCCTTGCCGGGGTAGCGGTCGACGTCGAGCTGGTCGGGGAAGCCGTAGAAGCCGCGGATGCGCTGGGTCTGCTCGAACGTGGACGACACCAGCGCCGGGTCGAGCAGGCGCACGCCGGTCACCGATTCGTCGCCGCCGGCGCTGACCTTGGTCGGGTCGGCCTGGGCGTTGTAGTCGATCACTTCGGCGTTCTGCACGTCGTAGGCTGATCTGGTGGCTTGGATGTTCCGGTCGATGTAGAGGGCTTCCTTGCCCTGCTGGTTGGGCTTGACCTGGAACTGCTCGACCAGCGCCGGGTAGACGCCGCCGATCAGGATGGCCGAGAGCACGAGCAGCCCGAACGAGACGCCGGGCAGCATGCCGCCGGGGCGCACGACGCCGGCGAAGAACAGCGCGGCGCAGATCAGCGCGATGATCGCGAGGATGTTCTTGGCCGGGAGCACCGCGTTGACGTCGGTGTAGGACGCGCCATGCACGTAGCCGCGGTCGGAGAAGACCAGACCGAACCGGTCGATGTAGTAGGCGACGGCCTTGAGCAGGACGAACACGCCGAGCAGCACGGAAAGGTGGATCCGCGCGGCCCTGGAGGCGTGCACGCCCGGCGACTGCAGCCGGAAGCCGCCGTAGAGGTAGTGGGTGATCGTGGCCAGGATGATCGAGATGATCACGGCGGTGAACAGGAAGTTCAGCACCATCCTGATGAACGGGTAGTCGAACATGAAGAACGAGATGTCCATGCCGAACAGCTCGTCCTTCTTGTCGAAGGAGGCTCCGTTCACGAACTGCAGCCACGTCTTCCACTGCCCCGCGAACGAGGAGCCGGAGAAGAGCGCGAGCAGGCCCATGCCGACGATGAAGATCAGCTTGCGGTGGGGGTCGAGCGCCATGCGATAGCGGTCGGCTCCGCTGCCGCCGCCGAACACGGCGGGGCCGAACATCGGCCGGGTGCGGAAGGCCAGCAGCATGTTGCCGCCCGTGATGCCGACCATGAGCACCGCTCCGACGAGGAACAGCACGATCTCGGTCAGCAGCACCCCGGAGAAGACCGACGTGTAGTTGGTCGTGTCAAACCACAGGTAGTCGGTATAAATCCCAGAAAAGAGAAAAAACAGGGCCACGATCGCGACCAGCGCGATGGCCACAGGCAGAAGCAGCCGCGGCCGGCGTGGCAAGCGCATCGCCCTGCCGGCCCCTGGGGTCCGGAAGCTCAAGGCCAACCCCTCGTCGTGATGAAGAAACGGTCCGTGTCTGGCAACTTACACCGCAGCGCCAGCCGTACGGCTAACGCACGGCGCTCGCCGGAAGTTTCATCCGGCCTCACAAGCGGGCACATTGCCCTTTCCGGTGCGCAGCGCGTCGAGCGCGAGCACCGCGTCGTGCAACGTGTCGGCCTTGACCAGCCGCAAGCCGTCGGGCACGGCCTTCATGGCCTCCGCGCAGTTGTCCGCGGGGGTGAGGAAGACGGTCGCGCCGGAGTCGCGGGCCCCCACCATCTTCTGGGCGATGCCGCCGATGGGCCCGACCTGGCCCTCGGTGTCGATGGTGCCGGTGCCGGCGATGCGCTTGCCGCCGGTGATCTCGCCGGGGGTCAGCTTGTCGAGTATGCCGAGCGAGAACATCAGCCCGGCGCTCGGGCCGCCGACGTCGCCGACGTTGATGTCGACGTCGAAGGGGAACTTGAACTTCTCCTGCATGAGCACGCCGACGAGGGGCTTGCCGTCCTTGCTGGCGATCGGCTGCAGCGACACGTCGAGCTTCTGGCCGCCCCTGGTCACGTTGAAGGTCACGGTCTCGCCCGGCTTGTGCGCCTTGACGGTGTCGCCGACGAACTGCGAGTCGGTGGCCGGTTTGCCGTCGACCGCGTTGATCTGGTCGCCCTTCTGCAGCTTGCCGTCGGCGGGCTTGCCCTTCTCGGTGGACAGCACCGTGACGACCCGGTCGTAGTGGATCTTGAGTTCGTTGAGCGCGGCGGCCTTGGCGGAGTCCTGGGAGTTGGTCATCTCGACCGCGTTCTCCTCGTCGACCTTCTTCGCGTCGCGGCCGGGCGGGAAGATCGTCTCCTGCGGGACCACCGCGACGGTCGGGTCGAGCCAGCCGCGCAACGCCGTCAGCAGGTCGATCTGGGCGGCCGGGCCGCCCTGGTAGGCCACCGTGACCAGGCTCAGCGCGCCGCTGGTGGGATAGGTCTGCCGGCCGCTGATCGAGATCACCGGCTTCTTGTCGATCTCGCCGATGGTGTTCTCGGTGGGGCCGGGGCTCAGCACGACGTACGGGACCGGCCGGAACGCGCCCAGGACGCCCAGCGCGAGCACGAAGAACCCCGCGAGCAGCAGGGTGAGGACGCGTCGTGACATGGTGATGAGCTTATTCGCAGGCGCCGACCCACTCGGTCTCGCCATCGGCGAACACCTGGTGTTTCCAGATGGGGACTTCGGCCTTGAGGTCGTCGATGAGCCTGCGCGAGGCCTTGAACGCCTCGTCGCGGTGTGGCGCGGCCACGGCGACGATCACCGCCGTGTCGCCGAGCCCCAGGTCGCCGACCCGGTGGACGGCGGCCATCGCGGTGACGGGGAAGTCGGCCGCGACCTTCTCGGCGACCCGGCGCAGCTCGTCGGGCGCCGAGGGATGGGCGGAGTAGGAGAGCCGGGTCACGGGTTTGCCGTGGTCCTGTTCGCGCACGGTGCCGATGAAGATCGCGGTGCCGCCCGCCGCGTGGTCTCCCACCGCGGCCAGCACCTCGTCAACGGACAACGGGGTGTCACGAATGCCGAGCAACCGGATGACGTCCACGGAAAGAGCCTAACCTCACGTTCCTACTGGCGACGCTTTTTGCGGACCTGCCGGACGATCGCCGCGGTGCCGATGACGGCCACCGTCGCGCCGGCCGCGGTGAGCGTGGCCTCCTTGACCGGCAGCCGCCTGCCGACCACGGTGGTCCTGTTCTCGCGGAGTTCGAGGAGCTGCCGGAAGGCGGCCTCGTTGGTCCACGTGGGCTTCCAGCCCGCCTCGCGCAGCGCCGAGCAGTCGACCACCCACGGATAGACGACATAGTGCAGGTCGGTGGCGGGGGCCGGGGTGATGCCGAGCCGGTGCAGGCGTTGCGCGGTGCCGAACGTGAGCCCGGCCGGCAGCTCGAACCGCCGGATTCCGGACAGCTCCTCGACCTGTTCCTGCTCCAGCCAGCCGTCGGAGCCCACGGCCACCACGCCGGTGACGGCCCCCTTGGCGGCCAGCTCCAGCGCCGAGATGAGGTCGTCGATGTGGCAGAACTGCCAGTTGGGGTTGCAGCCCTTGACCGTGAGCAGCCTCGGCGACTCGAAGTGCCGGGTGATGACCGTGTCGACGCCCGGACCGACGACCGCCGCCGGGCGCAGCACCGTGACGTCCAAGCCCGGGTGGCTGCGCAGCGATCTGCGGACCAGCGACTCGATCTCCAGGTAGTCGCCCACGACGCCGGTGTCGGGCTCGGCGGCCACCGGGGAGTCCTCCGGCAGGGGGACCTCGTTGTCGGGCGCGGCGCCGTACACCATGGCGCTGGTGACCAGGATCACCCGCCGCACGCGGGCGGCGGCGCAGGCCGTGAGCACCGTCTGCGCGGCTCTGAGGTTGTACGCGCGCCGCTCCCCCGGGTCGGAGTCGACGGCGTAGTCACCGGCCAGATGGACCAGGACGTCGATGTCGGAGATCCGGTTCGCCAAGAGCGGATCCCGTACGTCGATCACTCTCCACGTGGCTTCCTGAACGTCGCCACGCTCCTCGTCGATGGCCACCACTCTGCGGAAATCCGCGGCGGATGCGAGTCTCACCAGCAACTCGCGGCCGATGCCGGAGGCCGCGCCGGTGACGGCGACGACGGGTTGACGCGGGCGTTTCGAGGTAGGCACCAGGTCCTCACTTTGCACTGATCCGCCGTAGGACGACTAACGTGGCGGATGTGGACTCCTCCATCCTGCACGAGGTAGAGCGGTGACTGACCTGCCAGGTCGCGAAAACGACCCTAACGAGAACCCGTTCGCCATGTTCGGCAACCCTGAGCAAATGGCTCAGGCGATGCGCCAGTTCGCCGACATGTTGTCGGCGCCCCAGGGTTCAGGCCCTGTCAACTGGGACATGGCCAAGAACATCGCACGACACGCCGTGGTCGCCCAGGGCGATCCGAGCGTCATGGAAGGCGAGCGCCGCCAGATCGTCGAGGCGCTGAGCCTGGCCGACCTGTGGCTGAACGAGGCGACGACGCTGCCGAGCGGCGTGTCCAACCCGCAGGCCTGGAGCCGGTCCGAGTGGATCGAGAACACGGTCCCGGTCTGGCGCAAGCTTTGCGAGCCCGTTGCCGAACGCATGGTCGAGACCATGGGCGGCGCGCTCGGCGGCTCCGGGCTGCCGCCCGAGGCCCAGCAGATGGCCGGGCCGCTGATGGGCATGCTCAAGCAGATGGGCGGCATGATGGTCGGTCAGCAGATCGGCCAGGCGCTCGGCTCGCTGGCGCGCGAGGTCATCGGCACGACCGACATCGGCCTGCCGCTGTCCGGCACCGCGGCGCTGCTGCCCGGCGGCATCGCGTCCTTCAGCGAGGGCCTTGAGATCCCCGCCGACGAGATCCGGCTCTATCTGGCGCTGCGCGAGGCCGCGCACCACCGGCTGTTCCAGCACGTCCCGTGGCTGCGCTCGCACCTGCTCGGGGCGGTCGAGGAATACGCCAGGGGCATCACCGTGGACACCTCCGCGCTGGAGGAGCAGATCCGCGGGCTCGACATCAACAATCCCGAGGCGATCCAGGAGGCGCTGAGCGGCGGCGCGCTGCTCAAGCCCGAGGAGACCGAGCGGCAGAAGGCCGCCCTGGCTCGCCTGGAGACGATGCTCGCCCTGGTCGAGGGGTGGGTGGCCACGGTGGTCGACCGGGCTGCCGACGGCAAGCTGCCCTCGGCGGTCGCGCTGGCCGAGACCGTACGCAGGCGCCGGGCGACCGGTGGGCCCGCGGAGCTGACGTTCGGCACGCTGGTCGGGCTGGAGCTGCGGCCCCGGCGGCTGCGCGAGGCCGCGGCGCTGTGGCGCGCGCTGGAGACCGAGCGCGGCGTCGACGGGCGCGACGCCCTGTGGGGTCACCCCGACCTCATGCCGACGGCCGAGGACCTCGACGACCCCGACGCGTTCGTCCGCGGCGAGGCCGCCTGGGACATCTCCCAGCTGGAGGCCAAGCCCGGCGACGAGAACGGCGACCAGGACGGCGGCCGGTGACCCTGCACGACGACGCGGTGGCGGTGCTGTCCTCCTGGACCGCGCCGACCCCCGAGGAGGAGGCGCTGCGCGCCGAGTTCCTCGGCCATCTGCGGACGTACGACGACGCCATGTGGCGCGCGTGCGCACCCGGCCACCTGACGGCCACCACCGCCGTGCTCAGCCACGACGGCGCCCGGGTGCTGCTCACGCTGCATCCGAAGGCCGGGCAGTGGTTGCCCATGGGCGGCCACTGCGAGGACTTCGACGCCACGCTGGAGGCGGTGGCGCTGCGCGAGGCCACCGAGGAGTCGGGAATCTCCGGACTTGAGCTGCTGCCCGGCCCGCTGGCCGTGGACAAGCACGAGGTCTGGTGCCATCCGCCGCGCAGCTGGCACCTCGACGTCGAGTACGCGGCCGTGGCCCCTCCCGGCGCCGAGGCCGTCATGAGCGACGAGTCGCTCGACCTGCGCTGGTTCCCCGTCGACGAGATCCCCGAGCTGTCCGACGAGGCCACGCGCCGGCTGGCCGCACGCGGACGCGCCGCGCTCAGCTCGCGCTCGCGTTCGCTGGGCTAGAGTCCTTCGCATCGTTCCAAGGGGGGCCGCGTGGAGACTTCTGCCGTTGGCGGCACGATCGTGACGCCTGCCCGCAAGCCGCGGAAGTTGCCCGGCGCCGTCCTGACCTGGCTGGCCGTGACACCCTTCGCGGCCTGGGCCGTGGCCAGGGTCGCCGGGCTGGAACGAGGCTCGCTGCCCACGCAGCTGATGACGGCGACGCCGTACGCGGCGGCCGGGTCCCTGGTCCCCCTCCTGATCGCCGCGGTCGGGCGCAGGCGGGCCGCGACGGCCGTCGCGCTGCTCACCACGACCGCGCTCGGGTTCAGCGTCCTGCCGCGCGCGCTGGGCACGGCCGAGGCCACGACCGGCAGGCCGTTCAAGGTCATGACCATCAACATGTTGTTCGGCAAGGCCGACCCGCAGGTGATCGTGAACCTGGTGCGCGAGTTCCGGCCCGACGTGCTGAGCACGCAGGAGCTGACCCCCGGCGCCGTGGCCGACATGGACGCGGCCGGCCTGAAGGAGTTCATGCCCCACCGCGTACTTGAGGACGAATGGGACGCCGGCGGAAGCGGCCTCTACTCCAGGCACCCGCTTCAGCCGCTCGACGACGTGGTGCCCCCGGTGGGGCACAAGATGCCCGCCGCCATGGTGGCGCTGCCGGGCGGGAAGCCGATCGAGTTCGTCGACGTCCACCCCTATCCGCCGCTCGGTCCCAACGTGGTCAACTGGAACGAGGCGCTCGCCGGCCTTCCTTCCGCCGGCGGCGAAACCGTGCGGATCCTCGCCGGCGACTTCAACGCCTCGCTCGACCACGCCTCGCTGCGCAGGCTGCTGGCCCGGGGGTACAAGGACGCGGCCGACCAGGTCGGCGCGGGGCTGATCCCCACGTGGCCGGCCAACAAGCGGGTGCCGCCGATCATCACCATCGACCACGTGCTGGTGGACGAACGGGTGGGCGTCAGGGAGGTCAGCGTGCGCGACGTTCCGGGCACCGACCACCGGGCCGTCCTGGCCGAGCTCACGGTTCCCTGACGCGGGTCAGCGGCCGATCAGGGCGCGGGTGTTGTCCCAGCCTTCGAGACCCGGGTCGAGGCGTCCGACGTCGTCGAACGTGCGCAGGCGGTGCCATCCGGAGATGGTGGCGACCCTGCGCGGGCCCGGGGCCTGCTCCCGGAGGACGGCGACGACGTCGGGGTCGTCGAGGTCGGGGTCGGCCCAGGTCGGCAGCGGCAGCGAGCAGGCCAGCGCCACCGCGCCGCCGTCCGCGGCAGGGCAGATCGTGATCTCGGCCCGGCCCAGTTCCCTGAACAGCTTGCCGACCAGCAGCGAGGGCAGGTCGGGCGCGTCGGCGTTGATCACCGCGGCCTGGTCGCCGGACAGGCGGCCGAGGACGGCTCGCAGCGGCTCGTCCTCGTCGATGGTGATGATCTCCGTGCCGGGCCAGACGATGTCGTCGAGGCCGGGGACGGCCGTGATCAGGACCGGGGTGACGAACTCCAGGCCGGCGACCATCTCGTAGGTGTCCTCGGCCACGGCCGCCAGGAACCGCCGTGGATCGACGCCAGGGGGCGCCGCTTCGGCCATGCGGCCGCGTACCAGGACGGCGACGATGCGCGTCAACACTCCTCCGGTGCCGTGTGGGCCGCCGCGGAGAATCCTTCGAGGAACCCGCGCGCCCGCTCCGCCTTCGGATACTGTTCTACCAGCGCCCAGAACCCCGGGCCATGGCTCGGCACGATCAGGTGCGCGAGCTCGTGGATGATGACGTAGTTGATGACCCACTCGGGCAGGCCCTTGAGCCGGGTCGAGATCCTTATGGTGCCGTTCTCCGGGGTGCAGGAGCCCCAGCGATGCTGCTGGTTGTCGACCCATCGAACGCTCACGGGGTCGGGCCGGCCGTCGAGGTACTTCACCGACAGCTCCCTCGCCCGTTCGAGCAGGGCCTCGTCGGTCGGCCTTCGTCGTTCTTCCTTGGCGGCCAGCCGGTCGAGCATCCGGCTCACCCATTCATCCGCGTCTTCGCCGCTCAGCCAGGCGGGCAGGAGCACGATCGTCTTGTCGCCGTCGCGGTAGGCGGAGACCGTACGCCGGCGACGAGAACTGCGACGGACCTCGACTGTCTCGGGGGGCACATAAGCACGTTAGCCGAGACTGGCGAAATTCCACAGAGGGTGGACGTTGTTTTCGCTGGTCAGATGATTAAGAGCCGGTGAATTTGGGCATGCGCCTTTCCCGATGCGCCGCCAGGCCCTCCAGCAGGTCGGATGATGCCATGGTGACGGGCTGGGCCAAGGATTCCCACCTCAGAGCGGCTTCCAGGTCTTGATGGTCTTGGTTCAGCGCGACCTTTGTGAGGCGGGTGGCGACTGGAGCCATCTCTGCGATCTTCTTGGCGATGACCGAAACCTCGGAGAGAAGGTCATTCTTCGGGAAAGATTGATTTACCAAGCCTTTATCTGCCGCTTCCGTACCCGTAAGGAGACGGCCGGTCAGGAGCATCTCCCGGGCCAGTGCCGTACCGGCTCTTCTGGGCAGCAGGTAGGTGGCGGCCATGCCCGGGTGCAGCCCGAGCCGGGTGAAAGGGGCCAGGAGTTTGGCGTCGTCGGCGGCGTAGACGAGGTCGCAGGCCAGGGCCACGCACAGGCCCGCGCCGACGGCGGGGCCGTTGACCGCGGCGACGGTGGGCACCTCCAGGTCGGCGATCATCAGCCAGGTGCGGTAGAAGGCGAGCATGCGGTCGCGCAGCGGCGGCACCGCCTCGGCGCCCCGCTCGCCGATCCATGACAGGTCGCCGCCCGAGGAGAACGCGCTGCCCGCTCCGGTGACGACGACGCAGCGCAGGTCGCGGTCGGCGGCCAGGGTGGTCATGGTTTCGCGCCATTCGGCCGTCATGGTGTCGGTCATGGCGTTGCGCAGTTCGGGGCGGTTGAGGGTGAGGACGACTACTCCGTCGTCTGTGCGGTCGACCAAGATCTCGCTCATGCGGCGAAGCGTAACGCTCCGCGGGGCGCGGATGCGGATGTGGTTCCTCGCCAGCCGCAGTGGTCCCCGGCCTGCCGCACGGCGCGGATGTGGTTGCTGGCCAGCCGCAGAGGTCCCCGGTACGCCTCAGGTGCGGATGTGTTGGTGGCCAGCCGCGGTGGTCCCGACTTGCCTCGGGTGCGGATGTGTTGGTGGCCAGCCGCGGTGGTCCCGGCTTGCCTCGGGTGCGGTTGTGATCCCCGGCCCTTCGCGGGTGTACTCCGCGGTCGGACGTTATCCACAGGGTGGGCGTCGCGGTCGGAGGTTGTCCACAGGCGGCGCGGAAGCGGCTCGGGATCTTGGTCGGACGTGCGAACCTTCCGGCCATGAGGCCACGTGTGAAGCCGGCCCTCCGGCGAATCCTCCGCGACGAGCACACCCTGCAGTACGGCGTGCATCCCCTCCGGGCCATCACGCTGACCGGCCTGACGAGATCGGTGCGTCAGTGGATCGAGGGGCTCGACGGCACCCGCGACCTGCGCCGGGTGATGCGCGACGCGGCGGCGGCCGGCCTCGACGAGCAATGCGCCCAGGCTCTGCTCGACTACCTCGCCACGCGGGGCGCCCTGCACGACGCCGGCCCGTTCCCGGCGCCGCTGCGGGAGCTCTCCCTCGCGGAGAGGGATCGGCTGAAACCCGACCTCGACGCGCTCGACCTGGCCTCCAACAGCCCGGAGGGCGGCATCGAGCTGCTTCGGCGTCGGCGAGATGCGAAGGTCAGGGTCTACGGGGCCGGGCGCGTGGGGGCGCAGATCGTCGCCCTGCTCGCGGCCGGCGGGGTCGGCGACATCCGGGTGATCGATCCCGGGCCGGTCCGGCCTGGAGACATCACGCCGGGCGGGCTGACGTGGGCCGAGGTGGGGCTGTCCCGGGAGGAGGGCGCGGCGGCGGTCGCCCGGCGGGTGCTTGCTCCCCCGCCGAAGAACGCGCCGGCCGTTCCGCCTCCGCGCGATCGCATCTCAACCCCTCACCCCACAGGCCGGAACGTCACACCCGCCGGTGACGCCACAGGCCGGCCCGCACGCGGGGCGCCGTCGCCGTCCGGCGGCACGACCGCACAATCCAGGCGGGCGGGCATCGCGCCGAGCGGCGGCACGACCGCACGCCCTAGGCGGGCGGGTGTCACGCCGTCCGGCACCGCCGCTGCGCGGGTTTCTCCTGCTGTGCCACCCACTCCTGCGGAGGTGAGTCAGGACGCCGTTCCGTCGTCCAACGTCCTGGCCGGAGCTCCGCATCTGGGGGACGGCACGGCGCGTCCCGACCTCGCCATCCTCGCGCCCGTGGGGCCTCTGGACGGGGTGCTGGTCAACGAGCTGGCCGACTTCGGCATCCCGCATCTGCTGGTGTCGGCCTTCGAGGGGCACGGATCCGTCGGGCCGCTGGTGTTTCCCGGTGAGACGACGTGCCTGCACTGTCTCGACCTGACGCGCCGCGACCACGATCCCGCCTGGCCGATTGTCACTGCCAGGCTGGGCGGCTATCCACCCGGCGAGATCGCCTGCGACACGACGCTCGCCACGCTCGTCGCGGCGGCGGCGACCGGCCAGGCGCTTGCTCATCTCGAAGGCCGGGCGTCCTCTGTGACGAACGGCACAATGGACGTAATGCCTGATTGGTGCTGGAAAAGACGGTCGTGGAACGGTCATCCGCAATGTCGTTGTATGCGAAACAATCCTTATTCGCTAACAATGGACATGTCACCTACCAGCGACTGACGTGCTCAGGGGACGACCACGAAGGGGGGAAGCGGCATCTCGGGCGAGGTTCCGCGCATGAGTGTGAGCGATCTTCCGCGCCGGGCAGTCACCCGCTCAGCCAAGTTGGCCACCCTTCCGCTCGGGTTCGCCGGGCGGGCCGCCCTCGGCCTCGGTAAGCGCATCGGCGGCAAATCAGCAGAAATCGTGGCCCAGGAGGTTCAGCAGCGCACCGCCGAGCAGATCTTCAAGGTGCTCGGCGAGCTCAAGGGCGGGGCGATGAAGCTCGGCCAGGCACTGTCGATCTTCGAGGCGGCGCTTCCGCCGGAGATCGTCGGCCCTTACCGGGCGACCTTGACGAAGCTCCAGGACGCCGCCCCTCCGCTGCCGGTCGCCACCGTCCACAAGGTGCTCGCCGAGCAGCTGGGGGACGATTGGCGCAAACACTTCCTCTCGTTCGACGACCGGCCCACGGCCGCCGCCTCGATCGGCCAGGTGCACAAGGCCGTCTGGAACGACGGGCGCGAGGTGGCCGTCAAGATCCAGTACCCGGGGGCGGGCAAGGCGCTGCTCGGCGACTTCACCCAGCTGGCCCGGCTGGGAAAGATGTTCGGGGCGCTGCTGCCCGGCCTCGACATGAAGGCGCTGCTGGCCGAGCTGCGCGAGCGGATCGCCGAGGAGCTCGACTACCTTCGCGAGGCCGAGGCACAGCATGCCTTCGCGCTGGAGTTCAACGGCGATCCCGACTTCCACGTCCCGGATGTGGTGGCGGCCAACGAGATGGTGCTGGTCAGCGAGTGGATGGACGGCACTCCCCTGTCGCGGGTGATCACCGAGGGCAGCAAGGAGGAGCGTGATCACGCGGGGCTGCTGTTCGTCCGGTTCCTGTTCAGCTCGCCTGCCCGGGTCGGCATGCTGCACGCCGATCCCCATCCGGGCAACTTCCGCGTGCTGGCCAACGGCAAGCTCGGCGTCCTCGACTTCGGCGCGGTCAACCGTCTGCCTGGCGGCTATCCGAAGGTCTTCGGGCAGCTCACGCGCATCTTCAACCAGGGCGACATGGACACCGTGATGACGGGCCTCCGTGACGAGGGTTTCATCCGTCAGGACATCGACATCGACCCCGACGCCCTGCGCGCTTTCCTGGCGCCGTACGTGGAGCCGACGGCCGTGGAGGAGTTCACCTTCAGCCGGGAGTGGCTGCAGGCCCAGGCGGCCAGTGTCACCGACCTCCGCCCGACGAACGTGGTTCGCCAGCTCAACCTGCCGCCGTCGTACGTGCTCATCCATCGGGTCCATGCGGCCGGTGTCGGGGTCCTCTGCCAGCTCGGCACCACGGCGCGCTTCCGTGACGAGGTGATCCGCTGGGTTCCGGGTTTCGCCGACGACCCGAACGGCGAGGCACTGGCGATCGGGTGATCAGGCGCCGCCTGCGCTTCGTGGGCGAAGGCGGTGCCTTGCTTGTGGACATGCACGACCGGCGCAGGAGACCCACGGCGGCGCAGGAGACGCACGACCTGCGCAGGAGACGCACGGCCGGCGCAGGAGACGCACGGCCGGCGCAGGAGACGCACGGCCGGCGCAGGAGACGCACGGCCGGCGCAGGAGGGGACCTTCTTAGTCACGGCCGGCTTAGGAGATGCACGGCTGGCTCGGCGGGAGCGAGGGTGACCGCAGTATTCGCTGCCGACGTGTGCAAGCTGCGCCGCGGGATGGCGGGGAGAGGGCGAAGGCATCGGCCTCATCCTCACCGTCCCATGCGGTCGGCAGAACGCCTCGCCGGGAAGGCGGTTATCGGGCTGCCTCGACCGTCGCCTCACTCTCGTCCACCCGGCACCTCACCTGCGCCCACCCAGTTCCTCGCTCCCGCCTCCG
>NZ_JBITLS010000016.1:20047-327658 GCF_044465465.1 Nonomuraea sp. NPDC049655
GGGCTCCGGGCTCCGGGCTCCGGGCTCCGGGCTCCGGGCTCCGGGCTCCGGGCTCCGGGCTCCGGGCTCCGGGCTCCGGGCTCCGGGCTCCGGGCTCCGGGCTTCGGGCTTCGGCAGGAGGGTACGGCTCTGCGGTAGGCCGTTTGTGATCTGACGTTCAGGTCCGTTCGTGCAGCCTTCGTCGCCACCAGGCATCCAGGTGCCGCTCTGTGGGTTCGAGGTCCGGATCGGGCAGGGTGCGACGGCGTAACTGTCGATCAAGCCTGCTCACGATGCGGCGCAGTTCGGTACGCGCGAGTGCCGGCAGACGGTCGATCTCCGACTGCAGGAGGTCGCGGGAGTAGACCAGATCACAACACGGACAGTCCGGCCGAGGAAGCAGCAACCTCCTACCCGGCTTGCGCAGGAACTCTTCATAACGCTCAAGCGCCCGGGCGATTGACGGAGACCATCGCTTCCGGGCGTCTCCGGTGCCGGACCGGATGGCGTCAAGGTGGCCGCTGGGCTTTGGGGCCTGAGCCCCTGATCGGTGCATGGCGCGTACGACGCCTGGCGGCCTACGCGGCATCGTCCCTTCGGATCGCGATCATGTCGCCATCGTGCCATGGGCCTTTCATCAGCGCGAAAGTGCTCCGGTATGGGCACCAACCGGCGATCGAGCTTGGGCGTCAGGGACAGGCGAAGGCTGGGGTGGCCGTTCGTCCAGGCCGGACTGGTCTCTGTGAGGGCCGGGCAAGGGGTTGCTGGGGTGGCGGATCGCCTTGAGACGCCGTGCCTGGACGCTTGGGCGTTGGTGAGCTTGCCCGCATCCGCGGCACACCCGTCGTATCGGTCGCAGGCCGAGCCTCGAAGGGGGTTGTCCGAGGTCGCAGTGGTGACGCTTGAGGGTTGCGCACGGCAAGGTCGTCCCCGGGCCGGCGGGGGAGGGGGTGACGTTCCTGATCACCGATCAGGAGGGGCGGCCCCAAGGACGTGTTAGGTGTGATGGTGCTGACTGCGAACCAGGGATGACTCTCGTGGATGCTGGTGAGGGCACGCCCCCAAAGCACATTCAGGGTGATGGAACCGAGCGCGGACCAGGGATGACGTTCCTGATCGCCGGTCAAGGGGGCAAGCCCAAGGGCGTGTCAGGAGTGATGGTGCTGACTGCCGACCAGGGGATGACGTTCCTGGACGCGGGTCAGAGGACGCCCTCAAAGGACACGTCCAGGGTGATGGTGCCCGGGGGTGGGTCAGGGGTGGCGTTCCTGGATGCGGATCAGGTTGCCGGAAGGGTCGCGGACGGCGCAGTCGCGGACGCCGTACGGCTGGTCCATCGGCTCCTGGACGATTTCGGCGCCGCTGGCCTTCAGGCGTTCGAAGGTGGCGTCGAGGTCGGTGGTGGCCAGGTTCACGCCGGCGTAGGTGCCCTTGGCCATCATCTCGGTGATGGTGCGGCGTTCGTCGTCGGTGATGCCGTAGCCGTTCGCGACCGGCGGTTGCAGGACGATGGAGGTGTCCGGCTGGCCGGCGGGGCCCACCGTGAGCCAGCGCATCCCCTTGTAGCCGACGTCGTTGCGTACCTCGAAGCCGAGGGCGTCACGGTAGAAGGCCAGGGAGGCTTCCGGGTCGGTGTGCGGGAGGAAGCTGGAGTGGATGGTGATGTCCATGGAAGTCACGCTAATTGGGGTCAGGTAAGCGCGGTCTCTCGGTTCCTGATGGGTCTGGTCACCTGTTTCGCCACGCACGACGGCATCCCCGCGGTCGCGCTCGCCGCGCGGCGACGGTAGACGCTGGGTGGCACGCCGACCAACTCGGTGAAGCGGGTGCTGAAGCTGCCGAGCGAGGAACAGCCGACCGCGAAGCAGACCTCGGTGACGCTCATGTCGCCGCGGCGCAGGAGCGCCATCGCGCGTTCGATGCGGCGGGTCATCAGGTAGCCGTACGGGGCCTCGCCGTACGCGCGGCGGAACTCGCGGCTGAGGTGGCCGGCTGACATGTTCACGCCGCGGGCCAGGGCTTCGACGTCGAGCGGCTGGGCGTAGTCGCGGTCGATGCGGTCGCGGACGCGGCGCAGCAGGGCGAGGTCACGCAGGTGCTGCGCTTCGGCGGGTCTGCTGGTCACATGCGCCATCGTACGTCGGCCCGAGGTCAGCCGGGACCGCCGGCCACCCAGCTCACAGCGCACTCTCCGCCCTACGAACGCCCCCGACACGAGTCCGACATGCCGGAAAGAACCAGGCATCGAAGACAAATAGCTGGAAGGCCGGGTTCCCAGCAGCGCAAGAAGATCACCCGAGGGCCGGATCGCGAATCACGGAAGGAGACAGACGGGCCAAGGCCCTCGACCGCAGGCAGCACCGTGCTCCCCGGCGACCGGACCACAGCTCATCCGACCGAACGCAGAGGGCCCGTCCCCCAGCACTCCCGACCGAGCGCAGACGTCCCGCAGCTCACCCGGCAGAACGCAGGCGTCCGGGCATGGAAAGAGCCGGGCGCTGGGTGCGCCCGGCTCTTCAGAGGCAGGTGGGGATCAGGAGATCCTGCGCCGGCGGCAGGACCTCCTTGATCACACCTGCTGGCTCAGCGCCTTCCGCAAGCGGTCGTTGGCCCGCTTGACCTCGCGTCGCGCCCGCTGTACGCGGCTTACGCGCAGGATGAGACGCTGCTCCTCCGCTTCGCGGTGGAGAGTTTGTATTCGGTCGTTGACCAAGTCATGAAACAGATACGGCACGGCCAGGCTCCTGGTGGAAGAAGTGCTCATCGGTGTTCTTGTTCTCTCTCGCTCGTTGGGCTGGTGGGTGGTCAGGCAGCGACCGGGTGCTTGCGGGGACGCCCGCGCGGACGCTTGCGGGGAACGACTGTTCCCCTGAGGATCAGTTCGCCGCCCCAGACGCCCCAGGGCTCCTCGCGCTCCAGCGCGCGGGCCAGGCAGGCCTGCTGGATCGGGCAGCCGCCGCAGAGAGCCTTGGCGAACTCGACGTCCTCGGGTGACTCTGCGAACCACAGGTCAGGGTCGGTACGACAGGGGATCTTGGCTTCGTCGATCAGGTCCATGATCGTCTTGGCCCCCATCTGCTTCTCCTTTTGATCGAGCTTTTTGATCTTGGTCGGGCACCTCGGAGGTGGTCGGGGATCGCGGAAAAACAAAGAGGCCGCGGATCCTGTGTGCGGATCCGCGGCCTGGGGGCTGCTATGTGCCGGTCAGGTTATGACCGGAGCATCCCTCCAGGGTTGCGGACCGCACAGTCCACCCTTGGTGAGCTGGTTGATCGGGGCAGCGATACCTGCGCCATAGACAGGAACGCCTTGCGGAGCGGCGACACCCGCGTGAGCCCTCGCACGAACGGCGGGGGCCTGGCTACGGGCAGACTTCTCCTGCCGCAGCTTGGCCGGCCCATCGGCGAGCCTCACCGAGTCACGGCACGCGGAAGCGAGCCACTGCGTGGCCGACATCTGGATGCTCATCACCGGGGCTCACCTCCACTCATCAGATCGTCGGAAACAGGAGTGTCCGACTCGCTTGTCCATGACCCTAAACCGGGAAGCCGGGAAGGGGCAACATATTTTCTACCTGCGATTTTGTGACACAACCACGGTGTCACAACGTGCTGCGAACCGACTACTTCGCCACGCGGATCATCGCCTCCTGGACGACGGAGACCACGAGCTCGCCCGACGCGGTGAACATCTCGCCGCGTGCGAGCCCCCGAGCCCCCGCCGACCAGGGGGCCTCCTGGGCGTACAGGAGCCAGTCGTCGGCGCGGAACGGGCGGTGGAACCACATCGCGTGGTCCAGGGACGCGCCGATCACGTTCGAGGCTCCCCAGGCCATGCCGTGGGCCAGCAGGATCGTGTCCACGAGCGTGAAGTCCGAGGCGTACGCGGCCAGCACGACGTGCAGCAGCGGGTCGTCGGGCAGGTCGGCGTCGTAGCGGAACCACACGTTGGTCTGGGCGCTGCGCAGCTCGGGGTTGAGGTGCGCCTCCCACGTCAGGGGCGAGACGTAGCGGGCGTCCACGGGGCGCGGGCGCGAGAGCCACTCCCGCAGCTCGGGGTGGTCGCCCAGCACCTCCGACATCCTGTCCTGGAACGTCGGCAGCGTCTCGGGGGCGGGCACGACGGGCGCCACCGACGCCTGGTGCTCCACGCCCTCCTCGAAGATGTGGAACGAGGCCGACATCGTGAAGATCGCCTTGCCGTGCTGCACGGCGACGATCCGGCGGGTGGTGAACGACCGGCCGTCGCGCAGGCGCTCGACGTTGTAGACGATGGGGATGGACGGGTCGCCCGGCCTGATGAAGTAGGCGTGCAGCGAGTGGACGTGCCGGTCCTTGGGGACGGTGCGGCCGGCCGCCACGAGGGCCTGCGCGGCCACCTGGCCGCCGAAGACGCGCTGGATGCGCTCCTCCGGGCTTCTGCCCCGGAAGATGTCAAGCTCGATCTGCTCAAGGTCGAGCAGGTCGAGCAGCTCCTTCAGCGCCTCGTTCACAGGGCCCCCTCACAGACGAACCTTCCATGGACAAGTCTGACGTGCCACGCCTGTTCCCCCAAACCCGCCCTGCCTTGCCGGAATGCTCCCGTCTCACCGTTTCGCCCGGTGGGGAAGGGGCTCACGCGCGAGGGGGCCGGCCGTACGTGAGGGATCTCACCCGCGGCACAGGCCGAGGACGGCCTCGCCGTAGCGGTCGACCTTGACCCGGCCGATGCCGGCGATCGACAGCAGTTCCTGCTCGGTGGCCGGCGCGCGTTCGGCGATGGCCTGGAGGGTGACGTCGGTGAAGACGACGTACGGCGGGATCTTGGCCTCCTTGGCGGTGGCCGTGCGCCAGACCTTGAGGCGTTCGAGCAGGGCCTCGTCGTAGTCGGCGGGACAGGTCGCGCAGCGGCCGAGCTTCTGCTCGGCCGCTGCCACCAGCGTCTTGGCGCACACCCGGCAGCTCACCGGCGCGGCGACCGTGCGGCGTTCGCTCGCCGGGGTGGTCATGCGGGGCGGTGTGGAGGCGCGACCGGTGAGCCCGTCGAGGAAGCGCGAGGGACGGCGGCTCTTGCGCCCGCCGGGCGCGCGGGCCAGCGCCCAGGAGAGCGACAGGTGCTTGCGGGCGCGGGTGACGCCGACGTAGAGCAGCCGCCGCTCCTCCTCGATCTGCTCGGGGGTCTCGGCGTAGATGATCGGCAGCATGCCGTCGGTGACGCCGACCAGGAAGACCGCGTCCCACTCCAGGCCCTTGGCGGCGTGCAGCGAGGCGAGCGTGACGCCCTCCACCGGCGGCGCGTGCTGCTCGGAGGCGCGGCGTTCCAGCTCGGCGACGTACGCGGGCAGGTCGGCGCCCTCGGCGGCCATGTCCTCGGCCAGGTCGGCCAGCGCCTTCAGCGACTCCCACTTCTCCCTGGCCTTGCCGCCGCCGGGCGGGGACGGGGTCAGTCCGACCCCGGCCAGGATGTGGTGCACCTCCGAGGCCAGCGGCTCGCCCGCGGCCGACCGCGCGGCGCCGCGCAGCAGCACGACCGCCTGCCGCACCTCGGGACGCTCGAAGAAGCGCTCGGCGCCGCGCAGCACGTACGGGATCTCGGCCTTGGACAGGGCCTCCTCGTAGGACTCCGACTGGGAGTTGACCCGGAACAGCACGGCGATCTCGCGCGAGGGCACCCCCTTGTCCAGCAGCTTCCTGATGGCCCGCGCGACGCCGGCGGCCTCGGCGGGCTCGTCGTCGTAGTCGGAGAAGACCGGTTTGGGGCCGTCGGGGCGCTGGGCGATGAGTTCGAGGCGGTTGGGGGTCTTGGACTTGGCGATGACCAGGTTGGCCAGGTTCACGACCTGCGGGGTGGAACGGTAGTCCCGGACCAGCCTGATGACGGCGGCCTTCGGGTGCTCGACGGCGAAGTTGGTCAGGTAGCGGGGGCTGGCGCCGGTGAACGAATAGATGGTCTGGTTGGGGTCGCCGACCACGCAGATGTCGTCCCGGCCGCCGAGCCAGGTGTCGAGCAGGAGTTTCTGGAGCGGGTTGACGTCCTGGAACTCGTCCACGACGAAGTAGCGGTACTGCTGGCGGATCTGGGCCGCGACCTCCTGGTGCTCGGTCATCACGGCCGCGGTCAGTTCGAGGATGGTCTCGAAGTCGACCAGGTGGCGTTCGCGGCGGATGCGCTCGTACGACTCGTAGAGCCGGGCCACCTCCTCCGGCGAGCCGGGCGGCGTGCGGTGGTGCTTGGCGGCGGCGGCCACGTAGTCTTCGGGGCCGATCTGGGAGACCTTGGCCCATTCGACCTCGGCCGCGATGTCCCGCAGTTCGGACCGGTCGGGATTTTTCCGGATCTGGCGGCAGGCTTCGACCAGCACCGGCAACTTCGACTCGATGACCGAAGGGGCCTCGCCGCCGATCACCCGCGGCCAGAAGTAGGTGAGCTGGCGCAGGGCGGCCGCGTGGAACGTACGGGCCTGGACGCCCGGCGCCCCCAGCGCCCGCAGCCGCTGCCGCAACTCCCCCGCCGCCCGGGTGGTGAACGTCACCGCGAGCACGCTGGGCGCGTCGACCACCCCGCTGCGCACGGCGTGGGCGATGCGATGAGTGATCGCCCTGGTCTTGCCCGTGCCGGCGCCGGCGAGCACGCACACCGGGCCGCGCACCGCCTCGGCGACCTCCCGCTGTTCCGGGTCGAGGCCGCTGAGGACGTCATCCACGCTGTTCACCCGATCTTCCTCCCCGCAAGTGGCGCCGAAGCACTTTATTCTGGCAACATGCGGCCCGACGTATGTTCATAGTCACCGAGATGCAAAGGAATGGTTGCTTCCCCCACAATGGGGCCGACCATGCCGCATGGGGGAAAGGAAGGCCGTGCGAACAGCGGTTTTCGCGGGCGCGCTGGTGCTCGCTGCCGTGGCGCTCACACCTGCCGTCGCGTTCGCGGCCGAGCCGCCGGTCCCCGTGGTGACCAATCCCACAGACCCCGACGGCCTGGGCGGGCTGGCCACGGAGACCCTTTCCTACGGCCGCCAGCGCAACCAGGACATGGACGTGTGGTGGACGCCCGACGGCCAGAAGCGTCCCGGCGTCTTCCTGATCCACGGCGGCTGGTGGTCCGGCGGCGACAAGAAGTACATGAAGGAGATCACCCGTAGCTACGCCGACCTCGGGTACACGGTCTTCAACCTGAACTACCGCCTCTCCGGCGAGGCCGCCTGGCCGGCGCAGCGCACCGACGCGCTGGCCGCCATCGCCCTGGCGCGCAAGCACGCCGACCGCTGGGCCTTCGATGCGAGCAAGTACGTCGTCGTCGGCTTCTCGGCGGGCGGGCACATCGCCGCCTCGGTCGGCACGTACGGCAACGGCATCGCCGGGCTGAAGGGCGTGGTCGGGCTGTCGCCGATCATCTCGCCGCTGCGCGCGTACGCCGACGGCGAGAAGACCGCCGACCACGACAAGCGCAAGCTGCGCGAGGCCGCGATCCGGCTGGCCGGCGGCTGCGAGCCCAAGGGCAAGTGCTCGCGCGTCTGGGCGAGCATGGAGGTGGCCTGGCACGCCAGCGCCAAGGACGCCCCGGTGCTCACGGTGCACTCCGAGGACGAGTTCGTGCCGCCGACGCAGAGCCAGCTGCTCAAGCAGATGCTCGGCCAGGTGGGCGTGCCGATGACGATCATGACGGCGCCGGGCACCAACCACAGCGCTCCCCTGTACCGGGAGCCGGGCGTGGCCGAGCGGGTGCAGGCCTGGATCGCCGAGCGCATCGGCTAGAGGGCCCCGGGTAGGGATTAAGCGGGCGCCTCCGCGTTGTTGCACCGAGCGCCTGATTTTCCTGACCTTGGAGGGACAACCCGACATGGCGCTCACGGTCTACAGCACTACCTGGTGCGGCCCCTGCAAGCGGCTGAAGTCTCAGCTCGCCCGCGAAGGCATCGCGTTCAAGGAGGTCGACATCGAGCGCGACCCGGCCGCCGCCGAATTCGTCATGAGCGTCAACAACGGCAACCAGACCGTTCCGACGGTCGTGGCGGTTTCCCGTTCAGGGGTGGAGCACGTCAGGACCAACCCCAGCGTCATCGAGGTCAAGCGCCTGCTCGACTCCTAGGCCAGGACGCGGAAGGGGGAGCCCTGCTTCGGACTCCCCGGCTCCGCTCGGCAGGTCACCAGTCGCCGACGAGCTCGCCGCCGTACCACGTCTCGATCAGGCGGCGGGCTATCGACACCGGGGGCGGCAGGCGCACCTCGCCCGACCGGAGCGACGCCACCAGCTCGTCGCGGGTGAACCAGCGCGCCTCGGCGATCTCGTCGGCGTCGGGGGTCAGCGCGGTCGTGGTGGCGTCGGCGAAGAAGCCGAGCATGAGGCTGCGCGGGAACGGCCAGGGCTGGCTGCCCAGGTAGCGTGGGTTGACGACGTGGATGCCGACCTCTTCGGCGACCTCGCGGACCACCGCGTACTCCAGGGACTCGCCCGGCTCCACGAAGCCCGCCAGGATCGACAGGCGCCCCTCGGGCCACTGGGGGCCGCGGGCCAGCAGGCAGCGGTCGTCCTCGTCCCTGATCAGCATGATGACCGCCGGGTCGACGCGCGGGAAGTGCTGGCTGGCGTCCTTCGGGCACACCCGGACGTGGCCGCCGGCCTGCACCGACGTACGGGCGCCGCAGCGCGGGCAGAACTGGTGGGTGGCGTGCCAGGCCTCCAGCGCCACCGCGTGGACCAGCAGGCCCGCGTCGCGGTCGCCGAGCAGCCCGCCCACCTGGCGCAGACCCGCCGGAACCGGATGGCCTTCAGGCGTGTCGTTCAGGCTCATCGGCATCGTCACCCGGCCGTTGAGGTCGCCGGCCGGCGTGCCGGGCAGCGGCGCGGCCACCGCGAAGTAGGCGGTGCCGCCCTCGACGCCGAGCAGGTAACGCTCGCCCTGCGGCGCCTGCGCGGAGGTGTAGAGCACCGCGTGCACCTCGTCGCCGGCCCGCCGCACGAGAGTGTGGCCGTTGTCGATCACCAGCACCCTGGTCTCGGGGTCGGCCCACGCCTTCTCCAGCCATCTGTCGTCGGCACGCAGCGCCGACGATCTGTCGATGGTCCCCCGTGCCAGGAGCAGTGGGCCGATGAGTTGTTCTTCCGCGGTCTTTTCCACTGGCCGCCCCTCCCCAAGTCGCTTGTCATCCTATGACCTCGCAGTTAGCCGCCGATTAGGGTGTGCGGGCCCCGGAGCGATCATTCTCAGGCTAAGATCATCGAGTTAGGTTAGCCTTACCTGATTCCTGCGGGGGTGCCTTCGCGTTGCGGCTCTACCTGACCGCGCTCAAGCCGACGGACTCGGTGACGTACGGCTTCCTGCCCGCGGCGCGGGCCCTCGGGTGCGAGGTGACCGTCCTAACCGACCGGCCGGAGCGGCACCCCGGCTCGGTGCGGTGCGACGTACGCGACCCGCGCGCCCTGATCGACGCGGTCGAGCACCTGGGCAGGCCCGACGCGATCTTCTCCAACTCCGACCACCTTCAGGCGGAGACCGCCCTCGCGGCGTCGTACTTCGGACTTCCGGGCAAGGACTGGCGGGCCTGTCTGGCCGCCAAGAACAAGCTCCTGATGCGACGCGGGCTCGCGGCGGCCGGCATCGAGACGGTGCGTTCGCTGCGGCTGACACCCGCCGATCCGGTGCCCGAGCGCCTGCCCCGGCCCGTGGTGCTGAAACCCCGCGAGGGGGTGGCCAGCGAGGACGTCGTGCTGGTCGAGGACGACCTCCCGCGCGCCGTGGCCGCGGCCAGGCGGCGGCGTCCGGGCGAGACGCTGGTCGTGGAGGAGTACCTCGAAGGACCGCTGCGGACCCTGGAGACCCTCGGGGACGGCTCCGCGACGCGGGTGCTGGGCGGCTTCGCGACCACGCTGGGCCCGCTGCCGCACTTCGTGGAGGAGCGGCTCGACTGGGCGCCCGCCGCCGACGCCCACGTCCTGGCCGCGCTGCGGGCCCTCGGGGTGGGCTTCGGCGCCTGCCACACCGAGTACGTCCTGACGGCCGCCGGGCCGCGGATCGTCGAGGTGAACTACCGGGCGATCGGCGACCACTGCGACTTCCTGCTGGCCGACGTGCTGGGCGTGCCGCTGTTCGAGTGGATCCTGCGCACCCACCTCGGGGAGCCGGCGCCCGAGCCGCCGCCCGCGTCCCGGCACGGCTGCGCGGTCAGCGTGGTCGCCGACCGGCCGGGCGTCGTCAAGGAGGGGCCGCCGGAGGAGGACGTCGAGGACGGCGGCGTACGGCTGTGGCACCGGCCGCTGCGGGCCGTCGGGGACGTCATAGAGCTGACCCACACGAACCGGGACTACCTGGGCGTCATCCGGGCCGTGGGACCGGACCGGGCCCGCGTGGACGCCGCCGTCGAGCGGTACCGGGCGGCCCGGCCGTGGGTGGTCGGGTGAGGTCGCGGGAGGCGTACCTGGCCGCCCGGGTGCTGGACGCGCTGGTCCGCGAGGACTATGGCGGGCTGGCCGCCCGGCTCGACCGGACCAGGTCCGGGGCCGGGCTGCTGCTGGCCGACGGGCGGTGGGTCCGGATGGTCCCCGGGTCGCCGTTCCAGGACTTCGTGGTGGCGCCGGACGAGCGGCTGGGGCTGGAGCAGGTGCTGGAGACGCTCGTGGAGGTGTCCGACGCGGCCGACGCCGAAGGGGTGGCGGCCTTCTTCGACGAGTGCCTGACCGCCCTGTCCGCGCTGGAGCTGCACGACGCGCACGCCGAGGAGGTGCTGCGGCGCGGGCCGTCGTACGAGTCGCTGGCGGCCTTCGCCGACCATCCCGTCTACCCGACCTCGCGGGCCAGGATCGGCGCCTCGGACCGCGACCTGCTGGCGTACGCGCCGGAGTTCGCCCCCTCGTTCGCGCTGCGGTGGGCGGTCGTCCCCCACGCGGCGATCGTCCCCCACAGGGTGACGGAGCTTCCCGCGGACGTGCCCCGGCCGGCGGGCCGCGGTGTGCTGTTCCCGGTGCACCCGATGGCCGTCGGCGAGGTGCGGAAGATCGACGGGGTCCGGGTGCTGGACGAGGAGGCGGTCACCGTACGGCCCACCCTGTCCATGCGGACCGTCGAGGTGGGGCCGCGTACGCACCTCAAGCTGCCGCTGCCGGTGAGCACGCTCGGCGTGCGCAACCGGCGCTCGATCAGGGCGGGCACCCTGGACGACGGCGCGCGGGCCGAGCTGCTGCTGCGCCGGCTCGCCGATCCCGGCGTGCTGCTGGCCGACGAGCAGACCTACGCGCACGCGGGCCACGAGTACCTGGCGTGGATGGTCCGGCGGCTGCCGGAGGGACGGATCGTCCCGGTCGCGGCGCTGGCGGTGCCCGGCGTGCTGGACGAACTCGGCCCGGACGTCCTGCCCCGCTACCTGCGCCTGCTGCTGCGCTGGAACGTGCGGCTGTTCGTCCGGTACGGCGTCGCCCTGGAGGCCCACCAGCAGAACCTGGCCCTCGTCCTGCGGGACGGCGACCTGCGGCTGCTGGTCAAGGACAACGACGGCCTGCTGGCCTCGCCGTCGAGGCTGGCGGCGGCCGGGATCGACGTGCCGGCCTTCTCCGACGGGCGCATGCTCACCGACGACCCGCACGCGCTCGCCGACGTGTTCGTCACGATCACGCTGCACCTGGCCGCCGCGGCGGTGGCGTTCGCGGTGCTGCCGCCGGCGCGGGCGGCGGCCCTGGTGCGCGGCACGCTCGCCGAGGCGCTCGACGAGCACGGCGACCACCCCATGGCCCGGCTGCTGCGCGCCAGGACGCTCGACGCGGCCAGGCTCACCGGCAAGTCGATGGTCACCGCCGGGACGCTCGTGGCCAAGGAACGGTCCGGGGCGCGGGACGTGAACAAGTTCTACGGCATCAGCGGGCCCAACTACCTGAGGAGAGCGTGAATGGACGTCCTGGCCATCGGGGCGCCGGCCGAGGAGGCGACGCTGGCGGCCCTGCTGCGGTGCTGCGTGCGCGAGGTGGCCGGGCCCAGGGGGCTGGTCTGGCCGGCGCCGCCGTACGTGCTGCTGCGGGTGGCGGGGACGCTGCTGCGGGCCCGTACGCACGGCGGCGCCGCGCTGCGCCTCGACGGACCTCCGGAACGCCTGGAGAGCGGCTCCTGGCAGCCGCTGACGGTCGCCGAGCTGGTCCGGCTGACCGAGACCGACCTGGCCGGCCTGCCCGACCTGCCCGACGTGGCCGGCCTGCCCGGCCTGTCCGACCTGTCCGGCCTGGCGGGCCGGCAGGACGAGCAGGCGCGCCGAGGCCGGGGAGCCGGTGCGGAGCGCCTCCTCGCCGAACCCAACGGCGAGTTCGCCGGTCAGGTGGCCGCCAGCAGGGACGCCATCGCGGCGATCCTGGCGGCCAGGGCGCGGGCCGAGCCGCCCGCCGATCCCTGGCTGGCCTCGGAGCAGGCGCTCGTGTACGGGCACCCGTTCCACCCCACCCCCAAGGCCCGCGACGGCGCGGACTGGCTGCGCTACGCCCCCGAGGCCCACGCCGCCTTCCCGCTGCGGCTGCTCGCGGTACGCGACGACGCGCTGGCCGAGGAGGGTGACCTGACGGCGCTGGACGCGCTCGGCCCGGCGCCCGCCGGACACCGGCTGCTGCCCGCCCATCCGTGGCAGCTCGCCCTGCTGCGTCCCGCTCTCGGCTCCGAGCTGGTCGATCTCGGGCCGGGGCCGCTCGCCGTGCCGACCTCGTCGGTGCGGACCGTGTACGTGCCGGACGCCGAGGTGTGCCTGAAGTTCTCCCTGGACGTGCGGATCACGAACTGCGTGCGCAAGAACGCCTGGTACGAGCTGGCCGGGGCCGTCGAGCTCACCTCCCGGCTGGCCCCGCTGATCGGCGAGGTCGCGGCGCGGCACCCGGCCGTCCGCTGGCTTCCCGAGCCCGGCTACCGCACGGCACTCGGGCAGCGCGAGGGCCTGGGCGTGATCGTCCGGGCGAGCCCGTGGACGGCCTGCGACCCCGGCGTCACCCCGGTCCTCGCCGCCGCCCTCGCCGTGGACGCCGCACCGGCCGACCCCCTGGCCTGGTGGACGGCGTACGTGTCGGCGGTCGCGCTGCCGGTCGTGGACCTGTACGTCAGCCACGGCGTCGTCCTGGAGGCCCACCTGCAGAACGTGCTCGTCGGCCTGGACGCCGCCGGCCGGCCCGTCCAGGCGATCTTCCGCGACCTGGAGGGCGTCAAGCTCGTCGCGGGCCGCCACGACCTGGACGGGCTGCATCCGGCCGTGGCCGCCGCGCTCACCCACGACCCGGCGCGGGGCTGGGCCCGCGTCGTCTACTGCCTGTTCGTCAACCACCTCACCGAGATCGCCGCCACCCTGGCGGGCCCCGACGACGAGCTGCTGCGCGCGTTGTGGCGGGCCGCCCGCGACCTGCTCGCCCGCCAGGCCGCCGAGCTCGGGCAGCCGCTCCCGCTGCGCGACCTGCTGGCCGGGGCGCCGCTGCCCGCCAAGGCGAACCTGCGCGTGCGGTGGGCCAGAGCGGCCGACCGCAGCGCCGGCTACGTCCCGATCGCGAACCCGCTCGCATGAGCGGCGTGCTGGAGGCCGCCGCCCGGCTGCCCGCGTTGCCCGCCTACCTCTACGACCTGCCCGCGCTCGACGAGCACGCCGCGTCGGTGCGCGCGGCGCTGTGCGAGGTCGAGCTGTACTACGCGGTCAAGGCCAACCCCGACGCCGAGCTGCTGCGGGTGCTGGCCCGGCACGTGGACGGGTTCGAGGTGTCGTCGGCGGGCGAGCACGCGCACGTCTCCGCGCTGCTCCCTGGCGCGCGGCTGGCGCTCGGCGGGCCCGGCAAGACCGACGCCGAGCTGCGGCTGCCGCACCACCGCCTGCACGTCGAGTCGCCGTACGAGCTGCGCCGCCTGCTCGCGACCGGGCTGGAGGCCGACGTGCTGCTGCGGGTCAACCCGGACCTGCCGGTCGAGGGGGCCGCGCTCACGATGGACGGCCCCTTCGGCATGGACGAGGCCGGGCTGGCCGAGTGCCTGCCGCTGTTCACCGGCCGCGTACGGCTGCGCGGCCTGCACGCCCACCTGGCCAGCGGCCTGAACGCCGCCCAGCTCCTCCGCCTGGCCGGGGCCCTGCTGGAGACCGGGCATCGGGAGGTCAACCTGGGCGGGGGCATGGCGGTGTCGTACACGTCGGGCGAACGCTTCGACTGGGCGGCCTACGGCGAGGGCCTGGCCGCGCTGCGGGCCGGGCGGCGGCTGCGGGTCGAGCCGGGCAGGTCGCTCACCGCCTACTGCGGCCACTACGTCACCGAGGTCGTGGAGGTGAAGCGGGGGCGCGGCCAGGCGTACGCGATCGTCCTGGGCGGGACGCACCACCTGCGCACGCCGGTGACCAAGGGCCACGACCAGCCGTTCACGGTCCTGCCCACAGGCGGCGGGCCCGGGGTCGCCGGGGAGCCCGTGACGTTCACGGGCCAGCTGTGCACCCCCAAGGACGTCCTCGCCCGGAACGTGGTGACCTCGGTGCGGGCAGGGGACCGGGTGGTGTTCGGCATGGCCGGGGCATACGCCTGGAACATCTCCCACCACGACTTCCTCATGCACCCCCGCCCCGCCTTCCATTACCTACGACTCTGACGCCGGGACCGCCTCGACGAGCGCGACCAGCCCGTCGGCGTCGAGCAGGTTGACCGGCCGCACGGTTCTGTTGGCCCGGACGTAGTGGAAGGCCGCGCTCACCTTCTCCAGCGGCACCCCGGCCAGGTGCGACCACGCCAGCCGGTACGCGGCCAGCTGCACCGAGGCCGTGCGGGCCGCCTTCCCCCTGGGCGGGACGCCGGTCTTCCAGTCGACCACCTCGTAGCCGCCGTCGGGCAGCTCGAAGACGGCGTCCATCCGCCCGCGCACCAGCCGGTCGGCGATCATGGTCTCGAACGGCACCTCCAGGTCGACCGGCCGCCGGTCGGCCCACTCGCTCTCCTCGAACCGCTCCTGCAGCTCGGCCAGCCGCACGTCGGCCTCCTCCAGCTCCTCCAGCGGGTCGAGGTCGAAGTCGTCGATCAGCCGCTGCTGGTCCCACCGGCTCTCCAGCCACTTGTGGAACGACGTGCCCCGGCGGGCCAGCGGCGCGGGCTTGCGCGGCACCGGACGGCGGATCCTGCGGGCCAGCTCGGCCGGGTCGGTGGCCAGCGTGACCAGCGACGACACGGTCAGCTTGGCCGGCAGCTCGACGACGGTCGCCGGCCTGCGCCGGTTGAGCTCGCGCTCGCGCAGCAGCAGGTCGGTGTCGCGCTCCCAGGCGCGCAGGCGTTCCTCCTCGAACGGGCGCAGCGGCTCGTCGTCCTCGTCGGCCAGGTTGCCGGCCAGGGCGTCCTCGACCAGCCGGGCGCCGTCGAGCACCGACTCGTAGCGCAGGCCCTCCGGGGTGACCGGCCAGACGGCCTCGGCCGGCTCGGCGAGCAGCGGGTTCGTCGCGCCCTCGGCGAGGTCGCCGGCCCAGTAGGACACCCGGTCGGCCGTGTCGCGGATCTCCAGCAGGAACTCCGACGGCTCCAGCGGCTTGGTGGCGCTGCCCCAGCGGTAGCCGGAGGCGATGAGGTGGTAGTGGGCCCGGGTGACGGCGACGTAGGCCAGCCGCCGCTCCTCCATCAGGTCGCGCTCCCGGCACTGCTCGTCGAACGCGGCCAGCTCCTCCTTGCTCAGCCCGCCCAGCCGGGGCAGGTCGGCGGCGTCGCCGCGCAGCGGGTAGGGCAGCTTGCGCGGGTTGTCGGTCCAGCGGCTGTTCATCACCGGCGTGGCCGGGAACACGCTGCCCGTCGCGATCGTGCCCTTCGAGCTGAGGAGCCGCGACAGGCCGGGCACGACCACGACCGGCCACTCCAGCCCCTTGGACGCGTGGACGGTCATCAGCTTGACGCTGTTGCTCTCGCCGACCCGGCCCGCCTCCAGCCCGAACTCCTCGCTCTCGGCCGCCTGGAGGTAGGCCAGGAACGCGCCCAGCGTCGGGTCCTCGGCGTCGCCGGCGAACCTGGCGGCCGCGTCGATGAAGGCGTCGAGGTCGGCCCGCGCGGCGAACGCCCCGGCCGTGCCGCTGCGGGCGGCCACCTCGATGTCCAGGCCGAGCCGGCGTTCGATCTCGGTGACCAGGTCGGGCAGCGGCTGGGCGGTGTGGCCGCGCAGGCTGCGCAGCTCCTGGGCGAGCGCGACCAGCCGGGTTCGGGCCAGCGGCGAGAGCGACTCCAGCCACTCGGGCCGGTCGGGCAGCTCGTCGAGCGCGTCGACCAGGCTGCCGCGCTCCTCGGCCAGGTCGGCGACCACCTGGTCGAGCGGGTCGTCGGCGCGGTGGCTCTCGCTCAGCTCGCGGGCCAGCTCCCTGGCGTGCTCCCCCAGCACCCGCAGGTCGGCCGGCCCGACCCGCCAGCGCGGCCCGGCCAGCAGCCTGGCCAGCGCGTCGCCGGCGGTGGCGTCGTAGAGCACGCGCAGGGTCGCCACGATGTCGCTGACCTCGGGCACGGTCAGCAGGCCGCCCAGCCCGACCACCTCGACCGGGATGTCGCGGTCCTCCAGCGCCTTGCGCAGCGCGGGGAACTGCGAACGCTTGCGGGCCAGGATCGCGACGTCCTGGGGCTGGAGGGCGAGGGTCTTCTTGCGTTCCTTCTCGCCCCAGGGCAGGCCGTCGGGGGCGGTCTCCTGGCCGAGGATCCGGGCCACGCCGTCGGCGATCCACTTCGCCTCGTCCTCGGCGGTCTCGTGGAAGGCGCAGGTGACGCGGCCCCGGTCGACCCGGTTGGGCCCCGGCACCAGCACGGGCACCTCGCGGGCCTCCATGCGCAGCGGGAGCTGGACGCGGGCGGCGACGTCGAGCACCCGGTCGCCGTTGCGGAAGCTGACGCTGAGCTGGCGGACCGGCGCCTCCTCCCCGGCGCCGGTGCGGAAGTCGCGGGGGAAGCGGCGCAGGTTGCCCGCCGAGGCGCCGCGCCAGCCGTAGATGGACTGGCAGGGGTCGCCGACGGCGGTGACCGGATGGCCGCCGCCGTAGAGCGAGCGCAGCAGGACGAGCTGGGCGTGGCTGGTGTCCTGGTATTCGTCGAGCAGGACCACGGAGTAGCGGGACCGTTCGATCTCGCCCACTTCCTTGTGGTTGGCGGCGATCCGGGCGGCCAGCGACATCTGGTCGCCGTAGTCGATGACCTCGCGGCGGCGCTTGAGCCGTTCGTACGCCTCCACCAGCGGCAGCAGCTGCTCCCTGGCCGCGTGCACGCCGACCGGCTTGCGCTGCGCCACGGTCGTGCGGCCGGGCAGCGCGGCCAGCCGGGCCTCCAGCCACTCCCCCACCCGCCGCACGTCGGCGGGCCCGCGCAGGTGCTCCGACAGCTCGCCGGCGAGTTCGAGCAGGGCGGCGGTGACCGAGGGCGGGCCCAGCTCGATCTTGTCCATCGGCCCGTCGTACAGGGCCACCACGCGCGAGGCGAGCTGCCACGACACCGCCGGGGTGACCAGGCGCATGGTGGGTTCGAGCGCCTCGCGCAGGGCGTGGTCGGTGACCAGGCGGGCGGCGTAGGCGTGGTAGGTGGAGACGGTCGGCTCGTTGTCGAGCGCGCCGGGCGCGACCAGGCCCGCCTCGGCGAGCCCGGTCAGGCGCTCCCTGACCCGGACGGCCAGCTCGGCCGCGGCTTTGCGGGTGAACGTCAGCCCCAGCACGTTCTCCGGTTTGACCAGGCCGTTGGCCACCAGCCAGACCACCCGCCCGGCCATCGTCTCGCTCTTGCCCGAGCCCGCGCCCGCCATGACGACCATCGGTTCGAGCGGCGCCTCGATGACCGCGGCCTGCTCGCTCGTCGGCGGCAGGATGCCGAGCTTGTCGGCCAGTTCGACCGGGTTCAGCACACCTGGCCCCCGTTGTCGTTGACCGGGCAGCTCGCCCGCGCCGCGCACGTGCGGCAGCCGTCGTTCACCTTGGCCTGGAAGAACGGGCCCGACATGCCCGTGGCGACGGTGTCGACCAGGTCGCCGGCCCAGCCGGGGTTCTTGTCGTCGGCCAGCGCGCCCTGCCGCTGCTCGGTGGCGGCGTTCTTGCCGGCCGCCTTGCCGAGCTGGACCAGCGCGGCGCCGCCGGGCTCGGTCATGCCGTGCCGGGCGAACGCGCCGAGCAGCGCGGCGAGCTGGTAGACGCCGAGCTGCGGATGCCGGTCGAGCTCGCCCGCCTTGGGCTTGGAGCCGCCGGTCTTCAGGTCGATGATCACCGCGCGGCCGTCGTCGTCGCGCTCGACCCGGTCGACCCGGCCCTTGATCTGCACGCCCTCGGAGACCGTGGCGACGAACGACTCCTCGATGGCGACCAGCTCACGCGGGTTGTCCTTCTGCCAGCGCAGGAACTTGCCGATCATCTGCTCGGCGACCTGGCGTTGCTTGCGGTTGTACCAGACGCCGCCGAAGTCGAGCTCGTTCCAGACCTGGTCGAGCCGCTCGCCCAGGGCGTCCTCGCCGGGCAGGTCGGTGGCGGCCAGCATGGCCAGCGCGTGGATGACGTTGCCGAGGCCCTGGGCGGTGCTGGTGCCCGCGGCGCCGACCGCCGTCTCCAGGAGCCAGCGCAGGCCGCACTTGGTGAAGCTCTCGACCGCGGACGGGGAGATGTTGACGATGCCGTCCGGCCAGCTCAGCGGGCGGTCGTCGGTGATGGGGGTGAGGGCGTACCAGTCGTTGGGGTGGGCGCCCTGGACCCCGGCGGCGGCCAGGCGGGCGAGCTGCCGCGCGGCGCGCTGCCGGACTTTGGCCGGTTTGGTGGGGTCGGTCACCGCGCTGCGGAGGTCGGCCACCAGCGCCGACATGGTCAGCCAGCGCGCCCGGTCGTCGACCGTGGCCGACTCGACCGCGCCCGGCATCAGCTCCGACAGGAAGCGGGAGGGCCGCTCGTCGGTGTCCTCGCCGCCGACCGCCGTGACCACCAGCCGCCGCCTGGCCCGCGTGGCCGCGACGTAGAACAGCCGCCGCTCCTCGGCCAGCAGCTTGGAGGCCAGCGACGCGGCGCTCGGCTCGGCGCCCTCGACCACCTCCACCAGGTCGTCGGCGCCCAGCAACGACCCGCGCAGCCGCAGGTCGGGCCAGACCCCCTCCTGGACGCCCGCCACGACCACGATGTCCCATTCCAGGCCCTTGGAGCGGTGGGCCGTCAGCACCCGCACGGCGTCGCCGTCGGGGGCGCGGTCGGCCAGCGTGTCGCCCGGGATCTCCTGGGCCGCCAGGTTGTCGAGGAACACCTCGGGGCCCGCCTTGGGCATGCGGTCGACGAACTTGGCGGCGTGGTCGAACAGCGCCACCACCGCGTCGAGGTCGCGGTCGGCCTGCGCGCCGCGGGAGCCGCCGGACAGGCTCTGCTCGGTCCAGCGCGGGCCCAGGCCGCTGGCGTGCCACACGGCCCACAGGAGGTCTTCGGCGGTGCCCTCCTGCGCGGCGGCCTCGCGGGCGGCGGCGAGCAGCTTGGCGACGCGTTCGGCGGGGAGGGCGACGTGCGGCTCGACGCGGGTGAGCTCGCGGGCGTCCTGGATCGCCGCCACCAGCAGCTCGCCTGACGACCGCGCCCCGGCCTTCCCGGCGACCGGCTCCTCCTCGGCGGCCGGCTCCTCCTCCGCGACCGGGTCCTCCTCAGGGGCCGGCTCCTCCTCCGCGACCGGGTCCTCCTCGGGGGCTGGTTTCTCCTCGGCCGGTCCCTCCGCGGTCGGCGGCTCCTCGGCGGCCAGGGCCTCGTTCTCGGCTATCTTGAGCGCCCGGCGCAGGCGGCGTACGCCGATCATGTCCGTGCCGCCGAGCGGGCCGGTCAGCAGCTCCTCGGCCACCCCCTCGTCGAGCTGCGCCGGGTCGAGCGCCACCCGCAGCATCGTGAGCAGCGGCCGGACCCCCGGCTCCTGGGCGATCGGCGCCTCGTCGCCGGCGATCATCGTCGGCACCCCGGCGTTGACCAGCGCCCGCCGCAGCAGCGGCACCTGGCGCTTGGCCGAGCGCACCAGCACCGCCATGCGGTGCCAGGGCACCCCCTCGATCAGGTGCGCCCGCCGCAGCGTGTCGGCGACGATCGCGGCCTCCTGGCTGGTGCTGTCGGCCAGCAGGACGCGCGCGTCGCCGGGCTCGACGCCGGCCGCCGGGACCAGGTCGCGGTGGCCGTGCCGCTGGTCGTGGTCGGGGGCCGGGGCGATCGGCAGGCGGGCGGCGACCCGGCGCGATGCCTCCAGCAGGTCGGCCCCGCTCCTGCGGCACACGCGCAGCGCCACCACCGGCGCCTCGCGCCCGTCGAGCGTCCTGAACCGCTCGGGGAACTTCATGATCCCCTGGACGTCGGCGCCCCGGAACCCGTAGATCGACTGGTCGGGGTCGCCCACCGCGACGAGGTCGCGCCCGTCGCCGGCGAGCTGGTCGAGCAGGTACTCCTGGGCCGGGTCGGTGTCCTGGTACTCGTCGACGAACACCATGTCGTGGGCGGCCCGCTCGCGCGCGCGCACCTCGGGCCTGGTCAGCAGCGCCGAGGCGGCCCCGATCAGCTCGGCGTAGTCGTAGGTGTCCTCGGGGTCGAGGTCGAACCGGTCCTGGTAGCGCTCGTAGAACCGGCCGGTGGCGATCCAGTCGCTCCGGCCGTGCAGCCGGCCGAGCGCGACCAGCCGCTCGCCGTCGAGGCCGCGCTCGGCGGCCCTGGACAGGAAGTCGCGCACCTCCTCGGCGAAGCCGCGGGTCTTGAGCGCCTCGCGCAGGGACGGCGGCCAGTCGAGCGCGCCGTTCTCCAGCTCGCCGTGGAGCAGCCGGCGGATCTCCAGAAGCTGTTCGGGGCCGGTCAGCAGGCGCGGCGGCGCCTTGCCCTCCAGCACGGACTCGCGGCGCAGGAGCGCGTAGGCGTAGGAGTGGAAGGTCAGCGCCAGAGGTGAGCGGGTGGTGCGCCGCAGCCGCCCGGTGACGCGCTGCCGCAGTTCCTCGGCGGCCTTGCGGCTGAAGGTGAGGATGAGCACCCGTTCGGGGTCGGCCCCGCGCCGTTCGATACGCTCGACCACGCTCTCGACGATCGTCGTCGTCTTGCCCGTGCCGGGCCCCGCGAGGACGAGCAGCGGGCCGCTCCGGTGCTCGACCACGGCACGCTGATGTTCATCCAGCGCAGGAGGCTCAACAGGGCCTCCGCTGCCACGCCGCACCAACCGCCAGGTCTGACCACTCACAGCACTAGATTCCACCAGACCACACGGACAGATCGTGCCGACTTACCCGGTCTCCCGCCGCGATCCGCCTACCGTATCGAGGCAAATATCCGAATATCGTGCGACACGCCGAGGCCGCCGTTTCGCCGTGGGCGTGGCGCTGCCTGGGGCGATGCGACGATCCGCACGATTGCCCCACACACGCAGCGTTGTCTCTTGTAACGTTGGGTTGATACCCGCGCCTCTGCTAGGGGGTTGGTCACATGCGCTGGCAGGTCCACTCCGAAACGTCGCTCTACGCCGACCAGTGGCTGGACATCCGGATCGCGGATGTGGAGCTGCCCGACGGGCGGCACCTCGATCACCGGCTGGTCCGCACCGCGCCGGCCGCGGGCGCGGTCGTCACCGACGACAAGGACCGGGTGTTGCTGATCTGGCGCCACCGCTTCATCACCGACAGCTGGGGCTGGGAGGTCCCGCTCGGCCAGGTCGACGAGGGCGAGATGCCGATGGCCGCGGCCGCCCGTGAGGTCGAGGAGGAGACCGGGTGGCGTCCGGGGCCGCTGCGTCCGCTGATGTCGGTCCAGCCCACCAACGGCTTCACCGACAGCCTCAACCACATCTACCGGGCCGACACGGCCACCCACATCGGCCCGCCCAGCGACCCCTGGGAGGCCGAGCGCATCGAGTGGGTGCACCTGTCGAGCGTCCGGCGGCTGGTCGAGGCCGGCGAGATCGTGTGCGCCACGACCCTGTCGGCGCTGCTCTACCTGCTCGTCGAGCGCCTTCCGGCCGCGCCGCGTCCCCTCGGGTACGAGCCCGGCAAGCCCTTCATGCTCTCGGACCTGCCGATCGACCTCTGAGGCCGCGCCCTCAGGAGAACAGGTGGTCGACCACGCGGGCCGTCGCCTTGCCGTCGTCCTTGGGCGCGTACGTGGCCCGGAAGGCCTCGTAGCGGTCGGCGTGCGCGGCGGCCACCTCGTCGATGGAGCGCAGCGCGTCGATCACCTCGGCCGACGTCGGCAGCACCGGACCGGGCGCCTGCTCGGCCAGGTCGAGGTAGAGCCCCCGCTTGGCGGAGTACTTCGCCAGGTCGTAGCCGTAGAAGACGATGGGCCGGCCGGTGGCGGCGAAGTCGAACATGACCGAGGAGTAGTCGGTCACGAGGACGTCGGTGACCAGCAGCAGATCCGCCATGTCCGGATAAGTCGTGACGTCGTGGGCGATGTCGGGGACGGCGGGCATGGCCTGCATCGGATGGGCGCGTACCAGGATCTCGTGGTCGGCGCCCAGGGCCTCGCGGGCCTTGGCCAGGTCGAGCTTGACCATGGCGTTCTTGCGGTCGTAGTCGCGCCAGGTCGGCGCGTAGAGCACCACCCGCTTGCCCTCGGCCAGCCCGAGCCGCTCGCGGACGGCGGCGGCCCTGACCTCGCGCTCGGGCGAGTTGAGCACGTCGTTCCTGGGCAGACCGCTCTCCAGGATCTCGCCCTTGTAGCCGAAGGCCCGGCGCAGCACCGTGGTGGCCCACGGCGACTGCGACAGCAGCAGGTCCCAGCCGCGCACCTCGGCCGCCTGCCGGTACCAGATCGGCGGACGGGGGTCGCGGGCCATGTGCGGCTGGTCGTTGCCGATGCGCTTGGCCGGGGTGCCGTGCCAGGTCTGGAGCACGACCTGGTCCTCGCGGGCGCGGAACCAGGCGGGCAGGAACGAGTTGGTGACGATGTGGCCGGCGCGGGCCAGCGCGGCGTGGTGCTCGCGGCTGCCCGCCCGCACCGCCCGCGCGCCGCCCGGCGGCACGAACGCGGCGTCCTTGACGATCCAGATGTGCTCGCGGTCGTCGCCCCTGCGCAGCCGCTCCTCGTAGATGGCGCGCACGCTGTCGGCGTAGAGACGGCCGTCGTTGACGACGTAGACGGTCGCGTCGTGCAGCGGCTCGGTGCGCTGGGCCGGGTAGAAGACGCGGCGCAGCACGTGGGTGCCGGCCACGCCCCGCTCGTCGTTGGGACGCCCCTCCTCGACCGTGATCACCGGCACGTCGAACCGGGTGGAGATCATCCGGTACGCACGGCTGTCGACCGTACGCGGCTCCTCGTCGAGCCCCGGCAGGGCGGCGTGGTCCATCCGGAACGGCACGATCTCGCCCGACGGGTGCCGGAAGGACATGTTCCAGGTGCCGGAGGCCAGCGGCACGGACTCGCCGAAGCGGTCCATGGACGAGGGCGTCACCCGGACGGAGAAGTCGTCGCCCGACCGCTCCATGGGCAGCGAGTACGACAGCCCCGACCGGTGGCGCAACGTCAGCACCCGGGGGCCGGGCGCGTCGGGGTAGTCGCCGCGCAGGACCAGCGTGGAGCCCTCCCAGACGGCGGAGGTGATCACCGGGCGGATGCGGTGGGCGGAGACCACGACGCGGTCGCGCCGGTCGCCGAGCACGGTGATCTCCCGGTCGCCCACCGGAGTGCGCGTCTCGACCAGGTCGCCGAGCATGACGGAGGCCGCCGGGTCGCCCTTGGGCTCGACCCACAGCCGCCGGCCGTCCTTCTCCTGGAGCAGCGCGGGCACGGCGAGCCCGATCAGCACCTCGGTGCCGCCGCCGGACGGCGTGAAGTCGGCGGCGATGCGGTGGCCGCCCAGCCTGGCGTGGCCCTTGGTCACGCTGCGGCCGGGCAGGAAGATCTTGAGTTCGAGGCGTTCGTCCTGGACGGACACGCCGGTCAGCTCGGCCCTGTTGGGCTGGAGCACGACCTGCAGCGCGCGGTCGGACGTCCAGACCGGACGCACCCACCAGCCGGGCTTCAGCTTGAGACCGGCCGGACGCTCGGGCCTGCCGATGGCCGAGCCGCGCAGCAGGCCGGTCGCCCGCGCGCCACGGCTCCAGAAGACGATCTCGGCCCGCCAGGTCGTCGCGTCGGGCACCCCCGGACGGTGGCGCAACCGCCGCCGCACGGCGTGCACCATGCCGCGCACGGCCCCGCGCCAGCGCAGCGGCCACGGGCTCAGCTCGGCGGTGAAGCCGGACCAGTCGTAGTTGCAGCCGGGCTCGCGCGCGCCGTGGGTGGCCTCGGGGGCGAGCACCCGCTTGGTGCGCATGCGGATCGGCGGCAGCCAGCGCGGCCCGCGCAGCACCACGGTCGCCCAGTTGAACCTGCGGCTGCGGACCGACAACCCGGCCAGGTACGCGAAACCGGTGACGCGCAGCCTGCCGTCGACCCACACGATGTCGTCGATGTGGGTCACCGGCACCATGTCGGCGCGGCGCAGCCGGTAGAGGTCGGGCGGCAGCTCGTCGCGGAAGGGCAGATCGGCGTACCAGCTCAGGCCCTTGCGGATGCGCTTGGACGGCTCGGCCGCCGCGGTGACGACCTTGACCAGCGTCTCGCCGTCGACCAGCTCGTCGTCGGGACGGTGCTCGATCAGGTGACAGATCACCCGGCGGGCGACGGGCAGGTCGCGCTTGACCTCCGCGGCCACGCCGGCCAGGTAGGGGCGGATCAGGGTGAGCAGCTCGCGGCGCCGGGCCGGGCCGCGCTTGACCGCGAGGTCGATGCGCGACCCCAGAGGCCCGCTGAGCACCTCGGTGTCGAACGCCGCGTCGCGGCCGCCGGGCCCGACGGCACGCATGACCGCCTCAAGAGGCTCGCCACGATCGCAGAGATCCTGGACAGCCTTGAGGCGGTCGGCGAGCGTGTCGCCGCTGTGGCGCTGGGCTGTGACGCCGGTGGCCATCGTGGAGGCACCGCCTTTCGGGCCTGTCAGTGTTCAGCCCATGGTAATGGGAGTCACATGTCACAGAATCGCCTCAACGGCGAAACCGCAGGTCAGGACCCTTACTGAAAATCGGCTGAACGCCCGTCCCAGCGCGCCTTCCTCATGTCCACCCGTTCGCCGCGCAGCGGGGTGCCCTCCTCGCGCCAGTGGGCCAGGCATCGTCGCAGGTGGTCGGGGGCGGCGCCGCTGCCGTCGGCGTGCACGACCCGCCACCACGGGACGCCGCCGCCCAAGGTGGACATCACCTTGCCCACCTGGCGGGGGCCGCCCTCGCCGAGGTATTCGGCGATGTCGCCGTAGGCCATGACCTTGCCGGGCGGGATGCGTTCGACCAGGTCGAGCACCCGCTCGGCGAAGGGGTTCAGGGGGTCCATGCGGCCGGGCCCGCGTCGATGATCTCGTCGAACTTGCCGATCTCCATCACCGTCCCGCCGGACAGGACCTCGATCACGCCGTCGCGCAGCGCGTAGATCTCGCCGTCCTCGCCCACCAGGCGGGCGCCGAGTGCGGCCGACAGCCGCAGGAGCTGGGCCACCTGCCAGTCGGAGCCGGGCTCGCCCACGACCTGGCCCTGCCAGCGCGCCACCGCGTGCCGGCCGCCGTCGTGGCCGGCCACGATCTCCTCAGATCCGCGCAGCTCGAAACCGGCCGGCGCGATGGCCTTCGCGAGCTCCGCGAAGGCGAGTGGCGACTCGCGCACCACCCGCAGCTCGTATCCCATGACGCGCGACCATAGCGGATCTTTACCGTCCACGCGGGCGAAGTACGACCGGTTCATCACTCCTTGCGCTGATTGAGCACGATGATCGCCCCGCAGAACGTCACCAGCGCGACCAGCACACCCCCTCCGTACAGCCACAACCGCCACGGATCAGCCCCCGGACGGGTCGGCACCGGGGAGTCCTCGCCCCGGCCGAAGTGGTCCTTTCCGGGCACGGTCACGCTGCGCCGCTGACCGGTCAGGCGCTCAGCGGCGTTGAGCGCGGCCCCGGCGTCCACCACGCCGAACCCGGTGTTGTCGTCGTAGCCCGCGGCTGGACGGCCCCGCGCGCTGGAGGCCAGCGCCTGGGCCACCTGCTCGGGCGGCAGACCGGGAAAGCGCGACTTGACCAGCGCGGCCACGCCGGCCACGAGCGCGGCGGCCGAGCTCGTGCCGTCGGACAGCTCGTACCCGCTGGGCCGCTTGACCACGGGCACCTGCACGCCGGGCGCGCCGACGAGGACCGACAGGTTGTCGCTGCTGAACGTGGCCTTCCTGCCCTGCTTGTCGGTCGCGCCGACGCCGATCACGCCCGAGTAGCCGGCCGGGAAACTCCAGAACGAGGTGCCCTTCTCCTTGGCGTAGGGCGTCTGGCCGTCGTTGCCGACGGCGGCCACCAGCACCACGCCCTTGCTCAGCGCGTACGACACCGCCTCCCGCTCGGACCTGATCGGCCCGTAGGAGCCGATCGACATGCTGACGACCTGGGCGCCGTGGTTGGCGGCGTAGCGCAGGGCGCGGGCCAGCGAGCTCTCGGGCGACTGGAGGTCCGTGGGCGGCAGCAGGTCGAACGCCGGCTCGTCGTCGGTGGCCAGGGGCAGCGACAGGATGCGCGCGCCGGGCGCGACGCCGATCAGCCCGTCGCCTGCGCCGGAACCGGCGATCAGCGCGGCCATGGCGGTGCCGTGCCTCCCTGGCTGCACCTCGCGGGCCACCGTGCCCGAGCTCATGTCGGGCCCGGTCGTGACGCGGCCCTTCAGCTCCTTGATCCCGGCGTCCACCGCGCTGTCCACGACGGCGACCGTGACGCCCTCGCCCTTGGTCACGTTCCACGCCTGCTCGACGTTGAGCGCGTCCAGCACCCATTGCTGCTGCTCCCTGATCGGGGCGGCCGTGGGCCCGAGGAGGACGAGCAGCGTGGCGGCGAGCGCCCGTACGGCGGTCAGCACACGTTCCCCTGGGTGCACGGCGGAACCTTGGGAGGATCCGCCAGGAAGTAGGCGATCTGGTTGCCGACCGACTTGGCCGCCGGCCAGAGCTCGCTGTGCAGGATCTCCTCCGGGGGGATGGCGGCCCTGGTGCGCCCGTCGGCGTACCCGGCGGTGGAGAAGACGATGTACGGCCCGGCGCCCACCCAGCCGGTGCGCTGGCGCTGCTCGGTGCCGAAACGTTCGGTCACGGTGCCGGGGAAGGCCACGGGCAGCACGCCCACCCGGTCGTCCTGGCCCAGTTGCTCGCCCGCCGACACCCTGGACTCCTCGTCCTTCAGCACGGCCACGCCGACGGTGATGACGAAGGTGGAGGTCTGGTCGACGTACGTGGCGCGCAGCAGCGTGACGCACCCGTGGCTGTCGAGGACCCCGGCGACGGAGGCGTCCACGCCCTTGCCGCAGTCGGTCTCGGGGGCGATGCCGACCCGCCTGGCGTACTGCTGGGCGCGGTCGAGGCCGAGGTACCTGACCTCCTCGGGGAAGACGCCCGTGGCCGGCCACGCCTGCCAGCGCCGGGCGATCTCCTCCTGCTTGTACTGGTTCTGCTCGGACGGGGTCAGCGGGCGCGAGCGCGTCTCGTTGAGCAGCCCGATCGTGCCCAGCAGCACCACGAGGGCCGACACGGCCACGACCGCGCCGACCAGCACGACGAAGATGCGCCGAAAGCGCACGCCCTGCTGGAGGGCCGCCAGCTCGGCGCGTTCCCTGGCCGCGGTGCGCGTACGGGAGTTGGCCGCCGGCCAGGCGCGCACGCGGGCCCGGCGGCCGGTCGACGCCCCGAGCGGGTTGCTGCGTCCCGATGTGGCCTCGCCGGCGCGCGGTAGCCCTGAGGTCGACCTACGTGCCTTCACCACCCTGGCCTCGTTCCCGCGGTTGGTCGGTGTCTATTTCGTCCCCGTTAGCAGGCGGATCATGCGTCGTGTGCGCCGTGGTCGCGTCGTACGCGTCTGACCAGGAAGAAGATGACCGCCAGCGACGCGAGCGCGCCGCCCGCGGCGCCCGCGGCGACGGCCGCGTAGATCGTCACGCGCCGGTGGTCCCTCGCGGTGACCAGGATGGGCCCGGCCGGGCCGCCTGCCAGGGGCCGGGCGGGGTCCTGGGCCTGCGGGCCGGTCGCGGTCTCGGTGTGCGTGGCCAGGCGGGCGGCCTCGGCCAGGGCCCTGCGGGCGTTGACGACGCCGAAGCCGGTGCCGGTGTCGTAGCCGCCGGGCGGCCGGTCGTCGGCGCTGTCGGCGAGCGCCTGGACGACCAGCGGCGGCGACATCTGCGGATATTTTGCCTTGATGAGCGCGGCGACCCCCGAGACGAGCGCGGTCGCCTGCGAGGTGCCCCGGCCGACCCAGTACTCGTCGCCGGGCCCCGCGCCCATGATGTCCACGCCCGGCGCGGCCACCAGCACCGAGGAGTTCCAGTTGGAGAACGTGGCCCGGCGCAGCCGCCGGTCGGTCGCCCCCACCGACACCACGCCGGGGAAGGACGCCGGGTAGGAGTAGGGCGCGAAGTCGCCGGCGGTCTTCCTGTCGCCGTCGTTGCCGGCCGCGGCCACCAGCACGACGCCCCTGGAGATGGCGTACCGGATGGCCGCCCGTTCCTCCCGGGTCGCGAGCTCCTTGGAGATCGACATGTTGACGACGTCCGCGCCCTGGTCGACCGCGTAGCGGATGCCCCTGGCCACGACGTCCTCGAAGCGCTCGGCCGAGTTGAACTCCCTGAACCCCGGCTCCTCGTCCTCCAGGATGACCCGTACCGACAGGACGCCCGCCTCGGGCGCGACGCCGATGACGCCCTTCCTTCCGCCCGGCCCGTGGCCGTGCCCGGCGATCAGGGAGGCCATGTACGTGCCGTGCAGCCGCGGCGGCGCGACGCCCGGCGGGTTCGCGCCCGCGGTGAAGTCCCGGCCCACGGTCACCGAGCCGGCCAGGTCGCGGTGGGCCGGATCGACCCCGGAGTCGAGCACGGCCACCGTGACCCCCGAGCCCTTGGTGACGCGCCAGGCCGCGGGCAGGTCGAGCGTCTCGATCACGGCCCGCTGGCCGCCGCGCACGTCGTCGTCGGCGTGGGCGCGGGCGGGCAGGGCGGCGGGAAGAACCGCGAGAAGGACCGCGGGAGCGGCGGACAGCGCCTTCGCGGCGCGCCGGCTCAGCACCGCCATCCCTCGGCCGCGCAGTCGGGCATGCGGGGCGTGCTGAGGTCGAGCAGCACGCGTTCGGACAGCTCGGCGGCGAAGGCGAAGATCGCCGGACGTGACTCGCCGGACGTGGTCGCGGGCCGCCCGTCCACCTGGCCCGCCGTGGTCAGGACGACGTACGGCCCCGCCTGGCGCACCGACCCGGCCTGCCGCATCGAGGGGGTGAACCGTTCGGCGACCGTGCCCGTGAAGCTGAGCGGCCGCAGCCCCGGCACGGGCTTGCCGTTGTCGGCGAACGCGCTCCTGGCCCGGACCGCGCGTGACTCGTCGGGCAGCGCCACCACGCCCACGGTGACGAGCACCCCGCGCAGCGCGTCGATGTAGGTGGCCCGCAGGACGCCCCGGCAGCCCGCCTCGCGCAACGTCCTGACCGCCTTCGCGTCGACGGACTCGGCGCCGCAGCCGGTGTGCGGCGAGATGCCGATGCGCTCGGCCCGCTCCTGCCCGCCCTGCTCGGCCGCGTACGGCAGAGCAGCGGGGAAGACGCGCCCGGCGGGCCAGGCACGCCAGCGTTCGGCGACCTCGCGCGTGGCGGCGGCACGCAGTTCGGACGCGCTCGGGCCGCGGGTCAGCTCGGTGCCCGCCGCGCTCCCGGCCACCCCGGCGGCCACCGCGCAGACCAGGGTCAGCGCGGAGGACACCACCAGGGTGGGCCAGGGGCGGGCGTGGTTCACGACACCGACCTTAAGCGCCTCGGCGGGAGGTTCCCCGGAAAACGCCTCAGTAGCTGGGCAGGCTGGGGTCGACCGTCTTGACCCAGCTCAGCACCCCGCCACCGACGTGCACCGCGTCGGCGAAGCCCGCGTTCTTGACGATCGCCAGGGCCTCGGCCGAGCGCGCGCCCGACTTGCAGTGGAGCACGATGCGCTTGTCCTGGGGCAGCTTCTCCAGGGCCGAGCCGTTGAGGAACTCGCCCTTGGGGATCAGCGTGGCGCCCGGGATGGAGACGATCTCGTACTCGTTGATCTCGCGGACGTCGACCACGTAGATGTTGTCGCCCTTGTCCATCATGGACTTGAGCTCCTGCGCGGTGATCGTGGAGCCGCTGGCGGCCTGCGCGGCCTCGTCGGAGATCGCGCCGCAGAACGCCTCGTAGTCCTCCAGCAGCTCGGTGACCGTCGGGTTCTTGCCGCACAGCACGCACTCGGGGTCCTTGCGGACCTTGACGTCCCGGTACTTCATCTCCAGGGCGTCGTAGATCATCAGCCGGCCGACGAGCGGGTCGCCGATGCCCGTCAGCAGCTTGATGGCCTCGTTGACCTGGATCGAGCCGATCGACGCGCACAGCACGCCGAGCACGCCGCCCTCGGCGCACGACGGCACCATGCCGGGAGGCGGGGGCTCGGGGTAGAGGCAGCGGTAGCAGGGCCCGTGCTCGGCCCAGAACACGCTGGCCTGGCCGTCGAAGCGGTAGATCGAGCCCCAGACGTACGGCTTGCCGAGCAGCACGGCGGCGTCGTTCACCATGTAGCGGGTGGCGAAGTTGTCCGTGCCGTCGACGATGAGGTCGTAGCCGGAGAAGATCTCCATGACGTTCTCGGTGGTCAGGGTCGCGTTGTGGACGACGACCTCGACCAGCGGGTTGATCTCGCGGACAGACGCCGCGGCGCTCTCCGCCTTCAGCCTGCCCACGTCGGACTGGCCGTGGATGATCTGGCGCTGCAGGTTGGACTCATCGACGACGTCGAAGTCGATGATGCCGAGGGTGCCGACGCCCGCCGCGGCCAGGTACATCAGGGCGGGCGAGCCCAGGCCGCCGGCGCCCACGCACAGCACCTTGGCGTTCTTCAGCCGCTTCTGCCCGGCCATCCCGACATCGGGGATGATCAGGTGGCGCGAGTAGCGGCGCACTTCGTCTACGGTCAGCTCTGTGGCCGGCTCGACCAGCGGTGGCAACGACACGTTCTACGCTCCCGTTTCAGGGGGTCACATCTCTAGCTGAAACCTACTCGGCGAGTGGGGCATTCCCCAATCTCGTCTCACCGATCAGACGGCGTGCCTCCGCCGCCACCACGCGGGGCATCTCCATCATCGCCACGTGCCCCGCCGTCGGCAGCAGCACGAGCCTGACCTGCCGGAACGTACGGGCCGCCTTCGCCGCCATGGCCGGGCGCACCAGGCGGTCGTGCCGGCCGTGGACGATGAGCGTCGGGGCCTTCACCTTGGCCGCCTGGCGCCACAGGTTGTCCTCACCCCGCCGGAAGTACTCGGCCACGATGCCCCGCGCCGAGCCGATCATGGCCTCCCCCGCGTACGGGACGTCGTCGCGCCGGCGCATCTCCTCCACGGCGTCGGCCAGGCGCACCGGGTGGACGGCGTTCACGTCCGCCCAAACCATGGCGAAGGAGGCGTTGATGCGCTGCTCGGCGGGGAGCAGGCGCAGCTTGCCGGCGAACCACTCGCCCACCCTTGGCACGGCGGCGGCGGCCACGCGGACCGGGCCGTACCTGGGGAGCAGGTCGGGCAGGGCGGGCGAGACGAGCGTGAGCGAGCGGACCAGGTCGGGCCTGGCCGCGGCGACCCGCACCGCGACCGCGCCGCCCAGCGAGTTGCCGAACAGGTGGGCCGGGCCCGTGTGCTCCATCAGCCCGATCACCGCCGCGGCGTGGCCGGCCACCGTGTAGTCGCCGTCCCGCGGCGCCGGGGAGAAGCCCGCGCCGGGCAGGTCGAGGGCGTGGCCGGTGACGGTGTCCTTGAGCTCGTCCATGAGGTCGGTCCAGTTGGTGGCCGAGCCCGCCAGCCCGTGGACGAACACGGCCTGCTCGGCCGGGCCGCCGTCGGGGGTGGATCGCACGTGCACCGGGCCGATCATGCGTCCCGGCCAGTGAGGGACCGGCTCCACCGCTGTCATACGTCCTCCTTGTCGCTCTTCCACGATAACCAGCGCGCTCAGGCGGGGTCTGCATTCCGTACAGACGCCGCTTTCGCTGACCTATCAGAGCAGCACTGGACATACGGGACGCGCAGGGGGTCGCGCCCGCGAGCGGACATGGGGCAGGCCCGAAATTTCCGCTCATAGATGTCTAATGGATCTCTTGGCGGCTTAAGTGTGCGGCAAAAGCTGTCTGTCCCCGTTTACCAGGTTCGAGACGGGTAAGCATCAGGAACGGATACAGTGCGCGACCTACCGGACACTCCTGGTTAGCGATCGGGAAGTCGTGGTCACCGGAAATCCATCGGGGAAGCGTAACGGCATTTCCCGAACGATCCCGACGACAGCATCGTCCAGCATTTCTCATGCCTGGCGCACAGGTGTGCCGGCGAGCATTTTTCTGCACGCCGTAAATACACGCGCGGCCGCCGCCTTCCGGCGTTTACGGCCGTGCCGTCATTTCACGAGAAAAGCGCGGCCGACGCTGTCGGAACCCGATGTGATGGGCACTCCGTCATATGCGCATAATCGGACATATCATGGCATTTCATTCGATAGAGCTGTAATGCAAGCAATAAGATTGCTAATGCATAGCAAAATAGGGCCACTCCTGTTTGCTGTAGCTCTGTCTCGGAAATGACATTTCACGGATGGCTCATCAGCTAGTCGTTCAAGACCTGGTTCCCGGCCTCTCGGGAACGTCGAGAACGGGGCAACCAATCCTTTAGGGGGAAAACGCAATGCCCAAGCTCAAAAGTGTTATCGCAGGTCTGGCCGTCAGCACCGCGCTGACCGGCGGCGTGGTCAGCCTGGGCGCGACGACCACCGCCAACGCCAGCACCGCCAACAACGTCACCAGCCCGACGACCCTCAGCTGGGGCGATGGGGACGGTCACGGCTGGTGGCACCGTCGCCACCACCGCTGCAACAGGAACCGCCACGGCTGGGGCGGCGGCTGGGGCGGCGGCGGCTGGGGCTGGGGCGGCGGCTGGGGTGGCGGCTGGCGCCGGCACCACCGCGGCGGCGGCGTCTGCGTCAAGATCTTCAACGAGAACACGAACGACAACACCGAGACGAGGACCAACAACGAGCTGCGCGAGGACCGTCGCGCGCGCGGCGACCGCGACGACTGATCGCGCGGGAATGGTGCCCGTAATCCATGGATGGTCGCTCTTCACGGCGAAGTGAATCCGACCGGCGAGTACTGGGCTCTCAGGAAGTGACCGCACCCGGACCTTGCTGTCCTGCCTGAGAATCCATTCTCCTCTGTCACCGCGGCAATTCCCGGTGAGGGCTCCACTGGCATTCTGCCGGTGGGGCCCTCACTTGCGTTCTCCCTTGAATGCGGGCCCGTCTCCCCTGATGCCGGACCCCGCGGCCCTGATAGTCCGAAATGTCCGATTATGCACCATGATGCTCCATAGTGTCGGACAAGAGAGGACAATGTCCGTTTGTGGGGCATTCGGTCGGATATATCCCTGGCATGGATGTTCGCTAGCGGGCATCCACGCCGCTCCACAGAAATCCGGAAGGCTCGGATTACGCGGAGCGGCGAGTACGGGGCAATCAATCCTTTTAGGGGGAAACACAATGCCCAAGCTCAAAAGTGTTATCGCAGGGCTCGCCATGGGCACCGCGCTGACCGGCGGTGTGGTCAGCGCGGGCGCGGCGACCACCGTCACCGGCGCGAGCGCTGCCAGCGTCACCGGCTCGGCCACCGCGGCCACCCTCGCCGGCTGCTTCCGGGAGGTCCGGTGCGGCTGGGGCGGCTGGGGCCGCAGCTGGGGCAACCGCTGGGGCGGCGGCTGCCACCGCCGCTGCGGCGGCGGCTGGGGCTGGGGCCGCGGGGGCGGCTGGGGCTGGGGTCGCGGCGGCGGCTGGGGCTGGCGGCGTAACAACGCCCCCCGGGTCCGCGTCGTCATCCACAACTCCAACCACAACAGCAACCACAACAACACCAACGTGCAGCGGCACGACGAGCGCGAGCACCACGACGACTAGGCGGCGGTCTCACCCGGGGACGGCCCGCCCAGCGAGAGCCCACCTGAGAACTGAGACCACGCCGACGTAGAGGAGTGCCCGCATCCGGCCGACCCGCTCTCTCGACGGAGAGCGAGGCTCGCCTCCCGGATGCGGGCACTCGACGTGTCCCGCGTCCTTCCCGAGCCGGCCCGCCCCTCGGCGCCGCACAGGGATCGTCATCCGGTGCCAAGACCGTACGGACAAGAAGGTGAAACGAGTGAGTGCCCGCATTCCCTGCCAGGAGCTCGTTCTCGACGAGAACGAAAGTCCGGTGGGATGCGGGCACTCGGTCGCGCGATCACGGTTCGCGCTCCGGGTTCAGAACCTGCGGTCAGCTCCAGTCACGATCGGCGTCGTCAGCGCGGACCCGCTGGCGGACGTCATGCGCGATCGCGTCGCGGTTCCGGTTCCGGTTGACGATGATGATTTTGATCCTGGGGAGCCGGTGGCGACGCCAGTTGTTGCGCCAGCCCCAGCCGCCGCCGCACCACGAGCGGCGGAAGCAGCCGGACAGAGTGGTGGTGGTCGCCCCGGTGGTGACGTTGGTGGCGGCTTCGGCGCTGGTGGTCGTGGTCGCCGCGCCGAGGGCGATCACTCCGCCGCTCAGGGCCGTGCTCATGGCGAGCCCTGCGACAATACTCTTGAGCTTGGGCATTGCGTTTCCTCCTAAAGGTTTGGATGCCCCGTTTCTCGACGCTTCCGGATTCCCAGGAAACGACGTGGACGGTATGGCTTGCCATGCCTGCCATCCATGACCTTGATATATCCCCATGAATAGCCAGCAAACCGCAATTGTCCTCTTTTGCCGGTAGGCACAGATTTGCATGGCGACTCGCGCACAAACGCAAGTGAGGGCTCCCCGGCCGATGCCGGTGAAGCCCTCACCAGAATTTCCGAAGGCGCGGAGAGAATGAACCCTCCGGCGCGCCGGGCCGTAATTCAGGCCATTGTCCGAGCCCGGTACCCGGTGGTCGAATTCAGCGCGGCGCCGCCTTCATGAGGATGACGGTTCCGTCCGCCGTCAGCGCCAGTCGCGGTCGCGGTCGTGGTCACGGTCGTGGTCGCGGACCATCGGGCGCGTGGTTTCGTTGTCCGTCACCCGGTTGCGGTTGAAGTTGCGGTTGTGGATGGTGACCTTCACCTTGCCCACGCGGTTGCCGTGACGGCGCCAGCCCCAGCCGCCGCCCCAGCCGCCCCAGTTGTTGCCCCATCCCCAGCCACCGCACCGGGACCTGCGGAAGCAGCCGGCCTGGAAGCTGGTGGACGTGACGACACCGGCGCTGGTGGCGGCGTCGGCGCTGGTCGCGGTGGTCGCCGCACCGAGCGCTACGACACCGCCGCCCATGGCCGTGCTGACGGCGAGGCCTGCGAGAATACTCTTGAGCTTGGGCATTGCGTTTCCCCCTAAAGGATTGGTTGCCCCGTTCTCAACGCTCCCCGGTTGCCAGGGAACTGCCCTTGGACGACCTGTGATGAGCCATCCGTGAAATGTCATTTCCTGGACGCGGGCATGGCAACACAGAACCGCCGCCTTTTTGCTATGCATTAACAGCCTTATTGCTTGCATTAAACATTTATTGACTGATATGCCATGATATGTCCGAATCTATCATGATCGCTGGGCGGGGCGTCCGACACGGATGGGCGGGCCCGGAAACCCCGAGCATCACCCCTCGGCCGGCATCAAGTGTCGGTGATCGACCGATTTACCCTGGGCAATTGGTGCGGCTTAGTGCGATTTGAAGATAATGTCCGCTTTATGGCTAATGGCCGTTATGTGAGCCGGAACGCGGACGGCCGCTCCGGCACACCGCGAGGGCCACATCTTCTGTGCCGCCCTCGGGCCGCACAGGCAGCGCCCCCCCCTGCCACGCGACGCTGAGCCCGTCCGGCGGCCCGCGCACGTAGGCGCCTACGTCCAGCCACCGAGGCACGTCGCCCCCAGGAAAGGGCATCCACCGCCATGAACACGACCTGCCCGGCCCCCGCCCGCCCGGACGCGGCCACCCGGCCACCACTCGCCCAACCCCTGCTCCGCCCGGTCGGACGCGCGGCCACCACTCGCCCAGTCCCCCCGCTCCGCCCGGTTGTCCTGCGCGGACCTGACGTTGGACGTCTCACCCGACCAACCGGCTCGCCAGCTCCCGCGCGGTGATCGCCGCACGCCAGTGCGCCTGGTTGGTCCGCCAGGTGTCGTATGCGGCCTGGTCGGTCTCCTGGATCGGGAAGCGGCCAAGCCTCGCAAAGGGATCATTCGGACCGGGATCGGTGGCTTGTCGCCCTTTCCGCCACCGCAACGGTCGCCCTCGCCGCCCCCCGTGCGCACCTCAGTGCCGCCCCCACCCCTTCCGGCCATGCTGTTCGTCACAGGAGCCGTGGTGGTGCGCTACTTCCCCATGGGGATCCATATCGCCTCAGAAAGCTCGCGAGCAGAAGGGCGTCCGCCCGGGGCCTGAGCGCGGGGATGATCGTCGGAGCCCCGCTGGACGGCCTCACCGGCCCGCACACGATTTTCTCCGACTCCTGGCGCCGCAAAAGCGGTCCGGCCCTCGCCGGCGGTTCGCGATCGCGCTACAGGGCGTACTGTCGCCGGACCAGCGGAGAGACAGGCACGCGGGTCGGCGGGCACCAGGTCTTCGGTGTCCGGTCCGCACGTCCTGGGGACGTCGTCGTACGGACCTCCGTGGCGGAAGGGGCTCAGGCGGACTTGCGGGCCTTGCGCTTCGGCGGGGCCTTCTCCTCCTTGGCCTCCTCTTCGGCCTCCTCCGCCCCCTTGGACGCCTTGGCGGACTTGCCGCCGCCCGCCGCCTTCTTCGGTTTGGCCGGTTCCCCGGTCCGCTCCCGTTTCGCGGCCTCGACGCTGGCGCGCAGGGCGGCCATGAGGTCCACCGCCGGCCCCGCCTCTTCCTCCTCCGGCGCCGCGACGACTTCCTTGCCCGCCACCTTCGCCTCGATCACCTGCTGCAACGCCTCGCGGTACGTGTCGTGGTACTCGCTCGGGTCGAAGTCCGACTCCATGGTGGTGATCAGCGACTCGGCCATCTTGAGCTCCTGGGCCCGGACCTCGATGTCCTCCTCCAGGAACTCGAAGTCGGGGACGCGGATCTCGTCCGGCCACAACATGGTCTCCAGGACGAACACCCCGTCCCGTACGCGCAGGGTGGCCAGCGACTCCCGCTGCCGCAGCGCCACCTTGACCACGGCCACCTGTCCCGAGCTCTCCAGGGCGTCACGCAACAGCACGTACGGCTTCGCGCCCTGCGCGTCGGGCTCCAGGTAGTACGACTTGGCGAAGTAGATGGGGTCGATCTGCGCGGCCGGGGTGAACTGCAGGACGTCGATCCTGCGCGACGTGCTCAGCGGCAGGTCCTCGAAGTCCTCGTCGGTGAGCACCACCATCTCGCCCGTGGCCAGTTCGTACCCTTTGGCGATGTCCGCGTACGGGACCTCCTCGCCGTCGACCGTGCACACGCGCTTGTAGCGGATCCTGCCGCCGTCGTCCCGGTGGACCTGGTGGAAGCTGACGTCTTTCTGCTCGGTCGCCGAGTAGAGCTTCACGGGGATGGTGACCAGCCCGAAGGAGATCGCACCTTTCCAGATGCTGCGCATGGGCACTCCTCAGCAGTAGCGGGCTCACCATATGGGCACATACCCGTCATGGGGCAACCAATGCCATACCCGATTGAACCAATGCTGGCCGTACCTGGGGAACTACCCTCCGATCGCGACCGGTACGGCCTGGAGGTCAAGTGGGACGGCATCCGCGCGCTCGTGCACCTCGACGGCGTCCTGAGGGTGACGGGACGGCACGGCGTGGAGTACACCCGGCGATACCCCGAAATCTCGGGGTTCGGGGTCAAGAACGCCGTGCTCGACGGCGAGGTCGTGGCACTGGACCGGCGCGGCAGGCCCAGTTTCGTCCGGCTCCAGCACCGCATGCACCTGACCGACCCGGAACCGGCCGTGCTGGAGCTCTACCCCGTCACGTACATGCCCTTCGACCTGCTCTGCCTGGACGGACGGCCGCTGTTCGACCTGGCCTACCGCGACCGCCGCGCGCTCCTCGACGAGCTGGACGTCGGCGCGCCCCCGTACTTCCCCGGGGACTCCGACCTGCTCGCCGCCACGCGGGAGCAGGGCCTGGAAGGCGTGGTGGCCAAGCGCCTCGACTCCCCCTACCGGCCGGGCGTGCGCTCGCCGTGGTGGATCAAGGTCAAGCACCTCAGCACGCGGGACGTCGTGATCGGCGGCTGGAAACCCGGCAAGGGCCGCAGAGCCGGCGGGATCGGCTCGCTCGTCATGGGCGTCTTCACCGGTGAAGGGCTGACGTACGTCGGCCACGTCGGAACCGGGTTCACCGACGCCATCCTGGACGACCTCCACCAGGCGCTCCGACCTCTGGAGATCCCGCGCAGCCCGTTCACGAACGCGGTCCCGTGGAGAAATCGGTGGGTTAGGCCCGATCTCGTCGGGGAGGTGGGCTACACCATGTGGACCGACGAGCTGCGGCTGAGACATCCGGTGTGGCGCGGACTGCGCGCCGACAAGCTCCCCGCGGAGGTGACGCTGTGAAGAAGGTGCCGGTCAGGGTCGACGGGCGCGAGCTGACGCTGAGCAACCTGGACAAGGTGCTCTACCCGGAGATCGGCTTCACCAAGGCCGAGGTCATCGACTACTACAGCCGCGTGGCCCCCGTCCTGCTGCCGCACCTCGCCGGCCGGCCCCTGACCGTCAAGCGGTACCCCAACGGCGTCACCGGCCAGTTCTTCTTCGAGAAGAACGCGCCCGAGCACACGCCCGACTGGGTCAGGAAGGTCAACCTGCCCGCCCCCGGCAGCACCAAGGGCCGGGAGAGCATCGACTTCGCCGTCATCGAGGACCTGCCGACGCTCGCCTATTACGCCAACCTGGCCGCGCTGGAGCTGCACGTGCCCCAGTGGCGGGTGGACGACGACGGCGCGGCGCTGCCGCCCGACACACTCGTGTTCGACCTGGACCCGGGCGCGCCGGCGACCATCGTGGAGTGCTGCCGGGTGGCGCTCACGCTGCGCGAGGTGCTGAAGGGCGAGGGGCTCGACGCCAGGCCCAAGACCAGCGGCAACAAGGGCATGCAGCTGTACGCCGACTGGGACTGTCGCGAGGAGCCCTCCGCGTACGCCAAGAGGCTGGCCCAGGCCCTGGAGAAGGAGCACCCGAAGGAGATCGTCAGCGTCATGGCCAAGAAGGCCAGGCCGGGCAAGGTGTTCATCGACTGGAGTCAGAACAATCCGGCCAAGACCACCGTGGCGCCGTACTCGCTGCGGGCCAGGGAGCGGCCGACGGTATCGACGCCGCTGCTGTGGAAGGAGGTCGAGGACTGTGAACACGCCGATGACCTGGTGTTCACCGCCCCTGACGTACTCGCCAGAGTGGAGAAGCACGGCGACCTTTTCGGCCGGGCGTAGTCTGGACCCGTCCGCACCAAGAGGGGGGCCGAAGATGTCGGAGATGGACACCCGCGGGGACGAGAACGTCTACGACGAGGAGGAGGAAGAGGAGTTGTCGCCGGAGACGCCCGAGGCCGACGCCGCCGAACAGCATCGCGAGATCCGCCAGGAGACCGCCCAGGAGCGCCGCGAGCTTCCGCTCGACGCCGACCCCGCCGACGCGGCCGACCAGGACCGCGTCGTCGACTACGACGACGACGACTACCGCTGAGCACGGGCCGCCCGCCAGATCGAGCGTGTATGACGATGACCGCCGAGGTGACGGCTACCCGCACGTAGGATGTCGGCACAGTTCGCTGAGAGACCAATGGAGACCCGCGTGACCGCAACCCCGGACGCGAAGCCCCGGGGCACCCGGCTGCCCCGACTGGCCCGACGCCGGCAACTGCTGAGCGCCGCGCAGGAAGTGTTCGTGGAGAACGGCTACCACGCGGCCGCCATGGACGAGATCGCCGATCGGGCCGGGGTCAGCAAGCCGGTGCTCTACCAGCACTTCCCCGGCAAGCTGGAGCTCTACCTCGCGCTGCTCGACCTGCACGTCGACGACATGGTCAACCGCTGCCGCGAGGCCCTGGCCTCCACCCACGAGAACAAGCTGCGGGTGCAGGCCACGTTCAGCGCGTTCTTCGACTTCGTCTCCACGCAGGGGGAGGCGTTCCGGCTGGTCTTCGAGTCCGACCTGCGCAACGTCGCGCCGGTGCGCCAGCGGGTGGAGCGGTCCCTGCAGGAGTGCGCCGAGATGGTCAGCGCGGTCATCCAGGAGGACACCGGCTGCACCAGCGACGAGGCCCACCTGCTCGGCGTCGGCCTGGTCGGCATGGCCGAGGTGAGCGCCCGCTACTGGGTCACCGCGCAGGGCTCGATCCCCAAGGACGCGGCCGAGCAGCTCATGGCGCGGCTCGCCTGGCGCGGGATCAGCGGTTTTCCGCGTACGGCATAACCCGTTCGCTGGGCGCGATCATTCACCGCCTGCGGGCCTCCGAGCGGCGACGATGGAACCGAGCGCTAACCCAGTCGACTAGGGAGCCACGATGGAAGTCAAGATCGGCGTACGCTCGGTACACCGCGAACTCGTTGTCGAGACCGACCTCTCCGCCGAGCAGGTCGAAGAGGAGATCAGGAACGCGCTGTCGGTAGATCGCGGCGTCTTCGCCATCACCGACGTCAAGGGCCGGCGCGTGGTCGTGCCGGTGGCCTCGCTCGGTTTCGTCGAGATCGGTGAGGACGAGGCCAGGCCGGTCGGCTTCGGCGGCACCCTCTAACCACCCCAAAGGCCCACAACGAGGGTACGGCCACACTCAGCCGTACCCTCACCGGCCGCGCACGCCGCCCGACGCCTCCACCACGTCACGCCGGGAACGCGCCAGAGGTCGCACCCGCCTCACGGGCCACAGCCCTCGCGTTCGCCCGGTTGTCCGAGGCGGCAGCCCCGGACGTGGCGACGGCGCCGCTCGGCGTGCTCCCGTCTCCGGTCGGCGTGGTGGCGGCTCTGGTCGGCGAGATCCGGTGTGTGATCGGCGTGATCCCGTGTGTGATCGGCGTGATCCCGTGTGTGGTCGGCGTGATCCCGTGGCTGGTCGTTCATCGGGCATCCCGCGCTTCCCCTCCGCAGCACGACGCGCGAAGTCCAGCGATTCGGCCCACATCTCGTCAAGGAACTGCCGTAGCGGCGCCAGGCCCTCATGTCTGGGACGGTACATCCGTTTCGTCCCCTCGCACCGCCCCACGACCAGACCGGTCTCCTTCGGCACCCGGCAAGACCGAGCTCCCGGGCCCAGCCACCCACGGCCGTCCGTCCACCGGCCGGGCTAGATGCCGAGGGTGGCCATTCGCTTGTTGTGCGCCTCTGTCAGCGTCGCGAAGAGGCGTGAGATGTCAGCAGTCTCGCCCCCCGCCGCCCTGGCCGACTCCACCAGCAGCAACGCCAGCTCCGGCCGCGCCGTCGCCACCTGCTGCCCCTGGCTGAGCGCCTCGCCGACGAGCCGCCGGGCCCACAGCGCCAGCCGCCCGCCCGCTGTCGGGTCGGCCTCGATCCCGGCCCTGACCCGCTCGACGGCGAACTGCGAGCGCGCCTCGTCCACCAGCACCTCGTCCACCAGCTCGACGATCGACGGCTCCAGGTGCCTGGCGGCCTCCCGGTAGAAGTCGAGCGCGATCCCGTCGCCCACGTACGTCTTGACCAGGGCCTGCAGCCAGTCGGCCGGCCGCGTCTGGGCGTGCCAGGCGTCGAGGGCCGCCACGAACGGCGCCATCGCCTCCTCCGGATCGGCCCTCAGCTCGGCCAGGCGGTCGCGCAGCAGGCGGAAGTGGGCGTACTCGGCCACGGCCAGCTCGCTGAGCGCGGCGCGGTCGGCGAGCGAGGGCGCCAGGGTGGCGGCGTCCTCGGTCATCCGGGCGTAGGCGCTGAGCTCGGCGTAAGCTAGAACCCCGAGCAGGTCGACGACTCCAGGAGACTCGTTCATGGAGGCAGCGTACTTCCCGAAATATGCGGGAACATAAGCGAGCTCGGCCAGCGTTGTGGTATCGAGTACACTGCTCTGTGAAAGTGCGACCGCACTGTGTTAGTTCGGGGGATTCCCCCGATAACCCCCGATTCCCCGGGTGCGCGGTCGCTGATGACGCGAGAGGGCTGGCTCTACCGCGAGGACCCACGTAACGGGGGCTGTTTTCCGCCCGTCGGTCCCGGCAGGCCCGCCTTCATTTGAGACTGAGGCAGGCCACGCTGACGACTTTCCGAGACCTCGGAGTCACACCAGAGATCGCCGATGCCCTCGAGACCGAGGGTATCGTCACACCGTTCCCCATCCAGGAGATGGCGCTCCCGCTCGCCCTGAGCGGCCAGGACCTCATCGGCCAGGCGCGCACGGGCACGGGCAAGACCTACGCGTTCGGCATCGCGATGCTCCAGAGCATCGGCAAGCCGCGCAAGAACCGCAAGAAGCCCCGCGGGCTGGTCGTCGTGCCGACCCGCGAGCTGGCCGTCCAGGTCAGTGAAGACCTGGTCACCGCGGCCGGCAAGCTCGGCTCCCGAGTCCTGACCGTCTACGGCGGCCGGGCCTACGAGCCGCAGATCGAGGCGCTCAAGGCCGGGGTCGACGTCATCGTCGGCACCCCGGGCCGTCTGCTCGACCTGGTCAAGCAGAAGCACCTCGACCTGAGCCAGGTCACCTCCCTCGTGCTCGACGAGGCCGACCGGATGATGGACCTGGGCTTCCTGCCCGACATCGAGCGGATCTTCAAGCTGATCCCCGCGGAGCGGCAGACGATGTTGTTCTCGGCCACCATGCCGGGCGAGATCGTCTCGCTGTCCCGCAAATACCTCAACCGTCCCACCCACGTACGCGCGGAGATGGAGAGCGGCGAGGGCGAGACCACCCCGCAGGTGCGTCAGATCGTCTGGCGCGCCCACCGGATGGACAAGATCGAGATCGTCGCCCGGCTGCTCCAGGCCGAGGGCCGCGGGCTAACCATGGTCTTCTGCGAGACCAAGCGGGCCTGCGACATGGTCGCCGAACAGCTCGACACGCGTGGTTTCGCGGTCGCGGCCGTCCACGGCGACCTCGGTCAGGGCCAGCGCGAGCAGGCTCTGCGGGCCTTCCGGGCGGGCAAGATCGACGTGCTGGTCGCCACCGACGTGGCGGCCCGCGGCATCGACATCGACGACGTCACCCACGTGGTCAACTACGACTGCCCCTCGGACGACAAGACGTACGTGCACCGCATCGGCCGTACCGGCCGGGCCGGGCGCACGGGCATCTCGGTCACCTTCGTGGAGTGGGAGGAGCTGACCCGCTGGAAGATGATCAACCAGATGCTCGGGCTCGACTTCGCCGAGCCGGAGGAGACCTACTCCACCTCGCCGCACGTCTACACCGAGCTGAACATCCCCGCCGGCACCAAGGGCGTCCTGCCGCACGCGAGCCGTTCGCGCGCCGGGCTGGCCGCGGAGCGCATCGAGGACCTCGGTGAGACCGGCCGGAGCCGCACCCGCGGCGGCGGCAAGGGCCGGCGCGAGGAGCGCGAAGAGCGGGAGCGCCCGGCCCGCGCCCAGCGCCAGCGTCGCCGCACCCGCGGCGGCAGGGAACTGGCCGAAACCGCACCCGCCGAGACGCCGGAGGTCGAGATCGTGGCCGCCAAGACGGAGGAGACTCCCGCCATCTTCACGCCCGACGAGGTCCAGACGGCGGCCGCCGAGCCGAAGCGCACGCGCGTCCGCAGCAGGGGGGCCGCGTCGTCGGCCATCGAGCAGGCGCTGGCCGAGACACCGGAGAAGACCCCGGTGAAGCGGACCCGCTCCCGCAAGGCCGACCAGCCCCAGGCCGCCGACCCGCGGCCGCGCGAGGAGGCCGCCGAGGCGCCCGCGAGGAACCGTGCTGCCGAGACCGCTCCGGTGGAGCCGGTCCGGAGCCGGGCGGCCGAGGCCGCTCCTGTGGAGCCGGTCCGGAGCCGGGCGGCCGAGGCCGCGCCCGAGCCGGTCGTGGAGTCCGTGCCGCAGCCGAGCTTCCTGGCCACGCCTCCGCCGCCGGTCCACAAGGAGCCGGAGCGGATCATCCCGCCGAGCCCGTTCGCGGTGATCTTCCAGTCACCCGACCTGGCCACGGACGACGATGACATCGCACCGTCGGCGGCGACCGAGCGCAAGCAGCAGCGCCGCCAGGCCCGTGGCGGTGGCGGTGGCGGCAACCGCCGCCGCGCAGGCTAGCGACGACGAGAAGGAGGCGCGCATCCCGTTCGCGGGGTGCGCGCCTTTTTCGTCCGTACGGCACCGGTGCCCGGGAGGGAGCCCTACGCGCCCCTCACGGCCTCGCGGACGCGCCGCCCGACATATGCGCCCTCCAGGCATCGCAGGACCCCAGAGGCCGCCTCAGAGCCCGCCACGCCCCACTGGGGACGAGGACGTCGCTCACCCGCCTCCGGAGCGTGAAAGCCGCAAAGCTCACAACTCACCACAACTCGCATCAGCGTCGAAGCTTTGCCGGTGTCGAGGCGCTGACCTCTGGGTATTGTTGCCCCACGTGAGTACGCCGCGATTCCTCGACCTGCCACCCGGTGTGACGCCGCAGAAGCTCGAAACGCCCCATGGCGCGTTCGCGGCTCTGGAGGCGCTTCCGGTCAGCGGGGTGGTCGAGCGCTGGCCCGCCCTCCTGGTCCCCGGCCTGACCGGCAGCAAGGAGGACTTCATCGCGGTCCTGATGACCCTGGCCCAGTCCGGTCGCCGGGTGGTGGCCGTCGACCTGCGCGGCCAGTACGAGACCCCGGGCCCCGACGACCCCGCCGCCTACACCTGCGCCGCCCTCGGGGCCGACGTCGACCTGATGGCCCAGGCCATCGGCGGCGGCGACCCCGTCCACCTGGTGGGCCACTCCTTCGGCGGCCTGGTCGGCCGGGAGGCCGTGATCGACGGGCGCACCCGGTTCGCCTCGTTCACGCTGATGAGCTCGGGCCCGGCGGCCATCGAGGGCAGGCGGGCGCGCAACGGCCGGGAGATCATGGAGGAGATCCCGGCCCTGGGGCTCGAACACCTCTGGCACCACCGGATGGAGCCCGAGGCGCTGGCCGCCGACGTCTCCGACGAGATCCTGGCGTTCCTGCGCAGGCGGCTGCTGACCAACTCCCCCACCGGCCTGGCCCGCATGGCCGAGCAAGTCCTGCACGCCCACGACCGCACCGACGAGCTGCGCGAGATCGAGATCCCCACCCTGGTCCTCTACGGCGAGCACGACGACGGCTGGTCGCCCGAGACCCAGTCGGAGACGGCCGCCCGGCTCGGCGCCGACTGCGTGGTCGTGCCCGGCGCGGTCCACTCCCCCGCCGTCGAGGCGCCGGAGACGACGGCCGCCGCGCTGGTCAGGTTCTGGAACGCGGCCGAGAAGCACTATTTGGACACAAGGTCCAACGCCATGTGATCATTCACTTACCATGACGGACGAACTCGTCGTCCAGGCGCCGCGGAGCGCGACCTGGCAGGTGCATCTCGACCGTTCGATGTGGGTGGGCGGCGTACGCGGCCTCATGTTGCAGGCGCTGCACCCGCTGGCCATGCTCGGCGTCTGGCAGAACTCCACCTTCCAGGACGACCCCTTCGGCCGCCTGCGCCGCACCGCCGACTTCGTGGGCCGGGTGACGTTCGGCAGCCCGGCCGAGGCCGACGAGATCGGCAGGCGGGTGCGCGGCATCCACAAGGCGCTGCGCATCACCGATCCGCGCACCGGCCGCACGCACCGGGTGGACGACCCGGAGCTGCTGCTGTGGGTCCACTGCGCGGAGGTGTCGTCCTACCTGGAGGTGGCCAGGCGCGGCGGGCTCGGGCTGAACGAGCGGCAGGCCGACCGCTACCTGCGCGAGCAGCGCAGGAGCGCCTCCTACGTCGGGCTGCACCCCGAGGACGTGCCGGGCTCGTGCGCCGAGATGGACGCCTACTTCAAGCAGGCCCGGCCCGCCCTGCGGGTGACCGAGGAGGCGGCGGCGACCGTGCGGTTCCTGCTGTGGCCCCGGCTGCCGCGCGAGCTGCGCATGTTGTCGCCGGGCAAACCGGCCTACTTCCCCTTCGGCGCGCTCTGCTACTACACGCTCCCGGAGTGGGCCCGCCGCATGTACGGCGTGCTGCCCGAGGTGCCCCCGGCGACGGTCACCGCGGCGCTGAGGGCGTTCCGGCTGGGCATGAACGCGCTGCCGGAGCCTGTGCACGACCGGGCGTTCATGCCCTCGACGCGGACGATGCTGGCGGGCGCGCGGGCCCGGCTCGGCGCGGCCGGCTACGACCTCAGCAAGGGGCTGAAGGGCCTGACCGACCCCCGTCGCTGGCCGGCGGCGCGGGCCGCCTGACCGCTTCGCCGGGGATCAGTCGGCCAGGCCGTCCCAGGGGTTGCGGTCGGAGCCGGCGGCCTGGCCCTCCGGGCAGTGGCGGCGGAAGTCGCACCACGAGCAGAGCGGGCCGGGGCTGGCGGCGAACACCGTGTCGAGCTCGGCGGGAACCTGGGCCGGGCCGACGACGGGACGCTCGCCCGCCCCACGGCCCGCCGCCTGGGCCGGGCGCTTGGTCGAGGTCGGGGCGCCCATCACGGCGCGGTAGCGGTCGTCGGCGGCGGCGGCCTCGACGGCGATCTCCTCGGCGCGGCGCAGGTGCCGGCCCAGCGACTCGTCGGTGTGGCGCCACTCGACGATCTCGCCGGTGGGCAGGTGGTGCAGCTCGACCGCGCGGCACGGCGTGCGCATCATCGTGGAGGCCGCGATGGCGTACGTGGCCAGCGCGAGGGACGAGCGGGCGTCGTCCTGGGTCAGCGGGCGGCGGCCGGTCTTGTAGTCGACCACGACCAGCTCGTCGCCGCGCCGGTCGAGCCGGTCGATGCGCCCGGACAACGCGACCACCTTGGTACGCGTGGCGACCGTGCGCTCGACGCCGACCGGATCGTCCGCGGGATCTAAGGTCGTGACATATCCGGACACGAGGTCGCGGGCCCGGCCCAGCCACTCGGCCGACTGCTCGGCGTCCCTGAACCCCTCGGTGATCCACCCGTTCGTGAGCAGGACGGCGGCCGTCAGCGGCGTGCGCCGTTCGTACGGCTCACGCCACCACGCCGCCAGCGCGTTGTGCACGCTGGCCCCGACGCTGTTGTGCGCCCAGGCGGGCCCCTTGGAGGGCTGCGGCCGGTCCAGGTAGGTGAACCGGTAGCGGCGGCGGCAGTCGAGCCAGGTGTTCAACCGCGACGGCGTGCACGCGTAGAGCCGCCGCGGCATCCCGTCCAGCGGAAGCTGGTCGTACACCTACTCGTCGCCGGGGCCGAGCTTGATGCCGGAGACCCTGGTGCCGTCGGTCAGCGGGCCCTCGTCGTCGCGGGCGGCGGCCGGGTCGCGGGTCAGCGAGCCCGACACCCAGTCGTCGAAGTGCGGCTCCAGGTCGCCGACGGTGACCTCGTCACCGTGGTTGGCCAGCACCCGCGTGTCGGCCGGCAGGGTGAACAGCCGGCCGCCGATCGAGGTGAGCTGGTCGGCCAGCGCCGGGTACTCGCCGCCGAGCTTGCCCGGCCCGTCGGCCTGCAGGGCCTTGCCGGTGAAGACGGCGCCCAGCGCCTCGCAGTAGAGCGAGATCCCGCCGGGCGTGACGCCGGGCGTCTCCATGACGTCGAGCTGGACGTCGGCGACGCCGAAGACGCCGTCGTCCTCCATGTCGATGTCGGGCCAGGTCTCCCGCCAGGTCTCCCGCCACAGCGGCTTGTCCTTGGGGTGCAGGGCGACGACCGCCTCGTCTCTGCTGGCCACCTCGATGGCCGCGCCGACGTGGTCGGGCAGGCCCGCGGTGCAGATGACGGCCAGCACCTCACGCTCGCCGACCTGCTCAAGGATCTTCTCGGCGTCACGCGCCGCGTCGATGACGATGACTTCGTCGTCGTCACCGATGATCCAGGTGTTGTTCTCGACCTTGTGCTCGGTGCCGTCGATGTCGACGACGCCCTCGGTCACCACTCGCTCGATACGCGCTGTCACGCTTCCGAACTTTAGCCCGTCTGCATGAGAGCGCGAATCGCGTTGATGATGAGTTGCACGGCGAGCGCCGAGAGCAGCAGGCCGGCGATCCTGGTGACCAGCTCCACGCCGTTCTCCTTGATGACGCGGATGATGCTGACCGAGAAGCGCATGAACAGCCACAGCAGGATGTGCACGGCCGCGATGGCCAGCATCAGCGCGGCCAGCCCGTCGGCGCGTCCCTCGGCCTGCTGGGCGAAGACGATGGTCGCCACGATCGCGCCGGGCCCGGCCAGCAGCGGCGTGCCGAGCGGCACCAGGGCGACGTTGACGTTCGAGCGCACGGTGTCGGTGCGCGGCTCGGCCGTGCCGCGCAGCAGCTCCAGGGCCACCAGCAGGAGCAGCAGGCCGCCCGCGATCTGCATGGCGGGCACCTCGACGTGCAGGTACGACAGGATGGCCCGCCCGAACACCGCGAACACCACCACCAGGCAGAACGCCGTCACCGCGGCCTGCCAGGCGATGCGCCTGCGCTCGGCCGGGGTGCGGCCGAAGGTGTAGGCGAGGAAGAGCGGGATGACGCCCGGCGGATCCATGATCACGAACATCGTCACGAACGCCTCGACGAAGAACCTGACCCCGGACACCGCTCCCCCAACCGGCCGCTCGGGGGAGGCGATCCTGTGCTCAGCTCCGCGCCCGGCCCTCCAGGCGCTCGATCTCCGGCTCTCAGTCTTCCAGCAGCGGCGAGAACCCGCCGAACGGCACCTCGAACTCGCGGTCGCGGGCGTCCTGGAGGGACAGCTCGGCCAGCGCGATCATGCAGCCGGCCTCGGCGGGCCAGGCGATGGTCCACAACCAGTTGCCCAGCGCCTCACCGGCGTAGACGGCGCGGTCGTCGATGCCGGCCAGGCACCACATCGCCGTGGGATGACCCAGCACCTCGATCTTCGCGTTGGGCGGCCCGGAGTCGAACCCCTCGCCGGGATCGGGACCGTCGAGCCCCGCGAACGTCGCGCCGAGCCCGACGCCCGGTTCCTCGGCGATCACCAGCAGGTCGGCCGGCCCTTCGATCGGCGAGGGCCCGCTCAGCGCGACCACGCTGGCCCGCGAGCCGGTACGGTCGTCGCCGACCTCGCCGAACCCGGTCACCGTCCAGCCGGGCGGCAATGGCCAGGGCAGCCACACGGGCACCACCGAGCGTTTCCGCATGGCCTCCAGCGATTCGCCCGTGGGCGGTCGCGGAGGCTGGTACGGCAGGACGTCGCCGTGCGTGTCGCAATGAAACGCACCGGACAGGGCGCTCGACCCGTGAAGCGGGCCGAAGCACCTTGGGCAGGTAGGAGCCGCTCTCACAGCTACCCACGGTGCTTCCTCCGGCACGGTCGCGTCAAGACCGGGACCCGTTATCCCGTCGTAATCTTGGTCATGTGCGCGTAAATTGTGTCGGCGCGATCATTTTCGACGCCTCTGACCAGCTTCTTCTCATCCGGCGCGGCCGCCCGCCGGGCAAGGGCCTGTGGTCGCTCCCGGGCGGCCGGCTGGAGCCCGGCGAGAGCGACGCGGCCGGCGTGCGCCGCGAGGTCATGGAGGAGACCGGGCTGCGCGTCGAGGTCGGCCGCCTGGCCGGCACGGTGGAGCGTCCCGGGCCGGACGGCGTCACGTACGTGATCCGCGACTACCTGGCGACCTGCGCCGGCGGCGTGCCCGTGGCCGGTGACGACGCCGCCGACGTGCGCTGGTGCGGCCCCGGTGAGCTGGCGCTCCTGCCGCTCACCGAGGGGTTGCTCGAATGCCTGACCGAGTGGGGCGTGCTCACCGGCTGGCGGTGAGGCTGGAGGTCCACAGGATCAGGTGGTCGGTGTCGTACGTCGTGGACCTGCCGAGCGCCACCACCTCCGTGCCGCTGATCGCCACGGCCGTCAGGGCCTGCATGCCGAGGCCGGAGAGCCGGTCCCTGGTCAGGGCCATGCGGTTCCATGACAGGCCGTCCTGCGAGACCCAGGCCGCGCTGTCGCCCTCGCCCGGGACGCCGTGCCAGCCGACCGCCACCAGGCCCTGGTCGCCCGCGGCCAGGTCGTGCACGGCCGCCGCCTGGTCCGCGGGCAGCCAGGCCGTCGTCCAGCTCTCGCCGTCGTCGTCGGAGACGGCGGAGAAGGCGCGGCGTGAGCCGTCCGTCACGGCCGTGCCGATCGCGACGAGCTTGTCGTGGTACGTGGTGACCTGCCGCAGCCCGGCCGACGTGGCGTCCGGCGGGGTGACCCGTTTGCGGGCGCTCCAGTTCACGCCGTCGTCGGAGAACCAGACCACGCTGTTCTCCCGGTCGGCGGTCCCCGACCCGCCGACCGCGACGTAGCCGCCCTGGGTCGCGATCACGTCGTGGACGCGTACGCCCGAGCCGCCCTGGGGCAGCTTCCTGGACCGGGTGTACTTGCGCAGGTCGGGCGTGAACCACATGGCGGCGGCCACCGAGCCCGCCTGGTCGTGGGACTCGCCGGCCAGCACGTACCCCTTCTTGCCCGCCGCGACGGCGTGGGTGTCCAGGTAGGGCCGGTCGCGGTCGCGGGCCAGGTCGCCGGAGACCGGCACGCGCCGCCAGTTCTCGCCGTCGTCGGAGGTGACGAGCAGGGGGTCGGTGACGGCCAGGTTCGTCTGGGTGCTGCCGGCCGCCAGCCAGCCGCGTCCGCCGTGGGCGACGTCCTCCAGGATCTGCCTGCCGGGGCCGCCGAGGCTCATCGACTTCCAGCGCTGCCAGTTGCTGATCGTCCACAGGCCGGCGTCGCCCGAGGCGGCGCCGACCGCCACGTACCGGCCGCCGGCGGCCGCCAGGCGGGTGGTCTCGCGCGAGACCCTGGTCAGGCCCTCGACCTGGCCGAGCTGGACGCGGGAGGCGGCGCCGCGCGGCGGCGCGGTCATCAGCACGAGCTGGTTGTCGACGTCGGAGGCGGCCTGGTCGCCGCCGGCGAACAGGGTGCCGCCGTCGGAGATCGTGAACCCGCGCAACGTGGCGCCCGCCAGGTCGCCGAGGTCGGCCCGCTTGGCCCAGCCGCGCCCGTCGGCGCTGGTCAGGACCGAGTACTTGCCCAAGGTGGCCTGGCTGATCGCGGCCACGCCGGACCGGTAGGAGACCAGCGACTCCACCCCGGGGCTCTCGCCGCTCAGGCCGCCGATGGAACCGCACTGCGACCACTGGGCGCCGGTGGGCGAGCAGTAGACGCGCACGCCGCCGTCGACCGTACGCTGCCTGGTCGGCACCAGGACGAACCGTTTGGGGAGCACGGCCACCGTGCCCGTGCGCGGCTCGGCCTCGGGGAGCTGGAAGCCGGTCGCCTGCCAGCCGCGTCCGCCGTCGGAGGAGCGCAGCACCCGCGAGCCGCTTCCGTCGGACGGGCGGCCGACGGCCACGACCGTGTCGCCCTGGGCGACGACCGCCCTGATCTCCTGGACGTCCAGCCCCCTGGTCTCCACGCGCTCCCAGGCCCGGCCGTCGGACGAGCGCCAGGCCGCCGGGCCGGGGCCGCCGTCCCCCGGCGTGGCGCCGACGGCGACGAAGCCGGAGGCCGTCCTGGCGATGTCGTAGATCTGGTCGCCGGGGCGGAAGGCGGCCATGCCGGTCGCGTTGACCGTCGTCCAGCTGAAGCCGTCGACGCTGGTCCACAGGCCGCGCTCGCCGGACGGGCCGTCGCCGCCGCTGGCCAGCCAGCGGCCGTCGCCGCCGACCACGCGCTGGACGATGGGCGTGGAGGCGCCGCTGACCTGGCCGAGCTGCCAGTGCTTGCCGGCGTCGGGCGAGAACAGGAAGAGCGGGCGCGGGGTCGGGCTGGTGGTGTCGCTGCCCACCGCGACCACCGCGCGGCCGACGGAGACGATGTCGTTGAGCTTCTGGTTGGTGCCGACGCCGGCGGCCGGGACGGTGAAGAGGTCGTCCCCCGAACGGCCGGTGCCGGCCTCCAGGCGCAGCCCGGTGGCGTCGGTGTCGCTCCAGCGCCATGCGAGCACCCCTGCGGCCACCAGGAGCGCCAGGGCCATGGTGAGGGCTATGGGGGCGGCCCTGCTGCCCCGGTGCACGGGGCTGGACCTGCGTACGGCGGCCGGGGCCGGGCCTCTGTGGTGCCTGCCGCCGGCCCCGGCGGGGCGCGGCGGGCCGGTGGCGACCAGCAGATCCGGTCGCGTGGGACGCCCGCCGGGCGGCCGGCCCACCCGCCTGACCTCGGCGTCCTCCTCACCGGCCGCCGCGAGCTCGGCTTCCCGGCCCCCGGGATCGCGGGACTCCGGGGCGCGGGACTCCGGATCGCCGGACTCAGGGTCGCCGGACTCAGGGTCGCCGGACTCGGGGTCGCCGGACTCGGGGTCGCCGGACTCGGGGTCATGCCATCCGGGGGCCTGGGGGCCGGGGTCGTGCGGTCGTGGCGTCTGGGGGCCGGGGGGCTCCGGCTGCGAGGGCGCGGGCTGTGTGGCGGGGGCCTCGTCGGCGGGGAGCGGCAGGTGGTAGGGCGGCTCCCGGTAGGGGCCCGCGGGGGCCGTGCCCTCCTGGGGGCCGTCGGCGGGCGGGGCCGGGGGCCCGGACGGGGGCCCGGACGGGGGCGCAGGAGGTGGGGGCGCGGCGGGGGGTTCCTGGCGGGGCGGGCCGCCGGCGACGAGCTTGTCCGGGCGGTTGACGATGCGCCGGGGGCGGCGGCGCGGCTCGACCTCGGGCTCGGCCGTCGGCGAGCTGTACGGTCTGCGCCCCTTGGGCGGCTCCTGCGGCGATTCCTCCGGGATCGGGGACGCGAACGGCGGCATGCCCCAAGGGGAGGTCAAGGGTAAGCCCCGGGCCCGGTCGTCGGTGGGCCCGGGCGGGGAGTGGCGGATCCTGGGCTCCCCGGAAGAGGCCCCAGCCTGCTCGGAGGAGGGCTTGGGCTGCCCGGGAGAGGTTCCGGGCTCCTCGGGAGAGGGGGGTTCCGCGGCGTCCTCAGGACGCGGGTCGTCGTCGTCCGGCGGTCGCCGTGGCGGATCGCTGGGGCCGGAGGCCACGCGCCGCACCTCCTAGTCGAACTCGTCGTACAGGTGGAACCCGTCGAATCGGACCTGGTCAACCGGGTTGCGCGGGGAAACGGTGAGCGAACGGACCGATTCTTTACGGACCGTTCCACAAATCCCGTCCCACCTTATGCGCCTATTTTCTACCCCGTCCCACCAAAACGATCACCTCCGTGACGCCCTCGCCTGTCCCACAGGAACCAGACCAGCATGCCTGAGCCGGATTGGCGAGACCTCTCTAGCGAGATTTCCGGAACCTCTCGCCTGATTTATCCAGAAATAGCACTAATTGCCCGCTTTTTGGATATATAGAACACACCAATCGCATACACCGCGAGCTGCACCACCGTTCCCGACAACGCCTGCCACGGGATGGGCGTCTTGCCCTGGTCCAGTGCGTCCTCCAGGCTGCCCGAGGCCGCGCTGAGCCCGAAGGCCAGCATGTTGTTCATCACGTGCAACGCGATCGGCGCCTCCAGCCCCCCGGTCCGTACGGCCAGCCAGCCCATCACCGCGCCGAAGGCGAACACGTCGAGCAGCCCCACCCACGAGTAGCCGTGCAGCGACGCGAACAGCAGGGACCCGATGAGAATCGCCCACACCGGATTGCGCACATGCACACCGACCGCTTGGACGAACCAGCCGCGGAAGATGTACTCCTCGGTCGCCGCCTGGAACGGCACCAGCAGCACGATCACCACGAGGGCGGGCAGGAACCGCCCCCAGCCGACCCAGCCGAACAGGTCGGAGTACCCCTCCCCCGACAACGACAGGGCCATGACCTGCGCGATCTGGCCCAGCACCAGCGCCAGCACGGCCAGGCCGAGGCAGCGCAGCAACCAGGACCAGCGCAGCCGTCCGGCGACCGACGACAGCGTGCCGGGCCTGCGGCGCTGGACGAGCGCGGCCGTGCCGAAGACGAGCGGCAGCACGGCCGCGATCGACAGCAGCACCATCACCAGCCCGAACACCGGATCGCCGAAGATCTGCCCAGGGTCGGTCGGGGCGGGCAGGCCGAGGATCCACTCGGCGGCCTTGCCCACGAGCAGCACGCCGGTGCCGACGACGAAGAACCCGACGCCCACGAGGATCGTGCCGACGACGGCCCGCCACGGCTCGTTCGCCGGAGTGCGGGCGAGATGGTCGTAACGCGCCCCCTGCGGCGTCGGCAGGAACCAGGACCGCGGCTGCGGCACGGGCGGCGGCCCATAAGGATAGACGGGCGGCCCAGGCGGCTGACTGCCATATGGCGGATTCGGTCCAGGGTTCTCCTGCATCCATACATTCTGTCTGCCGGGTGAGCATTAGTTCACAGACGACCCACCCCTTTGGGCGGATGCTCGGAGTCGTACGGCATTTCGCCCTTCCGACTTTGGGAGCAGTCCATGTCAAGGCTGGGACCTTTCATCACCCTGGCGGCGGGCGCGGTCCTGGCCGCGGGGCTGGGCGTCGCCAGCGTCACCGCGGCACCGGCGGCCGACACCGCGCCCACCACCGACACGGCCGCGGCGGGATCCCCCACCGAGGCCGCCGCCACGCCGTCGCCGTCCGGGTCGCCGTCCGGGTCGCCGTCCGGGTCGCCGTCCGTGTCATCGTCCGCGTCGCCCGCGCCCACCGAGGCCGCGAAGATCCCCAAGGCCGACTACGGCGGGTACGTCAAGGGCAACGGCGGCCTGATAGCGATCTCCGTCCGCGACGGCAAGGCCGTCGGCTACTTCTGCGACGGCAGGTCGGAAGCCTGGTTCAAGGGCGGCGAGGCCGGCGGGAAGGCCGTGCTGAAGGGCCCGGGCACGGCCCGGCTGACCGCCACGCTCGGCGGCGGACGCGCCAGGGGCAGCCTGTCCGTCGGCGGCGGGAGGTGGACGTTCACCGCGCCCGCCGTGGTCCGGCCGTCCGGGCTGTACCGGGCGACCGCGCAGGTCAGAGGCGCGAAGCTGCGAGCGGGCTGGATCCGCGTCCCGCGCCCCGGCGGCGGCTACGACCAGGTCGGCGCCGCGTTCCTGGGCCAGGACCAGGTGGAGATCCCCCGGCTGGACGCCGGGCGGCCCACCACCCCCGTGACCGTCGCCGGCGCCACCGTCCTGCCGAAGGACGTGGACGGCTTCATCGAGGAGATGCAATGACCGCCATTCACCGGCCCTCGCACCGGCCGTCGCACCGCACGGCCGCCGTGCTCCTGCTCCCGCTGCTGGCCGGCGGCCTGGTGGCGCTGGGCCTCGGCGTGTACGGCCGGGCGCACACGCCCACGGGGTTCGCGATCGGCCCGGCCGGGTTCTCCGGCGCGCTGCCGATGAAGGCGTGGCTGACGACCGGGGCGTTCGCGCTGGCGATCGTCCAGGTGGTCTCGGCGCTGTCGATGTGGGGAAGGCTGGGGATCGAGCTGCCGGACGGCGTCCACCGCTGGTCGGGGCGGCTGGCCTTCCTCCTCACGATCCCCGTCGCCTTCCACTGCCTGTACGCCCTGGGCCTGCAGTTCGACGTGCCGCGCGTGCTGGCCCACTCGCTGCTCGGCTGCTTCTTCTACGGCGTGTTCACGGCGAAGATGCTGGCGCTGCCCAAGCGCGACGCGCCGGGCTGGACGTTGCCGCTGCTCGGCGGGCTGGCGTTCACGGCGCTGGTCGGGCTCTGGCTGACCTCGTCGTTGTGGTTCTTCACCGCGGTGGGCGTCAAGGTGTGAACGACTTCGTCCTCGCCAGACCGGCCGCCCTGCCCTTGGCGGCCACGACGAGCGCCATCTTGCGGGACGCCTCGTCGATCATCTCGTCGCCCAGCATGACCGCGCCGCGCCGCTCCACGGTGGTGTAGTGCTCGTACGCCTCCAGGATCAGCTCGGCGTGGTCGTAGTCGTCCTGGCTCGGCGAGAACACCTCGTTGGCCGCCTCCACCTGCAGGGGGTGCAGCACCCACTTGCCGTCGAACCCGAGCGCGGCGGCCCGGCGGGCGATCCGGCGGTAGCCCTCGACGTCCTTGATCTGGAGGTAGGGGCCGTCGATCACCTGGAGGTCGTGCATCCTGGCGGCCATCAGCAGGCGCATGAGGATGTAGTGGTAGGCGTCGCCCTCCTCGTAGCCGGGCGGCTGCTCGCCGACCACGAGGGTGCGCATGTTGATCGAGGCCATGAAGTCGGCCGGCCCGAACACCAGGGCCTCCAGCCTCCTGGACGACCCGGCGATGGCGTCGACGTTGACCAGCCCGCGGGCGTTCTCGATCTGGGCCTCGATGCCGATGCGGCCCACCTCGTAGCCCATCGACCGCTCGATCTGGGTCAGCAGGGTGTCGAGCCAGACGACCTCGGTCGGGTCCTGGACCTTGGGCAGGATCAGGCAGTCGAGGAACTCCCCGGCGCCCTCCACGACCTCGATCACGTCCCGGTACGTCCACATCGTGGTCAGGTCGTTGACCCTGACCGCGCGGGTCCTGCCGGTCCAGTCGCCCTCGCGCAGCGCGGTCACCACGTTCTTGCGGGCCTCGTCCTTGGCCAGCGGCGCGACGGAGTCCTCAAGGTCGAGGAAGACCTCGTCGGCGGGCAGGGTCTGGGCCTTCTCCAGGAAGCGGGGGTTGCTGCCCGGCACGGAGAGCACGGAACGACGTGAGCGCATGCGCCAACGCTAACGGCTGCGGGGCGGCCCGCGGCAGGCGTCCCCCGTCTATGGGCACGATCAGCTGTTCCAGTAGCGCTGCTCGCGCCACGGGTCGCCGTAGTTGTGGTACCCGGCCCGTTCCCAGAAGCCGGGCCGGTCACGGTCGAGCAGGCGCAGGCCCTTGACCCATTTGGCGGACTTCCAGAGGTACAGGTGCGGGACCAGCAGCCGGGCCGGGCCGCCGTGCTCGGCGGGCAGCGGGTCGCCGTCGAAGGTGTGGACGATCCACGCCCTGCCGCCGCGCAGGTCGGCGAGCGGCAGGTTGGTCGTGTAGCCGCCGTGGCAGTACGCCTCCGCGAACTCCGCCCGCGTGTCCACGTCGTCGAGCAGGACGTCGATCGACACGCCCTGCCAGTCGGTGTCGAACTTCGACCAGCCGGTGACGCAGTGGAGGTCGGTGTGCGGGGCGCTCTGGGGCAGGTCGAGCAGCTCGTCCCAGGTCCAGACGCGTTCCCGGCCGGCCTCGGTGACCAGGGTGAACGTCCAGCCGGCGGTGTCCACCCGGGGCGTCGGGCCCGCGGACAGGACGGGGAAGCCGGGCGTGAGGTACTGGCCGGGCGGCAGGCGGTCGTCGTGCCCGCCGCGTCCCTTGAAGCCCTTCGAGACGACGGCCACGGTCAGCCACCTCCCTGCACGGGCGTCTCCAGCAGGCCGAGGCCCGGCATCGCGGCCATCATCCGGCCCGGCGCCTCCACGAGGGTCATGAGCACGTTGTCGCAGTTCGGGCAGCGCAGCACGGTGCCGGGGGCGGGGCCGTACACGGTGGCCTCCCCCAGTGGGCCGTTCATGCCGCACTGCGCGCAGACGCCCTGGGCCGCCGTCATGTCCCGGCCGAAGAACTGGGCCAGCGGGCCTGCCGCGGCGTTGCCGTCCACGGGTTGTTGCATGGTGTCTCTCCTAGCCGTACCGCTCGGTGCGGATGTCGGTGGGCGGGTAGCCCAGGGCGGTGAGGATCGCGGCGACGTGCTCGACGAACGCGGTCGGGCCGCAGACGTAGGCCAGCGGCTCGTGGGCGGGCGGCCAGGCCAGCCGGACCAGTTGCGAGCGGTCCACCCGGCCCACGGGCTCGGGCCAGTCGGTGGGGGCCGAGCGGGTGTAGACGAAGGTCACCTCGGCGCCGGCGGCCTCCAGCTCGTCGCGGTAGATCACCTGGCCGGGGTCGCGCACGGAGTAGACCAGTCGTACCGGGGTGCCGTCGCCCAGCCGGGCGCGGTGGCGCAGCATCGAGCGCAGCGGCACCACGCCGGACCCGCCCGCGACCAGCAGCAGCGGCCGCCGCTCCGGCATGGGCTCCCACACGAAGTAGCCGCCGATCGGGCCGCGCACCTCCACCTGGTCGCCGGCCTCGGCCACCTCCACCAGGTACGGCGACACCTCGCCCCCCGCCACCCCGACCACGGTGATGGAGGGCCGCTCGCCGGGCGCGCCGGCCAGCGAGTACGCCCGGGTCGCCTGGTAGCCGTCGTCGGCCGTCAGCCGCACGTCCACGTGCTGACCGGCGCGGTGTCCCGGCCAGCCGGGCACGTCGAGCAGCAACGTACGCGTCTGGTCGGTCTCCGGGACGACCTCGGCGATCGTGGCCGGCTGCCAGGTCAGTCGTCGTAGTACCGCTGTTCCCGCCATGGGTCCCCGAAGTTGTGATAGCCGGACCGCTCCCAGAAGCCTGGGCGGTCCTCGTCCATGAGCCACAGCTCGTGGATCCACTTGGCGCTCTTCCACAGGTAGTGGGCGGGCACCAGCATCCGCACCGGGCCGCCGTGCTCGGGCGGGATCGGCGCGCCCTCGTAGGCGTAGACCAGCCACGCCTTGCCGTCCACGATCTCCTCGACCGGCAGGTTGGTGGCGTAGCCGCCGTAGCTGACGGCCAGGGCGTACCCGGCCGCCCGGTCGGCGCCGGTCAGCAGCCGGTCGAGGGACACGCCCGTCCAGGTGGTGTCGAGCTTGCTCCAGTGGGTGACGCAGTGGATGTCCACGGTGATCTGCTCGGCGGGCAGCGACAGCAGGTCCGTCCACGTCCAGGTGGGCTCGCCCGCGCCGCCTCTGACGGTGAACGACCAGCGCTCGGTCCGGATGTGCTGCGTCGCCCCCGCGGTGAGCACCGGGAAGCCCTCGGCCAGGTACTGCCCCGGCGGCACCCGCCCGGCCAGCTCCGGCCGCGGCCGCCGGAAGTGTTTTCCGGCGAAGCCGCGAGAGACGATCCCCATGAATGCGGTTCTCCCCGACAGAGCACCCGGCGGACACCAGAAAAGGGCAAAGTGTTCAGCCGGTGACTCCGTGGGCGCGCAGGCGGGCGATCAGGCCGTCGATGCCGCACGGCTGGTTCCAGCCGGTCGAGGAGAAGATCTCGTCCCTGCCGCCGACGGCCCGGCCGCCGGGGTCGTCGGTCACCTCGTGCAGGATCACGCCCTGCGGGGGCGTCGACCAGGCGACCGCACGTCCCTCGACGACCTTGCCGGTCGGTCTGGCGCGGTTCATGAACAGCAGCACCCGGGTGCCCGGGGGCGCCGCGCGGGCGAAGTCGGCCACGCTGTGGACCGGCGTGCCCGCGTCGTCCACCGCCGCCCCTTGGTAGAAGGCGACGTCCGCGACGTCCGCTGCGGCGCCCTTGAGCCGCTCGCCGACCTGGGTGCGCATGAGAACGTAATGCGTGCGGTCCCCCGGGATGCCCTCCTCGACCACGGGCCCGGCGACCCAGCCCGTCACCTGGCCGGTGACGACGGTCTCCACCTTCCCGGCGAGCGCCTCGGGCGTCGGGGACGCCGGGTAGTCGTACACGACCTGCCGCAGGACGCGCGTGTCCAGCGGGCCCGTACGGGCGGAGGCCCCGCACCCGGACGGCGGTTCCGGACCGGCGGCGCCGCAGCCCGCGACGAGGAGGAGCACGAGGATGAACGGCCGCATACCGATGAAACGCGCGCGGGCCCCGAGCGGTTCGGGGGTTACAGTCTGATCGTGAGCGACGACATCGCGGCCATCGAGGAGGGCGCCAAGAAGTCCGGCATCCTCTGGCTCGCCCTCGACCGCCCGCGCCTGGCCTGGCACGCCTGGCACGACGGCGCCATCTACCTCGTGACCGGCGGCGGCGAGCAGGACCTGCCGGGGCTCGGCGCGCTCGACCGGGTGCGCGTGACGCTGCGCAGCAAGGACAACGGCGCGCGGCTGGTGGAGTTCGACGCGGCGGTCTCGGTCGTCGACCAGGCCGGGGCGGCCGACGCCGTGGCGGTGCTGGCCAAGGAGCGGCTCAACGCCCCCGACAGCGAGCACCTGACCGAGCGCTGGGCCCGCGACTCGACCGTCCTGCGCCTCACACCGGAACGCTGACCCTCGGCCGTCCTGCGCCTCACACCGGAACGCTGACCCTCGGCCGCGCCCGGCCCGCGGCGGCCGGGCTCACACCTGGGCGGTGATCTCGGCCGGCCGGTCCGGGGCGGGGGCCGGTCCGCCGCCCGAGGTGGCGGTCTGGGCGAGCAGCGCGCCGCCGAGCACGATCAGCCCGCCGACGATCTGGAACACCCCCAGCGTCTCGCCGACCAGCGCCCACGCGACCACCGCGCCGCCGATGACCTCCAGCGAGGCGACCGTCGCCCCCACCGCCGCCGACAGCCGCCGCACCATGTTCATGCTGAGGATGTACGCCAGCGCGGTCGCCACCAGCACCAGCCACAGGTAGGCCCCCAGCACCGGCAGCGTCGTGCCGCCCTGCGGGGCGACGGAGACCGTGAAGGCCTCCCAGGGGATGTCCCAGGGCTGCGCGAAGGGGATGAGCACGACGGCCGAGCCGACCATGCCCCAGGCGACCAGGCCGAGCAGGTCGATGTCGGGGCCCAGGCTGTCGCCCATCAGGAAGTAGCCGGCGCAGCACGCCCCGGCCAGCAGGCCGAGGAGCAGGCCGAACGCGTCCAGGCGCATGCCCTGCCACGCCTCGACGACGATCGCCAGGCCGACGAACGCGATCACCGCGCCGACGTACGCGGCCCCGGCCAGGCGTACCTTGCGGACGAGCCTGACCCAGGCCACCACCATCACCGGCGCCATGAACTCCAGCAGCAGCGCGATCCCCACCGGCAGCCGGGTGATGGCGACGAAGTAGAGCGACTGCACGCCCGCCACGGCCATCACGGTGTAGAGCCCGAGGAACGGCAGCCGGGCCCGCGGGATGCGCAGGGCCCGCGGCTTGACCACCGCCAGCACCGCGACCAGCAGCAGCCCGGCGCCCGCCATCCGGGTCCAGACGGCCTCGACCGGCGCCAGCCCGGCGGTGATGAGGTACTTGGCCATCGGCCCGGAGAACGCGAAACAACACGACGACACGAATGCCAGTGCGAGCCCCGCCAGCCTCATGGTGTACCCCTAGTGCCCAGTAATCAGCGTTAAATGCGTTTGATACTGACATGCCAGGCAACCGGGGCGCAACGGCGTCTCACTGTTAGCCTGGCCCACGTGAAGATCTTCGTGGCCCGGCTGGCGGGGACCCCCGTCTTCGACCCCACGGGCGATCAGATCGGCCGGGTCCGCGACGTGGTCGTGGGCCTGCGCATCACCGGCAACCCCCAGGTGCACGGCATGGTCGTCGAGGTGCAGCCACGCCGCCGGGTGTTCCTTCCGATCACCCGCGTGCGCCGCATCGAGGCGGGCTCGGTCGTCTTCACCGGGCGGCTGAACATGCGCAGGTTCGAGCAGCGCGCCTCGGAGACCCTGGTCATCGGCGAGGTGCTCGACCTGTCCGTGCGCGTCGGCGACGAGCCCATGACCGTCTACGACGTGGCCATGGAGGAGACCCTGCCGTCCCGGTGGGAGATCACCAAGGTCGCGCTCTTCAAGGGCCGCCGGCGCGAGCCCAGGACGGTCGACTGGAGCGAGGTGTCCGGCTTCGACACCCTGCAGAAGGACCAGGGCGCGGCCGGGCTGATCGCCGCGTTCGAGTCGCTGCGCGCCGCCGACATGGCCAGCGCCCTGCACGAGCTGCCCAGCAAGCGGCGCATCGAGATCGCCCGCGAGCTCGCCGACGACCGCCTGGCCGACGTCCTGGAGGAGCTGCCGCCCGACGACCAGATCGGCATCCTCGGCACCCTCGAACCCGAACGGGCCGCCGACGTCCTGGAGGAGATGAGCCCCGACGACGCCGCCGACCTGCTGCACGACCTGCCCGAGGACCAGGCGGCCAGGCTGCTGGCGCTCATGGAGCCCGGCGAGGCGGCCCCGGTGCGGCGGCTGCTGACCTACGCCGACGACACCGCGGGCGGCGTGATGACCAGCGAGCCGGTCGTCCTGCCGCCCAACGCGACGGTGGCCGAGGCGCTGGCCCACATCCGCCAGCAGGACCTGCCGCCCGCCGTCGCCGCCCAGGTCTACGTGACCAGGCCGCCCACCGAGACGCCGACCGGCACGTACCTGGGGGTCTCGCACTTCCAGCGGCTGCTGCGCGAGCCGCCCTCGACGCTGCTCGGCCGCGTGCTCGACCCCTCGCTCGACCCGATCAGGCCCGACTTCACCCTGCGCCAGGTCCACGCGTTCCTGGCCAACTACAACCTGGTCGCCGCCCCGGTCGTGGACGAGCTGGGCAGGCTGGTCGGCGCGGTGACCGTCGACGACGTGCTCGACCACCTGCTTCCCGACGACTGGCGCGAGGGGGACCACCGTGACCACTGACCGGCTCGACCAGCCGCGGGCGCTGCGCCGATCGCTGCGCCCGCACTACGACCCCGAGGCGTTCGGCCGCCTCTCGGAGCGCATCGCCCGCTTCCTCGGCACGGCCCGCTTCATCGTCTACATGACGGTGTTCGTGGCGATCTGGGTGATCTGGAACATCGCCGCTCCCCCGGCGCTCAAGTGGGACCCGTACCCGTTCATCTTCCTCACGCTGATGTTGTCGCTCCAGGCCAGCTACGCCGCGCCCCTCATCCTGCTCGCCCAGAACCGCCAGGACGACCGCGACCGCATCCAGTACGAGCAGGACCGCGAGGCCGCCGACCGCAACCAGGCCGAGATCGAGTACCTCACCCGCGAGATCGCCGGCCTGCGCCTGGCACTCAACGAGGTCGCCACCCGCGACTACCTGCGCGCCGAGCTCGGCCGCCTGCTGGAGGAGCTCAACAAACGTCAGTGACGTCGAGCCTGGCCAGCAGCGCCCGCACCTCGCCGAGGTCGCCCGCGCCCAGCAGGTCGAGGAACTGGTTCTTGACCCCGCGCAGATAGGTCGGCGTGGCCTCGGCCAGCCGCGCGGCGCCCAGCTCGGTCAGCACCGCGAACAGCCCGCGGGCGTCGTCGGAGCACGCCTCGCGCCCGACCAGCCCGTGGCGCTGCAACCGGTCGATCAGCCTGGTCAGCCCGCTGCGCGAGAGCAGCACGCGGTCGGCCAGGTCGTTCATGCGCAGCCGCCGCCCCGGCGCCTCGGCGAGCTGCGCCAGCACCTCGTACGAGGCCAGCGGCAGATCGTGGGCCACCAGCAGCTCGGCCTCCAGGCGGCGGGCGATGCGCACCTGGGCCCGCTGCAACATCCGCCAGACCGCCAGTTCCTCGGCGGTGAGCCCCTCGTCGCGCAGCAGAGTCACGCAGTAACCTTAGACGTTGTTGCACAGACACCTAACAGCGCGGATTAACTGAGCGGCGCCCCTGGTTCATACCATGGAGGGGCATTTCTCACTGGCTTTCAGCGCCTGTCACACATAGACCGACTAAGGAGGGACGGCACTCCCTCGTGCCGAGACTTCGATGGCACCAACCCAGGAACAGGTGACGGCCGCCCTCGCCACCGTCATCGACCCCGAGATCCGTCGCCCGATCACGGACCTCGACATGGTCAAGAACATCGAGATCGCCCCCGACGGCGCGGTCCGGGTGGGCGTCTACCTCACCGTGTCAGGCTGTCCGATGAAGGACACCATCACCCGCGACGTGAAGACGGCGGTCGGCAAGGTCGGCGGCGTGACGGACGTCCAGATCGAGCTCGACGTCATGAGCGCCGAGCAGCGCAAGACCCTGCAGACCAAGCTGCGGGGCGACCGGGGCCCGGAGAAGGAGATCCCCTTCAACCAGCCCGGCTCGCTCACCCGCGTCTTCGCCGTCGCGAGCGGCAAGGGCGGCGTGGGCAAGTCGTCGGTCACCGTCAACCTGGCCGCCGCGATGGCGTCCAACGGCCTCAAGGTCGGCATCGTCGACGCCGACATCTACGGTCACAGCATTCCTCGCATGCTGGGCGCCGCCGAGCGTCCCACCAAGGTCGAGGACATGATCATGCCGCCGTCGGCGCACGACATCAAGGTGATCTCCGTCGGCATGTTCAAGCCCGAGGGCAACTCGCCGGTGGTGTGGCGCGGCCCGATGCTCGACCGGGCGCTCCACCAGTTCCTGGCCGACGTCTACTGGGGCGACCTCGACGTCCTGCTGCTCGACCTGCCGCCGGGCACCGGCGACATCGCCATCTCGGTGGCGCAGCGGCTCCCGTCGGCCGAGATCCTGGTCGTGACCACGCCCCAGCAGGCCGCCGCCGAGGTGGCCGAGCGGGCCGGCTCGATCGCCGCCCAGACCCACCAGCAGATCGCCGGCGTCATCGAGAACATGTCCTGGCTGCCCTGCCCCCACTGCGACGAGCGCGTGGCCGTGTTCGGCGAGGGCGGCGGCCAGACCGTCGCCGACGCCCTGACCCGCACGCTGGGCGCCCGCGTCCCGCTGCTCGGCCAGGTGCCGATCGACCTGCGCCTGCGCGAGGGCGGCGACGAGGGCAAGCCGCTGGTGCTGACCGACCCCGACTCGCCCGCGGCCGCGGAGCTGCGGAAGATCGCCGCCGGTCTGAGCAAGCGCTCCTCCAGCATCAAGGGCATGCAGCTCGGCCTCGCGCCCAACCGTTCCTGACCGCTCACGCGAAGACGGGCCCGCCCAGCGGAAGCTGGGCGGGCCCGTCGCGCGTCTGCAGGGTGTGTCAGGTGGCCTCGGAGTCGTAGGGGGGCAGCTCGCCATAGGCGAGCTCCGACGGCGGCTCAGCGGCGTCGTAGGACGCGACGGCGGCCGGCTCCAGATCTTTGGGGCGGCCGTTCCAGTCGTCCTCCAGCTCGTCGAGGAGGTGCTTGCGGACGAAGTTCTTCGGGTTGAGGTCGGCGGGGTCGAAGTTCTGGAACTCCGGCCCGAGGCCCGCCCGCAGGTCGTCGCGCGCGTTGTTGGCCATGCGCCGCAGGTTGCGCAGCATCTTGCCCGCCTGCGAGGCGGCCTGCGGCAACTTGTCAGGACCGAAGACCAGGAGCGCGATGACGATCAGCGCTCCGACCTCCATCCACCCGAGTCCGAACACCGTACGCTCCTACCCGCAGTCCACAATCCTCTCCACAGACTAAAGGCTCCAGCCCGTGGGTGAACCGTCCCCCATGGGTCATATCACTCAGGACGGGGTGGGAGCCGGCTGATCGTCGGCGACGACGGTGAGGGTGGCGGTGCGTTCCGCTCCGGCGCGCTGGTACTTGATGGTGATCTTGGCGCCCGGCGCCTTGCTGCGGATCAGGGCGATCAGCTCGTTGCCGTCCTGCAGCGCCAGCCCGTCGACCTCCAGGATGACGTCGCCCGCCTTCAGCCCGGCCTTGTCGGCGGGGCCGTTGGCGTCGACCGGCTGGCGGCCCTCGGCGGGCTCGGAGGCGATGCGCACGCCCTGGCCCTTGTAGTCCTTGTCCAGCACGATCCCGATCTTGGGACGCTTGGCCTTGCCCGTGGTGATCAGCTCCTCGGCCACCCGCCGCGTCTGGTTCACCGGGATCGCGAAGCCCAGGCCGATGCTGCCGCTCTGGCTGTTCACCGAGCGGCTGAGGGTGGCGATGGCCGAGTTCACCCCGACCACCTCGCCCCGGCCGTTGACCAGCGGGCCGCCGGAGTTGCCGGGGTTGATGGCGGCGTCGGTCTGGATGGCGCTGATGTAGGCGGGCTCCTCGGTGGCGGCGCCCGTCTCGTCGCCGGCGATGACCGGACGGTTGAGCGAGCTGACGATGCCCGTGGTGACCGTGCCGCTGAGGCCGAGCGGCGAGCCGATGGCGATCACCGGATCGCCCACCACGACCTGGTCGGAGTTGCCGAGGGTGATCTCCGGCGTGCCGAAGGTCTCCTCGGGCTTGACCACGGCCAGGTCGGAGCCCGGGTCGCGGCCGACGATGCGGCCCGCGGTGGTCTTGCGGTTGTTGAACATGATCTTGATCTCGCCGCCCTTGGCGGCCATGGCGACCACGTGGTTGTTGGTCACCACGTAGCCGTTCTTGATCAGGAATCCGGAGCCGGACGCGCCCTCGGTGTTGGTGCCGTTGCCGACCTCCAGCGAGACCACGCTGGGCAGGACCCGCGCGGCCACGCCGGCCACCGAGTCGGGCGCCCTGTTGGTCGCGCCCGTCGGGGCCGGGCCGAGGCTGTAGGACGGGTCGGTGCCGCTGCTGCCCGACCTGGTCAGCAGGTACGTGCCGAGGCTGCCGAGCACGGAGGCCACCAGCGCGATGGCCACGGCGATCGCGATCAGCGCGCCGGCGTTGAGTCCGCGCCTGGGCAGCGCGCCCGCGCCGGGCCCGCCCTGGGGCGGCGGCGCCCACCCCGGGCCCATGCCCAGGGCCTGCCGCGGCGGCGGCGGGTGGTTGCCGCCGTACGCGCCCATGAAGGGCGGCGGCTGCATCGGCCGCGGCCCGGTCTCCGCCGGCCCGAAGGACGGGGTCTCGTAGGCCCGCGTGCCGCCAGGGCTCTCGAACGGGCTCTCGAACCCTCGCGGCCCGGCGGGGCTCTCGAACGACGGGCCCTCGTACGCCCGCGTGCCCCCGTCCTGCGGCGGCACATCATCGGAACGGCCCGGCGGCTGGTACGGCGACGCCGGACTGTCGGAACGGCCCGGCGGCTCGTACGGTGACACGCCCGGGGTGTCGGGGCGGCCCGACGGGTCGCCCCAGGACGCGCCGAACGAGGCGGGCGGGTCGGACCGGCGGTCCGCCTGCTCGCCCGGCTCGTCGGCGGGCAGGAACTCCGGCCGCCCCTGTGGCTCGGGGAAGTCCGACGTCGTGCGTCCTTCGCCCGGGCGCGTCTCGTCGGTCATCTACGTCTCACCACTCCTTGCTCGGCCACCGCAATCTTTGCTCTGGCGGCATACGAGGGTCATAAAAGGCTTTGTTTGCGACAAATCCCGAACCCAGATCGTATGCCCCTGGCATCGTCGACTACGCCACCCGAGTATCCCAGGCGAGCCCCCGGTTCAAGGCGTGGCGGTGGGCGGCGCGCTGGTGGCCGGTGAGTGCTGGACCCGCCAGAGCTCGACCGGCGGCGGCGAGGTCTGGGGCCCTGTGCCCGAGACCGCGAAGAAGGTGCCGAGTGCGACGGCGGCGGACACCACGCCCACCGCGACGTAGGCCCCGCGTCGCCTACCGCCCCGCCCAGGGCCCGAGGCCCCAGCGGTGGCGTCCCGGCGCGGGCGGTTGTCCAGGGGCGCGATGCTGTGGGGCCCAGGGATGGGCACCCCCCCGAACGTACGGGTAGGAAAAGGGCGCTCCCTCGGCGGCAGCGGCCCGCCCGGCTCCGCCATGCGCAGCAGCGACATGGTCAGATCGGCCGGCATCGCCGGGCCGTCGAGCGAGCGCAGGCGCGACTTCAGCGCCCGCATCGACTCGACCTCCCGCCGGCAGTCAGCACAGAAGGTCAGGTGGGCGAGCGCGCGATCGCGCTCGGTGTGGTTCAGCTCTCCGTCGACGAGCGCCGAAACGCGTTCTCCTAGATGAGCCATATCAGACTTCCTCCCCACTGATCACGGTCGGGGGGAGTTGGGTAGTACGGGGGGCCCGATGGTCGAGCGCCTCCCGCAACTGCGCCCGGCCACGGTGAATACGGCTTCGGACCGTACCCAGCTTGACGCCGAGCGTGGCCGCGATCTCCTCGTAGGACAGGCCCTCGATGTCACACAGCACGATCGCGGCCCGGAACTCGGGGGCGAGCGCGTCGAGGGCGGCTTGGATATCGGGCTCCAGGTGGGCGTCGTCGAACGCCTGCGCCGGCGACGGCTCACGGCCGCGCAGCCGCTCGGCGGCGTCGTCGGCCAGCCCCTCGAACCGGATGCGCTGCTTGCGCCGCGCCATGTCGAGGAACAGGTTCGTCGTGATCCGGTGCAGCCAGCCCTCGAACGTGCCGGGGGTGTAGCTCGACAGCGACCTGAAGACCCTGACGAAGACCTCCTGCGTGAGGTCTTCGGCATCGTGGACATTGCCGGTAAGCCGGTACGCCAGCCGGTACACGCGTGCGGAGTGAGTCCGCACCACTTCCTCCCATGTGGGAGGCGTCCAATCAGACGACACGGGAGTATCCGCCTGGTGGTCGCTTTCGTCCACCAGCACTCCTCTCTCTGGGACCACCGCTACCGTCATAGTGCCTGGTTTCGTCCCTTCGTGCGCACTGCCTGCCTTCCGGACCGGCAAAGCCCGTTTAAACCTGCAACGCCTTCGGACCGTCCTGAGTTCCCGTCCAGGCGTGACTCCCCTAGGCTGCGATCGGTGACCAATCGCACGAAAGTGGGGGGAGGAGGCCGATGACCAGTCCGGTGGAGGCCACTCTGGCCTATGCGGAGCAGTTCCATCACGAGGATGAGATCCTGCACGCGGCGCGTCAGCGCGGGCTGGAGATGGGTGCGGTGCCCATCCTTCCCGGGGGCGGGGCGGCGCTCTGCTTCCTCGCCACCGTCGTCAACGCCAAGTCGGTCGTCGAGATCGGCACCGGCTGCGGCGTCTCGGGGTTGTGGCTGTTGCGCGGCATGCGCGGCGACGGCACGCTGACCAGCGTCGACGTCGAGCCCGAGCACCAGCGGCTGGCCCGGCAGGCGTTCGCGGAGGCGGGCTTCTCCGGCGGACGGGTGCGGCTGATCTCGGGCCGGGCGCTCGACGTGCTGCCCCGGCTCTCCGACGGCGGCTACGACATGGTCTTCGCCGACGGCGCCAAGCAGGAGTACGTCGACTACCTGGCCGAGGCGGTGCGCCTGCTGCGCGTCGGCGGCGTGGTGGCCTTCGACAACGCCCTGTGGCACGACCGGGTGGCCGACCCCACGCAGCGCGACCCCGACACGGTCTCGCTGCGCGAGCTGGGCAAGCTGGTGCAGGGGGACGACCGGCTGCGGTCGGTGCTCATGCCCCTGGGCGACGGCCTGCTGGCCGCCGTGAAGATCGCCGACTAGCCCGAGCCGCCCGGGTCAGCCCCGGGTCAGCCACTCCAGCAGCACGCGCACGCCGAACCCGGTCGCGCCCTTGGTCAGGGTGCCCTCGTCGACCGTGCTGCGGCCGACCCCGGCGATGTCGAGGTGCGCCCACGGGCGCTTGCCCGCGAACTCCCGCAGGAACAGCGCCGCCGTGATGGACCCGGCGCCGTAGCGCGAGCCGCTCTCGACGTTGGCCAGGTCGGCGATCGACGACTCCAGGGCCGGGGCGTAGTCGTCGATCAGCGGCATGCGCCAGAGCCGGTCGTCGCTGGCCTGACCGGCGGCCAGCAGCTGGGCGGCCAGGTCTTCGTCGGAGGCGTAGACGGCGCCGACGTTGCGGCCGAGCGCCACGGAGATGGCCCCGGTGAGGGTGGCGATGTCCACGACCGCGTCGGGGTCGAGCTCGGCGTCGGCGTAGGCCAGCGCGTCGGCCAGCACGAGCCGGCCCTCGGCGTCGGTGTTCAGCACCTCGACCGTGCGGCCGCCGTAGTGCCTGATGACGTCGCTGGGACGCTGGGCGGTGCCGGACGGCATGTTCTCGGCGGCGGCGATCAGGCCGGTCACGCGTACGGGGGCGCCCAGCCGGGCCAGCGCGGCCAGCACGGCGATCACCACCGCGCCGCCCGCCATGTCGGTCTTCTGGGTCTTCATGTTCTCGGTCGGCTTGAGCGACAGGCCGCCCGAGTCGAACGTGATGCCCTTGCCCACCAGCACGACGTGCCGCTCGGCCGGCTGCTCGGGGACGTAGGAGAGCTGGATCAGCCGGGGCGGCCGGACCGAGCCGCGCCCGACGGCCAGGATGCCGCCGAACCCCTCGGCCTGGAGCTGCTCCTCGTCCCACACCCGCACCGGCAGGCCCTGCTCGGCGGCGCGCTCGGCGAGCCAGGCGGGATGCTTGACCGAGGACGGCATGTTGGCCAGGTCGCGGGCCAGCGCGACGGCCTCCGCCACGACCTCGGCCCGGCGCAGCGGCTCCGCGTCGGCGCCGGCGAACTCGATCGCCCGCACGCCCTTCCGGCCCTCTTTGCCGATCTTGAAGGTGTATCCGGCCAGCAGAGCGGCCTCCGCCATCGCCGCGACGTCGCCCTCGGGCGGCACCACGGTCAGCGTGTCGCGGCCCTTGACCTTGCGCGCCAGCGCCGCGCCGGCCCTGCGCAACGCCCGCGGCGAGCCGTCGCCCACTCCGTACAGGAGCACGCGCCCGATTCCGCCCGCCCGCGCCACCGGGACCTCGACGATCTCGCCCGCCTCGCCCTTGGCCTCGTAGTGGGCCAGCAGGTCGGCTACCGGAAGGTGCAGCTCGACGTACGGCTCGACAGCGGGACGCAGGTCGGAGGCGTAGGGCACGGCCAGCAGCTCGGCGCCCTCAGGAACCTCGGCGACCGCGGAGACGGTGGTCTCGATGGGCACGGAACCCTCCAAACGTCAGCGACCCTGGCGCCGGACTTACGCCAGGGTCGGAGGATCAGGTTGTCTCGGGAGCGCTCAGCCGACGACGTTCTTCAACGCCTCGCCGAGCGCCTTTGCCTCGTCGGCGGAGATCTCCACGACGAGCCGGCCGCCACCTTCGAGAGGGACCCGCATGACTATGCCGCGCCCTTCCTTGGTGACCTCGAGCGGACCATCGCCGGTCCGCGGCTTCATCGCCGCCATGCGTGCATCCCTTCCTGCCTTGGGCTCCCGCGGCCCGCGATTTCCGACCGCCCGAGGGGGTGGTCGGCGCATTCACGTCTTCTGTGATGTCCTATTCTCCCGCATCGAGAGCCCTCATGGGTAACGATCTCCTCCCAGAATGCGTTGTCGAGCCAGGCGATGGCGTCCAAACTGGACTTCGTGCACGCTCGCGCCGCTCTCTTCGACCTGTACGGAGACCACCTGCGTTCACGCGGTGGGCAGGCGACCGTGGCCGCGCTCGTACGGCTCATGAACCCCCTGGAAATCGCCGCTCCGGCCGTCCGCACGGCGGTCTCGCGGATGGTCCGGCAGGGCTGGTTGCGCCCGCTGCGGCTGCCCCAGGGAGCCGGCTACGGGCTCACGCCGAAATGTGTCAGGCGCCTGGATGAGGCAGCGCTGAGAATTTACCGATCAGGGACACTCGCCTGGCACGGCCGCTGGCACGTGATCGTCATCGAGCCGGTCAGGGAGCGCCAGCGCCGGGAGCGGATCAGGGCCGACCTGACCTTCCTCGGCTACGCCTGCCTGTCGGAGACGACGTGGATCGGGCCGCGCTCCTCCATCGAGCTGGACAACCTGCTGGACGGCGAGGGCGTGCGGGCCGACCGGTTCGACGCGGCGCTGGAGGGCGACCCGCGCGAGCTGGTGGCGCGGGCCTGGGACCTGGCGGCCATCGGCGAGGCGTACGAGCACTGGCACGCCGAAGCTGTCACGCTGATCAGCACCCTGCCCGAGGACGCCCCGCCCGACCGGGTGTTCGCCACCAGGAGCAGACTGGTGCACGGTTGGCGCAACTTCCTGTTCCGCGACCCCGGGCTGCCGGCCGAGCTGCTGCCCGCGGGCTGGCCGGGCGAGAAGGCCCGCACGTTCTTCGAGCAGGAGGCCACCAGGCTGCTGCCCGCAGCCGCCGCGTTCGTCGACAGGGAGCTCATGTGATCCGTTACGACATGGCCGACGCCGTCGCCACCGTCACCCTCGACCGGCCGGAGTCGATGAACTCGCTCACGGCCGAGGTCAAGGCCGCGCTGCTGGCGGCGGTCGGCAGGGCGGCGGCCGACCCCGAGGTCAGGGCGGTGCTGCTCACCGGCTCGGGCCGGGCCTTCTGCGCGGGCCAGGACCTGCGCGAGCACGCCGCCAACCTGGCCGCGGGCCGCGGGCTGGCCGACACCGTGCGCGAGCACTACAACCCGATCGTCGAGCTGATCGCGACCATGCCCAAGCCGGTCGTGGCGGCGGTCAACGGCGTCGCGGCGGGCGCGGGCGCGGCCCTGGCCTTCGCCTGCGACCTGCGCGTCGCCTCCGACAAGGCCAAGTTCGCGCTGGCGTTCGCGGGCATCGGGCTGGCGCCCGACTCCGGCGCGTCCTGGACGTTGCAGCGCCTGGTCGGCCGGGGCCGCGCGACCGAGCTGCTGCTGCTCGGCGAGCCGCTCGACGCCTCCGCCGCGCTCGACCTGGGGCTGGTCACGCGCGTGGTGCCCGCCGACGACCTGCCGAAGACCGCTCACGAGCTGGCCGTACGCCTGGCCGCCGGGCCGACCACGGCCTATGCCGCCACCAAGCGCGCGCTGGCCCACTCCGCCACGCACTCGCTGGCCGACTCGCTCGCGCTGGAGGCCGACCTGCAGGACGCGTGCGTGGCCACCGACGACCACCAGGACGCCACCCGCGCCTTCCTGGCCAAGGAGCGGCCGGTGTTCAGAGGCCGCTGATCGGCCGGTGCTCAGGGGCGCTCAGCGGGCCAGACAGCCCTCGATGTGGTCGTTGACCAGCCCGATCGCCTGCATCAGCGCGTACGCGGTGGTCGGGCCGACGAACCTGAAGCCGTGCTTGCGCAGCTCCTTGGCCAGGGCCTTGGAGCCGGGGGTGATGGCGGGCACGTCGGCCATCGTCCGGGGCACCGGCGCGTCGGGGTCGGCGAACCGCCACACCAGCTCCGACAGGCCCTCGGGCAGGTCGAGCGCGGCCCTGGCGTTGCCGATCACGGCCTCGATCTTGGCCCGGTTGCGGACGATCCCGGCGTCGCCGAGCAGCCGTTCGACGTCGCGCTCGGTGTAGGCGGCCACCTTGACGGTCGAGAAGCCGTCGAAGGCGGCGCGGAAGTTCTCCCGTTTGCGCAGGATCGTCAGCCACGACAGGCCCGACTGGAACGCCTCCAGCGCCACGCGTTCGAAGACCTCGTCGTCGCCCTTGACCGGGCGGCCCCACTCCTCGTCGTGGTAGGTGATGTACAGCGGGTCGCCCATGCCCGGCCAGGTGCACCGGATGAGTTCGGTCACGGGCGCTCGTCCTTGTCCTTGTCCTCTTTGCCCGGGGTCGTGCGCACGGAGTCGTCGTCGTCCTTCTCGGGCTCGTCGTTCTCAGGCTCGTCGTTCTCGGGGTCGTCCTTCTCGGGCTCGTCCTTCTCGGGGTCGGCCTGCTCCGGGAGGCGCCAGTCCGGCTCCTCCGACGGGTCGCGCAGCTCCGGCTCGCCCGCCCACTCCACCGTCGCGCCGCTCGACGTGACCGGGTCGCCGGACTCCGGCAGCTCCCTGGGCGCGGCGGGCGCCTCGGGCTCGTGGTCGGTGCGCAGCCCGGCCCCGGGCGTGGCGTAGATCTCCTGGCGCGCGTGCAGCCGGCTGGACAGCAGCTCCGACACCCGCTGCTCCAGGACGGCGATCCTGGTGTCGCGGGCGCTGATGGCCTGGGCGGCCCGGCGCAGGGTCTCGTCGACGCTCTGCGTGTGGTAGCCGACCAGGTTGACCGGCAGTTGCAGCGCCATGAAGTCGACCGCCGTGAGCTGTCCGGCCTCGGGCAGGTCGAGCGGCGGGACGTCCGGCGGGAACTCGGTCAGCTCCCCGCCTCTGCCGAGGGAGACCAGGACCACGCAGGCCAGGATGGCGATCGCGGCGATGGCGAGTATGACCAGCACATTGGCATCGTACTCATATGGACGAGCACGTTCAGCGATCTACCACAAGAGCGGGCAATCGGGGCAGGCTGCTCAGCCGGTGGCCTCACCCAGCTCGGCGACGCTCGGACGGACCGGCTGCGGACGCGCTTCGAGATGGGCGAACGCCTCCTCGACCGTGGTCGTCCAGGAGATCGCGTCGAAGACGTCGGCCCGGGTGAAGCCCTCGGCGTGCATGCCGGAGACGAGCTGCCGCAGCGGCTCGTACAGGCCCCAGGGGTCGAGGATCACCAGCGGGCGGTCGTGGATGCCGAGCACCCGCGCCGTCCAGATCTCGAACAGCTCCTCCAGGGTGCCGATGCCGCCGGGCAGCACGAGGAAGGCGTCGGAGCGGGCGTCCATGACGGCCTTGCGCTCGCGCATGCCGTCGGTGACGATCAGCTCGTCGGAGTCGGTGTCGGCCACCTCGATGTCCACCAGCACCTGCGGGATCACGCCGACCGTGAACCCGCCGGCGGCGCGGGCGGCGGAGGTGACCGCGCCCATGCACGAGACCGTGGCGCCGCCGCTCACCAGCGTGTGACCACGCCTGGCGAGCTCGGCGCCCACCTCTTCGGCCAGGTCGACGTACTTCCTGTCGATGCGCAGGCTGGAGGCGCAGAAGACGCAGATGTTCACGGGCCGACAGCTTATTGGGGCTCCGCGGTCTGGGCGGCGGCGGCCTCCAGCTCCTCCTCCCGCTGGTGGGAGCGGGCCCGGTCGGAGTCGGCGATGATCCGCACGGCCTCGTCGGGGTCGTCGGTGACGGAGATCAGGTCGAGGTCCTGGGCGGCGATCTTGCCGGTGCCGAGCAGGGTGCTCTTGATCCAGTCGAGCAGGCCGCCCCAGAACTCCGAGCCCATCAGCACGACCGGGAACGAGGTGACCTTGTGGGTCTGGACCAGCGTCAGCGCCTCGAAGAGCTCGTCGAGCGTGCCGAAGCCGCCGGGAAGGGCGATGAAGCCGCGCGAGTACTTGACGAACATCGTCTTGCGCACGAAGAAGTAGCGGAACTCGATGCCGAGGTCGACGTAGTCGTTCATGCGCTGCTCGAACGGCAGCTCGATGCCGAGCCCGACCGAGACCGCGCCCTCGACCTCGGAGGCGCCCCGGTTGGCCGCCTCCATGACGCCGGGGCCGCCGCCCGTGATCACCGCGTAGCCGGACTCGGCCAGCGCCCGGCCGAGCCGCCGGCCCATCTGGTATTCGGGGGTGTCCTCGGGGGTGCGGGCCGAGCCGAAGACCGTGATCGCCGCGGGCAGCTCGGCGAGCTGGCCGAACCCCTCCACGAACTCGGCCTGGATGCGCAGCACCCGCCACGGGTCCATGTGCACCCAGTCGGACGGACCCTGCCGGTCGAGCAGCCGCTGGTCGTGGGTGGAGCTGGGGACGAGACTCCCGCGCACGACCGCCTGCCCCTGACGGCGTTCGGCTCGTTGCTTCTGTTCCATGGTGGTCACGCTAGTCCTCTCCGTACCGGCCCGCGGCGCCGTTCCCGACCCCGGCCGCGCCCGCCGAAGCGGACACTTTGAGGATGAACGCCCAGGTCGAAGGCCAGATGAAGGCGCCGAAAAAATCTTGGGAAAAGCAGGGAACCGAATTTCGACCCCCCTGCGTCTAACTGCCGAGGGTGCTGCTCGGGACTGAAAGTGGCTTTCCCCGCCAAATGGCCGGCGAGGAAAGCCACTTTCATTTTGTCAGCCAGTCGAGCAGGGCCCGCTCGCTCTCCGTGATCTTCGGCAGCGACACGTACTCGCCCTGCTGGTGCGCCAGGTTCGGGTCGCCGGGGCCGTAGTTCACCGCCGGGACGCCGAGCGCGGAGAAGCGGGAGACGTCCGTCCAGCCCAGCTTGGCGCGCGGGGTGCCGCCGACCGCGGCGGCGAAGGCGGCGGCCACGGGATGCGTCAGGCCGGGCCTCGCCCCGGGCGCCGCGTCGAGGAAGCTCACCTCGTAGCCCTCGAACACCTCGCGCACGTGCTGCTCGGCCTGCTCGACCGTCAGGTCGGGGGCGAAACGGTAGTTGACGGTGACCACGCACTCGTCGGGGATGACGTTGCCGGCCACGCCGCCGCGCACCGCGACCGCGTTGAGCCCCTCGTGGTACTCCAGCCCGTCGACCACCGGCAGCCGCGCCTCGTAGGCGTTGAGCCTGGCCAGCACCGGCTCGATGCCGTGGACGGCGTTGACCCCGAACCACGACCTCGCGCTGTGGGCCCGCTTGCCGGTCACGGTGACGTCGGCGCGCAGGGTGCCCTGGCAGCCGCCCTCGATCACGCCGTCGGTCGGCTCCATCAGCACCGCGAAGTCGGCCGCCAGCCACTCGGGGTGGTCCCTGGCGACCCTGGTCAGGCCGTTGCGCTCGGCCTCGATCTCCTCGCAGTCGTAGAAGACGTACGTCACGTCGCGGTTGGGGGCCGGGACGGTGGCCGCCAGCTTCAGCGCGACCGCCACGCCCGCCTTCATGTCGGAGGTGCCGCAGCCGTAGAGCAGGTCGCCCTCCACCCGGCTGGGCAGGTTGGCCGCGACCGGGACCGTGTCGAGGTGGCCCGCGATCAGCACCCGCTCGGCCCGGCCGAGGTCGGTGCGGGCCACGATCGTCTCGCCGGAGCGGTCGACCTTCAGGTGCGGCAGCGCGGACAGCGCCCCCTCGACCGCGTCGGCCAGGGCCTTCTCGTCGCCGCTCACCGACTCGATGTCCACGATCGCGGCGGTCAGCGCGCGTACGTCCTGTGTCAGGTCCAGCATCAGGTGTTCACTCCATGTTCGCGCAGCACCTCGTTGAGTGCCGCCTTGTCGTGCCGCTGTTCCGGCTCCAGACGCTTGATCACCAGCACGCACGGCAGCCCGAACGTGCCGCCGGGGAACTCCTTCTGCCGCGTGCCGCCGACCGCCACGCACCAGTCGGGCACCCTGCCCCTGGCCAGCTCCTCGCCCGTCTGGACGTCGATCACGGGGATCGTGCCGGACAGGATCGTGCCCGCCCCGATCACCGCGCCCCGGCCCACCCGCGCGCCCTCGACGATCATCGAGCGGCTGCCGATGAACGCGTCGTCCTCCACGACGACCGGCACCGCGCCCGGCGGCTCCAGGACGCCGCCGATGCCCACTCCGCCGGACAGGTGCACGTTCTTTCCGATCTGGGCGCATGAGCCCACCGTGGCCCACGTGTCGACCATGGTGCCCGAGTCCACGTACGCGCCGATGTTCGTGAACGACGGCATCAGCACCACCCCCGGCGCCAGGTACGAGCCCCAGCGCGCGATGGCGCCCGGCACCACCCGCACCCCCTCGAAAGAGGTCTTGAGCGGCACCCTGTCGTGGTGCTGGAAGTCGCCCACCTGGGAACGTGCCATGCCCAGCAGCCGGAAGGCGAGCAGGATCGCGCGCTTGGCCCGCTCGTCCACCACGACCTCGCCGCCGACCAGGCGGGCGACCCTCGCCTCACCCTTGTCCAGCAGGTCGACGGCGCCGACCACCTGGATGCGGGCCTCCACGTCGGCCGGGGACAGCTCCGCGCGTCGTTCCCACAGCTCGTCCACCACCGGGGACATCACGTGACTCATGGCCACGGAGCTTATCCGGCCGGGTAGGTTCTTCAGGGTGCGCCTGCGCTTCTCCCGTGGAGTCATCACCATCGCGATCATCGTCGTGGTGCTCGCCGTCGGCGTCTCCGTAGGGCTCTACCTCCTGCTCAAGCGGGCGACGCCGCTGGTCCTCCCGGAGGCCTACTGCATGGTGCGCACCCCCGAGGGCGTCCTGACCCTCGATCCGGAGCAGGCTCAGGTCTCCGCGACCATCGCCGCGGTCGCGGCCCGCCGCCGCCTGCCCGAGCGGGCCGTCGTCATCGCGTACGGCACCGCGTTGCAGGAGTCGAAGCTGCGCAACCTCTCCTGGGGCGACCGCGACTCGGTGGGCGTGTTCCAGCAGCGCGAGTCGCAGGGCTGGGGGCGCAAGAAGCAGCTGATGGACCCGGTCTACGCCAGCAACAAGTTCTTCGCCGCCCTGGTGAAGGTCAAGAACTACCGCAAGCTGCCGCTGGCCGAGGCCGCGCAGGAGGTGCAGCGGTCGGCGGGCGGCTACGCGTACGCGCAGCACGAGCAGGACGCCAAGATCCTGGCCGCCGCCTTCACCGGCCGGGTGCCCAGGTCCGTCCACTGCTGGTATCCGCCGCCCAAGCAGACGCCCGCGCCGCAGGCCAGGACCGCCGAGGCGCGCAAGCAGCTGGCCAGGGCGCTCGGCGACCCGGCGATCACGACGAAGAAGCGGGGCTGGCTGGTGGCGTCCTGGTCGGTGGCGTACGCGGAGAAGTACCAGCTGCGGCGCGTCGGCTACAGCGGCGCGACCTGGGTCAACGACGTCGAGGCGGACGGCTGGAAGAAGGGCGGCCAGGCCGGCGACGGCGAGGTCGAGCTGTCCTGACCGCCCGCGTCTCCGGTGGCCGTCAGGTGGCGCGGGTGACGATGGTGATCGAGCCCGGCGGCAGCGGCTGGGCGTAGCTGGCGCTCCAGGCGTGGCCCTGGATGCGGTCGAAGGAGAGCAGACGGCCGTCGGAGGCGTGGTAGTCGGCGAAGTCGAGCAGGCCGCGTTCGGGGTTGCCGGTCTCGCCCTCGCTCCTGAAGGCCGCCGTGCCGCGCTGGATCGGGAAGAACTCCACGCCCTCCATGATCAGCATGCTCTTGGCCGGGACCATGCCCTGCGTCGGCACCTCGGTCCACAGCAGCACCTCAAGATGGGACGCCTCGCCCGCGGCCTTGCCCTCGCGCACCTCGACCGAGAGCCACAGGCGGCGGCGGGCGACGTCGCGCAGCAGGTATTCGATCCACTGCCGGCCCTGCCAGGAGACGTGCATCGCGCCGAGCACCCGGTAGGGGGAGCCGTGCACCTCGATCCGGTCGGCGACCTGGATCGTGCGAGGGTCGGCGTAGTCGGTGCCGGCATGCCCGGGGGCCTCGACCGGCGCCGGCAGCGGGGCCTCGACCGGAGCGACCTCGGCCGGTGGCGGCGGCGCGCTCGACCGGCCCCTCCTGTCCTGCCGCATGGTGGCCAGGAACGCCCCCAGCAACAACAGGACGGTGGCGATGCTCAGCCCGAGTACGACCATGGAGGTCATGCTCATCCGTCAGCTCGCTCCACTCGCGGTCTGTCTCGGCAGACGCCTTTTTTTCAATTTGTCCGTGCGCTACGACGGGCGATCCTACTGGAGGCGGCGCACGGCCGCACTGATGCGTTCGTCGGTGGCGGTCATCGCGACGCGGATGTGCCGTCCACCAGCCGATCCGTAGAAGTCTCCCGGCGCGACCAAAATCCCGATTTCGGAAAGCTTACTCACTTGATCCCACGCGTTCTGCCCATTCGACGCCCATAGGTACAGACCGGCGGTCGAATGGTCGATCGTCCACCCCGCCCGCTCCAGCGCGGGACGCAGCACGGCGCGCCGCGCGGAGTACAGCTCGCGCTGGCGTTCGGCGTGCGCGTCGTCGCCGAGCGCGACCGTCATCGCGTCCTGGACCGGCTTCGGCATGAGCATGCCGGCGTGCTTGCGCGTCTCCAGCAGCCGCTTGACCAGGACGGGATCGCCCGTCACGAACCCGGCCCGGTAGCCGGCCAGGTTGGAGCGCTTGGAGAGCGAGTGGACGGCGAGCAGCCCCTCGTGGGAGCCCCCGCAGACGTCGGGATGGAGGATGGAGACCGGCTGCTCTTCCCAGCCGAGCTCGATGTAGCACTCGTCGGAGGCCACGACCGTGCCGCGCTCGCGCGCCCAGGAGACCACCTTGCGCAGGTGCTCGGCGGGCAGCACGCGCCCGGTCGGGTTGCCCGGGGAGTTGATCCAGAGCAGGTCGACGTGCTCGGGGCCGACCGACAGCGTGCTGTCGGAGGCGGTGGCGGTCGCGCCGGCGAGCCGGGCGCCCACGTCGTAGGTGGGGTAGGCCAGCTCGGGGAAGACCACTCGCCGGGCGCCGAGGTAGGTGGGCAGCCAGGCGACGAACTCCTTGGAGCCGATCAGCGGCAGGACGTCCTGCTGGTCGACGGTGACGCCGTGGCGGCGCCGCAGCCAGCCGGCGGCGGCCTCGCGCAGCGCCTTCGTGCCGTGGGTCAGCGGATAGCCGGGGCTGTCCGCCGAATCGCGCAGCGCCTGCTGGACGGCCTCGGGCACCGGGTCGACGGGGGTGCCGACCGAGAGGTCGACGATGCCGTCGGGGTGCGCCAGGGCGCGTTCCTTGTACGGTTCGAGCCGGTCCCAGGGGAAGTCGGGCAGCTTGTTCACGGTTCTCCAGGGTCGTTCGGGGCCGTACACGCCTGCGGCGGACGCGGGCGCGCGGGGCCGCCCGACGTGGACGGCCCCGGCGCACGCGACTCGCTAGTGGTCCTCGCCCTGCGGCGGCAGCGCGGCCACCACCGGGTGGTCCTTCTCGATCTTGCCGACCTTCGAGGCGCCTCCGGGCGAGCCGAGGTCCTCGAAGAAGTCCACGTTCGCCTTGTAGAAGTCCTTCCACTGCTCGGGAAGGTCGTCCTCGTAGAAGATGGCCTCGACGGGGCACACAGGCTCGCACGCGCCGCAGTCCACGCACTCGTCGGGGTGGATGTAAAGCATGCGCTCGCCCTCGTAGATGCAATCGACGGGGCACTCCTCGATGCACGCCTTGTCCAGGACGTCCACGCAAGGCTGCGCGATGACGTAGGTCACCTCGAGCTCCTTTTTCTCCGCACCATGGCATGACTCTGACCGCGGTTTGCTACGCCCTAGTATTGCCGTGCTTGCCAGCTGGCCGAAACGGAGGGTGGCAAACTCATGGCCGCACGCCTCGTCGTCGCGATCACAACTCAGGACATAGGCGCACGGATCACCACTCGAAGGCGCGTCCCAGAAGGCTTCCGGGACGCCGTCGGCGTGCTCGAATCCTGGACGGACGGCGTGTTGCGCGTTCGCAAGCGGGACGGCACTTTGGTGGAGATCGACGAGGAATCGCTGGTCGCGGCCAAGGTCGTTCCGGTCGCGCCTCCTCGACCTCGGGCGAAGTAACGGTAAGTATTCATTGTGTGACCGTACGTATCTGCGCCGCCGTAGCAGCCGTTCTCGCCAGCGCCGGATGCGGCGCGTCCACATCGCCGTCCACGTCCGAGGGGTCGAAGGACCTTCCGGTGCTCAACGTCCGGGCCGCCTCGCTGAAGCAGGGCTTCGGCACGATGGAGCGCCTGGCCGAGGCCGCCAAGCGCGAGGGCCAGCTCACCGTGATCGGCCTGCCGCACGACTGGGTGAACTACGGCGAGATCATCGACACCTTCGCCGACAAGTACGACATCAAGGTCAACGAGCTGGAGCCGGGCGCCAGCAGCAAGCGTGAGCTCGACGCCGCCGACCAGCTCAAGCCGGACGTGTTCGATCTCACCCTGGACATGGCCGTCTACGGGGCCGACAAGTTCGCGCCGTACAAGGTGACGGGCTGGCAGGACCTGCCCGACTTCGTCAAGGACCCCAAGGGTGCCTGGTACGGCGCGTACGGCGGCTACATGTCGATCGGCTACGACCCGCGCGAGGTCAAGGCCCCGGCCTCCTTCGCCGACCTGCTCAAGCCCGGCTACCGCGTCGCGCTCGACGGCGACCCGCTGCGCTCGGCGGCGGCGTTCGGCGGTGTGATGGCCGCGTCCATGAAGGCCGGCGCCAAACCGGACGCCAGGCAGGGGGTGGACCTGTTCGCCAAGCTCAAGCAGGCCGGGCAGCTCGTCGAGCCGGCCAAGGCAAACGTGATCATCGACTGGGACCACCTCAACGCGGCCCGCAGCGCCGACCACGCCGACTCCTGGGAGGTGACGATCCCGCGCGACGCGCCGTTCGGCGGGTACCACGTCCAGGCGATCAGCAAGACCGCCCCGCACCCGGCCGCCGCCCGGCTGTGGCAGGAGTTCCTGTTCTCCGACGAGGGCCAGAACCTGCTGCAGAAGGGCTACGCCCGTCCGGCGCGCGGCGAGGCCATGCTCATGAAGGGCAAGCTCGACACCGAGCAGGCCGCCCGGCTGCCCAAGGCCGCCGGCCCGCCCGTGCTCATGACGATCCCGCAGACGGACGCGGCGAAGGCGTACCTCAAGCGGGAATGGAGCAAGAGCGTGGGATGAGTCCGTTGTGACTTGATATGTCGTAGAGACGATCAGGCTCTAAAGTGAACGGACAGCACGGCCACGGGGGCCCGATGTCTGACGAATGTGAGCTGATCGTCTTGCGATACGACGCACCGAGCTTGGAGCGGTGGAACAGTCGCGCCTACGACAGCAGTTTCGGGTACGTCTCCACCCAGGGCGCGCCGCTGGTCGACCTCCTCGACCCGCAGCCCGGGGAGCGCGTGCTCGACCTCGGGTGCGGCACCGGGGTGCTGACCGCGCAGATCGCCTTCAGGGGCGCGGACGTCCTGGGCATCGACGGTTCCGCCGCGATGATCGAGAAGGCGCTGGCCCAGTACCCGGGGATCGACTTCATCATCGGCGACGGCCACGACTTCACCGTGGTGGACCCGTACGACGCCGTCTTCTCCAACGCGGCACTCCACTGGATGAGCCGCGACCCCGCCACCGTGATCGCCAACGTCCGCGAGGCGCTGAAGCCGGGCGGCCGGTTCGTCGCGGAGATGGGCGGCGCGGGCAACTGCGCGGAGCTGACCGCCGCGATGCTGACCGCCTGGCGCGAGTACGGCCTGCGCGAGCCCGATCTGCCGTGGTACTTCCCCACTCCCGCCGAGTACGCGCGCCGGCTGGAGCAGGAGGGCTTCGTGGTCCGGCTGCTGGAGTACTTCGACCGGCCGACGCCGCTCGACGAGTGCCCCGGCGGGGCCGCCGACTGGGTGCGCATGTTCGCCTCGTCCGTGCTCGAAGGACTGCCGCCGGAGATCGTGGACCCCCTGCTCGGACGGGTCAACGAGCTGGCCGCGCCCGCCCTCCGGAGGGAGACGGGCTGGATGGCCGACTACGTGCGTCTACGCTTTGCCGCTGTTCGGCGCTGATGCGTAGTGCATGATGCGTAGGGCTGTTTTGCCGGACTATGGTCTGTTCCGTGGGCGGCGAGATGTTGGCTGCGCCGCTCCGGCGGCGTGAGGGGCTGGTGAACGGAACGGGATGAACTTCTGCCTGAGCGACCTCGTTCCACCGTTGAGGTGGAGCGACGCGTCGACGATCACGCTACTGACCGGGCAGCCGGATCTGCCGGACGCGTGGTGGCGAAGCCTGCCCATGCCGCTGGTGCTCGCAGCCATCGGCCCGGAGTCACTGGGCGAGCTGCTGACCGAGATCGCGCTGGAGCACTGGCCGGCCGCCGCCATCGGCGACGTCCTGCCGGCTCTGCACGTCCTGGACCCGGACGAGGCCGACGAACCCGCCGTCGCCATCGCGCTCGACCGCGCCGGGTCGTGGACGGGGCTGCTCTCGCTGACCGGGCGCGAGCTGGTGGACCAGCCGTTCATCCAGGCCCGGCCGGTGCTCAACACGTTGTTCGGGGCGGTGCTCGTCCGGCTGGCGCATCCGTACGCGGGTGGGCGGCAGGCCGAGGCGCACGTACCGGCGGCTCTCGCGACCCCGGCGGACGCCGTCGTGGCGGCGGAGCTCGCCCACGAGCCCGCGTTCCCTGAGGGCGGGGCCGCTGCGGAGGCCGTCGGGGAGGCGGCCGACCGTGACGTCGAGCGGGTGCTCGACGCCGACTCCGAGCCGGTCGTCGAGGAGGTGCCGCGGCCCGAGGCCGAGCCCGTGCTCGACTCCGCCGAGGAGCCCGCGCCCGAGCCCGCCGCCGCGGAGGCGTCCGCGCTGGAGGCGGAGGGGGTCGGCGGCGAGCCGGAGCCCTTCTCCACGGACGACCACGACGAAGAGGCTGAACGGCGCGAACCCGCCGACCTCGACAGCCCCGCCGACGTCCCTGAGGTCCTTGAGGGGCGGGTGGAGGAGCGGGCCGAGGCCGCACAGTCCGAGGCCGCACAGTCCGAGGCATCCACCGATGACGCCGAGCCCGAGGCGCACACCGCGCACCCCGAGCCCGACACGGAAACCGAGCCCGAGCCCGAGCCCGAGGCCGACTTCGAGCACCCCGAGGCCGACGCCGAGCACCCCGAGCCCGAGGCTGACGCCGGCCACGCCGAGCTTGAGGCCGACGCCAGGCACGCCGAGCTTGAGGCCGACGCCGAGCACGCCGAACCCGCCGGGGCGGACGCCGAGCATGCCGAGTCCGCCGGGGCGGGCGGCGAGGAGTTGTCCGAGCTGATCGAGGCCGCGTTCGCCGGGCTCGACGACAAGAGCTGGGCCGTGGCGCAGAACCGCGTCTTCACCGACGAGCCCTCGGCGGTCGACCAGCTGGCCAAGCTGTTCGCCGTCCCCCCGGCCGACATCTCCGCCACCGAGCGGGAGCTGCGCGTCCGTCTCGACCAGTGGCTGGCCAGCGAGGAGGCCGCGCCGTACCGCGCCCACCTGGACGAGCTGCGCAGGACGCTGGGCCCGGCCGCGCCCAAGGAGCAGCTGATCGGCGCGGCCGACTGGCACGCCAGGGAGATCCGCGCGCTGGAGGTGCCGGCCTGGCAGTTCGTGCTGGCCACGCTGCCCGCGCAGCCGAACCAGCCGGTGGAGTTCCAGCAGCCGGTGGAGTTCCAGCAGCCGGTGGAGTTCCAGCAGCCGCACTCGGCGTTCGCCGCGATGCAGCCGCCGCCTCCCCTGCCGCCACCGCCCATGCCACCGCCGCCGCCCCCGGCCAGTCCGCCCGGTCCGCCCGGTCCGCCGCAGTTCCAGGCGTTCACGCCGGTCCCGCCGCCGCCCGCGGAGGGCAACGGCGGGGCGGAGCAGAACAAGCCGTACCAGCCGCTCAAGGACGTCTCCCAGACCAGGCGCTGCTTCCGCCAGCCGGACGGCCGCTGGTGGCTGCGGATCGACGTGACCGCCGAGCAGCTGGCCGGCGGCGAGTGCGCCCTCCCGACGGGCTTCGCGGCCTACCTGGGCCTGTCCCCCGGTGAGAGCCGGGCGGTCAGGAGCGCGGCGGGCGAGCTGACCATGACCTGGCACGGCAGGCCGGTGCTGGAGTCCATCGAGCGCCTGCTCGTGGACGTCGGCGCCAAGGAGGGCGGCCACCTGTTCCTCACGCTGTCGGACGAGGGCGTCCTGCGCGCCCGTCACCTGCCGGTCGCCGCCCAGAACGCCGAGAGCATCACCAAGGCGCTGCGCCTGGTCGGCTACACGGCGCCGGGCGGCACCCGGGACCAGGCGGCCAGGGTGATCGCGACGAGGATCGGGCTCACCGGCCCCGTCGGGCTGCCCGACCTGCTCACCAGGCTCCGCGAACGCGGCGACCGCGACCTGCTCGCCCTCTTGGACTGACCGCCCGTGCCGCGGCTCGCGATCGGCCCTGACTTTCCAGGGGAGCTCGGCGCACTGGCTCAGCCGGTGCGCAGGGACGCCGTGGTCGCGCTGCGCCGGTTCCTGCTGAACGTGTCCGGAGCCCCGCACCCCGAGCGGGTGCGTGGCTGCCGGGACGCCAAGGTCGCCACGCTGCGCCTGGCCGACGGGCATCGCGGCGTGGTGGTCCGGCAGCGCGACGTCTACTGGCTGCTCGCCGTGCGGCCCGATCCGGAGGCGTGGTCGTACGCCCAGCGTCACCGGTACGGCGTCAACCCCGTGATCGGCGTCGTCGAGGAGTGGGACGCCGAGACCCTGGAACGGGTGGAGCCCGCCTTACGCAGGTCGGCCCGCCCCTCGCGGCTGTTCGAGCAGATCTGTGACGGCGACCTGCTCGCGCTCGGCATCGACGTGCACGCGCTGCCCCTGGTCCGGCTGATCTCCACCGAGGCCGACGTGGCCGCGCTCGAACCGCTGCTGCCGCCCACCCAGTACGCGCCGCTGGCCGTCCTGGCCAGGGGCGGCACGCTGTCGGAGGCGTGGCGGGAGCTGGACAACTGGCGCGCCCGCGACGAGGAGACGGGCGCGATCGACCCCGACGACCTGCACGCGGCGCTGCTGCGCAGCCCGGACCGCGCGGTGTTCGCCGCCGACAAGGTGGAGCTCGACCGGGTGCTCGGGGCCCCGGACTGGTGCACGTTCCTGCACCCGACGCAGCACCGGCTGGCCAGGGCCGGACGGTACGAGCAGCCGGTGCTGGTCGTGGGCGGCGCGGGCACCGGCAAGACGATCATCGCCCTGCACCGGGCGGCCCACCTGGCGGCGCGGGGCAGCGGCCCGGTGCTGCTGGTGACGTTCTCACAGAGCCTGGCCGAGGAGCTGGCCGGCCGGCTGGACGTGCTGATCGACGACCAGACCGTGCGCAAGCGCGTCGAGGTGGACAACGCCGAGCGCCTGGCCGTGCGGATCGTCGCCGACGCGGAGGGACGCCGTCCCGCCCTGGTCGGCCCGGGGGCCCGGTCGCTGGCCCAGCTCACCGACGAGGCGATCAGGCTGCTGTCGATCACGACCGGCGACCTGCTGGACGACGTGGAGCCGGGGCGCAAGCCGTACCGGCACATCGTGGTGGACGAGGCGCAGGACATCAGCCCGGCGCAGTGGCGGCTGCTGCGGGCGGCGGCGCCGCACGCGCACGACGACCTGTTCGTGGTGGGCGACCCGCACCAGCGGGTGACCGACACGCGGGTGGCGCTCGGCGCGGTGGGCATCCCGGCGGCCCAGCACGACCTGCGGATCTCCTACCGGCTGCCGCAGGAGATCCTGTCCTACGTGGTCCGGCTGCGCGGTGGCGGCCCGGCGAACGGCCTGGTCAAGGGCGTGGCCGAGCTGTACGGCTACCGCGCCACGCACAACGGCCGGCGGCCGGTGGTCCGGGCGTACGACACACCCGAGTCCGAACTGGCCGGGCTGCGGGCCACGGTCGGCGGCTGGCTGGCGGACGGCGTGCCGGAGGGCGAGATCGCCGTCGGGGCGCGCACCCCCACGCTGGTCCGGGCCGCCCGGGAGGCGCTGGACGGGCTGGACGTGCGCGTGGCGACCTTCCAGCACCTGAAGGGCCTGGAGTTCGAACGGGTGGCGCTCGTCGGCGTGGCGGAGGGCGTGGTGCCCGGACCGCTGCCCGCGGAGCCGGCCGCGCGGGCTCGGGCGCTGCAACGCGAGCGGAGCATACTGTTCGTCGCCTGCACACGGGCCCGAACGATGCTCTATATCTCGCATTCCGGAAGGGGGAGCCCATTTCTGTCCCCCTGATCACATAGTCTGAACTGCGGATATCTTCCCTTTGCCGGTTGGACCTCAATGAACCTCAGCCTGAGCGACCTCGCGCCACCCCTGCGCTGGACCTCCCCTGGTCAGATCGCGCCGATCGTGGAGGAGCCCCAGCTGCCCGAGGCCTGGTGGCAGGCGATCCCCCTCGACCGCGCGTGCGCGATCGTCGGGACGCAGACCGTGGCGGGTCACCTGGCCGATCTGGCCGTGGCCTGCTGGGGGCACCTGCTGCTCGGCGACATCCTGCCGCTGCTGCGTTTCTCCGACCCCGCCGAGGCCGAGCGCACGCCGGAGTCTCTGGGCAAGGACGTGGTGCAGAAGCTGTTCACCGGTGTGTTCGAGCGGCTGCTCGAACCCGCGCCCGCCGCCCTGCCCGTCCCGGCCCGGCCCGACAAACCCCTTCCCGAGCTGATCGACGCGGTGTTCGCCGCGCTCGACGACCGGCAGCGCGCCATCGCCCGCGACCGGCTCTACGCGGCGCAGCGCGCCACGCTCGACGAGCTGGCGCAGCGTTTCTCGGTCACCCGCGAGCGGATCAGGCAGATCGAGCGGGACCTGCGCGACCACGTCGAGGCCTGGCTGGGCTCGCCGGAGGCGGCGGGGCTGGTGGCGCACGTGACGTGGCTGAGGGGCAGGCTGGGGTCGGCGGTCCCGGCCGACGACCTCGCGGCCGCCGTGCCGTGGCACCGCGGCGACCTGCGCACGCTGGGCATCCCCGCGTGGCGGTTCGTCCGCACGCTGCTGACCGGCTACGAGCAGGCCGACGGGTGGCTGGTCTCCGGCGGGGCCGACGAGCTGCGGGAGAAGACGCGGCAGTTGTTCACCGACGGGCCGCGGCCGCTCGGCGAGGCGGTGTCCATGGTGACCCAGCTCGGCGTCCGCGAGGACGTCGCCGAGCGGTGGATCCTCGCCGTGCCGCAGCTTCGGGTGCTCGGCCGGCACGTGGTGCCCTGGCCGCGCAGCATCAACGAGAAGGCCGAGGCGGTGCTGGCGGTGGCGGGCACGCCGCTGTCGCCCGAGGAGATCCAGGAACGCATCGGCGAGGACTACAGCCTGGTCGGCATCCGCAACCAGCTCACCGCCGACGAGCGCTTCCGCCGGGTGGACCGGAACAAGTACGGGCTGACCAGGTGGGGCGGCGACGAGTACCTGGGCATCAGGGAGATGATCTCCAGGGAGATCGAGCGGGCCGGCGGCGAGGCCTCGGTGAGCACGATCGTGACGAACCTGACCTCCCGCTACGACGTGAGCGAGAGCTCGGTGCGCGCCTACTCGGGCGGCCCCGGGTTCGAGCGCACGCAGCGGGGCTGGATCAGGGTGGCCGGAACGTCGCCGACCGGGGAGTCGGAGCCGTACCAGCCGCGCAAGGACGTCTCGGAGACGCGGCGCAGCTTCCGCTCCCGCGACGGCCGGTGGTGGCACCGCGTGGACGTCAACGCCGAGCACCTGCGCGGGTCGGGCTCGCCCCTGCCGACCGGGTTCGCCGCCTACCTGGGCATGGCTCCCGGCGGGTCGCTGACCGCCTCGACGCCATCGGGCGACGTGGTGATCAGCTGGCACAACCAGCCGACCATGGGGTCGATCCGCAACGTGCTGGCCGACTTCAAGGCGAGCGAGGGCGACCACGTGTTCCTGACCGTCTCCGACGGCGGCGAGCTGCTGACCCGCTACCTGCCCGCGGCCGCCGTGGCGATGCCGCCGCTGAACCGGGCGCTCTACCTCATCGGCTACACCGCACCGGTGCACTCCGAGATGGAGGGGCTGCGGCTGATCGGGGCCCGCATCGGGCTGCCCGACACGGCCACCCGCGAGGAGGTGCTGGCCCGGCTGCGCGAGCGCGGGGACAGGGACATCCTCGGCTTCCTCGGCGGGTGAGGGCTAGGCTCGGGTGATGTTGCGGATCCACGACACCCGGGCCAGGCAGGTCGAGGAGATCTCGGGCGGGCGGGCGGTGCGCGTGTACACGTGCGGGCCGGCGCTGCACCGCCGCGTCCATCTGGGCGACCTGCGCACGTACGTGCTGTCCGACCTGGTCAGGAGGGTCCTGGAGGGGCGGCGTACCCGGGTCGTGGCCTGCCGGCACGTCGCCGACCTCGGGCGTCCCGACGGGGCGGCCGGGGCGCCGGTCCGCGCCCACGAGGACGCGTTCGTCGACGACGCGGCCGCGCTCAACCTGCGGCCGCCGGAGCACGCGCCGCGCGCCGGGGAGACGGTCGACCTGATGATCGAGCTGATCTCCGGGCTCGTCGAGCGCGGTCACGCCTATCCGGCGCCGGACGGCTCGGTGTACTTCGACGTACGGACGTTCCCGGCGTACGGCGAGATCTCCGGCACCGGCCTGGACGACCTCAAGCCCGCCGACCCGGTCGCCGCCGATCCGCACCGACGTTTCCACGCCGACTGGGCCCTGTGGCGGCCCGCCGACGGCGACCAGGGCCGGGACGCGCCCTGGGGCCGGGGCCTGCCCGGCCCGCACGTGGCGTGCTCGGCGCTGTCGCTGCGTTTCCTCGGCGAACGGATCGACCTGCACGTCGGCGACGCCGCCCGGTGCTTCCCGCACCACGAGGCCGAGCGCGCCCAGTCGGACGCGGCGACCGGCCACGAGGTGGTGCGCCACTGGGTGCACGGCGAGCGCCCGCTGTTCGACGGACGCGCGATGGCGGAGTCCGCGGGCGACGCGGTGCTGCTGTCCGACGTGGTGGCGGCCGGGCTCGACCCGCTGGCGGTGCGCCTGGCCTTCCTCGGGCACCGCTACCGGGAGCGGCTCGACCTCTCCTGGGACGTCCTGCGGGCCGCCGACCGCACGGTGCGGCGGTGGCGGGCGCGGGTGGCCGAGTGGTCGGAGTCGCCCAGCGCGCCCATGGCCGCGTCGTACGCCGAGCGCGTCGGGGCGGCCCTCGACGACGACCTGGACACCCCGGCGGCGCTGGCCGTCCTGCGGGAGCTGGAGCTGGACGAGTCGGTGGCGCCCGGGTCGAAGTTCGAGACGTTCCTGCATCTGGACCAGGTGCTGGCGCTCGACCTGTCCACGGAGATCGGCAAGCCGCGGGTGCCGCCCGCCGGGGCCGGCGAGCTGCTGGCGCAGCGGGAGCGCGCGGTGGCGGCCAACGACTGGGCGGCGGCCGACCGGCTGCGGGATGAGCTGGCCGACCTGGGGGTTCGCGTCACCGACACCCCGGAGGGACAAAGCTGGGCCCTCTGATCGGAAGCCCTCCGCGCGAGGCCGCTCCGGCCGTCTGAAACGGCCGGAGCAGTGAGCCGGTACTGCCAGACTTGTTCCAGTTCGGCAAGATGGAGGTATCGGTGAAACCTTTTGCGTGGATGCCGTGGCCTTTGCGGTGGTTCGCCCGGGTGTTGACCGTGCTTCTCGCGCTGGCGCTCGTGCTGGCCGGGGTCCTGGTGTACACGGTGCGGAAGTCGTTCCCGCAGGTGGACGGGACGCTGCGACTGCCCGGTCTAGCCGGGAAGGTCGAGATTTATCGCGATAAATCGGGGATTCCGCATATCTATGCCGACACTGCGGCCGACCTGTTCATGGCGCAGGGCTTCGTCCACGCCCAGGACCGGTTCTTCGAGATGGACTTCCGCCGCCACACCACCGCCGGACGGCTCTCCGAGCTGTTCGGCAAGGCCACGCTCGGCAACGACAAGGCGCTGCGGACCATGGGCTGGCGCCGGGTGGCCGAGCAGGAGCTGCCCGCCCTCGACCGGCAGACCCAGGACTTCCTGGCCGCGTACGCCAAGGGCGTGAACGCCTGGCTGGACGCCAATCCCAACGCCTCCGACCGCAGCCTCGAATACTCGGTGCTCAAGCTGCAGAACGGCGAGTACCGGCCGGAGCGGTGGACCGCGGTCGACTCCGTCGCCTGGCTGAAGGCCATGGCGTGGGACCTGCGCTCCAACATGGAGGACGAGATCGACCGCGCCCTGGCGCTGACCAAGCTGCCCAAGGAGCGCGTCGAGCAGCTCTACCCCGGCTACCCGTACGACCGCCACTCCCCGATCGTCGGCGAGGGCGCGCTCGCCCAGGGCCGCTACGACCAGCAGGCCGAGCCGCGGACCGGCGGCGTGCGGGCGCTCTCCCAGGCCGCCGCGACGCTCGACGCCGTGCCGAGCACGATGAGCAGCGAGGAGCGCGAGGGCATCGGCTCCAACTCGTGGGTGGTCTCCGGCGCGCACACCACCAGCGGCAAGCCGCTGCTGGCCAACGACCCGCACCTGTCCCCGCAGATGCCGTCCGTCTGGTACCAGGCCGGGCTGCACTGCAGGAAGCTGTCCGAGCAGTGCCCTTACGACGTCACGGGGTTCACCTTCTCCGGCGTGCCCGGCGTGATCATCGGGCACAACGACAAGATCGCGTGGGGGTTCACGAACCTCGGGCCGGACGTGGCCGACCTCTTCCTGGAGAAGGTGGACGGCGACACGTACCTGTACAAGGGCGAGCAGGTCAAGCTGGAGACGCGGCAGGAGCAGATCAAGGTCGCCGGCGGCGACCCCGTCACGATCACCGTGAAGAGCACCCGGCACGGTCCGCTGATCAACGAGGTGATGGCGGACGCCCGGCCGAGCGGCGAGGCGAACGCCGTGGCCCTGCAATGGACCGCCCTCACCCCCGGCAGGACCGTGGACGCCATCTTCGCGCTCAACAAGGCGGGCGACTGGCCCGAGTTCCGCTCGGCGGCGGCGCTGTTCGAGGTGCCGTCCCAGAACCTGATCTACGCCGACACCAGCGGCAAGATCGGCTACCAGGCGCCCGGGCGCATCCCCGTACGGGAGAAGGGCGACGGCGCCTGGCCGGTGCCCGGCTGGACCGGCGAGTACGACTGGAAGGCCGCGCCCATCCCCTACGACCAGCTGCCCACGGTGGAGGACCCGGCCGAGGGGTTCGTCGTCACGGCCAACAACGCCGTCATCGACCCCCGCCGCTACCAGCCGCTGCTGACCAAGGACTGGTCCTACGGCTACCGCTCCCAGCGCATCCGCGAGCTCATCGAGTCCGCGATCGCCAAGGGCAAGATCGACGCCGGGACGATGTCGGACATCCAGCAGGACACCTCCAACGAGTTCGCCGAAACGCTGGTGCCCGCGCTGCTGCGGGTGGACCTGGCCGGGCCCGCCCGCCAGGCCCGCGAGCTGCTGCGCACGTGGGACCACTCCCAGGGGCTCGACTCCGCCCCCGCCGCCTACTACAACGCGGTGTGGCGGCACCTGCTCATGCTCACGTTCGACGACGACCTGCCCGAGCAGGTGTGGCCCGGCGGCGGCGACCGCTGGTACGACGTGGTCGCCAACCTGCTCAACGCCCCCGACGGCCCCTTCTGGGACGACGTGACCACCAAGAACCTCACCGAGACCCGCGACGACATGCTGCGGCAGGCGATGGCCTCGGCCTACCACGAGCTGTCGGAGCTGTTCGGCACCGACGTCAGGTCCTGGAAGTGGGGCGACCTGCACCAGCTCGAACTGGTCAACGGCACGCTCGGCACGTCGGGCCTCGCGCCCGTGGAGGCGCTGTTCAACCGCGGCCCGTTCGCCGTGCCCGGCAACAAGGACGCGGTGAACGCGACCGGGTGGAACGTGCAGAAGGGGTACGGGGTCACGGCGGTGCCGTCGATGCGCATGGTCGTCGACCTGGCGGACCTGGACAAGTCCCGCTGGATCAACCTGACGGGCGCGTCGGGGCACGCCTTCCACGACAACTACTGGGACCAGGCCGAGGCGTGGGCGCGGGGTGATCTGCTCCCGATGCACTCCAAGCCCGAGTCGGTGAAGAACGCCGCCATCCACACCCTCACCCTCACCCCCTGACCCGTCGCGTCCGTCCCCGCACCGCGCCCGGCCGGAACCCTGTCCGGAAGCGGTCACGGGCGGAGGGTGATTTCCCATGCGTAATCGTCTGTTATGAGAACGAGGCGGCGCATCGTCCCCTCCCGCTCCCGTTCGAGAGGACACCCATGGACATTCCGGCCCGAGCCACCCTGATCAACAAGAAGTCCGGGCTCGCCCTTGACATCAAGGAATGCGACATGTCCGACGGCGGCTGGGTGATCCAGTGGACCCCCCACGGCCGGACCAACCAGATCTTCCGCCTGGAACCCGCCGACGGCGGCTACAAGTTCATCGCCGAACACTCCGGCAAGGCCCTCGATGTCAGCTGGGCGAACCAGAACGCCGACTTCGCGATGCAGTGGGGCATCAACGGCAGCCCGAGCCAGATCTGGTACCTCAAGGAGCACGAGGCGGGCGTCTACCGGCTCTTCGCCAAGCACTCGGGCAAGGTGCTGGCGGTCGCGAACGCCTCCACCGAGCCGGGCGCGCGCGTGGTGCAGTTCGAAACCGGTCATGAGGAGAACGAACTCTGGCTGCTCAAGGCCGTTCCCTAGAGGCGCGTCCTCCCTGGTGGGCGGCTGGCGGGGGCCGGGTGGCGCGCCCGGCGTACGACCGTGGTTGTAGTCGAAGGCCAGACCGTGGTCCGACGCGCCGGGCCCCCGGCCGCTGTCAGCATGGCCGCATGACTCGCCTCCGGTACTCCGATCGCCTCTGGTACTCCGTCGGGATCTTCCTCCTGCTCGTGGGCCTGGCGCACCTGGGCGTGCTCGTCGTGGCCGGCGGCCCGTGGGAGGGGGCCGTGTCGTGGCGCAAGCCGTTCACGTTCGGGGTGTCGTTCGGGTTGAGCGTGCTGACGCTGACCTGGGTGTCCCAGTGGTTACGGCTGCGTGCCCGCACGTTCGTCCTCGGGGCGTTCGCGGCGGCCTCCACGGTCGAGGTGGCGCTGATCACCCTTCAGGCGTGGCGCGGGGTGCCGTCCCACTTCAACATGGAGACCCCCCTCGACACGGCCATCGCCCGCACGCTGGCCGCGTTCGGCATCACGCTCATCGTCATCGCGATCACCATGACGATCGCCGCCTTCCGCCCGGCGCCGGAGGTCGCCCCGAGCACCCGTCTGGCCGTACGGGCCGGCTTCGCCACGCTGCTGGCGTCCATGGTCTTCGGCGGCGTGATGATCGCCCGTGGCGTCGTGGCGGTGATGACGGGCAACCAGCAGCTCGCCTACACGGTGGCCACCGCGCTCAAACCGGCCCACGCCGTGCTCATGCACGGGGTGCTCCTCCTGCCGGCCCTGTCCTGGCTGCTGTCCCGCACGCTCCCGTCCGAGGGCGCGCGGCTGCGGGCCGTACGCCTGGCCACCTGGGCGTACGTCGCGGTGGCCGCGCTGGTGTCCGGCCTGGCCGTGGCGGGGGTGGCGGTCGTGGGGCCGTCCACGGCGTCGGTGTTGTCAGCCGGGGCGATCTCGGCCCTGGCCATCGCGGCGGTCGCGCTGGGCCGGTTCAGCCCCCGCCTCGGCCAGGCGAAACATTGAGGCCGGGGTAATGGGTCAGCCGTTATGCCGTCGCCGCCGCCACCACACGGGCGCGCGCGGGTAACCACCGTCGTCCAGGTCGGCCAGCCGCTCGAACACGTTGTACGACGCCTGATGCCCGCACACGACCACCGACACGAGCATGGCCAGCAGGTAGAGCGGGAGCATCGGCAGTCCGGCGCAGCAGGCCCACTGGGTGGCGTGCCGTGCTTCGTGCCGGATGAGCCGGTCGTCCAGCTCGTCCTGCCTGGTCAGGACGACGTTCCCCACCGTGAACGCGCCCGCGACGGGAAAGCGGTAGCGGTAGCCGAAGGCGAGGATGAGCCCGTCGGGGCCGGGCCGGCGGGCCGCGCCGCCGACGATCGAGATGAGGAGGCCGAGCGGGGTGGCGAGGTTCACATAGTTCACCGCCCGCCGGAACCGATAGCGCCTGTTCATGCGTCTCAGTCTTGACCAATCTTGACAAGTCGGAATAATGATCTGCGTCCTGAAATCTCCCACAAGAGCAGGATTATGAGATTCTCCATCCTGGGCGCGCTGCTCGGCGCTGTTGCACTGGCCGGAGCCGGCGGAGTCGCGATCACCCAGACATCAGCCACCGATCCCCTACGTTCCACCGATTCTCCTTCCGGCGCGCAGGTGGCGTTACCCGTCGCCGCGACCCCGACGGCGACGCCCACGGCGACGCCCTCGGTCGGGGATTACACCGCCACGACGAAGGTGGTCAAGAAGAAGGGCGTCTCGTACTTGAATGTGTCCGTCAAGTACGACGGAGCGGCCCGCTTCACCGTGAAGCAGAAGGTGTGCAGGAGCCAGTCCTGCAGGAGCGCCACCGCCCAGTTCCCCGTCACCACCGGGGCCGGGCAGACCACGAAGAAGCTGGGCAAGGGCACGTACAAGGCGAGGGGCAAGCCGGCCGTCAAGGTCAAGCCGCTCCCCTGGCCGACCCGCACCGTGACGGTCTCCCCGACCGCCACGGCCGCGCCGAGCGCGACGGCGACCGTGACGTCCACGGTGACCGAGCAGGCCACGGTGACCGCCACGGTGACCCAGCCCGGCCCGACCGTGACCGTGCCCGGCCCGACGGTGACCGTGCCGGGGCCGACGGAGACGGTGACGTACACCTGTCAGCCCGCCCCGCCGACGACCCCGCTTCCGCCGTCCGAACCGCCGACCGCCACGCCGTCGACCTCGGTCTCGGAATCCCCGGACGTCCCGGACGCCCCGGCCCAGGCCCCCGCCCCACCGGCGAGCGACACCCCGACCCCGACCCCGACCCCGACGCCGACGGACGTCCCGACCGACACCCCCACCGGCGCCCCGACCGACGTCCCCACGGACGTCCCGACGGACATCCCGACGTGCGCGCCGCCCACGGATCTCCCCTCCGAGACCCCGACCCCGACCCCGACCGCGACCTCCACGGACACCGGCACCCCCACCGACACCCCCACCCCGCCGGAGCCCCCCACCCAGTAGCCCCCGACCGACACAGCGCATGATTCAGGCCAGGCCCCAGCGCCTGGCCTGAATCATGTCCCCCCGCCCCACAACCCACCGCGACCGCCCTCTCACATCCGGGACGCCGCACCACCGCTGAACCAGGCCGCCAACCCCGGAGGGACGCCGCGCCACCGCTCCCATCCCTCCGGCTCGTGACCGGGTATGCCCCGGGTGGGTCAGTGTGGGGCGTTTGTGGGGTGGGGTGGTGGGGTGGTGGTCAGCAGGCGGGTGAGGGTTTCGGTCAGCCAGCGTTCGTAGGCGTCGGCGTTCCAGCTCAGCATCTCCCGCCCCAGCAGGTATGTCTCCGTGTGCACCAGGACGGCGGTGGTGCCGGTCAGCCAGTCGAGATCGTGCCCGCCCGCCAGAAGCCCGTCGGCGGCCATCCTGTCCCAGAAGGCCCGCATGTTCGCGCGGGTGGCCTCGCGCCCGGCCCGGGTGGCGGCGGCCAGGTCCGGCTCGGTGGGAGCGGCCTGCAGGGCGACGGCCAGCAGGTCGCCGGCGCGTTCGGCCATCTGGCGGCTGCCCCCGGCCAGGGCGGCGATGCGCTCCTCGGCGGTGGAGGCGGTGCCGGCGCGGACGTACCAGTCGCGGCCGGTGATGTCGACGGCGGCCCCGTCACCGGCGAAGGCGACGTCGACGCAGCGTTTGAGCAGCGCGGCCTTGGTGCCGAAGCGCAGGTAGACGGTACGGTCCCCGACCTGGGCGGACTGGGCGACGGCGGTCAGGGTGGTGGCCGCGTAGCCGTTGCGGAGGAACAGCTCGGTGGCGGCGGTCAGGATCTTCTCCTCGGTGGCGGCGATGCGGGCGGCGCGCAAATCACGCTTGACGGGCTCCGACATAGAATGCAGTATAACTGCATCGATGCAGTGCAACTGCAAGAAGGGAATTGCCGTGTCGCACCTCCCGCGCCTGGACGGCGTGCACCACCTCAAGCTCCCGGTCACCGACCTGGACCGTTCCCTGGCCTGGTACCGCTCCCGGTTCGGGTACGAGATCGACATCGAGTTCGTCGAGCAGGGCGTGCCGATGGGCTACGCGCTCGCCCATCCGGCCGGCGGTCCCGTGCTGGCGCTGCGGCTGGACCCGGACCGGGCCAGGGCCGCCGCGGGCTTCGACTACTTCGCCATCGGCGTCCCGGACAAGCAGGCCATCGAGGAGCTGGCCGCCCACCTGACCACGCTGGGCGACAGCCACGCCGGCGTGCACGAGGCGACCATCGGCTGGATCCTGCCCGGCCTGCACGACCCGGACGGCCACGAGATCCGCTTCTACACCACGCAGCCGCTTCCCCCGCGCGAGCGGGCCGTCCCCACCGCGGCCGACGCGGACGAGGAGCGTCGCAGCAGCGGCACCCGTCCGGCCGAGACCTCCTGAGGAGCGCGCCATGACCGTACTCCGCAACCACGACGGCAGGCTGGAGACGATCGTGATCGCCTCGAACGGCCGCAGCCCCGTGCACTGCTGGCAGCACGAGCCCAACGGCGACTGGGCCAAGCGGCAGAGCCTGGAAGGCTGGTCGGTACGCGCCCTGGGCCCGGGCTTCCGCGAGTTCTGACCCCGGCCGGTCACCTCACAGAGCGGGACCGAGCGGCGCTCCGGACGGGACGCCGCCCGCCCCTTCCTTGAGCTCGACGAAGATCGCGTGCGACTCGGTGTCGCCGATGTTCCGCCCCGCGTGCTCCTGCGCGCCGACCCACCGCGCCTGCCCCGCCTCCAGGTCCAGCTCGACCTCTCGCGCGCCCGAGGTGAGGCGGCGGCTGAAGGCCGACAGCGTGACCATCACGCTGTCGGGATGGCCGTGCGGGCTGGTCGAGTCGCCGGGCCGGTCGCGGTAGCGCAGCACCCTGACCCGTTCGTTCTCGAAGATCACCGTGTACAGGCCGGGGTTCGTGACCACTGGATCGGCGCTCATGGACCACCTCACAAGGCGAGTCAGCTACATGGGACGACGGTACCATGATGGGCATGTCGGTACCATATGAGCAGACCGGCCGTCACCGGCAGAAGGCCCGCACCCGCGCCGCCCTGGTCGAGGCCGCCCGCCGCCTGCTGGCCGACGGCACGGACCCCACGGTCGAGGACGCCGCCGCCGCGGCCGGCATCTCGCGCACCACCGCCTACCGCTACTTCCCCAACCAGAACGCCCTGCTGACCGCCGCGCACCCGCAGATCGAGCGGACCTCCCTGCTCCCCCCGGACCCGCCCACCGACCCCATGGCGCGCCTGGACCTGGTGATGACCGCCTTCACCCGGCTCACCCTCGACTGGGAACCACAGCTGCGCACCTCGCTGCGCCTGTCCCTGCGACCGGGCGCCGAACAGCCGCACCTGCGCGGCGGCCGGGCCATCGGCTGGATCGAGGACGCCCTCGCCCCGCTCCGCGACACCCACCCCGGCCTGGACCTCCACCACCTGGCGGTGGCCATCCGCGCTGCGACCGGCATCGAGTCGCTGGTCTGGCTCACCGACATCGCCGGATACACCCGGCAGCAGGCGGTCGAGACCATGTGCTCGTCGGCGCGGGCGCTCCTGGTCGCCGCCCTCGACCGGCACGACCGCCGCACCGGGCGGGCGTAGCCGCGGCGTCAGAGGTTCTTGTAGCGGCCGTCGTGGTAGAGCAGCGGCGAGCCGTCCGCAGGGGTGCCGAGGGCCGTCACCTGGCCGAGCACGATGGAGTGGTCGCCGCCGTCGTACACCGCGGTCGTGGCGACCTCGACCGTGGCCAGGGCGCCGGTGAACAGGGCCACCCCCGACTCCCCGCGATGGTGCTCCCACCGGGCCAGTTGCCCGCTCAGCGGACGGCCGCGGTGGGCGAAGAAGCGGGAGGCGTCCTCCATCGAGGCGTGCAGCACCGACACGCCCCACACCCCGGCCTCGATCACGGCGTCGTGGAAACGGGCCACCTTCTCGGCGCAGAAGAGCACGAGCAGGGGGTCGAGCGACACCGACGTGAAGGAGTTGACGGTCATCGCGTGGTCCACACCGCCGAGCCGGGTCGTGACGATCGCGACTCCCGTGGCGAAGCGGCCGACGACCTTACGGTAGTTTCCCGGGTCCACATGCCGCTCTATGGAATGCACGACGTTACTTTATGCCTCTACGTCGGATTCTTTGGAGGTGGGTATCCCCGCAACAACCACGAACCCCCACCGGATGAGGGCGAGCACAGGAACGCCACCACAAGAGCCAGCAATCCGCCATACAAGTAGACGTACCCTGCCGCACCCTGAGAGATCACCAGATCTCCGGCACTGAGTTCGAGCGTGAACGGCATCGTCACCAGCAGCCAGCCGAGCCCGACCGCGAACGCGGCGAGCTTCGTCCGCATGAGCCTGGCCGCCCCCAGCGGGAGGAGGAACAGCGCGAGCACCCACCCGATCGCCACCCACGGAACGGCGCCCAGCTGGTCGAGCGCGTGCGTGAACCCGCCGACGACGCCGAGCACGACACCCAGCACGAACAGCATGCCGTACGCCGCCCCGCCCAGCGCCGACTCCGCCTGGCTGCGATGTTCCATGGGGAACGAGGTTAGTGGATGCCCGCGAAGAGATCGTTCTCGCGGTTGTGCGGCTCGCCGAGCCCACCGGCGTCGACCGGCGGCCCGGGCACCGGCCGGCCGGGCACGCCGATGGCCAGGACGAAGTGCTCCACGCCGAGCACCTCCTGCCCGATGTTGTTGGACAGCGCGTACCAGGGGCCGTCGACGGTGATCTGGGTGGCGTGGGCGCGCATGGCCTCCCGCTTGTTGCCGACCCAGGGGCGGGCGTCGATCTCGGTGGTGATGTCCTCGTCGGGGCTGCCGAAGGGGATGTCCTCGACGTCCTCGACGAGGAAGCCGGTGCCGGAGCCGGGCAGCGCCTCGGCCGTGCGCCGCATGACGGACCTGGGCACGGCCGTGTGGTAGAACTTCGCGATCTGCCACGGCTCGTCCTGGCGCGGGGCGGGCCGGTCGCCCGGGACGTAGTCGGGCTTGGCGGCCAGCTCGAAGGCGCGGCGGGCCACCCGGTGGGCCTGGATGTGGTCGGGATGGCCGTAGAAGCCGTTGGCGTCGTAGGTCACCAGCACCTGCGGGCGCACCTCGCGGATGACCTTCACCAGCTCGCCGGCCGCCTCGTCGAGGTCGGCCTGCCAGAAGGCGTTGGGACGGTCGTTGGTCGCGACGCCCATCATGCCGGAGTCGCGCCAGCGTCCGGGCGAGCCGAGGAAGCGGTGGTCCTCGACGCCGAGCGCCTGGCAGGCCGCCGCCAGCTCCCCGATCCGGTACGGCCCGAGCAGGTCGTCGCGGTCGGCCGCCAGGTGGGCGAGGTCGGCGGGGATGACCTCCCCCTCCTCCCCCAGCGTGCAGGTCACCAGCGTGACGTGGGCGCCTTCCGCGACGTATTTGGCCATGGTCGCGCCGGTGCCGATCGACTCGTCGTCCGGATGGGCGTGCACGAGCAGGAGGCGGCGATCAGTCATAGTCATGAGCGTAACAATGGCTGGATACTGGCAGGATTGAGCCCATGAGTGAGAGCTTCCCGCGACTGTCGGCACGGACCCGCCGGTTCACCCTGGGAGTGCCCAGGGGGTTCACGATCTCCCCCGACGGCGGACGAGTGGTCTTCCTGCGGACGAGGTCGGGCACCGACCCGGTCACCTGCCTGTGGGAGCTCGACACCGAAACCCACGTCGAACGCCTGGTGGTCGATCCCCGCACCCTCCACGCCGACGACGAGAACCTGCCGCCGGAGGAGCGCGCGCGGCGCGAGCGCAGCCGTGAGGCGGCCGGCGGCGTGGTGGCCTACGGCGCCGACGCCGCGCTGACCAGGGCGGCCTTCGCCCTGTCCGGCGCGCTTTACGTCGTCGAGCTGGCGAGCGGCGAGACCCGCAGGCTGGAGACGCCGGGCGCGGTCATCGACCCCCGGCTGTCCCCCGACGGGCGGCAGGTCGCCTACGTCACCGGCGGCGCCCTGCACGTCCAGGACCTCGACTCGGGGCGCGGCGAGGTGCTCGCCACGCCGGAGTCGCCGACCGTCACCTACGGCCTGGCCGAGTTCATCGCCGCCGAGGAGATGGACCGGATGCGCGGCTACTGGTGGTCGCCGTCGGGCGACGCGCTGCTGGTCGAGCGGGCCGACGAGGAGCCGGTCGACACCTGGTACATCGCCGACCCGGCCAACCCGTCCCGCCCGGCCGTCGCCCAGCGTTACCCGGCGGCCGGCACGCCCAACGCCCGCACCGAGCTGTTCGTGCTCGGGCTCGACGGCTCGCGGGTGGCGGTGCCGTTCGAGGAGGAGTACCTCACCACGGCCGCCTGGGACGACCACGCGCTGTCGATCGTGACGATGACGCGCGACCAGAAGACGCTGCGGCTGTTCTCCGTCGATCCGGCGACCGGCGTGTCCACGCTGGTCCGCGAGGACACCGACCCGGCCTGGGTGGACATCGTGACCGGCGTGCCGGCGCACCTCGACGACGGCTCGCTGGTGTGGGTGGCCACGTCGGAGGGCGGCCACCGGCTGTTCGTCGGCGACCGCGCGGTCACGCCGCCCACCCTCCAGGTCCGGTCGGTGCTCGACGTCGACCACGACAGCGTGTTGTTCAGCGCCAGCGGCGGCGACCCGACCGACATCCACCTGTGGACCTGGGACGGCCACTCGCTGCTGCCGGTCTCGACCCGGTCCGGGGTGTTCTCGGGGCGGATGTCCGGCGGCGTCGGCGTGTTGTCGGAGCAGAGCCTCGACGCCGAGGGCGTCTCGACCACGGTGGTGCGGCGCGACGGCATGGCGGTCCCGATCCCGTCGTACGCCGAGCGTCCGGGGCTCGACCTGCGGGTGTCGCTGGGGCGTTCGGGCCGCCGGGAGCTGGCCACGGCCGTGGTGCTGCCGTCCTGGTACGAGCAGGGCTCGGGCCGGCTGCCGGTCCTGATGGACCCGTACGGCGGCCCGCACGCGCAGCGGGTGCTCAACCGGCGCGGCGCGTTCCTGGAGAGCCAGTGGTTCGCCGAGCAGGGCTTCGCCGTGATCGTGGCCGACGGGCGCGGCACGCCGGGCCGCGGTCCGGCGTTCGAGCGGGCGGTGCTGGGCGACCTGGCGACCCCGGCGCTGGAGGACCAGATCGACGCCCTGCAGGGCGTGGCCGAGCAGTACCCCGACGACCTCGACCTGTCGAGGGTGGCCATCCGCGGCTGGTCGTTCGGCGGCTTCCTGGCCGCGCTCGCCGTGCTGCGGCGTCCCGACGTCTTCCACGCGGCGGTGGCCGGCGCGCCGGTGACCGACTGGCGGCTGTACGACACCTGCTACACCGAGCGCTACCTGGGCCACCCCGACGAGCAGCCCGAGGTCTACGACAACTCCTCGCTGTTCGCCGACGCGCCCAAGCTCGAACGCCCGCTGCTCCTCGTCCACGGCCTGGCCGACGACAACGTGGTGGCCGCCCACACGCTGCGCCTGTCCTCGGCGCTGCTCGCGGCCGGCCGCCAGCACAGCGTGCTGCCGCTGTCGGGCGTGACGCACATGACGCCCCAGGAGGTCGTGGCCGAGAACCTGCTCCTGCTCCAGGTCGACTTCCTGAAGAAGGCGCTGGGCTAGGCGGTCCGCAGGGCGTCGAGCAGCCTCGACGCCCCCAGGCCGATCAGCACGACCAGCCCCATGACCAGCAGGAACACCCACAGGGGGGCGCCGAGGTAGGCGAGCAGGCCCTGCGCCACGGCCAGGATCAGCACGCCGAGCACGGTGCCCGCCACGCCGGCGCGCTCGCCGTACGGGCTGGTGCCGCCCAGGAGGACGGCGGCGAGCGCGAACACGGTGCTGTAGAGCCCCTGGTCGCCCGGGGGCGCCGCGCCGAGGCGCAGGAGCAGCGCGATGCCGCCCGCGGCGGCGAGCATGCTCGACCCGGCGAGGCCGAGCACCGCGCCGGGCCATCCGGCGCCGAGCTCCTTGCGCACCTCCTGCCGGTTCCACAGCAGGCCGCCGGCGATCGAGACGACCGCGAACACGGCGAACCCGAGCGGGCCGGGATAGAGCGCGGCGGTCTCCAGCGGGATCGTCCCGTCGCCGAGCAGCGCGACGGCCACGGCCTCGCACACGACGGCGGCCCCGAGCGTGACGGCCCAGGCCGGGGCCGTCAGCAGCATCGTGAACGCGCTCATGGCGGCCCCCAGGAGCCCGGCGAGCACGAGCGCGAGCAGCATCGCCAGCGGCAGCGGCACCCCGGCGCCCGCCGTGGACGCCACGAAGGCGGCGCTCGCGGCGGCCACCGCGCCCACGGCGAGATTGGGCGTGCCGGTGCGCAGCGACAGGCCGAACCCCATGACGATCAGGCCGAGCTGCCCGGCGTGGGCGAGGATGTCGAGCAGGCGGTCACTGACCGTAGTGATCAGGACGAGTGCCAGGCCCAGCAGGGCGAGGAGTCCGAGCACGCCTTCCCAGGCGCGCTGCCAGGTGCTCACTCCGACGATGCTGACAGCGCCGGACGATCATCGCAACCCCGGCAGGCGCTACCGCGGCGCCGCCCGCTCCAGCAGCTCCTGGAGCACGGACTGCTCGCCGGGCGTGAGCGCGGCCAGCGGCGAGCCCTCGGTCAGCAGGCCCAGCAGGCGCTCCCGCAGGCCGGCGCCCTCCTGGGTGAGCACCAGCAGCTTGGCCCGGCGGTCGCTGGGATGGGGGCGGCGCTCCACCACCCCCTGCTGCTCCAGCCGGTCGATGACGAACGTGGCGTTGGAGGGCTCGCACCCCATGCGCCCCGCCAGGTCGCTCATGGTCATCGGGCCGGTCAGCTCGCGCAGCGCCACCGCCTGGGCGGCGGTGAGGTCGAGCGCGGCCGCGCGTTCCCTGACGTGCCCCTCGATCTGCCTGGCGAGCGCACCCACCAGGCCGCAGAGGTTGCGCTCGGCCGCGGCCCGCGCTTCGGCTTCGGACGTTGTCATACTCCAAAACTACCTCAAGCTTGGATGTTTGCAACTTGAAAGGTTCTCGCTATAAGTTTCCGCCATGAGCACTTCTGAGAGCCTTCGTCTGCGCCGCCCGTCCACCCTCCGGTCGTTGCGGGTCGGCGATCTCAAGGTCACGTTCGTGCCCGACGGGAGCGTGCGGCTCAAGCCGTACGGCTGGCTTCCGGGCACGACCGAGCGCGACTGGGCCGAGAACGCCGACCACCTGGACGAGACCGGCAACCTCGTGGCCGGCATCGGCGGCCTGCTGGTGGAGGCGGGCGAGCGGGCCCTGCTGATCGACGCGGGCGTGGGCCCGGTGCACCAGCCGGACGACCCGGCCGACCCGCTGATCGGCGAGCTGCGCGGCGGCGACCTGCCGGCCAACCTCGCCCGGGTGGGCCGCCGTCCCGAGGACGTCGAGGCGGTGGCCTTCACCCACCTGCACATCGACCACATCGGCTGGGCCTGGCACCCGGCCGCCGGCGGGCCCGCGTTCCCGTCCGCCGAGTACCTGTTCGCCGAGCCCGAATGGACCGAGCGCCACCGGACGCTCGACTTCGGCACGCCGGCGGAGGCCCTGACGACCATGGCCCCCCGAGTCAGGACGTTCGGCGACGGCGAGGAGATCTTCCCCGGCGTGCGGGCCACGTTCGCACCGGGTCACACCGCCGGGCACACCGCCTACACGATCACCTCGGGCGGACAGCGGCTGCTGGCCTTCGGCGACGCCCTGCACTCCCCCGTGCAGGTGCGCCGTCCCGAGTGGCCGGCCGGTTCCGACCTGGACCGCGTGGAGTCGACCGTGCACCGGCGGCGGCTGGTCGAGGAGCTGCTGCGGCCGGACACGATCGGCTTCGGCATCCACTTCGCCGACGTGGTCTTCGGCCGCGCGCGGGACACGGCCGAAGGTCCGGTCTGGGAGCCCGTGGCCTAGGGAGTGGCGGCGGGGGTGCCGTGCCAGCTCGCCCACAGGGCCGCGTACGAGCCGCCCTCGGCGACCAGCTCCTCGTGCGGGCCCAGCTCGGTGATCCGGCCGTCCTCCACGACGGCCACCCGGTCGGCGTCGTGCGCGGTGTAGAGCCGGTGGGCGATGGCGATCACCGTACGGCCCTCCAGGACGGCGGCCAGCGAACGTTCCAGGTGGCGTGCGGCCCGCGGGTCGATCAGCGAGGTGGCCTCGTCGAGCACCAGCGTGTGCGGGTCGGCCAGGACCAGCCGCGCCAGCGCGAGCTGCTGGGCCTGCGCGGGCGGCACGGCGGCGCCGCCGGACCCGACCTCGGTCTCCAGCCCCTCGGGCAGCGTCCGCACCCAGTCGAGCGCGTCGACGGCGGCCAGCGCCGCGCGCACCGCCGCGTCGTCCGCGCCGGGGCGGGCGATCAGCAGGTTGTCGCGGACGGTGCCCTTGAAGACGTGGTGCTCCTGGGTGACCAGCGCGACGTGCCCGCGCAGGTCGTCGAGCGGCAGTTCGACCAGCGGCACGCCGCCCACGCTGACCTCGCCGGTGCGCGGCCCGTGGATGCCGGCCAGCAGCCGCCCGAGCGTGGACTTGCCGGCCCCCGACGGGCCGACCATGGCCAGCCGCTCGCCCGGCTCGACGGTCAGCGACACGCCGTGCAGCACGTCGCGGCCCTCGCGGTAGGCGTACCTGACGTCGTCGGCCCGCAGCAGCTCGCCGGCCGGGCGGGCCGCGGAGGGCTCGCGGTCGTCGGGCACGTTGGCCACGCCGAGCAGCCGGGCCATGGCCGCGCCGCCCACCTGGAGCTCGTCGATCCACATGAGGAACCGGTCGAGCGGGTCGATGAGCTGCTGGGCGTAGACCAGGGCGGCGGTGACCTGCTGGACCGTCACCCAGTCGTTGGTGTAGAACAGGCCGCCGACCAGGAGCGTGGAGACCACCGGGATCACGTAGCCGAGCTCGACCGCGGGGAACCAGAGCGTCCGCAGGCCCAGGGTGTAGCGCTCGGCGGCGTAGGAGCGGCTGATGTCGCCGTCGGTGCGCTCGCGCCGGCGTTCCTGCAGGCCGAGCGCCTCCACGGCCCGCGCGCCCTCGACCGTCTCGGCCAGGCCCTCGGTCATGTCGGCGTACGCGGCGTTCTCGCGCAGGTAGCCGTCGCGCGCCCGCTTGAGGTACCAGCGGGTGGCGAACCAGATCAGCGGGCCGGCGACCAGCATCGGCAGCATGAGCTGCGGGCTGACCAGCACCAGCGCGCCCATGGTGATCACGAACGTGACCAGCGCGATCAGCGTCTCGGGCACGGCGTGCCGGACGGTCCTGGACAGCGAGTCGACGTCGCGGGAGGTACGGGTGATCAGGTCGCCGGCGCCCGCCCGCTCGACCGTGGACAGCGGCAGGCCGAGCACCCGGTCGACGAACTCCTCCCGCAGCTCGGCCAGCACCTTCTCGCCCAGCCTGGCCGAGGCCAGCACGGCGAAGCGGACCAGCAGCCCCTGGAGGAACAGGAACGCGCCGATGACGACGGCCACGAGCAGCCCGTCGACCTCGCCGCCGTCCTGGACGGTCTGGACCAGGCTGCCGAGCTGCCACGGCACGACGAGCCCGGCGACGGCGGCCAGGCCGTGCAGGGCCAGGGCGACGGTGAGCTGCCGCGGGTACTTCAGCGTCAGCCTGCGCGCGTAGGCGCGCACCTGTTTCCGGTCGGCGACCGGCAGGATCTCGCGGGCCACGGTCAGCCCTCCCCTCGGGTCACGGTCGCGGCGTACTCGGGGGACGCGTCCAGCAGGTGCCGGTGTGTCCCCTCGGCCAGCACCCGGCCGCCGGCCACGTAGACCACGTGGTCGGCCCGGTCGAGCACCAGCGGGCTGGTCGTGCAGATCATGGTGGTGCGGCCGGCGCGCGCCTTGGCCAGCCGCTCGGCGATGCGGGCCTCGCTGTGGGCGTCGACGGCGCTGGTGGGCTCGACCAGGATGAGCACCTCGGGGTCGGCGACCAGGGCCCGCGCCAGGCGCAGCCGCTGCTGCTGGCCGCCGGAGAACTCGCGCCCGGCCTCGGACACCTGGGCGTCGAGGCCGTCGGGCAGCGCCTCGACGATGTCCTCGGCGCAGGCGGCGTGCAGGGCGGCGCGCACGTCTTCGTCGGTGGCCGCGTCGCGGACGTCGAGCTCGTTCCTGAGCCTGCCGGTGAACAGGCGGGCGTCGTTGCCGGCGACCAGGATGCGCGCGCGGATCTCGGCCATGGGCAGCGAGGCCAGCTCGACGGCGCCGAAGGTGACGTCGCCGGGCGCGTACCGGCCGAGGCGGTCGGCGATGGCGGCGGCCTCCTCGGGCGCGTCGGCCGCGACGGCGGTGAGCATGCCGGGCTGGAGGGTGACGCCGCTGTAGCAGTCGCGCAGCACGCCGCCGCCGCTGGTCTCGGTGCCGCCGGCGACCTCGGGCTCGATGGCCAGGATGCGGATGACGCGGCGGGCCGCGACGTGGCCCTTGGTGAGCTTGTCAGCGGCCTCGGTCAAGGTGCGCAGCGGGCCGATGAGGAAGGCGGCGTAGCCGTAGAGCGCGACGAGGTCGCCGGTGCTGATCTCGCCGCCGACCGCGAACGTGGCGCCGATGCCGGTGACGACCGCGATGAGCAGGCCGGGCAGCAGGATCTGGGCGCCTTCGAGCAGCGACTCGACCCGGGCCACGCCCACCCCGGCGTGCCGCACGCGCTGGGACTCCTCGCCGTAGCGGCCGGCGAACACCTGCTCGCCGCCGATGCCGCGGAGCACCCGCAGGCCGGCCACGATGTCGGCGGCCCTGGTGGACAGGTCGCCGGTCAGCTCGCGCTGCCGCTTCTGCCGCCGGTGCAGCGGCTTGAGCAGCGGCGAGACGGCGAGCGCCATGAGCGGCACGCCGAACAGCACGAGCAGCCCGAGCGGGACCGAGGTCGTCAGCAGGATCACGGTGACCGCGACGATGGCCACCACGGACCCGGTGCCGCGCAGCAGGATGTCCATGGAGCTGCCGATGTGGGCGATGTCGGAGTTGCCGACGCTGACGACCTCGCCGGTCGAGACCTTCTTGGGCAGCGTCGCCCCGAGCCTGGCGGCCTGCCGCGCGGTCAGCTGGACGGTGCGGTAGGCGGCCGACAACCAGTTGAACACCGCCATCCGGTGCCGCATGATCCCGGTGAACGCCTGCAGCAGCCCCAGCCCGAGCAGGATCGACGCCCAGGTCAGCAGCGCCCGGGTGTCCTTGGCGGTGACCGCGTCGATGCCCTTGCCGAGCACCGCGGGCACGAGCGCCTGCACCAGCCACCACAGCGTGGCGAAGCCGATGCCGGCGAGCAGGGCACGCGCCTGACGCCGCGCGTTCCACCACAGGTAGCGGAGCGGGCTGCGGATGTCGGGCAGGCCGGGATCGGCCTCAGGAAGGGAGCGCATGGTCTGACAAGGTTGACAAGCCGGCGCCCGGCCCGGCAAACGGTTTTTCGCCTGGCTAACGATCGGGCACGCGCCCGCGCCGGGCTAACGATCGGGCACGTGCCTGAACGTGCGCACGGTGTAGAGCAACGTGACCAGGGCGGTCAGCGCGAGCAACAGGTAGCCCACGGTGTACGACCCGGACGCGCCGTAGACGGCCCCCATCACCAGCGGCGGGAAGTACCCGCCGAGCCCGCCGGCCGCGCCCACGAGCCCCGTCACCGTCCCCACCTTCGACGCCTCGACGAGCTCGGCGACCAGGGCGAAGACGCCGCCCGTGCCGAGCCCGAGGAAGAAGGCGATGAGCACGAAGCAGGCCCCGGCGGGCACCTCGGCGGGCGGCCGGAACGACAGCGCGACCGCCATCACGACCGTCCCGGCCAGCGAGATGAGCAGCACCCTGACCGGCCCGATCCGGTCGGACAACGTGCCGCCGATCGGCCGGGCGGCGACGGCGGCGATCGAGAACCCGGCCGCCCGCAGCCCGGCGCCCGTCTGGGCGAAGTGGTAGACGTTCTGGAGCAGGGTAGGCAGGTATGTCGAGAACGCCACGAAGCCGCCGAAGGTGACGGCGTACAGGAAGGCGCACTGCCAGGTGGCCCTGAGCTTCGTGGCCTCGCGCATCCTGGGCAGGGCCGGGGCGGTGGCGGGCGACCAGGCGGGCGAGTCGCGGCTGCCGCCGATCATGATCACGCCCATCAGGGCGAGCACCGCGGCCATGAGCAGGTGGGTCGCGAACCGGCCGAACTCCTCCACCAGGCGGGGGGTGAAGAACGCCGACAGCGCGGTCCCGCCCATGCCGGCGCCGAACACGCCGGTGGCGAACCCTCGGCGGGCGGGCTCGTACCAGGCGTTGACGAACGGGATGCCGATGGCGAACGACGTGCCGGGGACGCCCAGCAGGAAGCCCCAGAACAGCAGCCACCCGTACGACTCGGACCAGCCCACGAACAGGACGGGCACGATCGACACGAAACAGATGACCGCGAACATGCGCCGCCCGCCGAGCCGGTCGGCCAGCACGCCCACCGGGATGCGGCCGAGCGAGCCGACCAGCACCGGGATCGCGACCAGCAGCGAGGTCTGTGTCGCGGACAGGTGCAGCTGCCTGCTGTAACTGCCCGACAGAGGGCCGATGAGGTTCCAGGCCCAGAACGTCACGGCGAAGGCCGCCGTGGCCAGCGCCAGGTTCCGCACCTGACCTTTACGAAGCGCAGACATACACCCTGTGTAACAGAGGGTCACCTTCTGTGATGAAGTGGGGGTATGAGCGCCGAGGATCTCCTGCTGAAGACCGGTCGGTTTCTCCGCAGATCGGCCACCAGTGGTGACCTGCGGACTCTCTACCTGAAAGGCGGCACGGAAGGCGACGCGTTCTACCGCGACCGGTGGAGTCACGACAAGGTGGTGCGCTCGACGCACGGCGTGAACTGCACGGGTTCGTGCTCGTGGAAGGTGTTCGTCAAGGACGGCATCATCACCTGGGAGACGCAGGAGACCGACTATCCGGGCGTGGGCCCCGACCGGCCGGAGTACGAGCCGCGCGGCTGCCCGCGCGGGGCGGCCTTCTCCTGGTACACCTACTCGCCGACCCGGATCCGCTACCCGTACGCGCGGGGGGTGCTGGTCCAGCTCTACCTGGAGGCGCGGGAGCGGCTGGGCGACCCGGTGGCCGCCTGGGCCGAGGTCACCAGCGATCCGGAGAAGCGGGCGAGCTACCAGGGCGCGCGCGGCCGGGGCGGGCTCGTCCGGGTGACCTGGGACCTGGCCGTCGAGATGATCGCCGCGGCGCACGTGCACACCATCCAGGCGTACGGGCCGGACCGGGTCGCGGGGTTCTCGCCCATCCCGGCGATGTCGATGGTCTCGCACGCCGTCGGCTCCCGGTTCGTGTCGCTGATCGGCGGCACGATGCTCTCCTTCTACGACTGGTACGCCGACCTGCCGGTGGCCTCGCCCCAGGTGTTCGGCGACCAGACCGACGTCCCGGAGTCGGCCGACTGGTGGGACGCCGCGTACCTGGTGATGTGGGGCTCCAACGTCCCGGTCACCCGCACGCCGGACGCCCACTGGATGGCCGAGGCGCGCTACCGGGGCCAGAAGGTCGTGGTGGTCTCGCCCGACTACAGCGACGCGGCCAAGTTCGCCGACGAGTTCCTGAGCGTGCGTCCCGGCACGGACGGCGCCCTGGCCATGGCCATGGGCCACGTGCTGCTGAAGGAGTTCTTCGTCGACCGGGAGGTGCCCTACTTCACCGACTACGTCAAGCGCTGCACCGACCTGCCCTTCCTGGTCACGCTGCGCGAGCACGAGGACGCGTACGTGCCGGACAAGTTCCTCACGGCCAAGGACCTGGGCTCGGCGGAGGAGGCGGCCGAGTGGAAGACCGTGCTCATGGCCGGGTCCGGCGAGCCGGTGGTCCCGAACGGCTCGGTCGGCTTCCGCTGGACCGACTCGGGCGAGGGCCGCTGGAACCTCGACCTGGACGTCGACCCGAAGCTCACCCTGCACGGCGGCGAGTCGGCCCAGCTCCTGCTGCCGCGCTTCGACGGCGAGGGCTCCCTGCGCCGCGGCGTGCCGGTCGCCCGCGTCGCCGGACGGCTGGTGACCACGGTGTTCGACCTGCTGCTCGCCCAGTACGGCGTCCCCAGGCCCGGCCTGCCGGGCGTCTGGCCCGGCGGGTACGACGACGCGGCCGAGCCGTACACGCCGGGCTGGCAGGAGCCGGTCACCGGCGTCCCGGCCGAGCGGGTGGTCAAGATCACCCGTGAGTTCGCCAGGACGGCCGAGACCACCCGCGGCCGCTGCATGATCATCATGGGCGCGGGCGCCACCCAGTGGTTCCACGGCGACACCATCTACCGGGCCTTTCTGTCGCTGCTGCTGCTGACCGGCTGCCAGGGGCGCAACGGCGGCGGCTGGGCCCATTACGTCGGCCAGGAGAAGTGCCGTCCGCAGAGCGGCTGGGCGGTGCTGGCCGGCGCGCTCGACTGGTCGCGCCCGCCGCGGCAGGCGCCCGGCACGCCGTACTGGTACCTGCACACCGACCAGTGGCGTTACGACCGGTTCGACGCGGGCGCGCTGACCTCGCCGCTCGGGCCCGGCGCGTTCCGCGGCAGGCACACGGCCGACCTGGTGGCCGAGGCCGTGCGCAACGGCTGGATGCCCATGTCGCCCGCCTTCGACCGCAACCCGCTGGAGCTGGGCGAGCACGAGGACCCCGTGGCGTACACGCTGGAGGAGCTGCGGCGGGGCAGGCTCCGGCACGCCGCCGAGGACCCCGACGCCCCGGCCAACTGGCCGCGGGTGCTGACCCTGTGGCGGTCGAACCTGCTCGGCTCGTCGGCCAAGGGCAACGAGTACTTCCTGCACCACCTGCTCGGCGCCACGTCCAACCTGGAGCACCCCGACCCCGAGGCGCCGAGGGGCAAGCTGGACCTGCTGCTCACGCTCGACTTCCGGATGACGTCCTCGACGGTCTACTCCGACATCGTGCTGCCCGCCGCCACCTGGTACGAGAAGTACGACCTGTCCTCGACGGACATGCACCCGTTCGTGCACGCGTTCAACCCGGCCATCTCGCCGCCCTGGGAGACCAGGACGGACTTCGCCGCCTTCCACGCCATCGCCAGGGCCTTCAGCGCGCTGGCCAAGGAGCGGCTGGGGGTGCGCAAGGACGTCGTGGTGGTCCCGTACCAGCACGACACTCCGGGCGAGACCGGGCAGCCCGGCGGGCGCGCGCCCGGCGCGCCGGAGCCGACGCTGAAGGTGGTCGAGCGCGACTACGGCGCGGTCGCGGAGCAGCTGGCCGCGCTCGGTCCGCTCACCGAGCGGCTCGGCCTCCAGGTCAAGGGCGTGACCTTCATGCCGGACGAGGAGGTCGCCTGGCTCGGCCAGCGCTGCGGCCTGGTGCCGCGCGGCGTGGCCAAGGGCCGCCCCGAGCTGGACACCGACGCCAAGGCGTGCGAGACGATCCTCGCGCTGTCCGGGGTTAGCAACGGCAGGCTGGCCGCCCAGGGCTTCCGCCAGCTCGCCCGGCGCACCGGCCGCAGCTTCGACGACCTGATGGACGAGGGCCACCGCATCGTCTTCGCCGACACCCAGGCGCGGCCCACGCACGTCGCGGCCAGCCCGGAGTGGTCGGGCAAGGAGGCGCACGACCGCCGCTACTCGCCGTTCACGATCAACGTCGAGAACGGCAAGCCCTGGCACACGCTCACCGGCCGCATGCACTTCTTCCTCGACCACGACTGGATGCACGAGTACGGCGAGGCCCTGCCGGTCTACCGCCCGCCGCTGGACATGGCCGAGCTCTTCGGCGAGAGCGCCACCCTGCGCTACCTGACCCCGCACTCCAAGTGGTCGATCCACTCCGAGTACCAGGACAACCTGCTCATGTTGTCGCTGTCGCGCGGCGGCCCGACCATCTGGATGTCCACCGAGGACGCGACCCGGCTCGGCATCGCCGACAACGACTGGATCGAGGCGGTCAACCGCAACGGCGTCGTGGTGGCCAGGGCCATCGTGTCCCACCGCATGCCGCAGGGCACGGTCTACATGTTCCACGCCCAGGACCGCCTGATCGACGTGCCGAAGACGGAGGAGACCGGCCGCCGCGGCGGCATCCACAACGCGCTGACCAGGGTGCTGATCAAGCCCACTCACATGATCGGCGGCTACGCCCAGCTCTCGTACGCCTTCAACTACCTCGGCCCCACGGGCAACCAGCGGGACGAGGTCACCACCATTCGCCGCAGGTCGCAGGAGGTGCGCTACTGATGAAGATCATGGCTCAGATCGCCATGGTGATGAACCTGGACAAGTGCATCGGCTGTCACACCTGTTCCGTCACCTGCAAACAGACCTGGACCAACCGTCCCGGCGTCGAGTACGTCTGGTTCAACAACGTCGAGACCCGTCCCGGCCAGGGCTACCCCCGCCGGTACGAGGACCAGGAACGCTGGCGGGGCGGCTGGAAGCTCGACCGCAGGGGCCGGCTGACACTCCGCGCCGGAGGCCGGTTCCGCAAGCTGGCCACCATCTTCGCCAACCCGCTCATGCCCTCCATCCAGGACTACTACGAGCCCTGGACCTACGACTACGAGAACCTGACCCGGGCCCCGCTGTCCGACGACGTCCCGGTGGCGCCGCCGCGGTCGCTGATCAGCAACGAGCCCATGAAGATCCGCTGGAGCGCGAACTGGGACGACAACCTGGGCGGCGACCCGTCCCCCGACCCGGTGCTGGGGAAGCTGGCGGAGCAGGTCAGGCTGGAGTTCGAGCAGGCGTACATGTTCTACCTGCCGCGCATCTGCGAGCACTGCCTGAACCCGTCCTGCGTGGCCTCGTGCCCGTCGGGGGCCATGTACAAGCGGGCCGAGGACGGGATCGTCCTGGTGGACCAGGACAGTTGCCGGGGCTGGCGGATGTGCGTGACGGGGTGCCCGTACAAGAAGGTGTACTTCAACCACCGGACCGGCAAGGCCGAGAAGTGCACGTTCTGCTACCCGCGGGTCGAGGTGGGGCTGCCGACGGTGTGCTCGGAGACCTGCGTGGGCCGCCTGCGCTACCTCGGGGTGCTGCTCTACGACGCCGACCGGGTGAGCCAGGCCGCCTCGGTGGCCGACGAGCGGGACCTGTACGAGGCCCAGCTCGGCGTCTTCGTCGACCCCGACGACCCGGCGGTGGCCGCGTCGGGGCTGCCCGCCGACTGGATCGAGGCGGCCCGCAGGTCCCCGGTCTACGACCTGATCATGAAATATCGCATAGCGCTCCCCCTTCATCCGGAGTACCGGACGTTGCCGATGGTCTGGTACGTCCCGCCGCTGTCCCCCGTCGTGGACGCCCTGGCGAACACCGGGCACGACGGCGAGGACGCGGACAACCTGTTCGCCGCCATCGAGTCGCTGCGCATCCCCGTGGAGTACCTGGCCGAGCTGTTCACCGCGGGCGATCCCGTCCCGGTGACGGCCGCGCTGCGCCGTCTGGCCGCGATGCGCTCGTACATGCGGGGGGTCAACCTGGGGCAGGAACCGGTCCTGCCGGACACCGGCCTGACCGAGGACGACATCAGGTCCATGTACCGCCTGCTGGCCCTGGCCAAGTACGAGGAGCGGTACGTGATCCCGACCGCGTACGGCAACGTGCCCGGCGTGGTCGAGGAGGCCGGCTGCAGCCTCGACTACTACGGCGGCCCCGGCATGCAGGCCCCCTTCGGGGAGGCGTCGGGCAAGCCGCTGCCGGTCTCCGTCGAGTCCTTCCACGGCCTCAAGGACCGCCAGACCAGCGACGAGATCACCCATGACCGGGTGAACCTCCTCAACTGGGACGGCCGGGGCATGCCAGCAGGACTCTTCCCGCCGAAAAAGGGAAAATCATGAACAAGGCTGTGATCTGGCAGGCCGCCGCGCACCTGCTCGCCTACCCCGACGAACGTTTCCACCGCCGCCTGCCGCTGATCAAGGAGGCCGCCGAGCCGCACTTCGCGGCGTTCCTGGCGCGGATCGCGGACATGGACGCGGGCGACCTGGCCGCGCACTACGTCGACACGTTCGACCTGCACCGGCGCTGCTGCCTCTACCTGACCTACTACACCGACGGCGACACCCGCCGCCGCGGGGCGTCCCTGGCCGCGCTCAAACAGCGTTACCGCGTGGCCGGCTGGGAGCTGATGGACGACGAGCTGCCCGACTTCCTGCCGGTCGTGCTGGAGTTCGCGGCGCTCGACCCGTCCGGGGCGGCGCTGCTGCGGGAGCATCGCATCGGGCTCGATCTGCTGCTGTCCGCCCTGACCGAGCTGGACTCGCCGTACGCGGAGGTGATCGGGGTGGTGTGCGCGGCCCTGCCGCCGCCCACGGCCGCCGAACGCGCCGCGGCGCACCGCCTGGCCGCCGGAGGACCGCCCGCCGAGACGGTGGGAGGGTACCGGTGAGCTGGGGCGAGAGCATGTTGTGGGTGGTCGCGCCGTACGTCACCCTGGTGATCTTCATCGGCGGCCTGATCTGGCGCTACCGGTACGACAAGTTCGGCTGGACCACCCGGTCGTCGCAGCTCTACGAGAGCCCGCTGCTGCGCGTGGCCAGCCCGGTGTTCCACTACGGCCTGATCTTCGTGATCATCGGGCACGTGACCGGCCTGCTCGTCCCGCTCTCCTGGACGGACGCGATCGGCGTGTCGAACGAGGCGTACCACGCCAACGCCCTGATCTGGGGCGGCCTGGCCGGGCTGGCCACGCTGGCGGCGCTGGTCCTGCTGGTCTACCGCCGCCGCACGAACGGGCCCGTCTTCCTGGCCACGACGAAGAACGACAAGACCATGTACGTGGTGCTCGCCGCGTCGATCGTCGCGGGCGTGGTGACGACGGTGGCGGGGTTCGTGCCGAGCGAGGTGAGCTACCGGACGACGGTCGCCCCCTGGTTCCGCGGCGTCTTCGTGCTCGACCCGGACGCCACCGCGATGGGGCACGCGAGCATCCTTTACAAGGTGCACACCGTGATCGGGATGGCGTTGTTCGTGCTTTTCCCGTTCAGCCGCCTCGTGCACGCCCTTTCGGCGCCGATCACCTATTTGTTCCGCCCTTACATCGTGTATCGGGCCCGGTCCCGATAGCGCGCCGCGCCGCCCGGAACGGGGGCCGGTGCGTCAGAATCGTTGGCTGTGGAGCACGGGTACACCAACAGCACGGTCGGCGACGGCGCTCTGGTCGTCAAGTGTTACCAGGGCCCGGAGGCCGCCTTCAGGCTGGGCACGGAGAGCAGATACCTGCGCCGGCTGCGCGGCCGGCTGCCGGTGCCGCGCGTGCACCAGATCACCGCCACGAGCCTGACCACCCGCTTCGTGGCCGGCGCCCACGGCCAGGACCTGCTGGACGAGGGCCGCGCCGCCGAGGTGCTGGCCGAGTGCGGCCGCGTCCTGGCCCGCATCCACCGCCTCGGCATCGTGCACGGCGACTACGGGCCCCAGAACCTGCTGTTCGACCCCGCCACGTTCGAGACCACCGCGATCCTCGACTGGGAGTGGGCCCATCCGGGCCGGCCGGTGGAGGACCTCGCCTGGTGCGAGTGGATCGTCCGCAGCCACCACCCCGAGCACGTCCCCCTGCTGCCGCGCTTCTTCGACGCCTACGGCGGCCTGGTGCCGTCCTGGGCCGAGCGGCAGGCGTCGATGGTGGCGCGCTGCCGCGACCTGCTGGAGTTCTGCGGCCGGTGGGAGCCGGGCGGGGGCGGCGAGAAGTTGTGGCGCGAACGCCTCGACCGCACCGCCGCCTGGAGCGCCTGACGCGTCCCGCGGCGCCCGAGCCCCGGGAGCGAGGCCCGGACGTCCTGACGGGGATCAGCCGCAGTGGCTCCAGCCGCTGGTCCACACGTACGGCGACTCGTCCCACGCGCCGCCCCACTTGACGCAGGTGTCCACGGCCGACAGGATCACCGGCCCGGCGTACGACTTGAACTCACCGGCGTCGGTCTTGGTCGCGCCGCCCTGCACGCTCAGCGTCGCCCGCATCCACCGCGTGTACGGCGTCTTGTTGACCGTCACCACGCAGTTCTTGCCGGTGCCGGAGTTGTAGGACAGGTAGATCGTGCCCAGCGCCGTGCTGCCGGACTTGAACGGGTGCGAGTCGATGACGCGGAACCCGGACCCGCACACGCCGGCCGGGTCCACGGCGGCGACGGCGGCCTGTGCGGGCAGGGCGGCGGCCAGACCGCAGGCGAGCACGCCCGCGGCGAAGAGCGTCTTGGTGATCGTGCGCATGTTCATCCTTACTGTCGCTCTTGAACGCCCGTCAGCTTCGCGCAGCGAGTGATCAAGAAAGCGAACAGCAGGCGAACAACACACAAATGCGATTTCGGTTCCCCCGTAATCCACGGCCTTCCGGCTCGTCCCGGGGGCGACCGCGCAGGTGCGGCGGGGTCATCCCAGCGCCGCGGCGAGCCGCGTGATCTCCGCCACAGCGGCGCCGAGACCGGGCAAGTCTCCTGCGACATGCGCCCTGCTTTGGGGCAGGATCCCACCATGGTGTCGGTACTGCAGAATGTCGCGATCGACTGCGCGGATCCGTACGAGCTCGCCCGGTTCTGGAGCGAGGTGACCGGCTGTCCCGTGCATCCGGAGGACCGCCCGGGTGACGAGGAGACGCGGGTGATGCTGAAGGAGGGCCCGATCCTGCACTTCAACAAGGTGCCGGAGCCGAAGGCGGCCAAGAACCGGCTGCATCTGTGCCTGCGTCCCGACTCCACGCGCGACGAGGAGGTCGAGCGCCTGGTGCGCCGGGGCGCCACCCTGATCGCCGACCTGCGTGAGCCGGACGGCACCGGCTGGGCGGTGCTCGCCGACCCCGAGGGCAACGAGTTCTGCGTCCTGCGCAGCGCCGCGGAGCGCGCCGGGACGGCCCCGCACCCCTGAGCCGTCCCGCGTGACCGCGCACCCGCACGGCCCGTCTCAGGGCCGTGCGGGCCTCAGCCCTTGATGGAGATGAGCTGCCGCAGGTGCGCCACGACCTCCACCAGGTCCCGCTGCGCGGCCATCACCGACTCCAGGTCCTTGTACGCCCCCGGGATCTCGTCGATCACCCCGGGATCCTTGCGGCACTCGACCCCGAACGTCTGCTCCTCCAGGTCCTTGACCGTGAACGTCTTCTTGGCCTTGGTCCTGCTCATCTTCCGGCCGGCCCCGTGCGAGGCCGAGTTGAACGCCCGCGGGTTCCCCAGCCCCTTCACGATGTACGTGCCGGTGGCCATCGAGCCCGGGATGATCCCCAGGTCCCCGCTGCCCGCCCGGATCGCCCCCTTACGGGTGACGAGCACGTCCACCCCGTCGTAGCGCTCCTCGGCCACGTAGTTGTGGTGGCAGGAGATGGGCTGGTCGAAGCCGATGCCCGGCAGGTGACGGCGCAGGACGTCGCAGACCAGGCCCATCATCAGCGCCCGGTTGCGGCGCGCGTAGTCCTGGGCCCAGTACAGGTCGCGGCGGTAGGCGTCCATCTCCGGGGTGTGGCCGAGGAACACCGCCAGGTCCCGGTCCACCAGGCCCTGGTTGTGGGAGAGGCGGCGGGCCACCCCGATGTGGTGCTCGGCCAGTTCCTTGCCGATGTTGCGCGACCCGGAGTGCAGGACCACCCACACCCAGCCCTCGTCGTCGGCGCACACCTCCAGGAAGTGGTTGCCGCCGCCGAGCGTGCCCATCTGCGCCTCGGCCCGCTCGCGGCGGGCGTGGACGGCCGGGGCCAGGTCGTCGAACTCGCGCCAGAACTCCGCCCACCCGGCCGTCCGCATCCCGTGCACCTTGCCGGGATCGACGGGCCGCTTGTGGTGCTGGAAGCCGACGGGGACCGCCTGCTCCAGCTTCCCCCGCAGGTAGGCCAGGTTGTCGGGAAGCTGCGACGCCTTGTACGACGTCTTCACGGCCGTCATCCCGCAGCCGATGTCCACCCCGACGGCCGCCGGCGACACCGCGTCCTTCATCGCGATGACCGACCCGACCGTCGCCCCCTTGCCGTGGTGCACGTCGGGCATGACGGCGACGCCATGGACCCAGGGCAGGTTGGCCACGTTCCGCAACTGCTGCATCGCCTGCGGCTCCACCGTCTCCGGCTCCGCCCACATCCGCAGCGGATGCCTGGTCCCGCTCACCTCGTTGTACGCCATGTCGCCTCCTCCCGGCCGCCTTCATGAACACGATCTATCTGGCCAGACACGACATACCCCCTGCAACCGATTTAGTACGGCCCCCGCCCCCGAAGATCTTGGCAAGCCCGGTCCGGGTCCGTGCTCCATTGGCTATGGTGACCGTGGTGTGCCGACATACACCCTGTATGCGCGCACCCGGGAGATATACCGTTGAGAACGGCCCGACCCCTCCAACCGATCGTGGCCGGGCAGCAACTCGCCGTCGCGGAGAAAACGGGGCGCACATGATCGCCGTCGCCGACCAGCCGGACGAGTATCCGCTGGTCCACCAGGCGCTGGTCTACTCCACCGACGCCGGCTTCCTGGCCGCGGCCGTGCCCTTCTGCCGCGACGGGCTGGCCGCGCGGGACAGGGTGCTCGTGGTGACCACGGCCGCCAACATCGGCCTGCTCGCGCGGGCCCTCGGCGGCGACGCGGGCGAGGTCGAGTTCGTCGAGGCCGGCGGCTGGTACGACGCCCCGGGCCGGACCCTGGCCGCCTACGGCCGCTACCTCGACGCCCATCCCCGCGTCAGGGTGATCGGCGAGCCCGTCTGGCACGGCCGCACCCCGGTCGAGGAGGCCGAGTGGACCCGGTACGAATCGGTGCTCAACGCCGCGTTCGCCGCCCGCGCGGCCTGGATGGTCTGCGCCTTCGACGCCCGCGCGGTGCCGGACCGGGTCGTCGGCGGCGCCCGCCGGACCCATCCGGGGCTGCTGACCGGTGACGGCCCCCGTGCCAGCACCGACTACGTCGAGCCCGAGTCCTTCAGCCACGCCTCCGACCACGACCCGCTGCCGCCTCCGCCGTCCGGGGCCGCCGACCTGCGCTTCGACGGCGACCTGCACCGCGTGCGCCGGCACGTGCGGGCGACCGCCGAACGGCTCGGCCTGTCCCGCGCCCTGACCGACCGCCTGCTGCTGACCGTCAACGAGGTCGCCGCCAACGCCGTCGAGCACGGCGGCGGGCACGGCGACCTCGCGATCTGGACCGACGGGAACGCCGTCGTGTGCGACGTGACTGACCCGGGCAAGCTGACGGCCGTCCTGCCCGGTTACCTGCCGCCCGCCCCGACCGCCCTGCGCGGGCACGGCCTGTGGGTGGTGCGCCAGCTCTGCGACCTGCTCCAGGTGCGTTCCGAGCCGGCCGGGACCCGCTTCCGCCTGCACCTGCTGCGCGACTGACGGCACGGGCCGCCGCGGGGGCTGCTCGGCCGGGCCTCAGCGCTTGGGGCCGGCGTCCGTCCAGCCGGCCTCCAGGACGGCCTCGGAGCTCGACACCGCGCCCGGCTCAAGTCCTCCCCGCTGCCCGCGCGGCTCGACCAGCACGGTCTCGGTGCCCAGCGCCCGCCCGGTGGCCTCGTCGAAGATCAGGCGGCTCTCCCGCAGCCCGGTCCTGTCGTCCTCCTGCTGGATGGCCGCGGCCGTGCCGGTGCGGCCCTCGGCGTCGGTGACGTTCTCGATGACCTTGACGGAGTCGAGCCCGGCCAGCATGCGGAAGGCGGCCCCGCGCACCTGCGGCGTCACCGGCATGTCGACGATCAGTCCGACGCTGACGGTGAACAGCCAGACGTCGGAGGACATCTCCACGCTGGACGACTCGGTCGAATGCCCGTCGTAGCTGTCGAGCAGCCACTTCTTCAGCTTCGCCGGCTCGTCCGGCAGGCCGCGCAGGTCCTTCATCGTGACGTTGCGGCCGAGCCAGAACACCTTGTCGCCGTCCACCAGGGGGGTGTGGCTGGTCGTGGGCTTGCCTTCCGAGGTCGGCAGGCGCAGCCGGCTCAGCTTCTTCACGGGCGGCACCACCTCGATCTCGCCGGGCGAGCCGGCCCGCTCCCAGGCCAGCCGGTCGGCCTCGGTCGCGGGCAGCGCGCCGAGCCGCTGTTGGCGGCTCCACTGCTCGCCGCCGGTGGCGCGCGGCGTCCACTCCTCGTTCCGCTCCCGGTCCACCACCAGGTAGCCGCCCTGGACGGCCGGGTAGACGTACCTGCTCACCGACGAGGTGTACCACCAGGCGCCGGTGCGGTCGGGCTGCCGGTCGGCCTTCTCCGCGGCGGCCAGCAGCACCTCCCTGGCCGACAGCGTGACCTTGCGCGGCGTCGCCGACGCGCTCTGCCCGGCCTGCGGAGCCTGCTTCCTGGGCGCCGGAGCCGCGTTCCCCGCCACCACGACGGCCACCGCGGTCGCCCCCGCCGCCAGGGCCGCGAGCCCCCACACCGGCCGTACGGCCGTGCGCCGGCGCCGGGATCCGCGCGGCCCGGACATGGCGTGCGCGAGCTCGGCGGCCCTGGTGTGCTCGTCCACCGGCCGGTCGCCGAGGTGCGCGGGCCGCGCGGCCCGGAGTTCGTCCATCGGGTTCATGACCACTCCTCGCTGAGGTTGCGCACGTAGGGACGGGACGGTTCGGCGGACTCCATGGCTCGCGTGAGCCGCTTGCGGGCCCGGTGCAGCCGGACGCGGAAGGCCGCCGACGAGCAGCCGACGACCCGGGCGCCCTCCTTGGGCGACAGCCCGTGCCAGGCGACCAGCATCAGCACCTCCCGGTCGTCCTCGTGCAGCTCGGCCAGCGCCCGCAGCACGCCCATGCGCTCGGTCACCTGCTCGGCCACGTCCGGGCGGCCGTCCTCGGTCCACGAGCTCAGCTCGGCGGCCAGCGCGTCCCTGCGCGCCTGCGAGCGGGCGTCGTCGCGCAGGAGGTTGCGCGCCACGCCGAGCAGCCACGGCAGCGGCGGCTCCGGCACGTCGTCCAGCCGCCGCCACGCGATGGCGAACGTCTCGCTCACCACCTCGTCGGCCACCTGCCCGCCCGCGCGACTGACCGCGTAGGCCCACACCCGTTGTCGGCATTCGTCGTACATGCCGGTGAAACGGTGGGAATCATCCGTCACCGCGCAGCCCCTTCGTCCCTGATGCGTGCTTCTGACACCGGGAAGTGGTGGGAACGGCCGTGTTGTTACAGCTTGCCGGAAAAAGCAGAAGCCCCGCCCCCGGTGGCGTTCCGGGGCGGGGCCTGCTCGACCTCGCCTACTTGGCGTTGGCCTTGAGGTAGTCGCTGTTCATCTGGGCGATCGTGTCCAGCGGGATGCCCTTGGGGCAGACCGCCGTGCACTCGCCGGTGTTCGTGCAGCCGCCGAAGCCCTCGGCGTCCATCTGGTCCACCATGGCCTTCGCGCGGGTCAGGCGCTCGGGCTGGCCCTGGGGCAGCAGGCTGAGGTGGGTGATCTTGGCGGCGGTGAACAGGGAGGCCGAGCCGTTCGGGCAGGCGGCCACGCAGGCGCCGCAGCCGATGCAGGTCGCGGCGTCGAACGCGGCGTCGGCGTCCTCCTTGCGCACCGGGACGCTGTGCGCGTCCGGGGCCGAGCCGGCCGGCACCGAGACGAAGCCGCCCGCCTGGATGATGCGGTCGAACGCGCTGCGGTCCACGACCAGGTCCTTGACCACCGGGAACGGCGCGGCGCGCCACGGCTCGATGGTGATCTCGGCGCCGTCCTCGAAGTGGCGCATGTGCAGCTGGCAGGTCGTCGTGGCGCGCTGCTCGCCGTGCGCCACGCCGTTGATGACCATGCCGCACATGCCGCAGATGCCCTCGCGGCAGTCGTGGTCGAAGGCGATCGGGTCGTCGCCCTCCAGGATCAGCCGTTCGTTCAGCACGTCCAGCATCTCCAGGAACGACATGTCCGGGGACACGTCCTCCACCCGGTACGTCACCATGCGCCCGGCGTCCGAGGGGGCGCTCTGACGCCAGACCTTGAGGGTCAGGTTCACTTGTAGCTCCGCTGGGTCATCTTGACGTACTCGTACTCGAGCGGTTCCTTGTGCAGCACCGTCTCGCCGGAGGGCGTGCGCTCCCAGGCCGAGACGTGCGCGAAGTGCTCGTCGTCGCGCAGGGCCTCGCCGTCGGGGTCCTGCGACTCGGCGCGGAAGTGGCCGCCGCAGGACTCGGTGCGGACGAGGGCGTCCAGGCACATGAGCTCGGCCAGGTCGAAGAAGTCGGCGACGCGGCCGGCCTTCTCCAGCACCTGGTTCAGCTCCTCGGCGGTGCCGGACACCTTGACGTTCTTCCAGAACTCCTCGCGCAGCTCGGGGATGCGCTCAAGGGCCTTGCGCAGCGACTCCTCGGTGCGCTCCATGCCGCAGTAGTCCCACATGAGCTTGCCCAGCTCGCGGTGGAAGGAGTCGGGGGTGCGGGTGCCGTTCACCGACATCAGGCGGTCGATCCGGGTCCGGACCTTGATCTCCGCCTCGGCCACGGCCTCCTCGTCCACCTCGCCGTACGGGCCGTTGGCCAGGTAGTCGCCGATCGTGGTGGGCAGCACGAAGTACCCGTCGGCCAGGCCCTGCATCAGCGCCGAGGCGCCGAGCCGGTTCGCGCCGTGGTCGGAGAAGTTGGCCTCACCGATCACGAACAGGCCGGGGATCGTGGACTGCAGGTCGTAGTCCACCCACAGGCCGCCCATCGTGTAGTGGACGGCGGGGTAGATGCGCATCGGCACGTCGTACGGGTTCTCGCCGGTGATGCGCTCGTACATCTCGAAGAGGTTGCCGTACTTCTTCTCCACGGCGTCGCGGCCGAGCCGGCCGATGGCGTCGCGGAAGTCGAGGTAGACGCCCAGCCCGCCGGGGCCGACGCCGCGGCCCTCGTCGCAGACGTTCTTGGCGGCGCGGGAGGCGATGTCACGCGGGACGAGGTTGCCGAAGGCCGGGTAGATGCGCTCCAGGTAGTAGTCGCGCTCCTCCTCCGGGATGTCGCCGGGGGCCCGGTCGTCGTCCTTGCGCAGCGGCACCCACACGCGGCCGTCGTTGCGCAGCGACTCCGACATCAGCGTCAGCTTCGACTGGTACTCGCCGGAGACCGGGATGCAGGTCGGGTGGATCTGCGTGTAGCACGGGTTGGCGAAGTACGCCCCGCGCTCGTGCGCCCGCCAGATGGCCGTCGTGTTGCAGCCCTTGGCGTTCGTGGACAGGAAGAACACGTTGCCGTAGCCGCCGGTGGCCAGCACCACGGCGTCGGCCAGGTGCCGCTCGATCTCGCCGGTCACCATGTCGCGCACGATGACGCCGCGCGCCCGGCCGTCGGAGACGATCAGGTCGAGCATCTCGTGGCGGGTGTGCATCTCCACGGTCCCGGCCGCGATCTGCCGCTCCAGCGCCTGGTAGGCGCCCAGCAGGAGCTGCTGGCCCGTCTGGCCGCGGGCGTAGAACGTGCGGGAGACCTGGGCGCCGCCGAACGAGCGGGTGTCCAGCAGGCCGCCGTACTCGCGGGCGAACGGCACGCCCTGGGCCACGGCCTGGTCGATGATGTTCACCGACACCTGGGCCAGGCGGTAGACGTTCGACTCGCGGGCGCGGAAGTCGCCGCCCTTGACCGTGTCGTAGAAGAGCCGGTAGATCGAGTCGCCGTCGCCGCGGTAGTTCTTGGCGGCGTTGATGCCGCCCTGGGCGGCGATGGAGTGGGCGCGCCGGGGCGTGTCCTGGTAGCAGAACGACTTGACGTTGTAGCCCAGCTCGCCCAGGGTCGCCGCGGCCGAGCCGCCCGCCAGTCCGGTGCCGACGACGATCACGTTGAGCTTGCGCTTGTTGGCCGGGTTGACCAGCTTGGCGCTGAACTTCCGCTTCTCCCACCGCTCCTCGATGGGACCGGCGGGCGCCTTGGTGTCCCGGATCTCCGAGCCTTCGGTGTACTTCACTTCACAACTCCGAACGTGATGGCGAGGGGCGGGGCCAGGAAGCCGACGACCAGGACCGCCGAGACGAGGGCGGCCGTCAGGCGCAGGCCGCGGTAGCGGCTGCGGTTGGCCCAGCCCAGCGTCTGGAAGGCGCTCCAGATGCCGTGCCGCAGGTGCAGGCCGACCATGACGACGGCCACGAGGTAGATGAGGGTCACCCACCAGCGGGACGGGTCGAAGCCGGCGACCATGCGGTCGGCGGGCTCGGAGTCGAAGCCCTTGGGGTTGACGACGCCGAAGGTCAGGTCGAGCAGGTGCCAGATCACGAACAGCAGGATCGTCAGGCCGCCGAACCGCATGATGTGCGTGGCGTAGCCGTTGGCCTGCGACTTCTTGGCCACGTACTTGACCGGACGGGCCTTGGCCGCCTTGCGCGCCAGCGAGATCGCGGCCCACATGTGCAGCACGACCGAGACGACGAGCCCGATCTCCAGGATCGTCAGCACCGTCCGGTACGGCGCGATGGGCTCAAGGAGCGTGCGCAGCGCGACGGCGTACTCGTTGAACGAGTCCTTGCCGAGGAAGATCTTCAGGTTGCCCAGCATGTGCAGGACGAGGAAGGACACCATCACGGCGCCCGTGACGGCCATGACGACTTTCTTGCCGTTCGACGAGCTCAGGAACCGGCTCGGCTTCTTGGACGTCGGTGCGGGCGAGGCACCCTTGGGGGCGTTAACAGGCGCGGTGGCGGCGCCGCGCTCTATCGTGGCAGTCACGTTTGAACGCTAGGTATCCAGCAATGATCCGTCCAAGTCATCGCGGATCTGGTTTCCATAGCTTCCGGCTATGATGCTTGGTTTATACGGTCGGCGTAAGGAAAAATGCTCGGCCGGTGCGAGGAAAATCACATGCAGTTGCAGCAGCTCGCCTACTTCGTCGCGGTCGCGGAGACCAGGCACTTCACCCAGGCGGCCGAGCGCATGCGGGTCGCCCAGCCCTCGCTCAGCAAGCAGATCAAGGCTCTGGAGAACGACCTCGGCGCCCCGCTGTTCTCCCGCGCGCGCGGCAACGTCACGCTGACGGCCGCGGGCGAGGCGCTGCTGCCGCTGGCCCGCCGCATGCTGGCCGACGCCGACACCGCCCGGCAGGAGGTGGCCGAGCTGGCCGGGCTGCGCCGGGGCCGGGTGCGGCTGGGGGCCACGCCGTCGTTGTGCGCGGGCCTGCTGGCCGACGCGCTGGCGCGCTTCCACCGGGCCTACCCGGGGGTGGAACTGCTGGTGGAGGAGGGCGGCTCGCGTGACCTGGTCAGGGCGCTGGCCAGGGGGCAGCTCGACCTGTCGCTGATCATCATGCCGCTGCAGAGCGACGACCCGTCCCTGGTGACCGAGGAGATCCTGCGGGAGAACCTGGTGGTGGTCTCGCCCTCGCACGAGCGGGCGCGGGGGCCGTACCTGCGGATCGAGGACCTGCGCGGCCGGCAGATGGTGATGTTCCGGCGCGGTTACGACCTGCGCGAGGCCACCCTCGCCGCCTGCCGTCAGGCCGGGTTCGAGCCCCGGTTCTCGGTGCAGGGCGGCGAGATGGACGCGGTGCTGCGGTTCGTGGAGGCGGGGCTCGGCGTGGCGGTGGTGCCGTCGATGGTGCTCGACGGGCGGCCGGGCCTGTCCGGCACGCCGCTGGCCCCGCCCGGCCTGAGCCGGACGATCGCCCTGGCCCACCGCAAGGACGTCGAACCCACCAGGGCAGCGCAGGCGTTCCGGGAGACCCTGCTCGCCTTCGTGGTCCAGGCCGGACAGGAAGGCACGCTTCCGCAAGGGGTCGAGCTCATCGCAGAATGAGCAGCAACAGCCCGACTCCCCCGGGAAGGCATTGTGTGACGGCAAACCTCAACGAGCCGCTGACACTGCTCCTCATCGAGGACGACGACGGCGACGCCTTCCTCGTCGAAGAACTGCTCAACCAGGCCGAGGCGCCACCGACGATCTTCTGGGCGCGCAGCCTCCAGGAGGCCAAGGCCAAGCTCGACCCGACGATCCAGTGCGTTCTCGTCGACCTCACCCTGCCCGACGCCAGCAGGCTGGAGGCGCTGGAGGAGGTGCTGGCGCTGGCGCCGCACGCGGCCGTCCTGGTCCTCACCGGCCTCAGGGACGTGCACGTCGGCGTGGCCGCCGTCCAGGCGGGCGCCCAGGACTACCTGGTCAAGCAGGACATCGACGCCCGCCTGCTGGCCAGGTCGATCAGGTACGCCATGGAGCGCAAGCGCGCCGACCTGGCCCAGCTCAGGCTGTTCGAGGCCGAGCTGACCGCCAAGGAGAACGCCCGCCTGGAGAGCGGCCTGCTGCCCGTGCCCCTGCTGCGCACCGAGGCGATCACGCACCAGATCCGCTACCTGCCGGGCAACCAGGGAACCCTGCTGGGCGGCGACTTCCTCGACATGGTCCAGACCTCCGACGGCGCGGTGCACGTCGTGGTGGGCGACGTCTGCGGCCACGGGCCCGACGAGGCCGCGCTCGGCGTGGCGCTGCGCATCGCCTGGCGCACGCTGGTGCTGGCCGGGCAGACCGACGACACGCTGCTGCGCACGATGGACGCCCTCCTGCGCGCCGAGCGCAAGGCGCCCGAGATCTTCACCACGCTCTGCATGGCCACCTTGACGCCCGACCTGCGCCAGGCCCGGATGCGCGTGGTCGGGCACCCGCCGCCGGTGCTGGTCCGTGACGGCGTGCCCGCGGTGCTGGCCGGCACGCCCTCGGGTCCGCCGCTCGGCATCTTCCCCGACGCCGAGTGGACGGTCATCGACGTGCCCCTGGGCGAGGACTGGTCGATCATGCTCTACACGGACGGCCTGATCGAGGCGGCCGTCGGCGGGCAGAAGGAGCTGCTCGGGGTGGAGGGCCTGGTCGGGCTGGTGCGCGAGCACAGCGTGATCGACCTCGACCGGCTGATCAGGCACGCCGGCAGGCTCAGCGACGATCTCGCGGTGGTCCTGGTGTCGAGGAGGAAGGCATGAGCATCCATCCGCTGCCGCCGCCGAAGGCGCCGACCGGGCTCGGCCGGCTGCCGGCGGCCCGCTGGTTCCTGGCCATCGGCGTGCTGGCGGGGTTCGCATTCGCGACCGGCGTGGTGGTCACCATGTCGATGATCGCGCACGCGCGGGCACTGGGGCCGAGGCCGGAGATCGCCGTCCAGCTCGACCGGCTCAACGTGGCGCTGATCGTGCTGTTCGCGGTGCTGCTGGCGGGCGGGGCGGGCCTGGCGTTCGTGATCAGGTACGCCGTCCTCAAGCCCATCGACCAGCTCACCGAGCAGGTCCGCACGGTCGCCGCCGGCGACTTCGACCACCGGCTCGGCGTCGACCGGCCGGCCGAGCTGAGCGAGCTGTCCAGCCACGTCGACTCCATGCGCCGCCGCATCGTCTCGGCCTGGCGCGGGGCCGCCGACCAGGCCGACGAGCTGCGTCGGTCCAACGGCGAGCTGGAGCAGTTCGCCTACGTCGCCAGCCACGACCTGCAGGAGCCGCTGCGCAAGGTCGCCAGCTTCACCCAGATGCTGGAGCAGCGGTACGGCCCGCAGCTCGACGACCGCGCCCGCCAGTACATCCACTACGCGGTCGACGGCGCCAAGCGCATGCAGCTCCTGATCAACGACCTGCTCGACTTCTCCCGGGTGGGCCGGGTGAGCGGCGAGCGGGTGCCGACCGACTCGGGCGGGGCCCTGGACCGGGCTCTGGAGAACCTGTCGGCCACGATCGAGGACACCGGCGCCACCGTCACCCGCGACGACCTGCCCGTGGTCGAGGGCAACCGGACGCAGCTCACGCAGCTCTTCCAGAACCTCGTCGAGAACGCGATCAAGTTCCGCTCCGAGGACCCGCCGCGCGTGCGCCTGACGGCCGAGCGGAAGGGCGACATGTGGGAGTTCAGCTGCTCCGACAACGGCATCGGCGTCGACCCCAAGTACGCCGACCGCATCTTCCTGATCTTCCAGCGGCTCCATCCCCGGGACGTGTACCCCGGCACCGGCATCGGACTGGCGCTCTGCCGGAAGATCGTCGAGTACCACGGCGGGCAGCTCTGGCTCGACGCCGAACCGGCCGATCAGGGCACGACGTTCCGCTGGACGCTGCCGGCGGCGGGAGGCGACGCATGACGGACTGGCGCCCGATCGACGTGCTCCTCGTGGAGGACGACCAGGGGGACATCCTGCTCACCAGGGAGGCGTTCGATCTCAACAAGGTGCGCAACCGGCTCAACGTGGTCAACGACGGCGAGCAGGCGATGGCGTACCTGCGGCGGGAGGGCGCCTACGCCGGCGCGCCGCGGCCCGACCTGATCCTGCTCGACCTCAACCTGCCCCGGATGAACGGCCTGGAGGTGCTGAGCGAGGTCAAGGCCGACGCCGCCCTGCGGACGATCCCCGTGGTGATCCTGACGACCTCGGAGGCGGAGGAGGACATCCTGCACAGCTACCGGCTGCACGCCAACGCCTATGTCGCTAAGCCGGTGGATTTCGAGCAATTTATCCGTGTTGTCCGGCAAATAGATGATTTTTTCGTGACCGTTGTGAAGCTGCCGGCCCCCGGCCCGCGGCCCTGACGCGTATACGTGACAGGAATCACAGTGGGTCACCGAAAAAGTGAGTGACCCCGCTCACAAAATCGTATGCGGTCGTCGTAACGTATCCCCCACCAATGCGCGCCCAGAGCGGTACCGCACCCGCCGTACGCGCGCCCAGTGAAACGACCCGGACCCCCCTGTGTGCAGGGTCCGCGGGAGGTGGAGAGGTCCGCGATGACCCAGACGACGCCCGAAGCCCCGCTCAGAAGGCAACGTGCCCAGGTGAGGGTGCGCACGCTGCGCACCGACAGGTGGTGGCTGGTCCCGCTGCTGACCTTCCTCGGGCTCAGCTCGTTCCTCGTCTACGGCGTGTGGGCGATCATCGACGGCAGTTATTTCGTCGATCCGTACATCGCCCCGTTCGCCTCGCCCTGTCTGACCACGGCGTGCCCCGAGGGCGCGCGGCTGTTCGGGTGGGCGCCGATCGGCGACTGGTTCACCCTGCCGCCGGGGCTGCTCATCCTCGGCCTGCCGGGCGGGTTCCGGCTCACGTGTTACTACTACCGCAAGTCGTACTACCGGTCGTTCTGGCTGTCGCCGGCCGCGTGCGCCGTCCAGGAGCCGCACGGCAAGTACACCGGTGAGACCCGGTTCCCGCTGATCCTGCAGAACATCCACCGGTACTTCTTCTACGCGGCCATCGTGATCGGCCTCGTGCTGGCCTACGACGCCGTCCTGGCGCTGGTGCACAAGCCGCAGGGCCTCGGCACCTGGATCCTGGTCGTCAACGCCGTGCTGATCAACACGTACACGTTGTCGTGCCACTCCTGCAGGCACATCACCGCGGGCAGGCTCAACCACTTCTCCCGTCACCCGCTGCGCTACAAGGCCTGGACGTTCGTCTCCAAGCTCAACGCCAAGCACCAGCAGCTCGCCTGGGCCTCGATGTTCTCGGTCATGATCGCCGACTTCTACGTCCGCATGGTCGCCAAGGGCGTCATCGCCTTCCCGTTCGCATAAAGGACTTCTTCCAGTGGAAATCGAGCGTCACGAATACGACGTCGTCGTCATCGGTGCGGGCGGCGCCGGGCTGCGGGCCGCCATCGAGGCCCGTCAGCAGGGCAAGCGCACGGCGATCGTCTGCAAGTCGCTGTTCGGCAAGGCCCACACCGTCATGGCCGAGGGCGGCGCGGCCGCCGCGATGGGGAACGTCAATTCCGACGACAACTGGATGGTGCACTTCCGTGACACCATGCGGGGCGGCAAGTTCCTCAACAACTGGCGCATGGCCGAGCTGCACGCCAAGGAGGCCCCCGACCGCGTCTGGGAGCTGGAGGCGTGGGGCGCGCTGTTCGACCGCACCAAGGACGGCAAGATCAGCCAGCGGAACTTCGGCGGTCACGAGTACCCGCGGCTCGCACACGTGGGCGACCGTACCGGCCTGGAGCTGATCCGCACCCTCCAGCAGCGGGTCGTCGCGCTGCAGCAGGAGGACTTCGAGACGCACGGCGACCACGAGGCCTACATCAAGGTCTTCGCCGAGTGCACGGTCACCCGCCTGCTGAAGGACGGCGACCGCATCTCCGGCGCGTTCGGCTACTGGCGCGAGACCGGCAACTTCCTGCTGTTCGACGCCCCCGCCGTGGTCCTGGCCACCGGCGGCATCGGCAAGTCGTACGTCGTCACCTCCAACTCCTGGGAGTACACCGGCGACGGCCACGCCCTGGCCCTGCTCGCCGGCGCCAACCTGATCAACATGGAGTTCATCCAGTTCCACCCCACCGGGATGGTCTGGCCGCCGTCGGTGCGCGGCATCCTCGTCACCGAGTCCGTCCGGGGCGACGGCGGCGTGCTGCGCAACTCCGAGGGCAAGCGCTTCATGTTCGACTACATCCCCGAGGTGTTCAAGGACAAGTACGCCACCACCGAGGAGGAGGGCGACCGCTGGTACACCGACCAGGCCAACAACCGGCGCCCGCCGGAGCTGCTGCCGCGTGACGAGGTGGCCCGCGCGATCAACGCCGAGGTCAAGGCGGGCCGCGGATCGCCCCAGGGTGGCGTCTTCCTCGACGTCTCCACCCGCCTGCCGGCCGAGGAGATCAAGAAGCGGCTGCCGTCGATGCACCACCAGTTCAAGGAGCTGGCCGACGTCGACATCACCGCCGAGCCCATGCAGGTGGGCCCGACCTGCCACTACATCATGGGCGGCGTCGAGGTCGACGCCGACACCGGCGCGGCGGCCGTGCCCGGCCTGTTCGCGGCGGGCGAGGTGTCCGGCGGCATGCACGGGTCCAACCGGCTGGGCGGCAACTCGCTGTCCGACCTGCTGGTGTTCGGGCGGCGCGCGGGCGCGGGCGCGGCGGCCTACGTCGACGGGCTCAAGGCCCGTCCCAAGGTCGTCCAGGAGCTCGTGGACGCGGCCCGCGAGGAGGCCCTGGCGCCCCTCCAGCGCGACGGCGAGAACCCGTACGAGGTGCACCACGAGCTCCAGCGGACGATGAACGAGCTGGTCGGCATCATCCGCAAGGCCGAGGAGGTCTCCGAGGCCATGGAGGTCGTGGAGAAGCTCAAGGAGCGGGTGCGCCAGGTCGGCGCGGCCGGCTCGCGGATCTACAACCCCGGCTGGCACCTGGCCATCGACCTGCGGAACATGGTCCTGGTCTCCGAGTGCGTGGCCCGGGCCGCCCTCCTGCGCGAGGAGAGCCGCGGCGGCCACACCCGCGACGACTTCCCCGGGATGAACCCGGAATGGCGCCGCAAGCTGCTCGTCTGCTCCACCGCGGACGGCAACGACGTCCAGGTCGTGGAGAAGGTCCAGCCGTCCATGCGCGAGGACCTGATCACCCTGTTCGACCGGGACGAGCTGAAGAAGTACCTCACCGACGAAGAGATGGCCGAGTTCGACGGGATTGCCAAATGAGTTACAAGGCGAAGTTCAAGGTCTGGCGTGGTGAGGGCGGCGAGGGCAAGCTTGAGGACTTCACCGTCGAGGTGAACGAGGGCGAGGTCGTCCTCGACATCATCCACAGGCTCCAGGCGACCCAGGCCCCCGACCTCGCGGTGCGCTGGAACTGCAAGGCCGGCAAGTGCGGCTCGTGCAGCATGGAGATCAACGGCAAGCCGCGCCTGGGCTGCATGACCCGGATGTCCACCTTCTCCGAGGACGAGACCATCACGGTCACCCCGATGCGGACCTTCCCCGTCATCAAGGACCTGGTCACCGACGTGTCCTTCAACTACCAGAAGGCCCGCGAGATCCCCTCGTTCACCCCGCCGGCGGGCGTCCGGCCCGGCGAGTACCGCATGCAGCAGGTCGACGTCGAGCGCTCGCAGGAGTTCCGCAAGTGCATCGAGTGCTTCATGTGCAACAACGTCTGCCACGTGATCCGCGACCACGAGGAGAACAAGCCGGCCTTCGCCGGCCCGCGTTTCCTCATGCGGATCGCCGAGCTGGACATGCACCCGTACGACGTGGCCGACCGGCAGGAATCCGCCCAGGAGGAGCACGGGCTCGGCTACTGCAACATCACCAAGTGCTGCACCGAGGTCTGCCCCGAGCACATCAAGATCACTGACAACGCGCTGATCCCGATGAAGGAGCGCGTGGCCGACCGCAAGTACGACCCGCTGGTCTGGCTGGGCAACAAGATCTTCAAGCGCGCCAAGTAGGCGGAGAAGCGGAAGCGGGGGCCGGACGGATCCGGCCCCCGCTTCCGCTTTGTGCTACTTGCGGCCCCAGCGCTTCTTCCGGTGCTTGGGGTCCTGCATCTCCTTGGTGGCGCCCTCCGGGGGCTGCGGCGGCAACGGCTGGACGACCGTCGCGGCGTCCCCCTCCGGCGGCAGGTACGGCGGCGGCCGGTAGCCCTCCGGCGGCTCCGGCGGCTCGGCCTGCGGTCGCACCGGAGGTCGGGGCTGGACCGGCTGCTTCGGCTCGAACAGGGACGGGCCCTGCTGCCAGGGCTCGGAGTCGCCGCTCTCGGCCGCCGCCGCCGGGGCGAGCGGGAACTCGCGCTCGTCCTCGTACGGCTTCCCGCCGCCCGGCGGGATCTCGGCCGGCGGCTGCTCGGCCGGGATCAGCGGCTCGAACGGGTCACGGTAGTCCTGGGCGGGCTGCGGCGGCTCGTTGTAGGAGTCGAACTCGTCCGGGTGCAGCACGACGGGCTCGGGCGCGGTCGCGGGCATGTTGGCGGGCATGCTGGCGGGCACGGTCGGCGCCGGCTCGGGCGGGTAGCCGCCCTGGGGCCCGTACGGGTCGTGGTAGGCCGGGTCGTGGTGGGCCGGGCCGTAGCCGGGCTGACCGGCCGGGTAGGTCTGGATCGGGACGAAGCTGATGATCGGCGCGTACGCCGTGCCTCCCGGGTAGCCGGGGGCGGGGAAGGACGCCGTGGCGTAACCGGGTCCGGCGGGGTAGCCGGGCGGCGGCGCGTCCGGGCGGCCCATGGGGGAGCCGGCCATCGGGGGGCCCGCCTTGCGCACGGCCGCCGCGTGGGCCATGCGGCGCAGCCGTCCCTCGAAGATGAGCACCGCGAACAGCGCGAGCAGGACCAGCACCAGCGCGGGGATGCTGAGCTTCTGCGTCAGCGACTTCTGGTCGAACTCCGGCGCGGCCGCGCGCACCTCGAGCTGGACCGAGTCCGTGGTCGGGGCGGTGTCGGCGGTCAGCGGGGCGGTCGTGGCGGGCGGGTCCGTCGGCGCGACGGATGGCATCTCGACGGACGGTTCCGTCGTCTGCTCCGTGGGCAGCGGCCCGGCCGTGGTCTGCGCGGTGGGCAGGGGCGCCAGCGGCTGCTGCGTCGTCTCCTGGACGGGCGGGGGCGTGGGGGCCGTGGTGGTCTTGGGCGGCTTCGGGGCCTTCGTGGTCTTCGTCGGGCTCGCGGTGACGGTGTGCGTGATCGTCGTCTCCGGAGCCTCCTCCGGCGTGGGCGTGCCCAACGTCGTCGTGACCGTGACCGTGGTCTGCGGATCACAGGTCTGGCCCGCGTCGCACGGCTCCACCGCCGGGTCGAACGCCGCGCGGCTGACCGAGGCGCTCGCGCTCTGACCGACGAAGGGGGCCACGCCGACGCCCGTGAGCCCGAGCGCTAGGACGATCGCGGACACGGCCGTCGCTCGCGTGCGTGCCACCGGAGCCCTCCGCATAGTCCCGGAACCATGGTCAAGGGAATACTAGTCGGGTCAAAGCAACAGTAAAGACGGAATTACCATCCGTTTCGCGGCTTATGGCGGCGTTTTGCTCGCGTAACCAGCCACAAGGCCCCCAGCAGGACGCCGATCGCCCCGATGACCAGCGAGAAGCCGCGCGGCCCGTCCAGCGGGCTGGTGTACGCGACCGGACGAACCGGTTTCCGCGCCTCCACCACCTGCACCGGCCACGGCGCCCCGGCCCCCGACTCCGGCGCCAGACTCACCGCCCCGCCGCCGGGAACCACTCCCCCTTGCACCCCGCCACCGACGCCCCCCTGCGCCACACCCCCGGCGACACCTCCCGGGACCATGCCTCCGGCGACACCCCCGGGCACCATGCCCCCGGCCACGCCTCCCGGCGCCACCCCCCCGGCAACGCTCCCCGGCGCCACCCCTCCGGCCACACTCCCCGGTGGCATGCCGCCGGGCAGGCTCTGATGGGTCATCCCCGGCACCCCGCCCTGCGCGAGCCCTGCCGCGCCGGACAGCCCTCCGTGCGCCGCACCACCAGGCAGCCCTCCGTGCGCCGCACCACCTGGCAGCCCCTTCTGGACGGCGCCACCGGGCACGCTTCCCGTCACGCCACCAGGCAGGCTCCCGCTCACACCGCCCGGCATACCCCCTGTCGCACCGCCTGCCAGGCTCCCTGCCACTCCACCCGGCAAGCCGCCCGAGGCACCGCCAGGCAGACGCCCCGTCAGTCCGCTCGACAGGCCGCCCGCCGCGCCACCAGGCACGCTGCCCGCCGTCAGGCCGCCGGGGAGGCCGTTTCGTGCCGTCCCCCGGGTTCGTGCCGTCCCCCGGGCGCCGGTGGGCGCCCGGCCGGTCGTTCCAGGGGCGAGGCCCTGGCCCACGCCTCCCGCACGCGGGAACGCCCCCAGGGTTCCGCCCGCGCCTCCCTGACGCGGCGCCCGCGCCACGCCCCCGCCGCCGACGCGCGGGAGCGCCCCTCGGGCTCCACCGGTGATCGGCAACCCTGCGGCCCCTCCAGGGAGGCCGCCCCTTCCCGCCGTCGTACCGGTCAGGCCGGGAAGGCCGCCTCGCGTTCTTCCACCCACCCCCGGCGCCAGCCCGGCGACGCCTCCGCCCGTCCCCGCGAGAAGCCCGGCGGCCCCCGGCTGCTGCCCCCGTCCGCCTGTCACCTGCCGGCCCGGCCGCCTCCGCTTGTGTGGGGCCGTGGCCGGAACGGGCACCGCCTGACCGCTGATCGTGGCGGTCTCGCGCGGCATCTCCTCGGCGACCTGCATGGACGTGGTCCTGTTGATGGTGGTCAGCCCACCGGAGGGCGTCCGCATCCTGGCCACCGCCGCGAGCACCACCTCCTTGGCCCCCTCGGGCGCCTGGAAGGTCACGTCCAGCGCCCGCTCCCCGAAGACCGGCCCAAGGGCGCAGACGCGCGCGCCGGGCAGCGTACCGCCATCGGAGGCCGAGCCCTCCACGCCGGCCAGCGCCCGCGCGGCCAGCACCCCGGCCGCCTGCCGCCCCCCACCGACCTGCCCCCCACCCGGCCCGCCCTCAGCCGGCAGCATCCCTCGACCCCCCTCAGCCCGAGACGCCCCCTGACCACCCTCAGCCCGCGGCACACCCCAACCACCCTCAACCCGAGGAACGCCCCGACCACTCTCAGCCCGGGACATCCCGCGACCGTCCTCGGCCCGCGACACGCCCTGACCGTCCTCGGCCCGCGACACTCCCCGACCGCCCACAGCCCACGACGCGCCTTGACCGGCTTCAGCCCACGGCGCGCCGCGACCGGCCTCCGCGCGGGTCAGGCGCCGGCCCGGCGCCGGCCGCCACGCCTCCGGGCCATCCGGGCCATCCGGTTCCTCCTGGAACGCCCCGGCATCCGGATCCGTCGCACCTCCGGGGCTCCACGGCCCCGACACGGGATCCCCAGCGGATGCCGGAACCCCACCAAAAGCCTCAAAACCCTCGGCCCCCTCAACCTCACCGGCCGACAGCCGGGAAGCACCGGAGGGCGACGGGCACGCCAACCCCGACAATGCCGCCGCCGGACTGGTCGCCACCGCGACCCTGGCCCCCTTGCCCATCCCGTTGAGCCGGACCCTGAAACGCTGGACGTCACCCGTCCTGATCCACTGGCCCACACCCTCGGGGCCGCTCACGCGTTCGAGCACGAGCGTCACCCCCGCCGCCGCCACGGGGACGGAGGGCAACGCCACCAGGATCAGCGCTCCAGAAAGGATCCAGCCACGCCGCATCACTCCACTCCCCCACTGCGACAAATCACGTGTAGTAATCGTTATGTCACAGAGAGAGACGGTCTAATCCTGCTGAAGCAGACTCTCCACGGTCTTCATGATCGGCAGGTCGGCGCCCAGCCACTCCACGTCGTAGTACTCCCCCGGCCCGAGCCAGCGAAGAGCCAGGTGCTCACGGGCCTCGGGCGTGCCGGAGGTGAGCGTGGCCAGCCAGACGCGCAGGACGTACCCGTCCGACAGCGCCCAGTCCTCGCCCACGCGCGCGCCCACCGCGATCTCCACGCCGAGCTCCTCGCGGCACTCCCGGACCAGCGCGGCCACCTCGCTCTCCCCGGGGTCCACCTTGCCGCCGGGGAACTCCCAGCCCCCGGCCAGCGCGGCCGGCGCGGCGCGCTGCGCGGCCAGCACCCTGCCGCCGGGGGCGACGATCACCGCCGCGACCACGATCGTGCTCATGCGTTCGTCATCCTCATAGTGCGGGATTCTGCAGCTTCTTGAGCTGGTCGAGCACATCGGGGTTCTGCAGGGGACGGGTGAAGCCCACCTTGTTGTCGCGCGCCTGGTAGCTCGTGACCTTGATCGGCCCGCAGAGCGTGCACCGGGCCTCCAGCATCTTGCCCTTCGACACGACCAGCCCGACATGACCCGGATTGTCGGCCGACGTGCCCGGCCCGGCGTTGAAGAACACCAGGTCACCGGGCTCCTCCTCGCCCGCTGACACCTTCACCCCGAACGGCCACTGCGTGAACGTGGTGCGCGGGATGCTCAGCCCGGCGGCCCGGTAGGCCGCGTAGATGATGCCCGAGCAGTCGAACGCGTCCGGCCCGGTGCCGCCCCACAGGTACGGCTTTCCGCGCTGCGCCAGCGCGAACTGCAGGATCTTGGCCACGACGTCGCTGGGCGCGGCCGCCACCAGGGGGTCGTCGCACTCCTCGGCGGCCTGCGGCGGCACCTCCACCTCACCCGACTTGGCATACTTCCTGGCGATCTCCTCGACCTGGTCGACGTACCACCAGGCGCGGTTGTAGGTGAACAGGGCCTGCCGGACGTTCTCGGGAGCGCCGTTGCGCTTGAGCATCTTGGCGGCCCCGAGGATGGCGTCGGCCGGGTTGTAGACGTCGCCCACGCCGTCGCCGTCGCCGTCGGAGGCGTACCCGTTGAACGTCGAGGAGATCGGGATCTGCGCCTTGCCGCCCCAGGTCGAGATCAGGAACTGCATCGGGCCGGCCGCGCCCGCGTAGTTGGTGCCGCTCTTGACGCCGGGCAGGTCGGAACGGCCGTGGTCGGTCTCGCGCTTGCCCACGGCGGCCAGGATGGTCCACTGGACGCCGATCTTCTTGCCCCACTTCTTGTACAGGTCGAGGTAGTCGCCCGGGATGTCGGCGGCGCCCGAGTCGGACACCTCCTGCACCTGGGTGCCGCCCTCGCAGTCGACCGAGCCCTCGCCGCCGCCGTTCAGGAAGGACGGCATCGTGACCAGCAGCATCGGCGAGATGATGATCGCGGCCAGCAGCAGGATCCCGGCGAGACCGAGCAGCAGCGCCAGGCGGGTTCGGGAGGACTTCACCGCTAGCTGTCCCCGTCCTGGCCCTCGGTGGCGGGCAGCACGTCGAAGATCCGCCAGTCGGCGCCGAGCTGGCTCACCGTGACCGCCAGGTCCTCGACGTCCTGCCGGTTGCCGCTCTTCGCGGTGACCTGCCTGGTCTCGGTCACGACGAACACGATGGAGGTCTTCTCGATCTGCCTGATCTCCTTCAGCCTGGCCGTGGCCTGGGAGACGATCTGGTCGTCGCGGTTCTGCTGGACGGTGCCCGCCGAGGTGAGCGTCCGGGCGAGGATGTTGCCCAGCTCGGCGGTGGTGAACGTCTTGACCCTCGTGGCGTACGCCGCCGGGTCCTCGTCGTATCTGAAGGTGCCGTAGACGGCGGTGAAGCGCTCGGCGAGGTCCGCCGCCGCGGCCAGCTGCTCCTTCTTCATCGGCAGGTACGAGTAGACGTCGAACGGCGCGGCGCTGGCCGTGGCCAGCGGTTTGCTGGCTACCGTGGGCGCGGACGCGGACGTCGTGCCCGTGGCCGGGGCCTGCTCGGGCGGATCGTCCGAGCTCGGCCACATCGTGAGGTAGACGCCGACCGCGGCGATGACCACGACGATGGCGGCGAAGGCCAGCCCGCGCTTGTCACCGGACTGAGCCATGGTCAGTCCTTGCCGCGGTTGGGCTTGAGCCAGAAGGGCACCGACGGATCGTCACCCGAGCCGCCGTTGCCGCTGCCGCGCAGCCACAGCGGCGGCGCCTCGGACGAGCGGGACGACGGCTCGTCCGAGCCGAAGATCCTCGACCCCGACGACGCGCCGGACGGCCGGGACGCGGCCCCTCCGGACCTGGACCCGCCACCGTTCCTGGACCCGCCACCGGTCCCGGACCCACCGTTCCTGGACCCGCCGCCGCCGAACAGCCCGCCGCCGGAGCCACGCGACCCCGAGGACGGCGAGCCACCCGACCCGCCGGACCCGCCGAACCGGGAGCCCCGCGAGCCGCCCGACGACCCGTTGCGCGAGCCGCCAGAACCACCACCACGCGAGGCCCATCCGCCGCCCGACCGCCCGCCGAACCAGCCACCGCCGCCACTGCTGGAACCGCCGCCGGAGGTCGTGGCTCCGGCGGCCATGCCCCCGGACGCGGTGCCGCCCGCCGCCGCGCCACCGGAGCCGCCGCGGGCGCCGCCGGCCGTCGCGGGGCGCGTCCGACCGGCCTGGCCGCCGAGGTTGAGCGGGGGCGCGGTGCCCCTGCGGGGTTCGAGCGGGGGCCGGGCCCCCGCCTTGCCGCCGTGCTGGTCGGTGTCGAGCGGCGCGGCCGCCACCGGCATCCGGGTGCCGGCCGAGACGCCCTCGCCCTCCTCGCCGCGCATCCGCGCCTGGGCGACCGCGGCGCCGGCCGCCGCGCCCGCGCCGCTGCCGGCCGCCGCCGCCCTGATGAGCGGCTCGGCCTTGCGCAGGCCCCACCGGCCGAGCTTGGCCCCGGCGACCGGCGGCAACACGTTCGCGGCCCGCTCCAGGACGGGCGAGCTCGCGGCGTCGCCGAGCATGCGGGTGGTGACCGTGTGGCCGCTCAAGGACGCGAACAGGTGCTGGAACGGACGCCGGTAGAAGAACACCGCGATCGTCAGCAGGGCCATGAACAGCACCTGGAGCCCCCAGGGCATGGCCGTGGAGATGATCAGCGCGTACCCGTAGACCAGGACGCTGAGCACGAGCGTCAGCACCGCCTGCCTGAGCAGCGTGCCGACGAGCATCTCCACCCACCGCATGGCGATGATGCGCCCGCTGCCCGGATGCACGCCGACCAGCAGGAACACCGGCCCGAGTATCAGCAGCAGCAGGAAGCCCACCTTGAGCACCAGCAGCGAGACCGCCACCAGGAAGATCAGCAACCCGGCCACCACCGCCGCGATGAGCGCGCCGACGGCCACGCCGAGCCTGCTCGACCAGTCGCGGCCGGAGAAGACGGTGTAGCGGGAGTCGTTCTTGAGCAGCTCGGCGACCTTGGCGTACTCGGCCTGGTGGGCGGCGATGTCGGGGGCGGGCTGGCCGGCCACGGCGGGGGCGATCGACTGGGTCTCCAGCATCTTGCGCCCGAAGTCGCGCACGATCGGCTGCTGCGGGTCGGCGGTGCCGAACATGCCCACCAGCCACGGCTTGCAGACCAGCGTGGACCACAGGGCGTCGGCGTTCTGGTCGACGCCGGCCGTGCCGACCTGGCCGTAACCGCCCGGTTTGACCTGCGGGTTCGTCTGGCCGGGTGGCGGCAGGCAGGACGCGCCGCCGGCACCCGGCAGGCCGGAGAAGGCGGAGTTGACCACTTCGCCCGTCTTGTCGGTCACGACCTTGCCGAGCCCGGTGAAGTCGCCGGGCCTGCTGAAGAACCACACGGCCACGGTGACCGCGAGGACCATCCAGATCACGCCTTCGGCGGTGGTGGTGGCCCGCTTGCGGATCAGGCCGTACCAGGCGAGCCAGATCGCGCCGAGGATCACGATCGGCCGCAGGAACGGCCAGTACATGGCCTCGGACAGGTTCTGGACGATGTCGTCGACGACGTCCTTGATCGACTGGAGCGGTCCCTCCGTCGCGGCCGCCTGGTACGTCGTGATCGTCAGCCGGTCGATGGCCTTGGCCGCGGTGAAGACGCCGTTGGCCCACATGTTGCCGAGCACGGCGACGTAGTCGGAGCAGCCGAGCCCGTGGGTCTGCCAGAACTGGCCGGCCATGCCGAACTGGCCGTAGTTCGTCGTCGGGGCCTGGACGCCGCCCGCGGGAGGCGGCGGCTGGATCATGCCGTCGGTGCCGCCGCCGATCATCTCGGGGTTGAGCGGCCCCGACAGGTCACAGGGCGCCGCGGCGACGGGCGTGGAGAGACCGCCCACCACCAGCGGAACCACGAGGACGGCACTCACGAGCGCGAGCGCCAGCGCCAGTCGTCGGGATAGTCGGATCTTCATGACCGTACCTCCTGCGCCCTGCCCACGCCCCCTCGAAGATCATCATGCCCGCCACCGTCTGGTTTGTCGTGTGTCGGGTTCGTGTCGAGCCAGCGGAGCAGTTCTTCGGAGATCAGGTCTACTCCGATGCGCCCGGCTCTGCCATCCAGATCACGGAATACGCATTCGCCGTTGCCCAGCGAGCGCAGCACGGCCTTGTGTTCCTCCGACGGCTCCACGCCGAGCAGCGACATGACGTGGTCCACCTCCACCCTTTCGGTGGAACGGAACGCGAACACCGAGGACAGACAGTTGGTCACCTGCTCGTTCAGCAGGTCTCCGGCGTTCTGGGAGACCAGGACGAGCGCGGTGTTCCTGGACCGGCCCATGCGGCTGACCTCGGGGACCAGCTTGGCGCCCTCCGGCGTGGAGGTGATCGCCCACGCCTCGTCCAGGAAGATCGCCTTGGGGGCCCGCCGGTCGAGGCCGTTCATCAGCCTGCGGGCGAACTGCGAGACCAGGTAGAGCAGGGCCACCGACAGCCGCTGCTCGTAGGAGTAGTCGTCCCTGGTCGTGGCGACGTCGGGCAGCGTCAGGCCGCCCAGGGTGAACACGGTGGTCCAGCCCTCGCTGTCGATCTGGTCGCCGCCCGAGGGGTCGAAGCAGAGCCTGGCCAGGTGCATCTCCGACATCGAACGCAGCACCGCGCCCAGGTTCTTGGAGGCCGGGTCGTCGGCCTGCTCCAGGTAGTCGACCACCTTGCCCAGCGACGGGTCGGAGCCGTTGGAGACCGCGGCCACGGCCTGGATCATGGCCGACTCGCGCTCCTCCGACATGCGGGGCAGCAGCAGCCGCAGCGTCTCGGTCGCCATGGTCTTCTTCGCCGCGATGTCGTCGCCGAACGAGAACGGGTCGAGCAGCCCCGGCGCGGCCGAGCCCAGCGGGATCACCCTGGCCTTGCGCCCGCGCTTCTCCAGGAGCTGGACCAGCGACTCGGCGTCGCCCTTCGGGTCGATCACCGCGACCGTGACCCCGCGCAGCGCCATCTGGTAGATCATCAGCAGCGCGAGCGTGGTCTTGCCGCCGCCCGGCTCGCCGGTGATCGCGATGGCGGTCGGCCGGTTGCGGCTCGCGGCCAGCAGCGGGTCGAAGTGCACGATGCTGCGCGCCCTGCCGACCGTCTCCCCGATGTACGGCCCGAGCCAGCCCTCGCTGCCGTCGTCGAGCCGGTCGCCGAGGTCGACGGTGGCCGTGGCCATGCCGCCCGCGATCGTCCGCAGCGGCTGACGCTGGGCGTAGGCGTTGACGCGCACCTTCTCGCCCGGCAGCGTCTCGCAGAACAGCGAGAACTGGTCACCGGTCGAGTTCACCACGTCGATGCCCATGTCACGGTAGTGCTCGACGACCGCCTCGACCCGCTGCACGCAGATGTCCTCCGTGGGGGCCGAGACGATCAGGCGGTGCCAGCCGTACACGAAGGGCAGTCGTTCCTTGGTGATGCCGTGTTCGAGCATGCGGGCCGCGTCGATCTGCTCGGCCAGCGCGATCGGCGCCTCGGCGCCCGCCTCGCGGATGTGGTGGTCCATGTCGCGGGCGTGGGCCAGCTTGCGCGCGACGTCCTTCGACGCCTTGACCGGCGGGATCAGCCGCATCCTGGACGAGATCTCCACCGGGAAGGGCAGCTGGTCGGCGAAGTGCATCCACGGCTCGCCGTCGGGGAACGGCATGAGGTCGGGGAAGCGGGCGAACGACAGGTGGGCCACGTACGAGTCGCCCTGCGGCTGCACGATCCGCAGCAGCGACCTGCCGTTGTGGATCTCACCCTCGACCAGCGACTCGATCTCGCCCTTGCCCCAGCGCCGCTTCGGGCTGGCCGAGGGCGGCGGATCGCCGACCGCTCCCGCGGCGGCGTGCTGGAACAGCCAGGCCACCTCGACGGACGTGGCGTGCCTGGCGTACAGGGCGCTGGAGGCCAGGGCCCGGCCCAGCCGTTCGGCCGACTCCGTCCAGCGGCCGATCTCGCTGTCCGGGACGTGGTCGTCCTCCATGCCGAGCGCCTTCTCGGTCTTCTGGTAGAAGCCGAGGAGCTGGGCGAGCACGCCGCTGCCGAGCTGCTTGCCGCGCGGCCCGAGGCGGACGCCCAGGTAGACCTCCTTCGACCAGAAGTCCTTCGCCCAGACGTGCCGGTACATCTCCTCCAGGTAGTCGCGCCAGCCCGGCCCCTCGTCGGAGGTGGCGTTGAGCGCCATCGCCCACTCGGCCGCCGGGTAGGTGCGGTGCGCGACCCGCAGGTGGACCTCGGCGTCGGGCATCCTGATCGCGGCCAGCGCGATCGTGACGTTGGTGGCCAGCGCCTCGCGCTCCTCCGGCGTGACGAACTCGTAGCTGACCGTCGGAAGCCGGAAGTACGCCCACGCGCAGGTGTCCGTGAGCAGGATGCGGTCGTCGAAGTAGCGGACCGCGAGACGCTGGTGCGCTCGGGACGCCCTGCTCATGCCGCCCCCTCGGCGCATGAACGGGCCAGACCTGCTCGCATGTTCACTTAACGCTCACCGATTCTCGTGCCCGGGGGGTCACTCGCCAACTCCTCTTCGCTCGGTCGGACGGCCTGTCCGTGTGCCTGTACCGCGAAGCCTGCAACCACGACGCCGGCGAGGGCGAGGTAGGCCCGCCGTCCGGCCGCGCGCAACTGACCGGGGTCGACGATCTCCGCGCCGCCGGGCGCCAGGCCGTCCTCCCACGGGACCCTGACGATGGCCCGGCATCTGCCTCTGGCCACCGCCTCCGCCTGCTCGACGTCGGCCATCGACCGCCTGCTCACGCCGTTGACGACCATCACCGCACGCCTGCGCAGCTCGCCGCAGCCGTGCCCGTCGAGCCATTCGTACGTCATCGCCACCGCCTCGGCCGCCTCCTCGCTCGCCGGGACCACCAGCACGAGCTGGTCGGCGTACGGCAGGATGCGCGCCGCGAGCGCGGCGGCCGGGTCGATGACCGACAGCTTGTAGTGGCGGTCGAGCAGGCGCATCGACTCGCCCAGTCGGTGGTCGGAGAAGAAGCTGCGGTCGGCGAGCCGCTGCTCGGCGCCCGCGTCGGTGTCGGCCGAGATCACCTCGAGGCCGGAGGCGGTACGGGTGGTGAAGCCCCGCATCGTCAGGTAGCCGCTGACCTGGTCGAGGCCGGACAGCAGCGACGTGAGGGTCTCCGGCGTCTCGGGCTCGATCCTGCTGGTCAGCGTGGTGCCGCCGGTGTTGGCGTCGACGGCGACGATCCGGTCGTCGCGGTAGGTGGCGAAGGTGTGGCCGAGCATGAGCGCCGTCGTGGACTGGCCCGCGCCGCCGGTGCAGCCGAGCACCACGATCCGCCTGCTGCCGCCGAACACGGCCCTGGCCCTGGCCTCGTCGATCTCGGACCCGTCGGTGCGTACGCCGCCTCCGCCCACCACGACCTGGGCGATCCGGCGCCAACCGCCGGAGTCCCGGCCCACCACGGACTCGACCCTGCGCACCCGTCCCTCGGCGGGCCTGCCGCCTTCACCGGGCCTGGGAACCGGCACAGGCGCCACGAGCCCGCCCGCCCTGTCCCCTGGCCGTCCGCCGACCCCGTCCCCTGGCCGGTCGCCGACCCTGTCACCCGGTCGGTCGCCGCCCCTGTCACCTGGCCGGTCGCCGGCGGGCCGCCGCCGCGCCGCCACGTCCCGCCCGGGCTCGCCGTACGCCTCGGAAGGCTTGGCCTGCTCGTCCGGTACGCCCCCATCGCCCTCGGACCGATCGGCCGGCACCTCCGTACGTCCGACCCCGGCCCCTTCTACGACCGCGCCCGCGTCGGCAGACGCCCCTACGGCAGCCCCCTGCGCGCTGGCGGCATCCTCACCCTCGCCCTCGGAAGCGGCCCGCCTTCCGGCACCGGCCCTCCGGTCGGGAGTGCCCTGCCCAGCGGGGACATCCTCCTCGCCGGTGACAACCGGCCCGGAGGACACGTGCCCCTCGCCGGAGACCGGCCGCTCGGCAACATCCTCGCCACCAACGGAAGCTTCGCTACCAGCGGGGGCTTCGCTCCCAGCGCGGGCTTCACTGCGGGCCGAGGCTTCGCCCCGGGCGGGCTCTTCGGCGGGGGCTGAGACCTCGGCGGAGGCTTCGGAGGGAGCCTCGTGCGTGGTCTCGAAGGACCGTTCGGCGTCGGGCGCGTCGGGGCTCGGAGCGTCTGTGCCGGCGGGAGTGGTCTCCTCGACGAAAACGCCTTCGCCTGTCGACTCGTCCTCGGCCGTCGGGACATCTGCGCTGGTCCGCGCACCCTCGCCCGAATGCACGCTTTCTCCCACGTGCGCGCTTTCTCCCACGTGCGCGCCCTCGCCCACCTGGCCGGCTTCGCCCACCTGGCCAGCTTCGCCCACCTGGCCAGCTTCGGCTGCCGGTGGGTTGTCGGCGGGCGGGTGGGGGGTGGGGATCTGATCCTCCAGGCGGAGGGGTGGGCCGGAGAGGGGCTTGGCGTCGGGGTCGACCGGGGGCCAGGAACGCTGGGCGCCCAGGATCACCGTCCCGGGCGCGACCCGCGGCGGCTGCCCCTTCCTGTGCTGGTCGCGGGCGATCGTGTTCTCGTCCTCGCGGCCCACGCCTTCGGGACGGCCGGCGACGCCCTGGCGACGCTCGTCCGTGCTCTCACGACGTCCGGTGACGTCGTCGCGGCGCTCCGGGACGCCGCGCTCGCCTTCCGCGCGACCTGCCGCCTCACCGGGCGCGTCGGCGGTGGCGGCGAGCCGGCGCAGCCGCCGCAGGGCCTCGGTGTCGATCGGCTTGCCGGCCACGGGCCTGAGACCCTCCGCCGACCGGATCGGCACGACAGCCCCACGACCACTCTGTACCTCGCCCGCAGCCGCGTCGGTACGCTCACCCGACGCCCTGCTCGTGGAGCCCCTGCGCGCGCTCGGCTGCGCCGCCTCCGAGGCGTCCCGCTCCTCGGGAACCGCGGCCTCGGGAACGGCGGCTTCGGAACCCACGGCCTCGTGGCCGGGCACGTCGCGTTCGGAGCGGCGGTCGGGGGTGGCGCGGCGGGGGCGGGCCGGGAGGGCGCCGCCGGTGAGCTCGCGGCTGGCCAGCTCTCCGGCGGCGACGTCGTGCTCGACCGGCGGCAGCGCCGGTCCGTTCTCATCCCCTGGGACCAGGACCAGCGGCACGTCCCGGCCGAAGGCGGGGGCGGGACGGCGGGCCTGCGGCGCCAGCGCGGGCGCCGTGCCCCGCCTGGTACGCGACCCCCACCCGGTACGCGCCTCCGCCACCGGCGCCTGCTGGGCGGCCGCCGCCGCGGCGGCCACGGCCGGACGGACCTGGCGCGGACCCGTGATCCGCTGCCCCTCACGCTTGCGCTGCGGCTGGCGGGACTTGCGCGCCGCCTTGGCCTTGACCCGCACCGGAGTGGTACGCCAGATGCGCCCCGAGAACGTGACCGCCTCGGGCTCGGAGGTGGGCGCGAGCCGGTACCAGGCCTTGGGCTGGCCCAGGTAGCGCAGCTGGGACTCCAGGAGCTCGGTGAGCCGCTTGCCCTCGATGACGGGACGCGTGGACAACCACGTCACGATCCCCGGCGGGACCAGGAACAACACGTGCCACGGCATGGCCACCGGCACGCCCACCAGGATCAGCAGGAGCGACCACGGCACGAACACCCCGACGAACACGCCGATCCAGACGATGGGGAGTGGCATCGGGAGGCGAAGGTCGTAGAGCTTGTAGAGCCGCTTCTCGATGCGCCAGATGTTCGTATACGTGGGCAGGTCCACGCAGTCCTCCTCTCCACCCGCTCGTACATGACCGCCCTGGAGCGGTCTCAACCCTTTACTTGATGCCGAGAGCGCCCGCGATCGCCTTCGCCGTCACCTCGATGATGTTGGGCACGTAGAAGATCACTCCGATGGCCACAGCCAGGATGAGGAACTGGACGAAACGCGTGATCTCGCGGGTGAAGAGGAAGAAGAGCGCGACCACGGAGACGACTACCAGGAACAACGGGGCAAAGAAGGCACGCAGGAAGTTGGCGAGCCCTCCGGTGTCAATGCCGGTCGGCGACGGCGACGGCGACATTTCGATCAAGGTGAGCACTACGGTCTTCAACGTCACTTCTTGTCCTCCCGGGGGGTACCGAACAACAGCGCGGTCGTGCGTCTATCCAACGGCCCGACCAGCGCCGCGGATGTCGGCGACGTACCACTTGTCGCCCTGCTTCTCCACGGTGAGGCGGTAGGCCTGCTCCAGCCGCCCGCCGACGGCGGCGGGGTCGGTGGCGCTCGGCGTGGCCGGAGCGTCGCCGTTGGGCACGATCCACACCACGACCGCCTGGATCTCTCGGGTGGCACCCCCCACAGGCACCACGATGTCCTTCAGCTCCGCGAAGGTGAAGGCGCTGCCGAAGCTCGGCAGGGTCTTCCCGGCGGCCACGTAGCGCTGCAGCCCGGCGGTGTCGCCGGAGGCGTAGTCCTTGAAGAAGCCCTCCAGTTGCGGCTTGAGCTCGGCCGCCGCCGCGTCGTCGGTCTCCGGCTTCGCGAGCTGCGGCAGGTCGGCGGGGGCCGGCGCGGGAAGGATCGCCGGACGGCCCGCGATGACGAACCGCCTGCCGTTGTCGTCGCCGGAGTAGTAGATCGGGACCGACAGCATGAGCCGGCGCGGCCCGGACTGGAAGGCCACGCTGACCACGGCGTTCTGGGCGTCGGTCGCCTCGATGTCGTACGGCTGGATCGCTACGGCGGCCATCTTGCCGAAGCCGTCCCACCACATCTGCGCGTCCATGCCCTCGGCCAGGAACGCGGCGAGCTTCCTGGTGCGGCTGGCCGCGTCTTCCGGGCTGAAATTCAGATAGACCCCCGCGAACTGGGCGGCGAAAGCCATGCCCTGGTCAGCGGGGAATCCCTTGTGCGCCACGGCGGCGCCATTCGTCGTCGTAGGCTCTTGCTGGGTAAACCGCTCAAATGGGGCACGAATCCCATTCACCACGATAACCACAATAAGCGCCCAGAGAATGATGCGGCCGGCCCAAACCAGCCACCGTCCGCCGCCACCGGACCAGCCGCCCCGACGCGGCCTGCGCGAGGGCGGCGCGTCGAAGTCTGCCATGTCCGGGCGCGCGGAAAGCTCGGGCTCGCCAGCGATCCGAGGATCGTGCTGGACGGTAGACCTACGAGCCATCACGCCTCCGCTCGCGCCGATCCCCCCGGTTGGCGCGGTGTCGTCCGTTGCCGATCCCCATCATCCGCGGTGAAGTAGTCACCCTATCCGGTCCCGCCATTCTTCCAGGAAAGCCACGCCCATGCTGCAGGCATGACCGCCCTGACGGCAAACCGGATCCGTATGGCAGACGTCAGCGCCGGTTCCCGTCACTTACTGGCGGAATCACCATTTGACCAGGCCAGACGCCCATTTCCGCCTAGCGCGGCAGACATGGATACCTGTCCAAAACAGGCATAGATGCTCACGACCTGCGCATTTGGCATGAGAGGAGGACAGAGGGTGTTATGCACCACTTCTGGGGGTACGACAGTCTCGGCTCAGGCGGGCTCGGGGTCCTGGCTCGCGCGTGCCCGGCGACGGCTGTGCAGGTCGACGACCGTGGGTGACACCGCGCGCTCCAGCGACCCACGCAGGTCGGCGAGCATCGAGGCGGCGTCCCGCTCCCGCATGCGGTTGGCCAGCTCGTTGCGCTCGTCGACCTTCCTGCGCAGGTACGCCTCACGGTTGACGCGCAACCCGTACATGAGCTCGACCCTGATCAGGGCCAGCTCCTCCTCCAGGCTGATGCCCGCGAGGGTGGGCGCCGGACGTCGTTTCCGGATGATGCGTCGGATCATGAGGGCCTCCCGAGTCAGCGTGAACGCCGTGACGATTCGACGCGTAGGGACCCAAAGTGGTTGACGCGTCAGTTGTCCCGGAATCACATAATCCCGGAGGGGCCTGCGCGTTCGTCATCCGGACGATGGGCTTTCGACGGCGATCCGCCGGTAACCTAGCGTAGCGAAAGTTAGCCCACCGTGATTGGACTGATGTGATGCGTCGCCTCGCCGCCGCCCTCCTGCCCGCCGCCGCGCTCGCCGCGTTCGCCCTCTGCGCGCCCTCCCCGGCCACCGCCGCGCCCTCCTGGGTCACCGACAGCGAGTGCACCGAGGCGGGCGGCAAGGTCTCCCCCGTCGGCCGTGGCAAGGCCGTGTGCCAGGGCGGCACGTACGCGAACGAGATGATCCACTTCGACAAGAAGCCCGCCGGCAACGGCGGCGGAGGCCCGCTCAGCGGGGGCGGAGGCCCGCTCAGCGGCGGCCCCGCGGCCCTGCTCGGCGGGCTGCTCGGATAGCGCGGGCCGGCGGATCAGACGTTGAAGCGGAACTCCACCACGTCGCCGTCGCGCATGACGTAGTCCTTGCCCTCGATGCGGGCCTTGCCCGCGGACCGGGCGCTGGCGATGGAGCCCACTTCGACCAGGTCGTCGAAGGAGACCACCTCGGCCTTGATGAAGCCGCGCTGGAAGTCGGTGTGGATCACGCCGGCCGCCTCGGGCGCCGTGGCGCCCTTGCGGATCGTCCAGGCCCTGGTCTCCTTCGGGCCGGCGGTCAGGTAGGTCTGCAGGCCCAGCGTCTCGAAGCCGACCCGGGCGAGCTGGCGCAGGCCCGACTCCTCCTGGCCGACCGACTGGAGCAGCTCCAGGGCCTCCTCCTCGTCGAGCTCGACCAGCTCGGACTCGATCTTGGCGTCGAGGAAGACGGCCTCGGCGGGCGCGACGATGGCCGACAGCTGCTCCTTGAGCGCGGTGTCGGTCAGCTCGTCGGCGTCGAGGTTGAAGACGTAGAGGAAGGGCTTGGCGGTGAGCAGGTGGAGCTCGCGCAGCTCCTCCCGGTCGAGGCCGCTCTCGAAGATGGTCCTGCCGGTCTCCAGGACGGCCAGCGCGGCCTCGGCGGCCTCCAGCGCCGCCTTCTTGTCCTTGTTGTTGCGCGCCTCCTTCTGCAGGCGCGGCACGGCCTTCTCCACCGTCTGCAGGTCGGCCATGATCAGCTCGGTGTTGATGGTCTCGATGTCCCGCTTGGGGGAGATCTCGCCGTCGACGTGCGTGACGTCGGGGTCGCCGAAGACGCGGATGACCTGGCAGATCGCGTCGGTGTCGCGGATGTTGGCGAGGAACTGGTTGCCCCGGCCCTGCCCCTCCGAGGCGCCCTTGACCAGGCCCGCGATGTCGACGAACTCCACCTTGGCGGGCAGGATACGGGCCGAGCCGAAGATCTCGGCCAGCTTGGGCAGGCGGTCGTCGGGCACGCCCACGATCCCCACGTTGGGCTCGATGGTGGCGAACGGGTAGTTCGCGGCGAGTGCGTTGCCGGTCTTGGTCAGCGCGTTGAAAAGCGTGGACTTACCGACGTTGGGCAGGCCGACGATGCCGATGGAAAGGCTCACGGACAGCGAGTTTACTTGCTGAGCAGGTGCAGGCAGGTCACCGGACGGTAGGTCCCGGGCGCCGCGCGCAGGTAGCGCTGGACGCCGGCCGGGCACGCCGCGGGCGTGCTCTCGAAGGAGACGACGCGGGCCCAGGCCGCCGACGAGTCACAGGCGGCCCTGGTCACGGCCGACCTGGCGACGACGTCGGCGGGTGGTCTGACCACGCACGCGCCCTCGGCGAGCACCTGACCGCCGGGGCCCAGGCAGACGACGTTCGCTCCGCTTTCGAGCGTGTCGAGGGTGGTCGAGGGGCATTCGTCGGCGGTCGAGGCGATCGCGACGGATCTGCCGTACCAGCCGGTGCCCGCGCACGGGCGTTCCCGTCCGTCGAGGGCCACGCAGTCGCCGGGCCTGAGCAGGCCGCCGCCACCGCCGGGCACGCCGGCGTGCGGGGCCAGGAAGGACCGCACGCAGGCCGTGCGGCCCAGGCCGATGCGCAGCACGTCGTCGGTGTCGTCGGGGCAGTCGGCGGGCCGCGGCGGGTCGTGGGCGATGGCCAGCACCTCGAAGTCGCCGCCGTTGCAGGGGATCAGCGCGTAGCGGTCGGTGACGCAGGCGCCGGGCGTCCAGCGCAGGGTCGGACGGGTGGCCGCCGGCCCCTCGGCCCCGGGACCGGTGATCACGGCTCCGGCCAGGGCGATCAGGGCGACCGACACCGCGGACACGGCGACGGCGAGCCTCGTACCGGTAGCCATCCCAATACTGTGCGTGACGGATCAGTCGGCGCACAAGCGGATTCCGCAAGCGTGTCGGGAAGATCCAGACGCGATGTGCTGCAATCATCGTTGGAGTGGATGTCGTCTCGCTGCTCATCGGACTCGCCCTCGGACTCCTCGTCGGCTTCCTGGTCGCCAGGACCCGCGCGGCGGTGCGGGTGGCCGAGGCCGACGCGCGGGCCAGGTCGGCCGCCGAGAAGCTGGTCTACGTCGAGGAACAGCTCGCCGAACGGTTCCAGGCCCTGTCCACGCGCGCCCTCGACGTCAACAACGTGCGTTTCCTCGAACTGGCCGAGACCCGGCTGTCGGCCAGCCGCGCCGAGGCCGCCGGCGATCTCGACCAGCGCAGGCAGGCCGTCGAGCACCTGGTCGAGCCGCTGAAGGACGCGCTCGCGCGGGTCGAGTCGCAGCTTCGCGACACCGAGGCCGGGCAGCGGGCGGCGCGGGCGGAGCTGGCCAAGCAGATGGAGTTCGTGCAGCAGAGCAACGAGCAGCTGCGCTCGCAGACGACCGCGCTGGTCAGGGCCCTGCAGCGGCCCGAGGCGCGCGGGCGGTGGGGCGAGCTGCAACTGCGCCGGGTGGCCGAGATCGCCGGGATGCAGCGCCACTGCGACTTCGAGGAGCAGGTCGTCGAGGGCGCGATGCGTCCCGACATGGTGGTCAGGCTGGCCGGCGGCAAGAACATCGTGGTCGACTCCAAGGTCTCGCTCGCGGCCTACCTGGAGGCGGCCGAGGCGGGCGACGAGTCGCTGGCCACCGTCCGGCTCGACGCGCACGCCAGGCACGTGCGCGAGCACGTCGACCGGCTGGCGGCCAAGGCGTACTGGCAGGGGTTCAACCCCTCGCCGGAGTTCGTGGTGCTGTTCATCCCGGGCGAGGCGTTCCTCGCGCCCGCGCTCGAACGCGACCCCGCGCTGCTGGAGTACGCCATGGCGCGGCGGGTGCACATCGCCACGCCGACGACGCTGATCACGATGCTGCGCACCGCCCACTACGCCTGGCAGCAGGCCGCGCTGAGCGAGAACGCGCGGGCGGTGTTCGAGCTGGGCAAGGAGCTGTACGAGCGGCTGTCGTCCCTCGGCAGGAACGTGGAGTCGCTGGGCAAGGCGCTGACGCGGGCGGTGGAGGCGTACAACAAGTCGGTCGGTTCGCTTGAAAGCCGCGTCCTGGTCACCGCACGCAAACTCAACGATCTGGGCGTCGTGGACGGCGATCTGGACGCCCCGGACATGCTCGAAGGGCTGCCGAGACCCCTGGCCTCGCCCGAACTGCTCGAAACCACGTCTCTGATTTCGCACTCGAACGGTAAGTTGGCAGGCGGGTCGCCGTAAACGGGGGTGGGACAGTGGCAGAGAAGGGCAGGCGTTCTGGCGTCAGGCTGACCGCTCGCGGCGCCATCGCGCTCACCTTGGTCGCCACCCTGGCGGGCTATGTCCTGACCGCGGTGCTCGGCCTGTCCTACCTGGTGGGGGCCGCATTCGTGGTGTCGAGCCTGCTCGGCGTGCTCCTGGTCAACAAGCGCGAGCTGCTGTCGCTGGTGGTCACGCCGCCGCTGGTGTTCTTCTGCGCGACGCTCTTCGTCGAGCTCGGACGCGCGTTCGGCTCGGTGTCGATCATGCAGTCGCTGGCCCTCGGCCTGTACGGCTCGCTGACCCGCGGCGCCCCCTGGCTGTTCGCCGGCTCGGCGGTCGTGCTGGCCGTCGCCTGGCGGCGCGGCCTGCGCGACAACGTGCGGGAGCTGCGCGAGGAGCTGAAGGCGGGCGCGGAGATGCCGCGCCCGCGCCAGCCGTTCGTGCCCGAGCCGGAGGGCTACTTCGAGCCCAAGGTCTACGGCACCCCGCGCGGCGACGACTAGCCGGCGCGAAGGTCCTTGCGCAGCTCGTGCGGGAGCGCGAAGCGCATGCTCTCCGGCACCGACTCGACCTCGCGCACGTCGCCGAAGCCGTGCCCGGCCAGCCGCGCGAGCACCTCGTCGACCAGCTCCTCCGGCACCGACGCGCCGCTGGTCACGCCGACCGTGGTGACGCCGTCGAGCCATTCGTCCTGGATGAAGCCGGCGTTGTCCACCAGGTACGCGGCCTCGGCGCCGTGGTCTTTGGCCACCTCGACCAGACGCTTGGAGTTGGACGAGTTCTCCGACCCGACCACGATCACGAGCTGGGCCTCGGCGGCGATCTCCTTCACCGCGACCTGCCGGTTCTGGGTGGCGTAGCAGATGTCGTCGCTCGGCGGGTCGATCAGGGTGGGGAAGCGCTCCTTGAGGCGGGCGACCGTCTCGGTGGTCTCGTCGACCGACAGGGTGGTCTGCGACAGCCACACGAGCTTGTCGGGGTCCTTCACCTGGACCTTCTCGACCGAGTCGAGGCCGTCGACGAGCTGGATGTGGTCGGGGGCCTCGCCCGAGGTGCCCTCGACCTCTTCGTGGCCTTCGTGCCCGATGAGCAGGATGTCGTAGTCCTGGGCGGCGAACCGCTTGGCCTCGTTGTGCACCTTGGTGACCAGCGGGCAGGTGGCGTCGATGGTGCGCAGGCCCCGCTGCCTGGCCTCCTCGTGCACGGCCGGCGAGACGCCGTGGGCCGAGAACACCACGATCTCGCCCTCGGGCACCTCCTCGGTCTCCTCGACGAAGATGGCGCCCCTGGCCTCCAGCGTCTTGACGACGTGGGTGTTGTGCACGATCTGCTTGCGGACGTAGACCGGCGCGCCGTACTGCTCCAAAGCCTTCTCGACCGCTACCACGGCTCGATCGACTCCGGCACAGTAGCCGCGCGGCTTGGCTACGAGTACTCGGCGGGAAGCGGGGGTCTGGGGCTCCATACTTCTTATGCTACGTGGAGCGGCCATCAGGGCTGCGCGTGCGTGGTCGCCCGCCGTTTGCCAGACTGGCCGTCCAATACAGACCTCCCAGGGAGACGTCATGTCCCTCAGCGACGTGATACGCAACATCGCCAGAACCGTTACCAACAAGGACGAACTCAAGGAGAAGGCCAAGGATCTGCCGCTGCTCGTCGTCCAGACCACGCTCAGCGCGGCCGGGCAGGCGCTGCTGGTGGTCGACCGGGTGAAGAACTCCATCAAGGGGCTCGGCACGAAGGAGGAGCAGGAGGAGGAGCAGGAGTCCCGTCCCTCCGCCGCCGCGCAGGTCGCCGCTCCCCCGGCCGAGGAGGAGAAGCCGGCGCGCAAGGAGCCGGTGATCTTCACGCCGCGCCCGGAGGCCGCGCCCAACGGGTCGGCCAAGAGCAAGCCGGACCCGGTCATCTTCGCCCCCGCTGGCAAGACCGCCACCAAGCCGGAGACCGAGCCCAAGCCGGAGACCGAGCCGAAGGCGACGACCGAGCCCAAGCCGTCGACCGGCTCCAAGGCGACGTCCGAGCCCGAGCCGGAAGCCGCCGCCGCCACGGAGGCCCCGGCGAAGGCCGACGCGCCGGCCAAGGCCGAGGTCAAGGCCGAGGCGCCGACGGAGGCCGAGCCCGCCGCCGAGGTCGAGCCGACTGCCGAGGTCAAGGCCGCCGAGGTCGAGCCGGACGTCGTGGCTGAGGTCGCGCCCGCGGCCGAGCCCGCCGCGAAGCCCGCCAGGACCGCCAAGGCCACGAAGACCGCCAAGAGCACGAAGGCCGCCGCGACCACCACGACCGCCAAGCCGGCCAAGCCCGCGAAGGCGACGAAGGCTGCCAAGGCCGCCGCCGAGCCCGCCGCCGTCACCGAGGTCACCGAGGAGCCCGCGGCCGCCGCCGCGTCCCAGGACGGCGTGCTCAAGGCCGCCGCGGAGGCCGTCACCGAGCCGGCCGCCCCCGTGGCGGAGCCCAAGGTCGTCCCGGACGACCTGGCCGAGCCGCTGCCCGGCTACTCCGAGCTGACCGTGGCCTCGCTGCGGGCCAGGATGCGCGGCAAGTCCGCCGAGCAGATCGGCGACTACCTCGCCTACGAGCGCGCCACCCAGGCCCGCGACGAGGTCGTCCGCATGTTCGAGAACCGGCTGGCCAAGCTGCAGACCGGGGAGTAGTCCCGGCGAACCCGTAGTCTTCCGCCATGACCTCGAAGACCTCACCCGAGTCTCCCCTGCCGATCCGCACGGTCCTGCAGATGGTGGGCGGCTGGATCGGCAGACTCGGCACGGTGTGGGTCGAGGGCCAGATCACCGATCTGAGCGCGCGCGGCGGCACGGTGTTCCTGACCCTGCGTGACCCGGTGGCCAACGTCTCGGCCCGGGTCACGGCTCCGCGCGGCGTCTACGAGGCCGCCGAGCCGCGTCCCTCCGACGGCGCGCGGGTCGTGGTGCACGTCAAGCCGGACTTCTGGGTCAACAAGGGCTCGTTCGCCTTCACGGCGATGGAGATCCGGCCGGTCGGCGTGGGCGAGCTGCTGGCCAGGCTGGAGCGGCTGCGCCGGTTGCTGGCCACCGAGGGGCTGTTCAACGCCGACAGGAAGCGGCGGCTGCCGTTCCTGCCGGGCACGATCGGGCTCGTCTGCGGGCGCGACTCGGCCGCCGAGCGCGACGTGCTGGAGAACGCCCGCCGCCGCTGGCCGGCCGTGCGATTCAAGGTGGAGGAGGTGGCCGTCCAGGGGCCGTACGCGGTCGGGGAGGTCACCGAGGCGCTGCGCAAGCTCGACGCCGACCCCGAGGTCGAGGTGATCGTGGTGGCCCGCGGCGGCGGTTCGCTGGAGGACCTGCTGCCCTTCTCCGACGAGACGCTCGTGCGCGCGGTGGCCGCCTGCCGCACCCCCGTGGTCAGCGCGATCGGCCACGAGCAGGACAGCCCGCTGCTCGACCTGGTGGCCGACGTACGCGCCTCCACGCCCACCGACGCCGCCAAGAAGGTCGTCCCCGACGTGGGCGAGCAGCTCGCGCTGATCCGCCAGCTGCGCGACCGCGGGCGGCGGGTGCTCAACGGCTGGCTCGACCGCGAGATGTCCTGGCTGACGTCGGTGCGCTCGCGGCCGTCGCTGGCCGATCCGGTGCGCGAGCTCGAACGCCGGGCCGAGCAGGTCGACGCGCTGCGGGAGCGGGCCAGGCGCTCGCTGACCGGCTCGCTCGACCGGGCCGCCGACGACCTCACGCACCTGCGGGCCCGCCTGGTCGCGTTGTCGCCCGCGGCCACGCTGGAGCGCGGCTACGCGATCGTGCAACATCCGTCGGGCGAGGTCGTGCGCCTGGCCAAGGACGTGCCGCCGGGCTCCCCGCTGACGATCAGGCTGAGCGACGACCGGCTCACGGTCCGTACGGAGGACTAGGGCCCCCGCACGACGGCGGCGGCCAGGTCGGCGAGGCCGGCCTTGACGTCCTCCACCATCATGCCCCGCTCCTCCCGCTGGAACTTGATCAGCCAGGCGGTGACCGGCGCGAGCAGCGCGTCGGCCAGGTAGGCGGCGTGGGCCGCCGGCCGGGCCGCGGCGAGCAGGCTCGCCAGATGCACCTGATGCACCTTGTACGGCCCGCTGTAGCGCACCTTGCCCGGCCCGTTCTCCAGCAGCAGGAACAGGTCCTGCTGCTCGACGATGCGATCGACCAGCGCGTGCAGGAACGCCGTGACCCGCTCGGCCGGCGGCGCGCCGGGCCCGAGCGGCGGCGGGCCGCTCAGGAACGCCGCCTGGAAGCGCCGCTCCCGCTCGTCGATCAGCGCGAGGACGAGCCCCGCGCGGTCGCCGAAGCGCCGGTAGACGGTGCCCACCCCGACGCAGGCGGCCTTGGCCACCTCGTCGAGCGAGAGCTCGTCGGCGCCGCGCTCGGCGATCATCGCGGCGGCCACCTCGATGATCTTCCGGCGGTTGCGCGCGGCGTCGGCCCGCTCGGGCTGGGGCTGGCCGACGACGGGCAGCAGGGGACGTGCGCACACGCCTGGAGCATAACTCCGTGGTGAACGGAGAGCTCTCCTGTATCCTCATAATCGGAGAACTCTCCGATTATGAGGAGCTGAGGATGACCAACTCGTTCAACCAGCAGGTCATTGACGAATTCCGGGCCAACGAGGGCCGGGTGGGCGGCCCGTTCGAGGGCGCGTCGCTGGTGCTGCTCACGACGACGGGCGCCAAGAGCGGCCGGCCGACGACCACGCCGGTGATGTACCTGGCCGACGGCGACCGCTACGTGATCATCGCCTCCAACGCGGGCGCCGACAACCACCCGGCCTGGTACCACAACCTGCGCGCCAACCCCGCGGCGACCGCCGAGATCGGCACCGAGACGTTCGAGGTGAAGGCGGAGTTCATCGAGGGCGACGAGCGCGACCGGCTCTACGCCCGCATGGTCGAGATCGCCCCCGGCTTCGCGGAGTACGAGGCCAAGACCAGCCGCCGCATCCCCGTGGTGGCGCTCAACCGCACCGCCTCCTGACGGATCAGAAGGGGGCGTCGTCGGCGCCCGGCTCCGAGCGCCTCGCCATGGCGGCGGCGAGCTTGACCCGGGCGCCCTGCAGCCACTCCTCGCAGACGGCCGCGAGCCTCTCGCCGCGCTCCCAGAGCTCGATCGACTGCTCCAGGGTGAGCCCGCCCGTCTCCAGGCGGCGCACCACCTCGGTCAGCTCTTCGCGGGCCTGCTCGTACGAAGGTGTCTTCTCGTCTGCCACGGCCACCACCCTAGACGCCGCCGCGCCCGGCCAGGGTCACCCCTTGGCGCGCTGCTGCAGGAGCCCGGCCAGCTCGGCCAGCTCGGGCCAGTCGGCCGTGCCGGTGATGACGAGGGTGACGTCGGGGAGCACCCGCACGAGCGAGCGCTGGTTCTTGTCCTCGCGGAAACGCCTCTCCCACGTCACGCCGCCCACCTGCTGGCTGCCGGACGGCTTGGCGATGCCGGTCATGCGGTTGGCGAACTCGGCGGCCGGCTTCTCGTCGCTCTGGGCGAACATGGCGTGCTGCCGCTCGGCGGTGGCGTAGCCCAGGTAGAGCACCTGAGCGCCGTTCTCGCCCTTGGCGATCCTGTTGCTGTTGGGCACCCAGCCCGCCGGGTCCTTCTGCGGGGACCACACCTGGTAGGGCACGCCGTGCCCGAAGTTGGCGACGGTGATGGAGTAGTCGAGCCGCGGGATGTGCTCCTCACGGCTCTGCGGGGCGACGAGCATGAAGAGCCCCACGCCCGCCAGGCACACGAAGAGGGCTACCGCGTAGCCGTAGAAACTTTGGCTGAACCGTCGCACACTTGGCGAGGTTACCCGCTGGAGGGTGCGGTCGCCGAAGCGGCGGGCCTGATCTGGCCGATGATCGCCAGCACGTCGTCGACCATCGCGCGGTCGCCGGAGAAGACGATCTCGCTGACGGCCGCGGCCAGGGCGCCGGTGACCACGACGACGAGCGCGGGCTCGTCCTCGAACAGGGCGGCGTTGCGCTGGGCCCACGTGCGCAGCCGGTCGCGCATGACCACCTCGAAGCCGGGCGGGCCGTCGCCGCGCAGGAACAGGGCGGCCAGCTCGCGTTCCTCCAGGCAGCCTTCGAGGTAGGCGCGGGCGGCGTCGATGAACACCCTCATGGGGTCGCCCTCGGCGGCGGCGCGGGCCGTACGGGCGGCCTGCTTGGTGCGCTGGGCCTGGCGGGCCTGCCATTCCTCCCACAACGTGAGGTAGAGGTCGGCCTTGCCGGAGAAATGGTGGTAGAGGCTGCCCACGCTGGCGTCGGCCCTGGCGACGACGTCCGTCACGCCGGCCTCGGCGAACCCCTTGGAGACGAAGACCTCCCGCGCGGCGGCCAGCAGCGAGCTCCGCGTCGCAGCCCCCCGCTCGGACGTGCGAGGCTGGGTCACCGCGTGTTCCACTTCGCTCATTCGATCTCCTCCACGGCGGGGGCGCATGTCCATGGTGGAGGCGAGATCTCCTACGCGCACGCGATATGGCGCAAAATCCGGTCTCCGTCATGCGGGGCACCCATATAGATATCCCTTTTCGCCAGTCCCTGACCATCGCGTGGCGGCCCTTGTGCAGAGAGCTGAGCCGGGCTGGGCAGATTATCCCCCTCTGACCGGGAATAGACCGGCAACTACGATCGAGAGAGTTCTCAACGAGGAGGCTCATCATGTCCGATCAGACGTCGGTACCGGCAGCGCTCGCGACGGGCGAGCACGCCCCTGACCGCAACCTGGCGATGGAGCTGGTACGCGTGACGGAGGCGGCCGCCATGGCCGCGGCCCGCTGGGTGGGCCGCGGCGACAAGAACGGCGCCGACGGCGCGGCGGTCAACGCCATGCGCCAGCTGATCAACACGGTGTCGATGAACGGCGTGGTGGTCATCGGGGAGGGCGAGAAGGACCACGCCCCGATGTTGTACAACGGCGAGCGCGTCGGCGACGGCAGCGGCCCCGACTGCGACGTGGCGGTGGACCCGATCGACGGGACCAGGCTGACGGCGCTCGGCATGCCGGACGCGGTGTCGGTGATCGCGGTGAGCGAGCGCGGCTCGATGTACGACCCGTCTGCGGTGTTCTACATGGAGAAGCTGGTCACCGGGCCGGAGGCGGCCGACGTGGTGAACATCGAGGCGTCGGTGGCCGACAACATCAACGCCGTGGCCCGGGCCAAGCACTGCTCGCCGTCCGACGTCACGGTGGTCGTGCTGGACCGGCCGCGGCACGAGAAGCTGGTCAAGGAGATCAGGGAGACGGGCGCGCGGATCAAGTTCATCGTCGACGGCGACGTGGCCGGCGCGATCATGGCGGCCCGCGCGGGCACCGGCATCGACCTGATGCTGGGCATCGGCGGCACGCCCGAGGGCATCGTGGCCGCGTGCGCGCTGAAGTGCCTGGGCGGCGTGATCCAGGGCCGGCTGTGGCCGCGCGACGACGCCGAGCGCGCCAAGGCCGTCGACGCCGGGCACGACCTCAGCCAGGTGCTCACCACGAACGACCTGGTCAGGTCGGACGACGTGTTCTTCGCCGCGACCGGCATCACCCAGGGCGAGCTGATGCAGGGCGTGCGGTTCAGGTCGGGCGCGGCGGTGACCAGCTCGCTGGTGATGCGCGGCCGGTCGGGGACCATCAGGAAGATCGAGAGCGAGCACCAGCTCTGGAAGCTGCGCGCCTACAGCGCGATCAACTTCGACACGGCCGGCTGACCCGCCTCAGCGGCGGCGTTTGCGCTTGGGCGGTTCCTTGATCTTGATGTCGCCGGCGAAGTTCGTGGTGCGCACCTCGACCACGGGCCCGCCGGGCTCGACCGGCTGCCTGGTCAGGCGGACGGTCTCCCCCTTGGCGACCCTGATCACCTCAAGGTCCTCCGGCACGTGGATCTCCAGGCCGCCGAAGACCAGGGTGGCGTTGATGACGATCCGGCTGTTCTGCAGGATCGCGTCGCGGAAGTCCAGCTTGGTCGTGCCGAACATGGCCGTGACGTCGAGCTCGGCGGGCACCACCCAGCGCCCGCCGCGCTGCTCCTTCTTGAAGATGGCCGACACCGGCCGGCCGTCGAGGTTCAGCGGCTGCTCCTCGGCCGGGAGCAGGTCGGCGGTGAGCCCGGCGAGGTCGCCGAGCGTGCGCGCGGAGTAGACGACGCCGAGCCGCTCCTCCAGCTCGACGAGGTCGAGCCGGCCGTCGGCGTGGGCGTCCTGGAGCACCTGCGCGATGCGTTCTCGGTCGGCGTCGGAGGCGCGCAGCTCGTGCGGCTGCGGCAGGCCGGGCGCGGCCGGTGCGCGCCGGGACGTCACGAACTCCTCAGCAAGCCGCTCTCCGACTTCCTGCAGCTTCGGCAACCACGATCCCGCGCGTTCGTTCACACTTCTGACGATATCCGGCGGCCCGGGTATTCGCTCGCCCAAGAGCGGACCAACAGGGCGCACATCGGCGAATCCGCCCGAGCAACGCGCCGATCTCCCGACCTGGCTCTCCGTTCGCCTCGGCGTGCCGGTGGCGGTGCGCCGGAATCGTCCGGCCGGCGTGCCGATGGCCGTACGCCGGAATCGTCCGGCGTTTCCCGCCGTTGATCCACGCGACAGGCTTCTGACCGCTGATCCCGGGAGGCGGGCGTGCACCAACCGGCGCGATGGGGGCTCGGTGCGGCGGGGGTGGGCATCGCCGTGATCGCGGGCCTGGATCTGACCAGCCTCGACGAGACGAACCCGTTCAGGCGCACGATCAGCGAGCACGGTCTCGGCCCCGAGGGGTGGATCTTCGGGCTCGCCGTGGGGCTGCTCGCGGCCGGGTCGGCGGCCATCGGCGTCTCGCTGGCGCGCAAGCGGCTGGCCGGGGCGGTCGGCACGGTCGCGCTCATGGCCTGGAGCGTGGGGCTGCTGCTGACGGCGTCGTTCCAGAAGCACGACTGGGCGGTCGGGCCGAGCACGAGCGGCAGCATCCACCGGGTCGGCAGTTTCGTGGCCTTCCTCAGCCTGCCGCTCGCCGCGCTGGTCATCGCCCGGCCCTGGCGGCACCGGGAGCGCCGCAGGTCGGCGATGGTGGCGTTCGGGCTGGGGGTGTGCTCGGCGCTGTGGGTCGTGGGCATCGGCGCGGCGGTGCTGATCGGCGCCCGCCACGGGCTGCCGTGGTACCGCGTCCTGCCCCTCGGCCTGGTCGAACGGGGGCTGGCGGTGACCGAGGTGGCCGCGTTGCTGGCCCTCGGGGTGTGGGCGGCCGGACGGCTGGCGGAGGCCGAGCCCGTGCGGGCGGTCAGGCGGGCCGTAGAGCGGCGATGAGGTCCTCCACGTAACCGCGGAAGACGGCCGCCATGTCCACCTGGCCGGGGTCGATCAGCCACTGGGTCTGCAGGCCGTCCATCATCGCGATCAGGCGGTCGGCGTGGGCCTCGGCGTCGAGGCCGGCCCGGAACTCGCCGCGCTCGACGCCGGCGCGCAGCGCGGCGGCCACGTCGGCGCGCAGCCGCCGGTAGCGCCCCCTGGCCCACTCGTGGCCGGGGTGGCCGGGGGTCACCGCCTCGCCGCTGATCACCGAGAAGAGCTGGACGAGGCCCGGCACCCGCGCGTTGTGGTCGACGACGTCGGCCAGGGCGCGCAGCGCGGCGGCGCCGCCGTCGTGGCCGTCGTGCCCTGGCCCGAACCTGCGCCGGTCGAGCTCGTCGCGGTAGTCGAGCACCGCGACGAGCAGACGCTCTTTGCTCCTGAAGTGGTGGAGCAGCCCGGCCTGGGAGAGCTCGACCCGCGCGGCGATGCGGGCCAGCGAAGCGCCCCGGTAGCCGTGTTCGGCGAACTCCAGCAGCGCGACCGCCAGGATGCGCTCCTTGCGCGCCTCGCCGGTCGCGTAGCCCCGTCTCACCCAGGCACCCTATCCGCCGCCGGATCCGACCCTGGCGTACGGCCCTGAGCAGCCGCTAACCTGACTCCGCCTCACGTTTGATTCCCCCCCGATCAGGAGGCCGTCGTGCCGTCCCCGCGTGATCGCCAGGCCCGTACCGCCACGTACGTCGTGTACGGCGTGCAGGGCCTCTCCTTCGCCACCCTGCTCGTCCAGGTGGCCAGCCTCCAGACCGAGCTGGAGCTCACCGACGGGGCGCTCACGCTCCTGCTGCTGATCGTGCCCGTCTTCGCCGGCGTGGGCAGCGTCGGCGCGGGCACGTTCGCCGCCCGGTACGGCAGCAAGCTGCTCCTGCGGGTCGCGCAGCCCGCGGTGGCGCTCGCCGTGGTGCTCACCGGCCTCGCGCCCTCGGTGCCGCTGGCCGTGCCCGCGCTGCTGCTGTTCGGCCTGGCGGTCGGCGCGGTGGACGCGGGCATGAACATGCAGGGCGTGGCCGTCGAACGCCGGTACGGCACCGCCGTGCTGAACGGCTTCCACAGCGTGTGGAGCGTCCTCAGCCTGGCGGGCGCCCTGTGGGCGGTGTTCGCGGCCGGCCGGGTCTCGCTGGCGGTCACGATGGCGATCCCCATGGTCCTGGCGGTGGCCGGGTCGATCTACGCCGGACCGAAGCTGTGCACGATCGCCGAGGAGAAGGTGGAGAACGTCGTCGAGGCCGCGACCGGCAAGTTCCCCTGGCGGCCGATCATCCCGCTCTGCCTGGCGATGGGCTTCCTGTACATCGGCGACGCGGCGGTGTCGAACTTCGCGACCGTCTTCATGGGCAAGGCCCTGCTGGCCCAGGACAGCGTGGCGAAGCTGGCCTACAGCGTCTACCAGGGCGCGACGCTGGCCGTGCGGCTCGCCGGCGACGTCGCGGTCCGCCGCTACGGCCCGGCCGCCATCGTCCGGCTCGGCGGCGCGCTGGCCACGCTGGGCTTCCTCGGCGTCGTGGTGGCCCCGAACCAGCCGCTGGCGATCGTCGCGTTCGGGCTGACCGGGCTGGGGTTGTCGGTGGTCGCGCCGCAGTCGTTCTCGGCGGCGGGCAAGCTGGACCCGGCGGGCACCGGGGTGGCCATCGCCCGGGTGAACCTCTTCAACTACGTGGGCTTCATCGTGGGAGCCGCGCTGATCGGCGGCATCGCCGACGCCACGGACTGGCGGGTGGCGTTCGTCGCGCCGCTGCTGCTGGCCGGCGTGATCATCGCGCTCGCACCGGGCTTCGCGCCCCGGCGGGCCGCCGCGCAGGCGTGATCCGCAAGCCTCCTCAGCCGCGCACCTCGGCCACCTGGACGGGACGCGACTCGCGCAGCGACAGGTCGGCGGCCTCGGCGACGTACAGGGCGGCCAGGGCGTCCTCGACCGAGCACAGGCCCTCGCCGCCGCGCAGGAAGGCGTCGATCTCGGCCGCGTAGGCGGGGCCGAACCTGGCGACGAAGTCGGGCCAGGGCGGGCCGGGCGGCTGCAGGCCCTCGGCGCTGCGCAGCGGCGCGCGCGGCCCGAGCCCGGCCACCTGGGTGCCCTTCGTGCCGGCCAGCTCCATGCGCACGTCGTAGCCGGCGCCGTTGTAGCGGGAGCCCTGGAGGGTGGCCAGCGTGCCGTCGTCGAGGGTGAGCAGCGCGGCGCTGTTGTCCACGTCGCCGGCCTCCTTGAAGAACGCCGCCCCCCGGTTCGCGCCGGCGGCGTGGACGGAGACGACCTCGCGCCCGGTCACCCAGCGCAGGACGTCGAAGTCGTGGACGTGGCAGTCGCGGAAGAGGCCGCCGGACAGCGGGACGTACCCGGCGGGCGGCGGCGCGGGATCGGCCGTGACCAGGTGGACGCGGTGCAGCTCGCCCAGCTCGCCGGCCCGCAGCGCGGCGCGGGCGGCCCGGTAGCCGGGGTCGAACCTGCGCTGGAACCCGATGCACACCCGCCGGCCCGCGCTCGCCTCCAGCACCTTGACCGTCTCGGCGACCGTGCCCGCCACCGGCTTCTCGCACAGGACGGGGACGCCCCGCTCGCACGCCCTGATCAGCAGCTCGGCGTGCGTGCTCGTCGGCGTGGCGATGACCACGGCGTCGGCCTCGAACGGGTCCCCCGGCCTGCCGTACGGCGAGGTCCTGACCGGGTCGGCCACGATCAGCTCGTCGACCAGGGGGTGCGCGGCCAGGTTCGCCGCGTGGAACGCGCCGATCCGGCCCAGGCCCAGCAGTCCCACCCGCATGCCGCCTCCAATGCCGCTTTCCGCCTCAGTCCTTGATATGTCCGGACATGCGGACTTTTAAGCCTTGTACGGCCTCCGCCGCCTGATGCACCGGCAGCCGGGCGAACCCGACCACGACCGCCGGCGGGCCGGGCGAGAACCGCATCGGCGCGACCGGCTCGGCGGCCAGGCCGACCTCCTCGGCCGCGCGGACGACCCGCAGCTCGTCCCAGCCGTCCGGCAGGTCGAGGTAGACGTGCAGCCCGGCCTGGATGCCCCGGACGCGGATCTCCGGCAGCTCCTCGGCCAACGACCTGACCAGGGCGTCCCGGCGGCGGCGGTACTCCCTGCGCATGCGCCGCAGGTGTTTGTCGTAGCCGCCGGAGCGCAGGAAGTGGGCCAGCGCGTACTGCTCGATGACCGGGGAGCCCAGGTCGAGCTCGCTCCGGGCGCGGCGGATCGCCTCGGCCAGGTGGGCGGGGGCGGCGACCCAGCCGAGCCGCAGGCCGGGCGCGAGCGACTTGCTGACGCTGCCGGTCAGGATCACCCGGTCGGGGGCCAGCCCCTGGAGGCAGCCGACCGGGTCTCGGTCGTAGCGGAACTCGGCGTCGTAGTCGTCCTCCAGGACCGTGCGGTCGCCCGCGCAGGCCCATTCCATGAGCGCGGCCCGCCTGGCCGGGGAGAGCACGACGCCCGTCGGGTACTGGTGTGCGGGCGTGACCAGCGCCGCCTCGCCCTCCATGGCGCCGGTGACCAGGCCCTCGCAGCCCACGGGCACCGGCACCAGGCGGGCCCCGGCCCGTTCCAGCAGCGGGACCTGGCGGCGGCTGGTGGGGTCCTCGACGATCAGGCGCAGGCCGCCGCGCCGGGCCAGGACGTGCAGCGCCAGGCTCAGCCCCTGCGCCACGCCGCCCACGACGACCAGATTGTCGGGATGGACGTCGGCCGCCCTGACCCGCCGCAGGTAACCGGCCAGCTCCTCGCGCAGCTCCGGCACGCCCCCGGGGTCGCCGTAGTCGAGCGCGTCGGACGGCACGGTGGCCAGCACGTGCCGGACGGCCGCCGACCACCGCTCCCGGGGAAAGTGCCCCAGGTCGGGGGACGTGGCCCGGTGCCCCTGGTACGGCCCGCAGGCGCCGCCGTCGGCCACCGGCCACGGACGGGCGGACCGGACGGCGCCCAGCGGGGCCACCTCGGTCCCGGCCCCCACCCGCGAGACCAGGAACCCCTCGGCCACCAGCTGCTCGTACGCCTCCACCACCACGCCCCTGGAGACCTGGAGGTCGGCGGCGAGGTCGCGGGTGGCGGGCAGGCGGGTGCCGGGCACGAGCCGCCCGAGGCGCACGCCCTCGCGCAGCTCGGCCGCGATCTGCCCAGCGATCCCTCCCGCATCCCGATTGATCCGGATGTGCAGGTCGGCCATATTGGTCCTGTCATATAGCGGCCTATTGGACTGTTTGCCCGAACCATTGTCTCCCTACGATCCTGCACATGAGAAACGGAATCGCCGGAGCCGCCACCGCCATGTTCCTGGTGGGCACCCTGGCCGGAGTGTCCGGCCTGATCGGCTCCTATCCCGTGTACGGCGGCCAGGCCGTGCGCTACCTCGCCGCCGCGGTCATCCTGCTGGTCGTCACCAGGGCGCTCGGCCTGCGGTTCGTCCGGCTGACCGGGCGCGAGGCCCTGTACCTGGGCGGGCTCACCCTGCTCGGGCTGGTGGTCTTCAACGTCTGCGTCGTCGAGTCCACCCGGGCCTCGGGGCCGGCGCTGGTGGGCACCGTCCTCGGCACCGTGCCGCTGGCGCTGGCGCTGGCCGGCGGGCGTCCGGCGCCGCGCCTGCTGGTGGGGGCGTCGGTGGTGGTGGCCGGCGCGACGCTGGCGACCGGCCTGGGCAGCGGGAACCCGACCGGCCTGCTGTGGGCGCTCGGGGCACTGGTGGGCGAGGTGAGCTTCTCCATGCTGGCCATCCCCCTGCTGCCGAAGCTGGGGGCGATCCGGGTGTCGGCGTACTCGACGGCGCTGGCCGTGCCCATGCTGGCCGTGGTCGGCCTGGTCCAGGAGGGCTCCGCCATGTTCAGGACGCCGACCGCGGCCGAGACGCTGGGCTTCGTGTACCTGGCGGTCGTGGTCACGGTCGTGGCCTTCTTCCTCTGGTACACCTCGCTGCCCAGGCTCGGCCCCGGGACGGCCGGGCTGTTCGCCGGGCTCATCCCGGTCGGCGCGATCGTGACGGGGCTCGCGCTCGGCATCGCGACGCCGAGCGTCTACGACCTGGCGGGGGCCGGTCTGGTGATCGTCGGCATCCTGGTGGGGCTCACCGCGCGGCGCTCGCCGGAGCCCGTGCCGGCCCCGGGATGACCACCTGACGGGGGGCGTACCCTCTATGGACATGGACTTCGACTACACCGATCTGCTTCCCCTGGGCGCCGATGAGACCGAGTACCGGCTGATCACGTCGGAGGGGGTGCGGAAGGTCGAAGCGGCCGGGCGTACGTTCCTGGAGGTCGACCCCGAGGCCCTGCGGCTGCTCACCGAGACCGCGGTCCACGACATCTCCCACTTCCTGCGCACGTCGCACCTGGCGCAGCTGCGCAAGATCGTCGACGACCCCGAGTCCAGCGGGAACGACCGGTTCGTCGCCCTCGACCTGCTGAAGAACGCCTCGATCTCGGCCGGCGGCGTGCTGCCGATGTGCCAGGACACCGGCACCGCCATCGTCATGGGCAAGCGCGGCCGCCACGTGCTGACCGACGGCCGCGACGCCGAGCACATCTCCGAGGGCGTGTACGACGCCTACACCAAGCTCAACCTGCGCTACTCCCAGATGGCCCCGCTGACCATGTGGGAGGAGAAGAACACCGGCAACAACCTGCCCGCCCAGATCGAGCTCTACGCCGAGGACCCCCACGGCCACGCCGACGAGTACAAGCTGCTGTTCATGGCCAAGGGCGGCGGCTCGGCCAACAAGTCGTTCCTCTACCAGGAGACCAAGGCGGTGCTCAACGAGAAGCGCATGCTGGCCTTCCTGGAGGAGAAGATCCGCTCGCTGGGCACCGCGGCCTGCCCGCCGTACCACCTGGCCGTGGTGGTGGGCGGCACCTCCGCCGAGTTCGCGCTCAAGACCGCCAAGTACGCCAGCGCCCGCTACCTCGACTCCATCCCCACCGAGGGCTCGCCCTCCGGGCACGGCTTCCGCGACCTGGAGCTGGAGGCCAAGGTCTTCGAGCTGACGCAGAAGCTCGGCATCGGCGCCCAGTTCGGCGGCAAGTACTTCTGCCACGACGTGCGGGTGATCCGCCTGCCCCGGCACGGCGCGTCCTGCCCGGTGGCCATCGCGGTGTCGTGCTCGGCCGACCGCCAGGCGCTGGCCAAGATCACGGCCGAGGGCGTGTTCCTGGAGAAGCTGGAGACCGACCCGGCCCGCTTCCTGCCGGAGACCACCGACGAGCACCTGTCCGACGACGTCGTCCGCATCGACCTCAACCGGCCGATGCCGGAGATCCTGGCCGAGCTGACGAAGTACCCCGTCAAGACGCGGCTCTCCCTCACCGGCCCGCTCGTCGTCGCCCGCGACATCGCGCACGCCAAGATCGCCGAGCTGCTCGACGACGGCGGCGAGATGCCGCAGTACCTCAAGGACCACGCGGTCTACTACGCCGGCCCGGCCAAGACCCCCGAGGGTTACGCCTCCGGCTCGTTCGGCCCCACCACGGCCGGCCGCATGGACTCCTACGTCGAGCGCTTCCAGGCGGCGGGCGGCTCGATGGTCATGCTGGCCAAGGGCAACAGGTCCCGGCAGGTCACCGAGGCGTGCCAGAAGTTCGGCGGCTTCTACCTGGGCTCCATCGGCGGCCCGGCGGCCCGGCTGGCCCAGGACTGCATCAGGAAGGTGGAGGTGCTCGAATACCCCGAGCTGGGCATGGAGGCGGTGTGGAAGATCGAGGTCGAGGACTTCCCCGCCTTCATCGTCGTCGACGACAAGGGTGAGGACTTCTTCACCGACCGCACCGGGCCGGTGCTGAGCATCGGGCGCAGGTAGGGCCCGAGCGCGTCGAAGGGTGCCGGGCGGCGGTCGAAGCCCCTCGGCACCGGACGACGGGGGGGTTGCCCCCGGGCGCCTTAGGCCGCGACGGCGGCTCGGTGGGGGGCGACGACGCTGCCGTCGGGCAGGAGCAGACCCGTGTCCTCGAACAGCACCACGCCGTTGCAGAGGAGGCTCCAGCCCTGGTCGGGGTGGGCCGAGATCACGTGCGAACGCTCACGGTCGGGCGAGTCCGCACTGGGGCATACGGGAAAGTGACTGCACATCATCGCGCACCTCTCAGATGGCGCTCCTGCTTCCTGATGTTCAAAAGGGCAACTGTCGCCCCGACGGCGTGCGAAGGTCCAGGGTGGCGCCGACCGGCTTCCTCGGCCGGCGGCGAACCTGTGTCTGGCGCATCTCCATCACGTCCTTCAACTTCTGTCGTCAGTGGTGGAACGTCGGCGTCCTACCCAGTCTCAGGGCCGGCACCGACAGTTTCAGCTGCTCGCGGGTTCTCGCCTGGTCTCATGTCCTAACCATGCCCCCGTCCCCTTTCGGCACCCTTACATCTTGCTGACGGCGTGCCGTGGTTCCTGTCAATCAGCCTGCCGTACGCGGGAAAGTGCCCTACTAGGCATCATGCACATTTATCGGGGGGAGGGGTGTGCCGAACGTCACAGTCGCTCTGACGTGCGGTAATACAACAAAGCGCGCATCCCGGGCAGGAATGCGCGCTGTGTCGATGTGTCAGGCGGCGTAGGACGGGTAACCGTAGCCGACGACCTGCGAGGTCGGCCGGACGCGCTCCTCGACCTTGCCGTTGCCGGTGTTGCCCTCGATCGTGGAGATCGTGCCGTCGCCGTTGTCCTTGACGACGAAGCCGACGTGCTGGATGTCGCTCAGGCTCTTGCTGCCGCTCCAGGAGAAGAAGACGACGGCGCCCGGCCTGGCCTCGGTGCCCCAGCGGTCGTTGGCGGCGAACCACTTGGCGTGGGTCACGGTGTAGGCGTCCCAGCCGACCTGCGGGCGGGCGCCGGTCTGCTCGCCGACCCAGGAGACGAACATCGAGCACCAGGCGGCGTTCAGGTAGTCCTGGCGGCTGCCGCCGTCGCGGGCGACGGTCTCGGCGGCGCGCTGCGAGTCGGCGTACCACTTCTGGAACTTGGTGCCGCCGCCGTTGGCGTCCTCGGAGGTGCCGACCTGGGCGCGGGCGGTGGCCAGCACCTGGGCGGCGGTGACGTTCACCCGGCCCTGGGCCGAACCCTGCGCGGCCGACTGCTGCGCGGCGGTCTGGGCGTCGGTCCGGCCCGCGGTCGCGGCGCTGACGGCGGCAGTGGCGCCCAGGGCGCTCGCGGCGATGGTCGCGCCGAGAGCGAGCTTGGCGATGTGGGACGTGGTCATCATGGCGTGCTTGGCCATCGGGGGGTGCTCCTTTGCTCACCGTCCGCGCATGAGGCACGGCGGGTCACAGGTGTGAATCCTGCGATGGGTGATGACGACAGATCTGCGGGGGCGCCTCGACACGGCTGCCCTGCCGTCGCGTACAAACAGGTACAACAGCGCCCTGACCTGGGTAATTCCCACCCCAAGAAATCCCCACAGGACGCCTGTGCGCGGACGGCTCATGCCGTCCGCGCACAAACTGGACCCAACTGACTCTCGCCACGATGCCAAGGCGAGACCTAGGTCGCAAGTCTGATGCACTTGCGAACTACTTGCAATAGTGTCCTCCAGAGATCTACTTCGAGAGGACGGACCCATGGGGGACTACACCCTTCCCGACATGCCGTACGACTACGGCGCGCTGGAGCCCGCCATCACCGGCGAGATCCTGGAGCTGCACCACGCCAAGCACCACGCGGCCTACGTCAAGGGCGCCAACGACACGCTCGACCGCCTGGCCGAGGCCCGCGACGGGGGCGACTTCACCGGCCTGGTGGGCCTGGAGAAGACCTTCGCCTTCAACCTGTCCGGCCACGTCCTGCACTCGATCTTCTGGGAGAACCTCTCCCCTGACGGCGGCGACCGCCCCGACGGCGCGCTCAGGGCCGCCATCGACGAGCATTTCGGCACGTTCGAGGCGTTCCAGAAGCAGCTCACCACCGCCACGGCGTCGGTCCAGGGCTCCGGCTGGGGCGTGCTGGCCTGGGAGCCGCTGAGCCGCCGGCTGGTGGTCGAGCAGATCTACGACCACCACGGCAACGTCGGAATGAACACCACGCCGCTTCTCGTGTTCGACGCGTGGGAGCACGCTTACTATCTGCAGTACCGCAACGTGCGTCCGGACTACGTCGAGAAACTGTGGGGCCTCGTCAACTGGGCAGATGTGGCCCGGAGGTTCGCTGACGTAACGAGTCAGGCGGGTTGACTTAAGTTCGCAACAATTTATCGGCCCCGCCTCTACTGGTCGGTTTACACAAATAGGTAAGCTGCCTGGCATGCGTGCGCCCTCCGGTTACCTTCTCGCCGCGCGCTATCGGCTTGTGGAGCCGGTTGGTCGCGGCGGCATGGGCACCGTTTGGCGGGCGCATGACGAGTTGCTCGACCGCGACGTGGCGGTGAAGGAAGTACGGCTGCCCACCGTCCTCGACGAGGAGCTGCGCGCGGAGTTGTGCGCCCGCACCGAGCGCGAGGGCAGGGCGACCGCGATGGTGGCCCATCCGTCGGTCATCACCGTCTTCGACGTCGTGACCGAGGACGACCGTCCCTGGATCGTGATGGAGCTGCTCCGGGCCAAGTCCCTGGAGCAGCTCATCCAGGAGCACGGACCGCTCCATCCGCGCCGGGCCGCCGAGATCGGCCGGCAGATCCTCGGCGCGCTGCGGGCCGTCCACGCCAAGGGCATCCTCCACCGCGACGTGAAGCCCAGCAACGTCCTGGTGACCGAGGACCGCGCCGTGCTCACCGACTTCGGCCTGGCCGCGCTCGAAGGCGACGTCTCCATCACCCAGGCCGGCATCGTGCTCGGCTCGGCCGGTTACATCGCCCCCGAACGGGTTCTCGGCTCCAAGGCAAGCCCCGCGGGCGATCTGTGGTCGCTCGGCGCGACCCTCTACACCGCCGTCGAGGGCCGCGGGCTGCACGGCCGCCGTACGGCCGCCGCCGCGCTGGCCGCGCTGACCAGCGGCGAGCCGATCCCGATGAGCAAGGCGGGCCCGCTGGCGCCCGTGCTCGACGCGCTGCTCAGGATCGATCCACAGACCCGGCTCGACTCCGTGCGGGCCTCGCTCATGCTGGCCCGGGTGGCCGCGGGCGGCTCGGCGGAGGAGCCGCTGGCCCCGCGCCGGCCCGTACGCCCGGTTCCCGTGGTGACCTCACCCTCTTTCGCGCGCAGGCCCGCGCACCGCGGGCTGCACAGGGCGGAGGCCACCGCCGCCGCGCTGTCGGTCCCGCCGCCGCGCCAGGAGCGCAGGCCGGGTGAGGGCGTCCACCGCAAGCGGGTCGAACCACGTCCAAGTCCGTCCACTTATGTCCGTTTCAAGGCTGCGGTGATAAAGTTGTTCCTTCCTCGGCGGTTCTGGCCAAGAGAACTTCGCAAGCGAGGGTAAAGCACTTCCCAAGCGAGAATCGATATCTTCTTCTCATGCCGGAACAGCAGACACGCCTGCTCGCGGAGCGCTACGAGCTCATCGCCCCGCTCGGCCGGGGCACGATGGGGACCGTGTGGCGCGCCCGCGACCGCGCGCTCGGGCGCGAGGTGGCGGTCAAAGAGATCCGCCAGGACCAGGGGCTCACCGAGGACCAGCGGGCCGAGCTACGCGAGCGCATGGTCCGCGAGGGCCGCATCGCCTCGCGGATCAACCACCCGTCCGTCGCCGCCATCCACGACGTGCTCATCCAGGACGACAGCCCCTGGATCATCATGGAGCTCATCGAGGCGCGCTCCCTGGAGCAGGTGATCGAGGAGGAGGGCCCGCTGCCGCCGCGGCTCGTGGCCGAGATCGGCGTCGACCTGCTCGGCGCGCTGCGCGCCGCGCACTCCCAGGGCATCACGCACCGCGACGTCAAGCCGGGCAACGTGCTCATCACCGAGAGCGGCCGGGTGGTCCTGACGGACTTCGGCATCGCCAAGGCCGAGGGCGACTCGCGGCTCACCAAGACGGGCATGGTGATCGGCTCGCCCGGTTACACGGCCCCGGAACGCGCCAGGGGCGAGTACACCGGGCCCGAGTCCGACATCTGGTCGCTGGGCGCGACGCTGTACTTCGCGGTCGAGGGGCGGCCGGCGTACGAGCGGGCCACGATCGCCGAGACGCTGGCGGCGCTGCTCAGCGAGAGCGCCGACCCGCCCACGCAGGCCGGTCGGCTGCGGCCGGTGCTGAACGGGCTGCTCAACAAGGACTACCGGCAGCGGCTCAGCGCCGCCAAGGCGGAGACCCTCATGCGGATGGTCGCCGACACGCCCACGAGCGAGATGCCGGCGCTCACGGCGGAAGCCCTGATGGCCCAGGAGGCCGCATTGCCCGACCCCTTCACCGACTCCGGCCCACGGCGTCCCGCCGGCCCTCAGGGGCGCCCTTCAGGGGCTCAGGAGGCGTACGGGGCGGGCGCGCCGCCCGTCTCGGGCCCGCAGCCGACGCGTCCCGCCGGGGGGCGGCCTTCAGGGCCGCAGGCGGCGGGGCCCGTGCCGTCCGGCGCGCAGGCGTCCGGCGCGGCCGGAGGGCGTACGGCGGCGCCGCAGGGGCCTTCAGGACCGCAGGAGCCCGCCCGGAGTCCGCTGGGGGCGCCGACGATGCCCCAGAGCACCGCACCCGGCCGGCCGCCGCAGGCCGCGCGCCCGGCGCAGCCGCCGCAGACGGGTGACGCCGGCGACGAGGGGGGCTTCGACCCCGACCGGACCGTCAGCGTCATGCGTCCCAAGGGGCCGTTCCCGCCGGGGCCCGAGCAGGGCGGCGACCGTCCGCCGCAGCGCCCCGACGACGAGGGGACCGTCACGACCAGGCACATCGCCACGCCGCGGAGCGGCTCCCCCGGCCAGCAGGTCTACCCGCCGGCGCAGCAACCGCCGCACGCCGCGCGGCAGCAGGGCCCGGCACAGCAGGGTCCTGGGCAGCAGGGTCCTGGGCAGCAGGGTCCGGGGGGCCCGCAGCAGGGCGGCTCGATGCCGGGCGGGCCCGGGCAGAGCCGGCCCGGGCAGCCGGTGCCGCCCGCCGCCGGCCCGCACCAGGGCCAGGGCCTCGGGACCGACCTGTTCGCCATCGCGGGGCCGCCCGAGAAGCCGCAGGCGGGCAACCGCAACGGCATGCTCGTGCTGATGGCCGTGGCGGCGGCCGCCGCGGTCGTGATCGCCGTCCTCATCGTGGCGCTCATCTCCAGCTGAGCGAGCTCGTCTTCGGTACGACGGCCCGTCCCCGCCCGGGGCGGGCCGGCCCCGGACTGATCGCCCGGCCGTGGGACAGACTGGAGTCATGAGCGAGTTCAGAATCGAACATGACTCGATGGGCGAGGTCCGGGTGCCGGCGGGAGCGCGGTGGCGGGCCCAGACCCAGCGGGCGGTGGAGAACTTCCCGGTCTCGGGACGGCCGCTCGAACCGTCCCACATCGCCGCGCTCGGCCTGATCAAGGCGGTCGCCGCCGAGGTCAACGGCGAGCTGGGCGTGATCGACAAAGATCTGGCCGAGGCCGTCGCGCAGGCCGCCGCGGACGTCGCCGACAACGAGCACGACGCCCACTTCCCCATCGACGTCTTCCAGACCGGCTCGGGCACCTCGTCCAACATGAACGCCAACGAGGTGATCGCGACGCTGGCCGAGGAGCGGCTGGGACGGCCGGTCCACCCCAACGACCACGTGAACGCCTCCCAGTCGTCCAACGACGTCTTCCCGACCTCGATCCACGTGGCGGCCGCGATCGAGGTGACCTTCCACCTGCTGCCCTCGCTCGCCCACCTGGCCGAGACGCTGCACGCCAAGGAGGCCGAGTTCGCGCAGGTGGTCAAGTCGGGCCGGACCCACCTGATGGACGCCACGCCGGTGACCCTCGGGCAGGAGTTCGGCGGGTACGCCGCCCAGATCGACCACGGCGGCACCCGCGTGCGCACGGCGCTGAACCACGTACTGGAGCTGCCCCTGGGCGGCACGGCGGTCGGCACGGGCATCAACACGCCGCCCGGCTTCGCGCAGCGGGCGATCGAGAAGCTGGCCGAGGCGACCGGCATCCCCTTCCGCGAGGCCGCCGACCACTTCGAGGCCCAGAGCGCCCAGGACTCCATCGTGGAGCTGTCCGGGCAGCTCAAGGTGGTGGCCGTGTCCCTCAACAAGATCGCGAACGACCTGCGCTGGATGGGCTCGGGCCCGCGCGCCGGGCTCGGCGAGATCAACCTGCCGGACCTCCAGCCGGGCTCGTCCATCATGCCGGGCAAGGTCAACCCGGTGATCCCGGAGGCCACGGCCATGGTCGCGGCGCAGGTCATCGGCAACGACGCGGCGATCACCTTCGCCGGCGCCTCGGGCAGCTTCGAGCTGAACGTGCAGCTCCCGGTCATCGCCCGCAACATCCTGGAGTCGATCAGGCTGCTGGCGAACGTGTCCAGGCTGCTGGCCGACCGCTGCGTGGCCGGCATCACGGCCAACGTCGAGCGCCTGCGCGAGTACGCCGAGTCCTCCCCCTCGATCGTCACCCCGCTCAACCGGCACGTCGGCTACGAGGAGGCGGCCAAGATAGCCAAGCAGGCGCTGGCCGAGCGCAGGACCATCAGGGAGGTCGTCGTCGAGCGCGGCCACGTCGCCGACGGCACGCTGACCGAGGAGCAGCTCGACGCCGCCCTCGACGTGCTGTCCATGACCCGGCCGCCGACGGAGGGGTGATCCACATAGGTCGGCTCGGATCTATGTCGGCCGAACCCATGCGTCCCGGCGCGGCGAGCGCCTAGGGTTCGGAGTATGGCGAAGGAGCTGACTGGGCGGACCGCGCTGGTGACGGGGGCTGGGGGCGGCATCGGCGCCGCCTGCGCCCGGCGACTGGCCGCCGCGGGGGCCAAGGTCCTGGTGGTCGACAGGCAGGGCGAGGCGGCCGGGAAGGTGGCCGCGGAGGTCGGCGGGGTCGCGGTGGTGGCCGATCTGAGCGATCCGGCCTTCGCGGCGTCGCTGCCCGACGAGCCGGTGGACATCGTGGTGAACAACGCCGGGTTCCAGCACGTGGCGCCGGTCGAGGACTTCCCGCCGGAGGTGTTCTCCACCATGATGCGGGTGATGGTGGAGGCGCCGTTCCTGATCGCGCGGCGGGTGCTGCCCGGCATGTACGCCCGGGGGTGGGGACGGTTCGTGAACATGTCGTCGGTGCACGGGTTGCGGGCCTCGCCGTACAAGTCGGCGTACACGACGGCCAAGCACGCGCTGGAGGGGTTCTCCAAGGTCGTCGCGCTGGAGGGGGCGGCCCACGGGGTGACGTCCAACTGCGTGTGCCCGGCGTACGTGCGCACCGCGCTGGTCGAGGCGCAGATCGACGACCAGGCCCGGGTGCACGGCATCGGCAGCGACGAGGTCGTCGAGAACATCATGCTCCAGCCGGCCGCGATCAAGCGGCTGATCGAGCCCGAGGAGGTCGCCGAACTGGTCGCCTACCTCTGCGGCCCGCACGGCTCCTTCATCACCGGCACCTCCCTCCCCGTAGACGGCGGCTGGACGGCCCATTAGTGAGCCCGCACGGAGTGAGGCCATGAGCAGGCGTTTTCTGGAGCTTCTGGCGCGGGAGGCGTCGGCGGTCGAGTTCGAGGGGCCGATCGTGGAGGCCAGGGCGCAGGGCGCCGATCCGGCCACGATCGAGGAGCTGGAGCAGGCCAAGGTCGAGGCGCTGAAGGTCAGGGCGCTGCTCAGGCGGCGGGCCAGGCGCGAGGCCGAGCTGTCGGCGCTCTACGACACCGCCGGCGACCTGGCCGCGCTGCGCGACCTCGACGCCGTGCTCGAAGCCATCGTCCACCGGGCCAGGCAGTTGCTCGCGACCGACATCGCGTACATGACGTTGCACGACCCCGAGCAGGGCGACACGTACATGCGGGTCACCGACGGGTCGATCTCGGCCAAGTTCCGGGCGCTCAGGCTGGCCATGGGCGCCGGGCTGGGCGGGCTGGTCGCGCAGACGGCCACCCCGTACGCGACCGCCGACTACTTCGCCGACGCCAGGTTCCGGCACAAGGGTCACATCGACGAGGCCGTCAAGGAGGAGGGCCTGGTCGCGATCCTGGGGGTGCCGCTGCGCCTGGGCCAGCGGGTGATCGGCGTGCTGATGGCGGCCAACCGCAGCGCCAGGCCCTTCCACCAGGAGGAGGTCTCGCTGCTGGCGAGCCTGGCCGCGCACGCCGCCGTCGCCATCGACAACGCCCGGCTGCTCCAGGAGACCAGGAACGCCCTGGAGGAGCTCTCCCAGGCCCACCGCACCGCCAGGGCGCACGGCGAGGCCGTCGAGCGGGCCGCGCTGGCCCACGACCGGATGACCTCGCTGGTGCTGCGCGGCGGCGGCATCGAGGACGTCGCCGCCGTGGTGACCGAGGTGCTCGGCGGGTCGCTGGCCGTGCTCGACGACCTGGGCCGGCCGATCACCGGCGACGTGGGCGAGCTGGACGCCGGGGTGTTCGAGGCGGCGCAGGCGTCCAGGGCGCTGGGGCGTACCGTGCGCAGGGGCGACCAGCTGATCGCGTCGGTGGACGTCGGCGGCGAGCCGTTGTGCACGCTCGTCCTGCGCAGCGACGACGCCGACGAGCGCATCCTGGAGCGGGCGGCGCTGGTGTGCGCGCTGCTGCTGCTGTTCAGGCGGAGCGTGGCCGAGGCCGAGGGCCGGGTCAGGGGCGAGCTGCTGGAGGACCTGATCTCGCGGCCGGACTCGCCGGGCCTGGCCGACCGGGCGCGGCGGCTCGGCGTGGACCTGCGCGCGCCGCACGTCGTGGTGGTGGCCAGGCACGGCGGCCAGCGGGAGCGGGCGGCGTTCTGGGCCTCCTCGCACGCCACGGTCCGGCACGGGCTGGCGGCGGGGCGCGGCGAGGAGGTGGTGCTGCTGCTGCCGGGCGTGGACGCGGGCGGTCTGGCCCAGCGGGTGGCGGCCGAGCTGAGCGCGTCCCTGCACAGCCCGGCGACGGCGGGCGCCTCCCCCGCCCGCCTCCCCGAAGCCTCACCCGGCGGCCCGCCGGGCGGATCGGCGGGCGGATCGGCGGGCGGCTCAGGAGGCGGCGCGACCAGCGGATCGGCGGGCGGATCGGCGGGCGCGCGGGACGTCGCGGAGGCGTACCAGGAGGCGCGGCGGTGCGCCGAGGCGCTGCTCGCGCTCGGCCGGGCCGGCGACGGCGCGAGCCCCGCCGAGCTGGGCTTCGTCGGGCTGCTCGTGGGCGACGGCCGCGACGTGCGCGGCTTCGTCGGCCGCGTGGTCGGCGCGGTGATCGACTACGACGCCCGCCGCGGCACCGCGCTCACCGACACCTTGTCGGCCTACTTCGGCACGGGCGGCTCACCCTCCCGTACGGCCGAGGCCATGCACATCCACGTCAACACCGTCACCCAGCGCCTCGACCGGATCGGCAAGCTGCTCGGCGACGGCTGGCTGGAGCCCGAGCGCGCGCTGGAGATCCAGCTCGCCCTCCGCCTGCACCGGCTCGGCCACACATCCGCCCCGCAGACTGTGGGTCCCGGCCCCATATAAGTGACGCCGGTCACTCTTTACCGTGACCGGCATGGCCACTTCCATCAAGAGGATCGTCGCCGCGAGCCTGATCGGCACCACCATCGAGTGGTACGACTTCTTCCTGTACGGCTCGGCAGCCGCTCTCGTGTTCAACAAACTCTTCTTCCCCGAGTCCGATCCGCTGACCGGCACGCTGCTGTCGTTCCTCACCTACGCCGTCGGATTCGTCGCCCGCCCGCTCGGCGGCCTGGTCTTCGGCCACTTCGGCGACCGGGTGGGCCGCAAGACCCTGCTGGTGGTCAGCCTGCTGATGATGGGCGCCGCCACGTTCCTGATCGGCTGCCTGCCGACATACGCCACGCTCGGCTCGTCGGCGGCGCTGCTGCTGACCGCGCTGCGGCTCGTGCAGGGCTTCGCGCTCGGCGGCGAGTGGGGCGGCGCGGTGCTGATCGTGTCCGAGCACGGCGACACGAAGCGCCGCGGGTTCTGGGCCTCCTGGCCGCAGGCGGGCGCGCCCGGCGGGAACCTGCTGGCCACCGGCGTGCTGGCGGTGCTGGCCGCCTGGCAGTCCGACGAGGCGTTCCTGTCGTGGGGCTGGCGGATCCCGTTCCTGCTGTCGGGGGTGCTGGTGATGGTCGGGCTGTGGATCCGGCTGACGATCAGCGAGTCGCCGGTGTTCCAGCAGGCCGAGCCGGAGCCGACCGCGCCGATCGTGGGCGTGCTGCGGCACCACTGGAAGGACGTGCTCACCGCCATCGGCGCCCGGCTGGCCGAGAACATCTCGTTCTACCTGCTGACGGTGTTCGTCATCACGTACGCGAAGAACGCCAAGATCGACAACTCGACGGTGCTGACCGCGGTGCTGGTCGCCTCGGCGATCCACTTCGTCACGATCCCGATGTGGGGCGCGCTGTCGGACCGGGTCGGCCGCCGTCCGATCTACCTGGCCGGGGCCGCCGGGATCGGCGTGTGGATCTTCGCCTTCTTCCCGCTGGTGGACACCGGCAACTTCCTGGCGATCACCCTCGCGGTCACCGTCGGCCTGCTCTTCCACGGCATGATGTACGGCCCGCAGGCGGCCTTCTTCTCGGAGTTGTTCGGCACCAGGACGCGCTACACCGGCGTGTCGATCGGCGCCCAGCTCTCGGCGATCGTGGCCGGCGCGCTGGCCCCGCTGATCGCGGTGGCGCTGCTCAAGAGCTACTCCAGCAGCGTGCCGATCTCGGTCTACCTTGGCCTGGCGGCGGTGCTCACGCTGGTCGCCGTCTACACCGCCCGCGAGACCCAGGGACGCGACCTGGCCGAGAGGATCCACGCGCGATGAAGGTCACCACCCCCCGCCTCACGCAGCACGTCCTGACCGTCGAGGGCCGGACGTCCGGCGAGCCCGTGCTGTTCGTGCACGGCAACGTCTCCTCCGGCGCCTTCTGGCGCGACAGCATGGCCGCGCTGCCCGCCCGCTACCGCCCGCTCGCCCCCGACCTGCGCGGCTTCGGCGACACCGACCCCGAGCCGGTGGACGCCACCAGGGGCCTGCGCGACTGGTCCGACGACCTGGCCGAGCTGGTCGAGGCCCTCGGGCTCGACGGCGTGCACCTGGTCGGCTGGAGCCTCGGCGGCGGCGTCGTCCTGCAGCTCCTGCGCGACCGTCCTGAGCTGGTCAGGAGCGTCACGCTGGTCAACCCGATCTCCCCGTACGGCTTCGGCGGCACCGAGGGCCCGGACGGCACGCTCACCCACCCCGACGGCGCGGGATCGGGCGCCGGCGCGGCGAACCCGGACTTCGTGGCCCGGCTCAAGGCGGGCGACATGTCCGACGAATCTCCCACGTCCCCCCGCAACGTGCTCCGCACCGGCTACGTCAAGCACCCGCGGATCCCCGACGAGGACTTCTACCTGCGCTCCATGCTCACCACCCGCGTGGGCGAGGCCAACTACCCGGGCGACGCCGCCGGCTCCCCCGCCTGGCCCGGCGTGGCCCCCGGCAAGCACGGCGTGCTCAACGCGTGCGCCCCCACCCACTTCCGCCTGGACGACCTGCAGGAGATCGGCCCCAGGCCGCCCGTCCTGTGGATCAGGGGCGCCGACGACGTGATCGTCTCCGACACCTCGCTGTTCGACCTGGCCCACCTGGGCGCGATCGGCGTCGTGCCCGGCTCCCCCGGCACCCCGGCCCAGCCGATGGTGACCCAGACCAGGGCGGTGCTCGACCGCTACGGCCGCTACCGCGAGGTCGTGCTGGACGACTGCGGCCACAGCCCCCACCTGGAGCGGCCCGCCGAGTTCGGCCGCCTGCTGGCCGGGCACCTGGAGGAGGTCTGATGCTCGTCGCCCTCACCCTGGTCGCGAGCCTGCTCACCGCCCCCGCCGCGGGCGAGCTGACCGTGCCCGGCGCGGAGAAGCTGATCAGCGCCACCCTCGACGACCTGACCACGGCCGGCACCACGCTCACCGGCCACACCGACCCGGCCGACTGGGCCGGCCTGCACTCCAAGGCCACCGTCAACCCGACCGGCGTACCCGGCATCCAGCTCGACGGCTACTTCCCCGACACCTCCACCGGCAACGCCACGCACGGCTGGAACCACGACTCCCAGTTCGTGATCAGGCTGCCCGACCGGTGGAACGGCGGCCTGGTCGTCAGCGGCACCCCGGGCAACCGGGAGCAGTACGCCAACGACTACACGATCTCCGACTGGGTGCTGTCCAAGGGCTACGCGTTCGCCGCCACCGACAAGGGCAACGTGGGCGTCACCTTCCACGAGGACGGCCGCCGCCCCGGCGACGCCATCGCCGAGTGGAACGAGCGCGTCACCCAGCTCGCCGTGGCCGCCAGGTCCGTGGTCAGGCAGCGGTACGGCCGCCCGCCGGCCCGTACGTTCATGGCCGGCCTGTCCAACGGCGGCTACCTGGTCAGGTGGCAGCTGGAGAACCGCGGCTGGCTCTACGACGGCGGCGTGGACTGGGAGGGCACGCTCTTCCGGGTCAAGGGCGACAATCTGCTGAACTTCCTGCCGCCCGCGCTGAAGGCGTACCCGGACGAGGCGGGCGTGCGGGCGGCCGGGTTCGCGCCGGGGTCTGAGTTCCTGTGGCCCTTCCACCGGCAGTACTACTGGGAGCTCACCCAGCAGCTCTACCAGAAGGAGCTGGACCCGTCCTACGCGGGCGCGGCGGCCGACTACGACTACGGCGCGCGCCGGCCGTACGCCGCGATGGCCAGGATCGGGCTGACCGGCAGGATCACCAAGCCGCTGATCACGATCCACGGGACGCTCGACTCGCTGCTGCCGATCTCCCGCGACTCCGACGTCTACGCCAGGATGGTCGGCCCGCACCGCCCGTTCCGCTACCACCGGATCGAGGGCGGCAACCACCTCGACAGCCTCGTCGACGTCTATCCCGACCGGCTCAGGCCCATGCTCCCGGCCTTCAGGGACGCCTTCCAGGAGCTGGAGGGCTGGGTCACTCCTTGAGGTAGCGATGCCTGCCCGCGCGCGCCCAGCGCACGATGTGCCGCGCCCCGGGCAGGCGCCTGCCGAGGCGGTGGAGCGCGGTGTCCCGGCCCATGGGCGAGCGCCGCTGGGGGTTCACCGCGACGGCCGGGCGCGTCTCGACCCGGCCGCGGCGCACCTGGAGGCCGAACCGCAGCCCGATCTCCTCGTCGGACGAGCGCAGCGACGACAGCCAGGCGCCCGGCCCGAGCTGCTCCTCGCTCGGCATGTGCCGCCTGACCGGGATCTTGGCGACGAGCTGGCCGGCGAGCTTGCCCGGCACCCCGGCCTCGACCAGCGCGGGCGCGCACACCTCGCGTTCCCGGCGGCCGGTGCTGCGCAGCACCAGCTCCAGGGGCGGCCCACCGCTCGGCGGCACGTACGGGACCGGCAGCACGACGTACACGTGGCCGTCGAGCTGGCGGACGGTCACCCCCGGCGACACCAGCGCGATCGACTCCGAGAACGAGCGCGGCTCGACCGCCAGGCCCAGCTCCCCCTTGTCCGACCAGCACGGCACCACCAGCCGCATCCTGGGCCGCTGGGCCAGCACGCCCAGGCAGTTGAGCGGCCCCTCGGCCCGGCCGACCCGGCTCCTGGCCTGGTTGGCGCCGCTGAACATGCGGACGTGCACCTCCCACTGCCCGGGGCTGAGCGGCTGGCCCATCGCGGCGCTGGTCACGTCCAGGCGGGCCTCGCCCCTGATCTGCACGCGGACCCGGCGGCGGCCGTCGGGGAGACGTTCGACGTGCTGGCTGACCGGCAGGAAGTGCACCACGCCGGTCGTGCTGTGCCGGACGTAGACGTCGATGCGGGCCCGCTCGACGTCGGCCGTGATGTCGGTGACGTCGTCGGACAGCAGCTTGGTTTCGGCCGAGCGCGGCGGGATCCAGTGCAGGCGCTCGCCGTCCACGCGGTAGCGGTCGGGCAGGCCGTCGCCGGACATGACCTCCACGGTCAGGCCGAGCACCAGGATGTGGGCGTCCCAGCGCATCTCGGTGAGATCGGCGCGCAGGCCCGCGCGCCGGGTGGAGTTGGCGAACATGACGATCTGGTCCAGGCGTCCGCGCCGGACGAACGCGGCCACCGCCCGTAGCTGGACCGGCAGGTAGCGGTCGATCCGCTCGGGGAAACGCTCGCCGATGAGCTCCTGGACGACCCGGAAGTGCATGCCCCGGTCCACGGAGGAGTCGGCGAACCTGGCGGTCAGCAGCGGCCTGAGGACGGCCGAGCGGAACCAGTAGGCGTACATGCGGTCGCGCTGGCGGCCGGCGCCGACGTAGGTGTCGATGTCGGTGAGCAGCGTGCTCAGCCCGGCCACGATCACTCGGGGATCCTCCTCGGGCGCCTCGGGCCGCGGCCCGAGCTGGCAGCAGACCTCCTCGGCCAGGACGGCGATCACCTTGGCCGCGAGGTAGGCCCGCATCACGAACGCCTGCTCGGCCAGCCGGCCGCCGGGCATCCCGAAGCCCAGCTCGTGCTCCTCCAGGAAGGCCCGGCGGTAGAGCTGCTGCGGGACGAGCAGCGTCATCAGGCGCTCGCGCAGGATGTCGGCGCGGGCGCTGCTGCGCTCGAACGCCACCATCGGCGGCCCGTAGTCGCGGGCCAGCCGCCCGATCAGCACGTCGGCGTCGGTCTCGACCGCGCGCTCGTGCATGCGGGCCAGCGCGTCGCGGGCCAGCCGGTCGGTCTGGTCGAGGAAGTAGACGTAATCGCCCTCCGCCGTGGCCACGCCCATGTTGCGGCCGCGAGAGGGCGACCCGGTGTGCGGCAGGTGCAGCACGCGGACGTTCTCGCGGAGACCGGCGATGGTGTCCAGCCGTTCCCCGATGCCGTCCGTGGACCCGTCGTCCACGAAGATCACTTCGTAGTCGGCGGCGGGCAGCGTCTGCTCCAACGCGGAGCGGATGCACGCGTCCGCGGTGTCACCCGGGTTGTGGACATTGACGATCACACTGACCTTCACACCCATGCGGCCAGCGTGCGCCGCTCATACACGATCGGGTGAGACGGCTTGCCGATTACAGAAGAAGAGTTTGACCTGTTAGTACCATCCTGTGGACTGCGAGTGCCCCCACGCGCCACAAGGCGTGCCGTAACGGCCCTTGATGTAGCCGAGGCCCCACGCGATCTGGGTGGCCGCATTGGTCTGCCAGTCGCCGCCCGCGCTGGCCATCTTGCTGCCGGGCAGGGCCTGCGGGATGCCGTACGCGCCGGAGTAGCGGTTCATGGCCCGCTCGTTCCAGCCGCTCTCCTTCTGCCAGAGCAGCTCCAGACAGCCCCACTGGTCGGCGCCCCAGCCCTTGGCGGCGAGCATCTGCTTGGCGACGGCCTTGTTGCTGCCCGGCGAGGGGTTGCTGCCCGGCGGGAAGTTGGCGGGCGGGAAGCCGCTGCCGCCCGGCGCCTTCTTGGGCACGACCCAGTTGAGCTTCTTGGTGCCGCCGCGGTTCTTCTTGAGCAGGTCGGCCCGGTAGGCCTGCTCGGCGGCGTTCTTCAGCGCGTCGGTCTCGGGGTCGGGGGCGAACAGGTTGCCTCCGGCGAGCGCGCCGAGCTGCTCGGCCGTGAACGGATCGACCGGCGGCTTGCTGGCGTTGTCGACGGCGCGATAGGCGACGTAACCGCCACCGCCCACGACCACCACCAAGGACACGACGGCGACGGCGATGCGCTTGGGGGTGAAACGCGAAGGCCGGCGGCGCGCCGAGCGAAGGTCATCCTTCGGGGGGCGCTCACTCAACTGCGGACCGGGGCTCACGATCCATGAGCTTGCCCTGTCATGGGGGGTGGTCCGCAACCGGAACGCGGGATTCGGTTGACGTTCTCTTGGCCAACCAGCAGGTAACAACCTTTTTCACGAAAAATTGTGAATTTCGTCACAGGCTGGTTGGCGCCTCCCTTCGAGCGCCCGCACCGAAGGGAGGCCGCTTTCAGGCTTCCGCCCCATCTTCAGGATCTGATCCGCACCCGGTCACAGTTTGATGACACAACCCGGGTATAGGGGACATGGAATAATAATGTGCGCGTGGCCGGCATCCTCCTTGTAGAAGACGATCCCTCCGTCCGCACAGCCTTGGAGCTGGCGTTGACGCGACAGGGACATTCCGTCACGTCCTATGCGACGGGCGAGGAGGCTCTGGACCACATCCGCGCCCGCCGCCCCGAGATCGCGATCCTCGACGTCATGCTGCCCGGCATCGACGGCGTCGAGGTCTGCCGCCGCATCCGCAAGCTCGACCAGCTCCCCGTCATCCTGCTCACCGCCCGCGGCGACGACCTGGACGTGGTGGTCGGCCTGGAGGCGGGCGCCGACGACTACGTGGTCAAGCCGGTAGAGCCGCGGGTGCTCGACGCCCGCATCCGGGCCATCCTGCGCAGGGCCGAGTCCGCGACCTCCGACCGCATCACCTTCGGCGACCTCGTGATCGACCGGGGGGCGCTGAAGGTGACGCTGGCCAGCAAGGAGATCCACCTGACGCCGACCGAGCTGCGGCTGCTGCTGGAGCTGGTCCGGCATCCCGGCCAGGTGCTCAACCGCCGCTACCTGCTGCGGGTCGTCTGGGACCACACGCACGTCGCCGACTCGCGGCTGGTGGACGCCTGCGTCCAGCGCGTCCGCGCCAAGATCGAGCCGAGGCCGGCCGAGCCCGTCTTCATCCACACCGTGCGCGGGTTCGGCTACCGGTTCAGCCCTCCGTGATCCCGCTGCCCACCGGGCTGCGGGCGCGCCTGGTCATCACCTTCACCCTCGTCGCGGTCACCGCGTCGACGCTGGTCGCCACCATCGGCTTCGAGCTGGCCAAGACCGCGCTCGTGACCAGGGCCGAGACCACCTCCCTCGACCTGGTGACCCGCGAGCTCGGCCGGATCACCTTCCCCGTGGGCAAGCTCAGGCCGGGCGAGGCGGCGCCGTCCATGAAGGAGCTCGACCAGGTCGTCCGCACGCTGTCCAGTCCCGGCCGCAGCGTCCTGGTCGAGTACGGCAACCTGCTGTCCGCCGACGGCCCGATGACCATGAAGGACGTCCCCAACGAGCTGTACGGCCGGGCCAAGCAGAACGTCGTCACCCAGCGCAAGGTGATCGGCAACGAGCTGTGGCTCATCGTCGGCGCCGAGGTCCACCGGTTCGAGCCCGGCGTCGCCCCCGAGGCCACCGGGCTGCGCGCGTTCGTGTTCTTCCCGCTGCACGACGAGGAGAGCCAGCTCACGACGCTGCGCAACACGCTCACCCAGGGCGGCGCGGTGATCGTGCTGATCGCGCTGGTGGTGGCGCTGCTGTCGGCCCGGCAGGTGCTGCTGCCCGTACGGCGGCTCAGCGCGGCGGCGCAGGCGCTCGGCCAGGGCCGGCTGGACACCCGCCTGCCGGTGCACGGCCAGGACGAGCTGGCCGAGCTGACCGCCAGGTTCAACGACGCGGCGGCGGCGCTGGAGCTGAGCGTGTCGGAGCTGCGCTCGCTGGAGGCCATGTCCCGCAGGTTCGTGGCCGACGTCTCGCACGAGCTGCGCACGCCGCTCACCGCCATGACGGCCGTGGCCGACATGCTCTCGGAGGAGGCCGGCCGGCTGCCCGACGCGCCCGCGGAGGCCGTGCGGCTGGTGCTGCGCGAGATCGGGCGCCTGCGCGAGCTGGTCGAGCACCTGATCGAGGTCAGCAGGTTCGACGCCGGCACCGCGACGCTCAACGTCGAGCCCGTGAACGTCGCCGACGCCATCCTGGACTGCCTGGAGGTGCGCGGCTGGAGCGACGAGGTGGACGTGACCGCCTCCCAGGGCCTGACCGTCAATCTCGACCCGAGGAGGTTCGACGTCATCGTGGCCAACCTGGTCGGCAACGCGCTCAAGCACGGCCTGCCCCCGGTGGAGGTCACCGCGCGCGGCACCGAGAACGGCCTGGAGGTGAAGGTGCGCGACCACGGCAAGGGCATTCCCGCCGAGGCGCTGCCGCACGTCTTCGACCGCTTCTTCAAGGCGGGCGCGGGCCGGGCCCGCAGCCAGGGCAGCGGCCTCGGCCTGGCCATCGCGCGCGCCAACGTGCACCTGCACGGCGGCACGATCTCCGTACGCGCCCAGCAGCCGGGCACCCTGTTCACGGTCTGGCTGCCGCACCGATGAAGGCACCGATGAAGGCACCGACGACCGCACCCATGACCGCACCGATGATCGAGCGCCGGGTCCTCGTCGCCGCCGCGGCCCTGCTGGCCGTGGCGGCCTGCGGCATCTCACCGACCGACGTCCAGACCAAGGGCGCCGCGCCCACCATCAAGCTCCCGCCGCCCTCGAAGACCATCTACCTGATCAGGAACAAGCAGCTCACGCTCGAACCCGCCGACGTCGAGAGCGGCACTGTGGGCAGCCTGCTCGGCGCCCTCTTCGCCGCCTCCGACCAGCCGCTCGGCGACCGCACCACCGAGCTGCACGGCCTGGAGTACGTCGGCATGAAGGACTCGCTCGACCCCGTCCAGCGCGACGAGATGCAGCTCCCGCGCACCTCCACGCTGACCGTGTACTTCAAGGGCGACCGGCCGCTGAGCAGGCTCGGCAAGGCCCAGATCGTCTGCACCGCGCAGCAGGACTTCGCGTTCGAGCAGGTGAAGATCGTCCGGGAGAACGACGGCCGCCCCGCCAAGGCGGAGGGGCGGCCGTACACCTGCCGCGAGCTCAGGTGAGCCCGCCGCGGCTCACATCGTGATGTCCTCCAGCATCTCCGTCACCAGGGCGGCGATCGGCGAACGCTCGGACCTGGTGAGCGTGACGTGCGCGAAGAGCGGGTGGCCCTTCAGCTTCTCCACCACCGCCACCACGCCGTCGTGCCGGCCGACCCGCAGGTTGTCGCGCTGGGCGACGTCGTGCGTGAGCACCACCCGGGAGTTGGCGCCGATCCGGCTCAGCACCGTGAGCAGCACCCCGCGCTCCAGCGACTGGGCCTCGTCCACGATCACGAACGCGTCGTGCAGCGACCGGCCGCGGATGTGCGTCAGCGGGAGCACCTCCAGCATGCCCCGGTCGAGCACCTCCTCGATCACCTCGGGCGAGGTGATCGCGCCGAGCGTGTCGTAGACCGCCTGCGCCCACGGGCCCATCTTCTCGCCCTCGGTGCCCGGCAGGTAGCCGAGCTCCTGGCCGCCGACGGCGTACAGGGGGCGGAAGACGACCACCTTGCGGTGCTGGCGGCGCTCCAGGACCGCCTCCAGGCCCGCGCAGAGCGCCAGCGCCGACTTGCCGGTGCCGGCCCGGCCGCCCAGCGAGACGATGCCGATCTCCGGGTCCATCAGCAGGTCCAGCGCGATGCGCTGCTCGGCCGAGCGGCCGTGCAGGCCGAAGACCTCGCGGTCGCCGCGGACCAGGCGGACGGACTTGTCCGGCGCCACCCTGCCGAGCGCCGATCCCTTGGCCGACAACAGCCGCAGGCCGGTGTGCGCGGGCAGTTGCCTGCCCTCCTCCAGGTCGGCCACGCCCTTGTCGAAGAGGGTCTCGACGTCCTCGGCCGTCACCTGCAGCTCGGCCATCCCGGTCCAGCCGGACTCGACCACCAGCTCGGCGCGGTACTCCTCGGCCGCCAGGCCGATCGAGGCCGCCTTGACCCGCATGGGCAGGTCTTTGGAGACCAGGACGACGTCGCAGCCCTCTGCCGCGAGCGAGCGCGCGACGGTCAGGATGCGCGTGTCGTTGTCGCCCAGGCGGAACCCGACGGGCAGGATGGACGGATCGCTGTGGTTGAGCTCAACCCTGATCGTTCCATCCCCTGTCGGCATCGGCTCGTCGAGCCTGCCGTGCTGAACCCGCAGGTCGTCGAGGTAGCGCAGGGCCTTCCTCGCGAAGTAGCCGAGCTCGGGATGGTGCCGCTTACCTTCCAGCTCCGTGATGACCACGATGGGAAGGACGACGTCGTGCTCGGCGAAGCGCGTCAATGCCGCCGGGTCGGCCAGCAGGACCGAGGTGTCGAGCACGTACGTGCGCTTGGCCGGCTGGTGAGTAGGGTTGCTCGAGGACACTGCCACACGTTCTCCCCCGGGCGCCCATAGGTGCGGGCACCCTGCAGACGAGGTGGGAACCGGACCGGACCCGCGTCCCCGACCGCAACCTGCCGGCGGAGCCGGACTCCGGCCCCCCTCAGCAGATGTCGGTGCAAAGGCGGGCCCTCTCCGGGATGCCCGGCCTGTGGCCGGACACTTTCAACGTTACGTCCTGGATACCCGAATGTCGCATCAAGAACCGTAACGCCGGTGTCTCGCAGCGTAATCGCGCAGCGCCCGCAGGAAATCGACCCTGCGGAAGTCCGGCCAGTAAGCCTCGTGGAAGTAGAACTCGGAGTGAGCGCTCTGCCACAACATGAATCCGGACAGACGCTGCTCGCCCGACGTACGGATGAGGAGGTCCGGGTCGGGTTGGCCGCGAGTGTAGAGATGCTCCGCGATGTGTTCGACATCGAGGACCTCCACGAGGTCCTCGATGCTGGCGCCCTTACTCGCATGCTCCTGGAGGAGTGAGCGCACCGCATCGGCAATCTCACGTCTTCCTCCATACCCAACTGCAACGTTCACAATCAGGCCCGGACGGTGTGATGACGCTTCTTTTGCATTTTTCAGGACATTGGCCGTGCGGTCGGGGAGGAGGTCGAGCGCCCCCACCGGGCTGATCCGCCAGCCCTCGTCCACGAGCTCCTGGACCACGTCCTCGATGATGCGCAGCAGCGGCTCCAGCTCCTCGCGCGGCCGGTTGAGGTTGTCGTTGGACAACATCCAGACGGTGACGACCTCGACGCCCGTCTCCCGGCACCAGCCGAGCAGCTCCGAGATCTTGTCCGCGCCCTTGCGGTGGCCGGTCGCCACGTCGCGCATGCCCATGGCGCGCGCCCAGCGGCGGTTGCCGTCGATGATGACCCCGACATGCCGGGGAACGCTGTCCTTGGACAGCTTGGTCTCCAGCCTGTGTTCGTACAGCCGGTAGACCAGGTCGCGCAGGCCCACGGAGTGCCTCCCCAGCGGTGCTGTGCCTTTGGTCGAATGACCCAACAGGCAATTATCACCGCGTTTCGCCCGTGCCTGCTCCCCCAATGGGATTCCTGGCGAGATCTCTTCCGCCGAGACACCCCTCGGCTTCATGGACCAGTTCGCGGACGAACTCGGACAACTCCGCAGACGTCAGGACGGCCCTCATACCCACGCCGGAGGCCCCCCACGCCTCGACGTAGGCCCTGCGGGTCAGCCGCCACTGACCCGGCGCGGGCTGCCAGATGGGGATGGTGCGCAGCTGGCAGCGCAACTCGCCGCCGCCCACCAGCCCCGAGCGGGTGCGGTAGCGGAAGGAGAACAGCTCGCTCTCCGGCTCCTCGTCGGGGAAGCGGTCGTCGGGGTCGTTCCACCGCCGGGCCGCCCCCCTTCCCTGCCGCGCCTCGTCGACCCCGCGCGCCAGGCGCGCGAGCAGCCAGCCGCACCGCTCCCCCACGCTGCCGTACGGCGTGCCATCGCGATGGAGCTCAAGGGTGATCTCGTACGGCGTGCCGACGGTGTCCGTGCACGCCACCGGCGTGACGGTCAGGTACGATCCATCGACACAGCGTAGTCCCCCCACGCTCTTCCCCGTTTCCGGCCCCAAGTCAGCTAAACCCGTAGAAACCCCTGGCTGTGTCCCCGAGCACCCGGTCCCGGTCGGTTCCGCCGAGCAGCGCGCCGGTGACCTCCCAGACCGTCCGGTAGTCGGCCGCCTGCAGGGCCACCGGCCAGTCGCTGCCGGCCATCAGCCGGTCCGGGCCGAACAGCTCGACGGCGTGCTCCACGTACGGCCGCAGGTCCTCCACCGTCCAGTTCCGGTGGTCGGCCTCGGTGACCAGGCCGGAGACCTTGGCGTACACGTTGGGGAAGCGGGAGGCGCGGGCCAGGCCGCCGGCCCACGGCTCCCACTCGTGGTCCCTGATGCGCGGCTTGGACAGATGGTCGATGACGATCTTCAGGGACGGGTGTCGCCCGGCCAGCGTGACCACGTGGTCGAGGTGCCTGGGCAGCAGCGAGACCACGTCGAACGTCAGCCCGGCCGCCGCGAGCAGGCCCAGCGACTCCAGCACCTCGTCGCGGACCAGCCAGTCGGGGTCGGGCTCGTCGTGGATCAGGTGCCGGACGCCGCGGAACTTCGGATGGGCGGCGTACCGGGCGATCGCCTCGGCGGCCTCGTCCGGGCGCAGCAGCGGGATCCATCCGACCACCGCGCCGACGAAGTCGTGGGCGTCGGCCAGGGCCAGCAGGGCGTCGGTCTCGGCACCGGAGTCGGCGGCCTGCACCAGCACCGTCCGGTCCACACCGGCCCGCGCCAGCTCAGGGGCCAGGTCGTGCGGCGCGTACGTCCGGTGGAGCACGCCCGCCTCGGGGGTGAGCCAGGGGTAGTCGCCGGTTTCGAGGTCCCAGAAATGCTGGTGCGCATCGACAATCACCCCCCAAACCTAGGATGTCTCGATATTTCAGAGCAAGGGGTGCCAGCCGTGCTGACGCCAGCCCGGCGGCTGGTGCCACTCGGTCCAGCCGAAGCCGGTGCCGCCGTCGTCGGACTCCAGCTCGCACAGCGCCCTCGGGAACTCGGCCACCGCCCCGTCGGGCGAGACCAGCCTCACGGGGGCGAACGCGACCGGCCGCACGGTCACCGCGCGGCCCGGGAAGCTCAGCAGCGTCTGCGCCGGACGGTCGCCGTCGAACCGGGTGCCGGCCGCGAAGCCGTCCGCGTGCTCGATCCCGCCGCCCGGCGGCACCGTGAACGCCGGCCACGGCAGCGGCATGCCCAGGTTGACCTGCGTGCCGTGCAGGTGGGTGCCGTCGGAGAGGCGGCCGCTGCTCCACGTCCAGGACAGCGACCACCAGTCCCTGACGCCCCAGCTGTGGTCGCGCTCGCCGTGGCCGTGGAAGGGGCGGCCGTCGACCGTCCCGGTCACCTCGCAGGGGACCTCATAGCGGGGGGTGAGCTGGTAGCCGTACACACCGCCGCGGGTGTGCCATTCGAGGTCGAGCGACAGGCCGGGGGCGGCCAGGCGCAGCCGCGCGGTGCGCAGGGGGTCGGTCGCGGCCAGGTCGGCCTCGTAGGCGTCGGCGGAGATCGTCAGGCCGGTCGGCGGGGCCTCGTGGTCGGTGATCTCCACCGGGCCGCCGCCGCGCCGGACGAGCCGGGCCCAGAACCAGCTGCGCTTCCAGTTGGGGTAGAGCCCGATGCGCACGTATCCGCCCAGTTCGCCGTCGTCGGCGACGAAGTCGAGGTAGTAGGACTCGTTCCACAGTGGGTCGTCGCCCGGCGGGTGGAGCTGCTCGTCCTGCTCGCCGAGGGGCCAGTCGCCCATGTTGACGATGCGCATGCCGTACCGCCTCCCAAGCGCTTGCTACACGCAAAGCCTAGCGGCGATCACGGCGGAACACGAAGAGCAGGCGAGCCCACCCGCGCGGCCTCGCGGCCGGCATGAGGCCGCGGGCGCGCAGCCAGGCGGCGAAGTCGTCGGCGTCGGCCCGGTAGCCGGGCGGCGGGACGGCACGGGCCGCCGCGTAGGCGGCGAACTCCGCGGCCAGGGCGGCCCCGGCGGCACGGGCGGCGTCCGGGCGGAGCCTGGCCACCACGCCGCGCCGTTTGGCGAGCAGCGCGGACGCCTGCACGCGCAGCCGTCCGGCGTCGAAGCCCACCGGCGGATCCGCCCCGGCCACCAGGCACGCGACGACCCGCCCCTGCGCCTCCGCCAGCCGCGCCCGCGCCCCGTCACTCACCGCGCCCGCCCACGGTCTGCTCCACTGAGGACATGGCGGCTCGGATGCGGGTCAGCTCGCCGGCGAGCGCGGCGTCGCCGGGGTAGTCGTCGTCCCACTCCAGCAGCACCCCCGGCGGCCTGGTCCGGGCGCACAGCTCGGTCAGCAGGCCGAGGACGGCCGGCGGCACGGCGGCGGTGTGCGTGTCGTGCCAGATCCCGTGGTGCTCGTGCCCGCCGGCCACGTGCACGTACGCCAGGTGCTCCAGCGGCAGCGCGTCCAGCGCGTCCACGGCCGACAGCCCCAGGTTGACCTGGGCGGCGTACAGGTTGGCGACGTCCACCAGCAGCCCCACCCCGGTACGCTCCACGACCTCGGCCAGGAAGCGGGCCTCGGTCAGCTCGTCGTCCGGCCAGCCGAAGATCGCCGCCACGTTCTCCAGGGCCAGCGGCACGGGCAGCGCCTCCTGGGCCAGCCGCACGTTCTCCACGACGATCTCCAGCGACTCCCGCGTCCGCGGCACCGGAAGCAGGTGCCCCGCCTCCACGCCGCCCCCGCGGACGAACGCCAGGTGCTCGCTGACCAGCGGCGAGTCCAGGGCCCGCGCGCAGGCCGCGAGGTGGGCGAGCCGGGCCGGGTCCGGCGGCTCGGCGCCGCCGACGCCGAGCGAGACGCCGTGCGGGATCACCGGCACGCCCCTGGCCCGCAGCACGCGCAGCGACTCGGGCAGGTCGCCGGGGTCGATGTTCTCGGCCACCACCTCGACGAACCCGACGCCCGCCATCCGCTCGATCGTCAGGTCGAGCTCCGGCCGCCACCCGATGCCCACCCCAAGGTCCGGCAGGTCCGGCATGTCAGCTCCCCCCGCCGCCGCAGCCGCCCCCGCCGCAGCCGCCCCCGCAGCCGCCGCCTCCGCAGCCGCTCCCGCCGCCGCATCCCGCCGTGCCGCAACCGCCCGCGCCGGCGCTGTGCGACTGGTCGCCGCCGCGCCGCCGTCTGGTGGCGACCGTACGGGCCGGGGGGCCGTCGAGCGCGAGGACGAGGTTGGCGTCGTTCAGCTCGCCGAGGCCGTACAGCGCGACGGCCACCGGGCCGCTGGACGTGCCCGGCGGGTGGTCCAGCTTGGCCCGGTCGAGCGCGGCCTGCCCGGAAGCGGTGAGATCGGTGGGGAACGTGCGCCGGTGTCCGGCGATGGCGCTCGGCGCGCCCACGACCGTCCCGGCCAGGACGCCGAGCGCGGCCAGGGGAAGCGGCGACGTGCCCTCGACGGCCACCGACAGCGCCTCCACGGCCGCCCCGGCGAGCGCCAGCACCGCCAGCACCCGTAACCGGACGATCAGCCGGTCCACCTGGGTGAAGGAGCCGGTGGGGTGAACCGCGCCGATCCTGCCCAGCCGGTACCTGAGGGCGTCCAGGGTCTCGCCCTGGCTCACGCGCTCCCTGATCGTGCTCGCCCACGCGCCGGGGTCGCGCTCGACCTCGTCCAGGACGGCGTCCTCGACCGGCTCGCCGGTGCTCCGGGCGCCGGCCACCCGGTGCACCCGTCCGTCGCGGGACACGCGTACGGCCCCTGACGCCGCCAGCAGCCCGACGGCGGTGTCGGCCACGCGCCTGGATCCGCCCGCCAGGAAGGCCAGCTCGTAGGGGCCGAGATCGTGCGGCCGGGGCTCGACGGCGGCCCCCCGGATGGCGGCGTGCTCGCGCCGGACCGCCAGAACGGTGACCCCGGCGGTCACGGCCAGCGCCACCGCGAGGATGAGAAGGAACAGATCCATACGCCCTCCCCTCGTGCGACCCGTCGGGCCGCGTACCGGAAAGACGTATAAGCAAGGCATAAAGGTTCCGGGCGATCAGCACGCCCCCGCGCGGGGGGGGGGGCCCCCCCCCCCCCCCCCCCCCCCCCCCGCCGCCCCCCCCCCCCCGCCCCGGGCCCCCCCCCCCCCCCCCCCCCCCCCCCCCCCCCCGCGCCCGCTCAGCCGAGCCGGTCGAGCAGGGCGTCGTACTCGTCCCACAGCTCCTTCGGCAGGTGGTCGCCGAACTTCTCGAAGTGGGCCGGGATCAGGGCCGCCTCCTCGCGCCACACGTCACGGTCGACCGACAGCAGCGTGCGCAGGTCCTCCTCGGACAGGTCGAGGCCGTCGGTGTCCAGCTCGGCGGGCAGCAGGCCGATCGCCGTCGGGTTCGCCTTGGCCTCGCCGTTGAGGCGGTCGACGATCCACTTGAGCACGCGGCTGTTCTCGCCGAAGCCGGGCCAGATGAACTTGCCCTCGTCGTTCTTCCTGAACCAGTTGACGTAGTAGATGCGCGGCAGCTTCGCGCCCTTGACCCGGCCGATGTCGAGCCAGTGGCCGAAGTAGTCGCCCATGTTGTAGCCGCAGAACGGCAGCATGGCGAACGGGTCGTAGCGCAGCTCGCCCACCTTGCCCTCGGCCGCGGCGGTCTTCTCGGAGGCGACGTTGGCTCCGAGAAAGACGCCGTGCTCCCAGCTCAGCGACTCCGTGACCAGAGGCACGGCGGTGGCGCGGCGGCCGCCGAAGAGAATCGCCGAGATGGGCACGCCCTTGGGGTCCTGCCACTCCGGTGCGATGGTCGGGCACTGGGAGGCGGGTGTGGTGAAGCGGGCGTTCGGGTGGGCGGCGGGCTCGTCGCTGTCGGGCGTCCAGGAGCGCCCCTTCCAGTCGGTCAGGTGCGCCGGGGGCTCCTCGGTGAGCCCCTCCCACCACACGTCCCCGTCGTCGGTCAGGGCGACGTTGGTGAAGATGCTGTTGCCCCAGAGGGTCTTGATGGCGTTGGCGTTGGTCACCTGGCCGGTGCCGGGCGCGACGCCGAAGAAGCCGGCCTCCGGGTTGATGGCGTACAGGCGGCCGTCGTCGCCGAAGCGCATCCAGGCGATGTCGTCGCCGATCGTCTCGACCTTCCAGCCCGGGATCGTGGGCTGGAGCATGGCCAGGTTCGTCTTGCCGCAGGCGCTCGGGAAGGCGGCGGCGACGTAACGGGTCTCGCCGTCGGGCGGCGTGAGCTTGAGGATGAGCATGTGCTCGGCCAGCCAGCCCTCGTCGCGGGCCATGACGCTGGCGATGCGCAGCGCGTAGCACTTCTTCCCGAGCAGCGCGTTGCCGCCGTAGCCCGAGCCGTAGGACCAGATCTCGCGGGTCTCGGGGAAGTGGCTGATGTACTTGGTGGAGCTGCACGGCCAGGCCACGTCGGACTGGCCCGGCCGCAGCGGGGCGCCGACGGAGTGGACGGCCTTGACGAAGCCGCCGCGCTGCTCGATCAGGCGCAGCGCCCGGTCGCCCATGCGCGTCATGATCCGCATCGACACGGCCACGTATGCGGAGTCGGTGATCTCGACGCCGAGCTGCGAGATCTCGCCGCCGAGCGGGCCCATGCAGAACGGGACGACGTACATCGTGCGGCCGCGCATGCAGCCCGCGAAGAGCTCGGAGAAGGTCTGGCGCATCTGCGCTGGAGCGATCCAGTTGTTGGTCGGGCCCGCGTCCTCCTCGCGCTCCGAGCAGATGTAGGTACGGTCCTCCACCCGCGCCACGTCGCTGGGATCGGACTTGGCGTAGAAGCTGTTCGGGCGCGCGGCGAGCCGGGTGAGCGTGCCCTGCTCGACGAGGAGGTTGGTAAGGCGCGTCCACTCCTCCTCCGAGCCGTCGCACCACTCGATCCGGTCGGGCTGGGTCAGGGCTGCGATCTCGTTCACCCACGCGACCAATTCGCGATTGCTCGTCGGCGCGGGCACTTCCACGGAAACGGACACGACTGCGACTCCTCCACTCTCTCAGGGCCCAGTCATCATTAACGACGAAGGCGCATGAAAGCCAATTGGCATAGACCTGTTGGCGCGACCGTCGCCGCAGGCAGCGGCCCTGACGATCCGGGGAGCCTACCCAGGACTCGGAGTTTTAAAAGAGGAATTTCGCGGGGCCGGTCCAGGCCAATTCACGTGGTCTAAACCAATTACCGCAGTGGTTTAGTCCAATTTCTCGAGCCGTTTCCGCCGGTGTTCTCAGGAATTGACGTCCGGGCCCGCGTTGCGCACTCTGTCGACGTGCTGGAGTGCGTCGCGCAGCTCGGCCAGCCAGGTGTCGGTGTTCTTGCCGACCAGGCGCACGCACCAGGCGAGCGCGTCGCTGCGGCTCCTGGCCACCCCGGCGGCGACCAGCGTGTCGAGCACCTGACGCTCAGACTGACGCAGACGCGTCATCACGGGCACGGAGAGTGTGGTGAACATCACAGTCTCGCCCCCGCACCGCACGCCCCAGGAGACCTTCTGGCGGAACCGGCGCTCCGCCTCGCGGGCGATCTCGATCCGCCGCTCGCGGGTCTCCTCACGGAACCGGCGGGCCAGCCCCTCGATGAGGGCGAGCCGCTCGGCCTCGGGCGTGTCGGCGGGCGGGTCGGGCAGCGTGCCGAGCACCGCGATCTCCTCGCGGTCACGGACGATCTCGGGGGCCCCGGTGAACCACCCCTCGGGGAGCCGGCCGGTGAACCAGCCGCGGACCTGCGCGCTCATATCGTCTGCTGACATGTAATCACGATTACACAGTTGCGCGCGAAATGCACGAGCCGAACCGCGGATCGTGCGAAGGTTCGTTCAGCGGACGCGGGCGGCCGCGACGGGGCTGACCCGGACGACGCCGGCCAGGTTCCGCGTGCTCAACGGGGAGATCTTGACGACGTCACCGGTGCGCGGCGCCTGCAGCACCTTCCCGTTGCCCCAGTAGATCGCCACGTGCGAGATGTAACCCGGATTCGTCGGGTCGTTGCGCCAGAAGATCAGGTCGCCCGGTTGCGCCTGCGCCAGCGGCACCTGCGGCCCCGCCACCCACTGCTGGTGGGTCACCCGCGGCATCCGCACGCCCGCCTGCCCGTAGGCCCACTGCACCAGCCCCGAGCAGTCGAACGTGTCGGGCCCCTCGGCCCCCCACACGTACGGCCGGCCCAGCTTGGACACCGCGGCCTTCAGCGCCGCCGTGAGCTGTTCCACGGTCATGAACGATCCGGACGGCCAGTTCTTCGGAGTGTCGGCCCTGGGCCGCGGCTGGACGGGGTTGACGGTGGCCACCTGCGTGCCCTTGGGCATCGCGGCCAGGATGGCCCGGCGCAGCGCGTCGGAGTTCGCGCCCGGGGCGCTGACGATGAGCGCGTTGTCGCGCGGGAGGCGCAGCCTGCGCCCGGTCTCCTTGGACACGACCGCGTCGACCGCGCCGAACCCGGTGGTGGCGTACGCGCCGATGCGCAGCGGCCCAGCCGGCCCGCTCACGCGGCTGTGCAGCGCCAGGCCGCCGTCGTTGCCCAGCACGAACGAGACCGCCACGTCGCCGGAGGCGACGTTCTGCCACAGGGCGTCCGACGACGCCGTCACCTTGGGGGTGTAGGCCCGGAACGTGGACGGGTTCACCGCGAGCGTCTGCACCCGCTTGCCGTCGAGCGAGATGGAGGCCGCGTCGGCCAGCTCAAGGGCCCGTACGCCGCGCAGCCCGGCCACCTTGCGCAGCAGCTCGTCCGTGAACGGCTTGCGGGTGAGCACGAAGAGGTTGGGCTTGCGCAGCTTGCCCAGCGGAGCCACGGGCTGGTCGGCACGGGACTGGGCCATGAGCGTCTGCTTCGGCACCGGCCGCGCCCGCACCACCTCGACCGGCGCCTGCTCCTCCCCCGTCTGGACCAGCACCAGCACGTCGGTGGTGAGCACGGCCACCAGCATCACCACGATGAAGGGGACGAGCCTGGATAAGTCTCGCCGTTTCCGCGTCTTCACCAGGAAGCTGAGGTCCTGCGCGATTCCCGGCGAACGCGAAAACGCCGCCGGGCCGACGTGGGCCCGGCGGTCAGGATCTGCGGGGGTCAGTTGCCGATGTACGGCACAGCCTCGAGGATCTCGACGGTGTTCTGGCGGCCGTTGGGCATCGAGTACGTCGCCTTCTCACCGATCTTCTTGCCGTTGATCGCCGAGCCGAGCGGCGACTTGGGCGAGTAGACGTCGATCGGCGCTCCGCTCTCCTCGCGGGAGGCGAGTAGGAAGGTGACCTCGTCGTCGTCGCCGACGAACCGGATCGTCACGGTCATGCCGGGGCCGACCACGCCTTCGGTCTTGGGGGCCTCTCCCACCTTGGCGTTGTCGAGGATCTGGCGGAGGTGGAAGATCCGGGCCTCCATCTTGCCCTGCTCGTCCTTGGCGGCGTGGTAGCCGCCGTTCTCCTTCAGGTCGCCCTCCTCACGGGCGGCCTCGATCTTCTTGGCGATGTCGACGCGCCCGGGGCCAGAGAGATATTCGTACTCCGCCTTCAGGCGGTCGTACGCCTCCTGCGTCAGCCATGTGACGTTCTCATCGCGAGAGTCGGCCACGGGTTCTCCTTGCTTGCCTAGGGGGCCCTGAGATCACTTGAGGATGTGGACGGTCGAATTGCGAAAGGCTAACAACTCAACCGCCCGGACGCTTCCCCAAATGTCTCACTATACGAGATTGCAGTACTGGATGTGGACGGAAGTGGCCTGACCACTGGTGTCGAGGCTCTCCTTGAGCTGCTTACTACCCTCACCAGCCGGGATTCTTACTTCCTTGCTACCGACTTCCGCGTGGTAGACGTCCAGTGCCCTGATCCGGCAGACGGCCACTCTATCGTCGGGCTTGTACACCTCGAAGGTGATCTCCGCGCGCCCGGGCGCGTCGATGCTGAACGAGACGACCTGCGCCGGGGCCTCCGAGCCGCCGCCGGCCGTCATCGACCACATCACCCATCCCCAGCCACCCGCGACGATGGCCACCAGCACGCCGATCACGACATGCACGACCAGCCGGCCGCCTCTCTTCGGACGGTCGGGGAAGTCGTCGGGTGTGCCGAGAACGGGTCCGTTCCCGACATCTTCGGTGACCATGGCGGAATCTCCCTGCACTCCCTGAGCGTTATCCGAGACAATTGTCGCCCGCGGGGGGCGTGCCCTCGCGACCGCCCAGCAGAAACTAACCTCTCTGGACGAGTGACCGGTCCTCCACCGAGGAGACCCTGTGAGGAGAACGCGCCCGTGAGTGCACCCCTGAGGTTGATGGCAGTCCACGCCCACCCCGACGACGAGTCGAGCAAGGGCGCCGCCACGATGGCGCGTTACGTGCGCGAAGGCGTGGAAGTGCTGGTCTGTACCCTCACGGGCGGTGAGCGGGGTTCCGTGCTCAACCCGAAGATGGACCGGCCCGAGATCGTGGCCAACATCGGCGAGGTGCGCAGGGCGGAGATGGAGCGGGCCCGCGAGATCCTCGGGGTCCAGCAGCGTTTCATGGGCTTTGTCGACTCCGGCCTGCCGGAGAGCGAGGAGGAGGAGCTGCCCGAGGGCTGCTTCGCGCTGCAGAAGCTTGAGGACGCCTCGGCCCCGCTGGTGGCCGCCGTGCGCGAGTTCCGCCCGCACGTGATCATCACCTACGACGACGACGGCGGCTACCCGCACCCCGACCACATCATGACCAACAAGGTCTCCGTCGAGGCGTTCGAGGCGGCCGGCGACCCCGACCGCTACCCCGGCACCGGCGACCCGTGGCAGCCGATGAAGCTCTACTACCAGATGGGCTTCACCAAGGAGCGCTTCGAGGCGCTGCACGAGGCCATGACCGAGCGCGGCCTCGGCTCCCCGTACTCCGACTGGATCTCCCGCTGGGAGGACCGGCCGGCCAAGTGGCCGGTGACGACGCGGGTGCCGTGCGGCGAGTACTTCCAGATCCGCGACGAGGCGCTGCTCGCGCACGCCACCCAGGTCGACCCCGACGGCTTCTGGTTCGTCTGCCCGCGCGAGCTGCAGCAGGAGATCTGGCCGACCGAGGACTACCACCTGGCGCGCTCGCTCGTCGACACCGAGCTGCCCGAGGACGACCTGTTCGCCGGCATCCACGCCGAGGACGTCTCACCCGCCTGCCACTGACCGGACCACGGCATACGGGTGGCAGACTGAAGGTGTGACAGTTCTCGCAGCTGGTGATGTCAGTCCGGGTCTGCTCGGCTTCACCGTCGTCGCCCTCATCGGGCTGGCCCTCTACATCCTCATCAAGTCGATGAACAAGCAGATGTCGAAGATCCAGGTTCCGCACGAGGGCGACACGGACAAGAAAGCCGAATAGATGCCGATCGAAGTAGTCGACAACTCGACGGAGTGCCGCTTCGAGGTCCTCGTCGACGGCAAGGTCGCCGGGTTCGCCGACTATCGACTGCTGCCCACGAAAGTCGTCTTCACGCACACCGAGGTGCTGCCCGCCTACGAGGGCCAGGGCCTGGCGAGCAGGCTCGTCGAGTACGCGCTGCGCACGAGCGTCGACACCGGCCTGCGCATCGTGCCGCTGTGCCCGTACGTGGCCCGCTACATCGAGCGTCACCCCGAGTTCAAGGAGTACAGCGACCCGTCAGTCGCGGGGTGACCAGGCGCGTTCCAGGGCCTTGGGCAGGCCCCACCAGCCGAGCGGGGTCAGCACCTCGTCGGCGTCCACGATGCCCAGGTAGGTCCACAGGCTGACCACCGAGGCGAACAGACCCTCGGTGGCGTCGAGGTCGTCGTCGTCCTGCTCGCCCGACTCAATGTCGTCGGACTCGGCGATGAGCCTGGCCAGGCGTTCCGGCGAGGCCAGCACCCCGGGCCCCATGCGGGCCAGCGCCGCCACCGCGGCCAGCCAGTCGGCGTGCTGGATCGCGCACAGGTTGGCCAGGGCGGTGTCCTCGTGGCCGAGCTCCCCCTCCAGGTCGGCGAACTCCTCCGGCACGTCGTCGGCCTCCGACAGGTCGGAGATCGGCCCGGCCACGCCCGCCGCCACCGCCAGCCACAACTCCCGGTCGTCGTCCGGCATCGGCCGGTCGTCGAACCCGGCGCAGGCGCGCAGCACGTTCGCGGGGTAGCCGGGCAGGTCCAGCAGCACGCGCAGGCGCGCGGCGGCCAGCTCCAGCTCGACCAGCGGCAGCTCGGGCGCCTTGGGCAGCTCGCCGACGATGCGGCGCAGCTCCGACAGCGCGAACGCCTCCTCCTCGTCGAGGGCGGCGAACAGCTCCTCGTCCTGCTCGTCGCTGACCGCGAAGCCGGGCACCCGGCCGTCGGGCAGCGGCGTGGCCAGCCAGTGCTCCTGGAGCTCCTCGTACGCCCGGCGGGCGGCGTGGTCGCCCTGGGCCAGCGCGTCCGGGGCGACCTCCCCGGCGGCGACGCGCTCCTCCAGGAAGGAGACCATGCGCCCGAACATCTCGGCCGCGACCGGGCCGCGCTCGTCCTCCTCGGGCCAGACGAAGTAGCTGGGCGTCATGAGGATCGGCTCGGTGCCGGTGGACTCGACCCAGCGCTGCACGTCGCCGACGGTGGCCACGCCCGCCTCGATGGAGCTCAGCGTGGCCTTGGCGGAGTCCCAGAACGGCTGCGAGAGCGGGTTGCCCGCCGCCACCATGGCCCGCCGCAGATCGGGCAGCGCCACCAGCGCCACGCCCGAGGGCACGGCCAGCAGCGCGCGGGCGACGTCCCTGCGCGTGACGGCGGCGGGCGGGCGGCCGGCGTGGGCGCAGACGTAGTCGATGTCCACGCCCGTAACCTACGCCGTCCGCCCCGCCCGAGTCAGCCGCGGGGTGGCGGGCCGTCCCCGGGGACGCGGTTTAGGGTGAGCGAGGGAGGTCCTGATGAACCGGTTGAACGACGCCACGAGCCCTTACCTGCTGCAGCACGCGGGCAATCCCGTCGACTGGCACCCGTGGGGCGAGGAGGCGTTCGCCGAGGCCCGGCGCCGGGACGTGCCGCTGCTGATCAGCGTGGGCTACTCGGCGTGCCACTGGTGCCACGTGATGGCCCACGAGAGCTTCGAGGACGCCGACACGGCCGCCCTCATGAACGAGCACTTCGTCAACGTCAAGGTCGACCGCGAGGAGCGGCCCGACGTCGACGCCGTCTACATGACCGCCACCCAGGCCATGACCCAGCAGGGCGGCTGGCCGATGACGGTGTTCGCCACGCCCGACGGCCATCCGTTCTACTGCGGCACGTACTTCCCGCGCCCCCACTTCCGGCGGCTGCTGGCCGAGATCCACCGGGTGTGGACCGGCGACCGGGAGTCGGTGCTGGCGCAGGGCGCCAAGGTGGTCGAGGCGCTCAACCAGAACACCGCGTTCCCGCGCGGCGCCACTCCGGAGGCGGAGACGCTGGAGCGGGCCGTCGCCAACCTGCGCGAGTCGTTCGACCCGGTCAACGGCGGGTTCGGCGGCGCGCCGAAGTTCCCGCCGTCGATGGTCCTGGAGTTCCTGCTGCGCTGCGGCGAGCGCGAGATGAGCGGCCGGACGCTCGAAGCCATGGCCCGCGGCGGCATCTACGACCAGCTCGGCGGCGGTTTCGCGCGGTACAGCGTCGACGCCGAGTGGGTGGTCCCGCACTTCGAGAAGATGCTCTACGACAACGCCCTGCTGCTGCGGGTCTACACCCACTGGTGGAAGGCGGGCGGCGGCGACCTGGCCCGCCGGGTGGCGCTGGAGACGGCCGGCTGGATGCTGCGCGAGCTGCGCACGCCCGAGGGCGGCCTCGCCTCGGCCCTCGACGCCGACAGCGAGGGCGTGGAGGGCAAGTTCTACGTCTGGACGCCCGAGGAGCTGCGCGAGGTCCTGGGGGACGACGACGGCCGCTGGGCCACCGGCCTGTTCGACGTCACCGGCACGTTCGAGCACGGCACGTCGGTGCTCCAGCTCCCGCGCGACCCCGAGGACCCGGTGCGGTACGCCGGCGTGCGCGGCAGGCTGCTGGCGGCCAGGGAGCTGCGGGTGCGACCGGGCCGCGACGACAAGGTCGTGGCCTCCTGGAACGGCCTGGCCGTCGCGGCGCTCGCGGAGGCCGGCGTGGTGTTCGAGCGTCCCGACCTGGTCGAGGCCGCCACGGCGGCGGCCGAGCTGCTCGCGGACGTGCACACGACCGGCGGGCGGCTGCTGCGCACCTCCCGCGACGGGCGCGCGGGCGCCAACGCGGGCGTCCTGGAGGACTACGCGAACGTGGCCGAGGGGCTGATCTCCCTCTACGGCGTGACCGGCGCGACGAAATGGCTCCGGCTGGCCGGAACGCTGCTCGACACGGTCCTCGACCGCTTCTCCGACGGCTCCGGCGGCTTCTACGACACCGCTGACGACGCCGAACGGCTGTTCCAGCGTCCACAGGACCCCACCGACAACGCCACGCCCTCCGGCCAGTACGCGGCCGCGGGGGCCCTGCTGTCCTACGGCGCGCTGACCGGCTCGGCCCGGCACCGGGAGGCCGCCGCGGCCGCGCTCGCCACGGTGTCGGTGCTGGCCGACCGGCACGCCAGGTTCGCCGGCTGGGGGCTGGCCGTGGCCCGCGCGGCGCTCGACGGGCCCGTGGAGGTGGCGGTCGTCGGCAGCCCCGCCGACCCGCGTACGGCCGCCCTGCACCGGGAGGCGCTGCTGGCCGACGTGCCGGGCCTGGTGGTCGCGCCCGGCGACGGCGAGGCCGGCGGCGAGCCCTTCCCCGCGCTGCTGGAGGGGCGCGGGCCCGTCGGAGGCGCGCCGGCCGCCTACGTGTGCAGGGGGTTCGCCTGCCGGCTGCCGGTCACCACGGTGGAGGAGCTGCGGGCCGAGCTAGCCGGTGCCTGACGGCCGGCCGAGGTTGTCGCGCTGGGTGTCGCGGCTCTCCTCCGGGGGCCCCAGAGGCTGGTCGGAGGGCGCCGTGGGCGCGTCCTGGGGGCGTTCGTCCTGCCGGTCGCGGCCGGTCCTGCCGTTGTCGCCGGAGCCGTCGTCGGTGGGGGCCTCGGTGACCGTCGGGTCGCCGAACGGCTGCTGATCGGTGGGGCCGGAGTCGGGGTTGCCCCACTCGTTCTGGTCGGCGGGCGGCGTCGACTGCTGGTCGCGGACGTCGCGGCCGCGGTCGGGCGGCGAGTAGGAGGACTCGTAGCCGTACTGGGAGGGCTCGGGGAACTCCTCGACGGGCTCGCCGGCCATGGCCTCGGTCATGAACGCCCGCCAGATCTGCGCCGGGAGCTGGCCGCCGAACTGCGTGCCGTAGCCGGGGATGGTGACGGTCTCGTCGTCGCTGCGGAACATGTTCACGGCGACGGCGAGCTGCGGGACGAACCCGTTGAACCAGACGTTCTTGGAGTCGTCGGTGGTGCCGGTCTTGCCGGCCACCGGACGGTCGTAGAGGCGGGCGGCAGTGCCGGTGCCGTACTTGACGACCTGCTGCATCGCGTAGACGGTGTCGGCGGCGGCCTGCTCCCCCACCACCTTCGTGGCGACGGGCTTGACCGTCTTCTTCTCGCCCTTGCCGTCGGTGACCGACTTCACCACGTGGGCCTCCATGTGCACGCCCTTGTTGGCGAAGGTGGAGAAGCCCGAGGCGTTCTGGACGGCGCTGACCGAGGACACGCCGAGCGGGAAGGTCGCGTACGCCTGCTGCCCCTGCAACTGCTCCTTGGGGATGCCCGCGGCCTCGGCGACCTCCGCGACCTTGTTCAGGCCGACCTTCTGGCCGAGGTCGACGAAGGCCGTGTTGACGGAGTTCTGGGTGGCGCTGACCAGGTTGATCTGGCCGTAGGAGCGGCCGCTGTCGTTGGGGATGGGCTTGTCGGCCGAGGCCACGCGCAGCGGCGAGTTGCCGTCGACCCTGGTGGACAGGTCGAAGCCGTTGTCGAGCGCGGCGGCCAGCGTGTACGGCTTGAACGTCGACCCCGCCATCCGCTTGGCAGAGAACGCGTTGTCGTAGTCGCCGACCTGGTCGTGGCGGCCGCCGTAGAAGGCGACGACCTCGCCGGTGGCCGGATCGACGGCGGCCAGCCCGGTGCGCACCTTCTTCGGCGTCGAGGCCGGGAGCACGTCCTTGACCGCCTGCTCGGCCGCCGTCATGAGCTTCTTGTCGAACGTCGTGACGATCTTCAGGCCGCCGCTGTTGATGGTCTCGTCGGAGTAGCCGCGCCGGTTGAGCTCGGCGGTGACCTGGTCGAGCATGTACTGGCCCTGGCCCTTGAGCTCGAACGGCTTCTTGGGCGCCTTGAGCACCGGGAAACGCTCGGCGGCGGCCTGCTGGCGCGACAGCGCGCCCGTCTGGCCCATGGCGTCGATCACGGCCTGCCAGCGGGAGCGGGCCGCGTCGAGGTCGGCGCCCTCGGGGTCGGCGAACCTGCTGGGCTGCTGGATGACCGCCGCCAGGTACGCGCCCTCGGCGACGGTGAGCTTGTCGACGTCCTTGCCGAAGTAGGCGCGCGCGGCCGACTGGACGCCGTTGGCGCCGCGGCCGAAGTAGATCGTGTTGAGGTACTGCTCCAGGACCCAGTCCTTCGACTTGGACTGGTCGACCTTCATCGCGATGAGGATCTCTTTGAACTTGCGGGTGACCGAGCGCTCCTGGCTGAGGCCGCTGTAGTAGTTGCGCACGAGCTGCTGGGTGATCGTGGAGCCGCCCTGGAGCTGCTGCCCGGTGACGGTGGACCAGACGGCCCGCGCGGTGCCCTTGAGCGAGACGCCGCCGTCGTTGTAGAACGAGCGGTTCTCGGCGGCGATGACCGCGTCGCGCACGTGCTTGGGCACCTTGGCCAGCTCGACGTTCCGGCGGTCGACGCCCTGCCGGGCGAGCACCGTCCTGCCGTCGCGGTAATAGATCACCGAGCCTTCGGCGGTGGCCGATTTCTGCGTGCTGTCGGGAATGGGAGTCATCGCCCACGCAATGGCGAAAAGACCGGCAAGCACGGCGATTCCGGCGCCGAAAGAGATCAACACTATTCGGAGTACGCGCCGTTTCCGCATGCCTTTTCCACCACCGCCCCGCATCCGAGACCCCCCTCTGAGACACCTTCGCCCAACCCCCGCCAGCTGGGCGAATGTCAAGGGTAAACGATCGATAACGGTGCCTCGTCCCTAAGCGATGGTACGTCTAGCGCCCCCCGCGGCGCGGAACATCGGCGACCAAAGGCAGCACTCGGTAAGGAACCGGGGTGTCGAGTGCGATGATCGAAGAAGTCCTGAGCACCCCCTGAACATCCACGATTTGGTCGATGACCCTTTGCAGATCGGCATTCGTCCGCGCGACCACCCGGCACAGCAGGTCCGCGCCGCCGGTGATGGTGTGCACCTCCAGCACCTCGGGGATGTGGGCCAGCCGGTGGGCGACCGGGTCGTGCCCGGAGACCTGCCTGATCTCCATGGTGACGAACGCCGTCACGTCGTAGCCGAGCGCCACGGGCGACACGTCGGGCCCGAACCCGGTGATCACACCCCTGGCCACCAGCCGGTCGAGCCTGGCCTGGACGGTGCCGCGGGCGACGCCGAGGCGGCGGGAGCACTCCAGCACGCCCAGCCGGGGCTCGGCGGTCAGCAGCGAGATCAGCCGGGCGTCCAGTTCGTCGATCGTCATGCTGTACAAGTTCTCCGACTCTGACCCGAGATGGGTGGACAGATTGTGCACTCGTTCAAGTAACTGTTGCACAACTCGTCCAGCTAAATCGAGAGTTAGGGGTATGACTGATGTCTTTCCGGTTAACGGCATGGACGCCGTGGTGTTCGCCGTGGGCAACGCCCGGCAGGCCGCCCACTACTACTCGACCGCTTTCGGCATGCGACTGGTGGCCTACCGCGGGCCGGAGAACGGCAGCCGCGACGCGGTCGCCTACGTCCTGACCTCGGGCAGCGCCACCTTCGAGTTCCGGGCCTCGATCCGGCCCGGCACGGACATGGCCAGGCACGTCGCCGAGCACGGTGACGGCGTGATCGACCTGGCCATCCAGGTGCCCGACGTGGAGGCCGGGTACGCCTACGCGGTCGCCCACGGGGCCACCGGCCTGGTGGAGCCGTACACGCTGGAGGACGAGCACGGCAAGGTGGTGCTCGCGGCCATCGCCACCTACGGCGAGACCCGGCACACGCTCGTGGACAGGTCCAACTACGGGGGCGCGTACCTGCCCGGTTACGTGCCGGCCGAGCCGCTCGTCGCGCCGCCCGCGACGAAGACCGGACGCCTGTTCCAGGCGGTCGACCACTGCGTCGGCAACGTCGAGCTCGGCAAGATGGACGAGTGGGTGGAGTTCTACCGCAAGGTGATGGGCTTCACGAACATGGCCGAGTTCGTCGGCGACGACATCGCGACCGAGTACTCGGCGCTGATGTCCAAGGTCGTGGCCGACGGCACCCGGAAGGTCAAGTTCCCGCTGAACGAGCCGGCGATCAGCCGCAAGAAGTCGCAGATCGACGAGTACCTGGAGTTCTACGGCGGGCCCGGCGTGCAGCACATCGCCCTGGCCACCAACGACATCCTCACCACCGTCGACCACATGCGCGCGGCGGGCGTGCAGTTCCTCGACACGCCCGACTCCTACTACGACGACCCCGAGCTGCGCGAGCGCATCGGGCAGGTCAGGGCGCCGATCGAGGAGCTGAAGAAGCGCAAGATCCTGGTCGACCGCGACGAGGACGGCTACCTGCTGCAGATCTTCACGCAGCCGGTCCAGGACCGCCCGACGGTCTTCTTCGAGCTGATCGAGCGGCACGGGTCGCTCGGCTTCGGCAAGGGCAACTTCAAGGCCCTGTTCGAGGCGATCGAGCGCGAGCAGGAACGCAGGGGCAACCTTTAGTTTGTCCCGACTTAGTGGGGGTGATCTGGATTTTATGGGACCACCACCACATTCTGGGCTGATGAGGCGTCGGCGGCGGGGAGCCGCCGGCGCCTCCGGCTCTTCCCCCTCCACGGTGACCAGTCGTCGGGAGCGCGTGACCCTGCGTAAGATTCAGGTCACGGGCTGAAGGGGGCTGGTTCACCTATGCGGATCAGAAGACGCGGCGCGGCCGTGCTGGTGGCGCTGATCAGCGTGCTCGCGTGCGCGCCCACCGACGAGCCGCCGCCCCGCTCGGCCGCCGGCCGCCACACGGGCGCGCCGGGCATCGGCGACCCCGACTTCCCGCAGGACGGCAACGGCGGCTACGACGTCGCCCACTACTCGCTGACCGTCGACTACACCCCGGCGACCAAGCGGCTCACCGGCCTGACGAAGATCCGCGCCAAGGCCACCCAAGACCTGTCGAGCTTCAACCTCGACCTCACCGGCCTCGACGTCGCCAAGGTCAGCGTCGACGGCTCGCCCGCGCGTTTCTCCCGCAAGGACGGCGAGCTGACCGTGACCCCGGCCGCGCGGCTCGACGCCGGCTCGCCGTTCACCGCCGAGATCTCCTACTCCGGCAGCCCCACGCCCGCCAAGGACACCGCCAACCTGGGCACGTACGGGTTCATCCCCACCGCCGACGGCGCGTTCGTGGCCTCCGAGCCCAACGGCTCCAAGACCTGGTTCCCCAGCAACGACCACCCGGCCGACAAGGCCACGTTCGACTTCACGGTCACCGTGCCCGCCGGCCTGACCGTCGTGGCCAACGGCGAGCAGAGCGCGTCCCCGTCCACCGCGGGCGGCCGCACCACCTACCGGTGGAGCGAGCGGCACCCGATGGCCACCTACCTCGCCACGGCCACGATCGGCAAGTTCGAGGTGCGTCAGGGCCGTTCGCCGGGCGGCATCCCGACGTACGCGGCCGTCGATCCGAAGTTCAAGACCGGCCTCGACCGCGTCTACAACGTCTCGGGCGAGATCACCGACTACTGGAGCACGGTCTTCGGCGCCTACCCGTTCTCCTCGACCGGCGCCATCGTCGACGACTACTCGGCCGGCTACGCCCTGGAGAACCAGACCAAGCCCCTCTACGGCGGCTTCGACCCCGACGAGGGCATCATCGCCCACGAGCTGGCCCACCAGTGGTTCGGCGACAGCCTGACCATCAAGCGGTGGAAGGACCTGTGGCTCAACGAGGGCTTCGCGACGTACGCGGAGTGGCTGTGGTCGGAGCACCGGGGCAAGAAGACCGCCGACACCATCTTCAAGGACTTCTACAACCGCAGTGCCAAAGACCCGATGTGGTCCTACCCGCCGGGCCGGGCCAAGCCCGGTGACCTGTTCAACGAGTCGGTCTACACCCGCGGCGGCATGGCGCTGCACGCCCTGCGCAAAGCGGTCGGCGACCCGACGTTCTTCAAGCTGCTCAAGACCTGGACCGCCGAACACCGCTACGGCAACGTCACCACGCGGCAGTTCGTCGACCTGTCCGAGCGGCTGTCCGGCAAGGACCTCGACCCGCTCTTCGACGCGTGGCTCTTCCAGCCGCGCCGCCCCACCCTGGCCTGACCTGCGCCGAAACGCTTTCCTTCGGCCGAGCCAAGTACAGGTGTAAGGGCGAACGACGAAGGGAGCGAGGCCAGTGCGCCTCAACGAGGACCCGGCGGCCTTCGAGGCCTTCTACCGCCGCCATGTCGACGTCGTCATGCGGTTCGTGGTCCGGCGGGTGAGCGATCCCCACCTGGCCGCCGACCTGACGGCCGACGTCTTCCTGGCGGCCCTCGACTCGGCCCACACCTACGTGCCGGGCCGGGGCAGCCAGACCGCGTGGTTGTACGGCGTGGCCCGCAACGTGGTGTCGGCCCAGCTCCGCAGGTCCGCCCGGGAAGCGCGGGCGGCCGGCCGGATCGCGGGGCGGCGGCTGATGGACGACGACGACCTCGTCCGGATGGAGGAGCGGATCGACGCCGAGCGCGGGATGCGCGGCGCCCTGGAGGCCATGGCGGGCCTGCCGGAGGGCGAACGCGCGGTGCTGGAGCTCGTGGCGATCGACCAGCTCACCGTCTCCGAGGCGGCCGCCGCCCTCGGCATCAGGCAGGTGACCGCGCGGGTCCGCCTGCACCGGGCCAGACGCGCCATGGAGAACGTCGCTTCGCCGTCGGCCGTGTACGTGGAGGGAGAGGCATGAACACTTTCGAGGAGCGGTTGCTCGGCGCGCTCAAGCAGGAGATGGCGGCCGGCCCGGCGCAGGCCGGGGCGCAGGCCGGGGGGCAGGTCGTCACGCCGGTCGTCCGGCGGCCCCGGCGCAGGCTCGTGGGGCTGGCCGCGGCGGCCGGGGTCGCCGCGGTCGCGACGGTGGCGGCGACCGGCCTGTTCGGCGGGGCGCCGGCGTACGCGGTGACCGGGACGGCCGACGGCGGGGTGTCGGTGGAGATCAACGCCTTCCGCGACCCGGACGGGCTGGCGTCCGAGCTGGCCGCGGCGGGGGTCAGGTCGGTGGTGGACTACCTGCCGTACGGGCAGGTCTGCAAGGAGCCGCGCGGGCAGCACGGCACCGCCGAGGGGCGGTTCGAGGCGAGCATCGGCAGCACCGGGCACGGGATCTCCTTCAAGATCCCGAAGGGGCAGGTTCCCGCCGGGCAGACGCTCGTGCTGGCGGTCACCCTCGACAGGAGCGGGCCGGAGGCCCCTCCGGTCTCCACCTCCCTGCAGATCGTCAAGGGCGCGGTGGCCCCCTGCGAGCCGACCGCGATGCCCGCGCCGCCCACGGACGGCCCCACCGACCGCTCCGGCACCCGGACGGGCACCGGGGAAGGCACCGGCGGGAGCAACGGCGAGGGCACCGGCGACGGCCCTGGCTGGCACACCGAACAGGGCTGACGTCCCGGGCGGTCGGCGGTTCTGCCGCCCTCCGCCCGGCACACGACCGCCCTCCCGGGCAGGCGGCGGCCTCCGCACCCTCGGCCCGCGCCCGCCCGGCGACCCTCCCGCGGAGGTCAGTCGCGGGAGGAGGTCCAGTAGGCGCCGCCGGCCAGGAGGAGGGCGGCGGCGCCTACCAGGCCGGCCTCCTGTCCGAGGGCGGCGGGCACGACCTTGAGGCGGCGGGCGAAACCCATGCGGGCGTGGTCCCGCAGCGCCTCCTCCAGGGGGCCGAACAGCGGTTCGCCGGCCTGCGACAGTCCGCCGCCGATCGTGACCAGGTCCAGGTCGCACAGGTGGGTGGCGGAGGCGATCGCGATCCCGAGCGCCCGTCCGGCCCGCCGCATGGCCAGCACGGCCATGGGGTCCCCGGCGAGCGCGTCGGCCGCCAGCGCCCGCCCGGTGACCGCCCGATCCTCCAGGTACGCCGCAGGACCCTCGGACGCCTCCCCACCCTCGGACGCCTCCATGGGCTCGGAGACGGCGGCGGGGGTCCAGCCCTGGGTGAGGGCCCAGGCGGTGAGGGCGGGGCCGCGGGCGATCGCTTCCAGGCAGCCGTGGCCGCCGCAGCCGCAGCGGGGGCCGCCGTCCGGTTCGACCACGACGTGCCCGATGTGGCCGGCGTTGCCCGTGCCACCGTTGACCAGGCGTCCGCCCAGGATCAGGCCGCCGCCGACGCCGGTGGAGACCACCATGCCCAGCATGTCGGCGCTGCCCTGGCCGGCGCCCTGCCAGTGTTCGGCGATGGCCAGGCAGATGGCGTCGTTGTGGAGGCGTACCGGTAATCCGGGGAACCGGCCGGCCAGCCGGGCGCGCAGCGGGAAGCCGCGCCAGCCGGGGATGTTGAGCGGCGAGACCTCGCCGTCGGGCCAGGTCATCGGCCCGCCGCAGCCCACGCCGACCCCTTCGGCGCGCGCCGACAGGGGGTCGATGAGGGTGGCGAGGGTGTGCCAGAGCGTCTCGGCGTCGGCGTTCTGGGGGGTGGCGGCGCGCCGGGAGGTGATCACGGCGCCGTCGGGGGCCACCAGCCCGGCGGCCATCTTGGTGCCGCCGACGTCGATCGCCAGGATCACGACAGCTCCGGCTCCGCGGCGCTGGAGAAGACCAGCACGGACGCCGTGAGCCCGTGCACGTGGTTGTGCCCGCCGACCGGCCCGACCTCGCCCGCGGCGAAGAAGCCCGCGACGCCGATCGGTCCCAGCGTGTCGCGCAGGGCGACCGGGTCGTGGTCGGCGGTGCCGAACATCGCCGAGCCCCGGCCGTTGCACGAGAACAGCAGCGCGCCGTCGACCTTGCCGAGCTCCTCGCGGTGGGCGTCGAGCAGGTCGTACAGGTCCTCGTCGGCGGTGGCCGCGTCCCTGACCTGGAAGCGCACGGTACGGCCGATCTCCACGATGTCCCCGATGGCCACGGCCTCGCGTTCGGGGTCGATGCCGATGACGCCCCGGATGAGGAAGTCGCCGCGTTCGTGACGTTCGGCGTACTCGTCCATGGCCACGCCGATCTGCAGGCCGGCGGCGACCAGTTCGCGGTCGTCCTCGTCCAGCTCGCTGACGATGTCCTCCAGCCGGGCCAGCGCGGGCTGACCGGCCAGTTCGAGCAGCAGGTTCTCCTCCGAGGCCGTGACCACCATGCTGGGGCCGATCGGGCGGCAGCCCTGGCTGACCACCGTACTGATCTTGATCGGCCCGCTGAGCAGGACGCCGATCGCGCCCTCGGTGTAGATCTTGCCGTCCGCGAACAGCCGTACGGACCCCCTGCCCTGCAGCCCGTTGGCCAGGCCGCCGATCAGCGGCAGGTCGCCGAGCACGTCGACCGAACGCTCCACGAACGCGTCGGTCGGGAAGGTGTACGGGTCGGCCAGCAGGATCGCCACGTGGTCGTCGCCTGTGCGCTCGGGCAGCCCGACGACCACGAACCGGTCCTCGGCCGCCAGCGTCTCCAGGGCGAACGTGGTGAGCCTGGCCCCCTCCAGGGTGGCCGCCCACGCGCTCACCGCGGGCGTCAGCTCGACCCCCTGCCCGTCGCCGATCACACCGGTGGCGCTGCATCCGATCACGTGCGCCTCGGGCGCCAGCTTCATCGCGGCCTGGCCTGCTCTCGCGACGTCCTCGGGGTCCTCGCCGCAGATGAAGAAGCAGACCAGGTCGGCCTGGCCGCTGAGCCTCGACAGTGCCTGACCGACGGCGCTCTCCGCGGCCTCCACCAGGTCGGAACCCACGGCGAGGCCGTCGGCGAAGCGGCTTGTCATCAAGGCCACGCGTCTCGCCTCCCTCGACATGTACATGTTCCCTAGGGCCGATTCTCCCCACTAAAGGGACAAGCACGCGTACGAACCGTCACGCAATAGGTCAAGATCCGAAATCTCCGCCAGATGCGAAACTCTCTGCCGCATTTCTCGCGGGGGACGTAGTCTCGATCCCGTGCATCAGCCACGTATTCTCCGCGAGTTGCGGGAGAGCGGCCACGTTCATCGCAGCGTCAAGGCCGAGGTCCGGGAAAACCTGCTGGCCAGGCTGCGGGCCGGCGAGCCCCGGTTCCCCGGCATAGTGGGCTTCGACGACTCCGTCCTGCCACACCTGGAGCGGGCGCTGCTCGCCGGGCACGACCTGGTCCTGCTCGGTGAGCGAGGGCAGGGCAAGACGCGGCTCATCCGCACGATCACCGGCCTGCTCGACGAGTGGACCCCGGTGGTCGAGGGCTGCGAGATCAACGACCATCCGTACGCACCCGCCTGCACGCGCTGCAAGACCCTGGCGCGCGAGCTGGGCGACGAGCTGCCGGTGGCGTGGAAGCACCGCGACGAGCGTTACGGCGAGAAGCTCGCCACTCCCGACACCTCCGTCGGCGACCTCATCGGCGACGTCGACCCCATCAAGATCGCAGAGGGGCGCACCCTCGGCGACCCCGAGACCGTCCACTACGGCCTGGTCCCCCGCACCAACCGCGGTGTGTTCTCCGTCAACGAGCTGCCCGACCTGGCCGAGCGCATCCAGGTCTCGCTGCTCAACGTGCTGGAGGAACGTGACATCCAGGTGCGCGGCTACAACCTGCGCCTGCCCCTCGACATCCTGCTCATCGCCAGCGCCAACCCCGAGGACTACACCAACAGGGGCCGCATCATCACGCCGCTGAAGGACCGCTTCGGCGCCGAGATCCGCACCCACTACCCGCTCACGGTCGAGGACGAGCTCACCCTCATCCGCCAGGAGTCGGTGCCCGACATCGGGGCCGACGTGCCGGAGCACCTGATCGAGGTGATCGCCAGGTTCACCCGGCTGGTCCGCGAGTCCACGGCCGTCGACGCCCGTTCCGGCGTGTCGGCGCGCTTCTCGATCGCCGCCGCCGAGACCGCCGCGGCCTCCGCCGTGCGCAGGTCCGCGATCAAGGGCGAGGACCAGGCCGTCACGCGCGTCTGCGACCTGGCCTGCGTCGTCCACAGCCTGCGCGGCAAGGTGGAGTTCGAGGTCAGCGAGGAGGGCAGGGAGACCGAGATCCTGGCCCACCTGCTGCGCCGGGCCACGGCCGAGACGTTCAGGAACAGGCTGGGCGGCATGGACCTGGCCCCGGTGACCGACAAGTTCGCCGAGGGCAACCAGGTGGAGTCCGGCGACATGGTGGCCGCGGCCGAGCTGCTGCACCGGATCGGTCCGGTCAGCGGCCTGGCCAAGATCATGTCCAGGCTCGGCATGGGCGCCGGCGAGGAGTCCCCCGGGCACGCCGCGGCGGCCCTGGAGTTCGCGCTGGAAGGTCTCTACCTGATGCGGCGGCTGTCAAAGGAAGACCTCGACGGGGTCACGATCTACAGGACGTGAACAATCGGGCGGTTTCCCGCGTCGTAGTGTTTGGTTGATCACGACTCCGGGGGGAACCGCCCATGCGCCTGCTCATCCATGCCACCGCCGTCGGCCTCGTCCTGGGCGGCCTCGCGCTTCCCGCGCAGGCGGCCCCCGCCAGGGCAGCCGCCAAGACCGCCTACGGCTACGCCTGGGCCGACGGCAAGGGCAGCCTGCGGATCGTGCCCATGAAGCCGGCCAAGGTGCGGCGCGGCGGCAACGTGCTCTACAAGCTGACCGCGATCCCGGGGGCCGAAGAGCTCAAGCTCGACTACACCCGCGCCGCCTACAGCCGGGTGACGACGGCCTGCGACCTGAAGGAGACCGAGGGCCGGGTCGCGCTGGACCGCGACGGCCTGGGCCGGACGTCGTGCAAGCCCGCCCAGCTCACCGTCGGGCTCCGGGAGGGCGCGGTCCCGCTGCGCGTCGAGTACGAGGGCGGCAAGGCCGTGAAGGCCCAGGAGTTCCTGCTGAACGCCTGGCCGGAGCCGGTCACCGCGCGCGGCTCGGTCAAGCGCGTCGACGACGCGACGATCCTGTTCAGCACCGGAGGCAAGCAGCTCAAGCTCGGCTACACGTACCTGACGTCCTTCTACCGGGCCACCGCCCGCTGCGGCGACCGCTGGGTGTCCGGGAAGCCGGCCGGCGTCGACAAGCGCGGGCTCGGCACGCTGCCCTGCGAGTCGGCCGATCTGACCAAGGCGCTCAAGGGGGCCGGGCGCGCGGTGCAGGTGCAGGTGAGTTATACGCCCGACGCGAACAGCGCGGTCGAGGTGTGGGAAGTGGCCAGGCGTCCGTAGACGGGCGGGGGCGGGTTGGGGTTAGCGTGGAAGCGTGATGGCCTTCCGCTACGGCGAATACCACGACGGCCCCGACCCCCTGGCCCCTCCTTACGACGTACGCGCGGCCCTCGACGAGATGGGCGACGCGATCCTGTCCGGTTCGACGCCGGTCCACGCGCTGCGCGACCTGCTCAAGCGCGGGCTGCCCGGCAGCCAGGACCGGCGGGGCCTCGACGACATGCTCAAGGAGGTCCGCAGGCGGCGCAGGGACCTGCGCGAGCGCGGGCGGCTCGACGGCACCCTCGAACGCGCGCGGGCATTGCTGGACAAGGCGATCGGGCAGGAGCGGGCCGAGCTGTTCCCCGACCCGTCCGACGACGCGCGGCTGCGCGAGGCCGGGCTCGACGGGCTGCCGGAGGACACCGCGAGCGCCATCCAGGAGCTGAGCGCGTACGAGTGGCGTTCGGCGGCGGCCCGCCAGACGTTCGAGGAGCTGCGCGACCTGCTTCGGCGCGAGGTGCTCGACAGCCAGTTCAGAGGGCTCCGCGACGCGCTGGCCAACCCCGACCCCGAGGCCATGGCCCGTGTCCGGCAGATGATGTCCGATCTGAACGACATGCTGGACAGGGACACCCGGGGCGAGCACACCCAAGAAGACTTTGATGCCTTTATGGCGAAATATGGCGATTTGTACCCAGAAACGCCCCGGAACCTTGAGGAGCTCGTCGACATCCTGGCCCGGCGGGCCGCCGCCACCCAGCGCATGCTGGCCTCGATGACCCCCCGCCAGCGCGAGGAGCTGTCCGGCCTCATCAACCAGACCCTCGACCAGGCCGGCCTGTCCGACCAGATGCGCCGCCTCGGCGAGGCCCTGCACGCCCGCCGTCCCGACCTGGCCTGGAACGCCCCCGAGCGCCTGACCGGCGAGGAGCCCCTGGCCATGGGCGACGCCGTCACCGCGCTGGAGGAGCTGGCCGACCTCACCCAGCTGGAGACCGCCCTGCGCCAGGACTACCCGGGCGCGCGGCTCGACGACATCGACGAGGCCGCCGTACGCCGCGCGCTGGGCCGGGCGGCGGTCGACGACCTGGAGGCGCTCAAGCGCATCGAACGCGAGCTGGAGGAGCAGGGCTACCTGCTGCGCCGCCGCGGCAAGCTGGAGCTGACCCCGAAGGCGGTCCGGCGGCTCGGCGAGACCGCGCTGCGGCGCGTGTTCTCCTCCCTCGACGCGGGCCGCCGCGGCGACCACGACCAGCACGACGCGGGCTCGGCCGGCGAGCTCACCGGCTCCACCCGGCCGTGGCGCTTCGGCGACGAGCAGCCGATCGACGTCGTCCGTACGCTGGTCAACGGCGTGCGAAGCGGCGGCGTGGCGACCGCCCCGCAGGACGGACGCGCCCGGGTGCGGCTGTCCGTCGACGACTTCGAGGTCTCCGAGACCGAGCGCCGCAGCGCGGCGGCGGTGTGCCTGCTGGTCGACCTGTCGTACTCGATGGCCCTGCGCGGCACGTGGGCCGCGGCCAAGCAGACGGCGCTGGCCCTCCAGGCGCTGGTGGCCTCCAAGTTCCCGCAGGACGCCGTGCAGATCATCGGCTTCTCCAACTACGCCAGGGTCCTGCAGCCCGACGAGCTGGCCGGCCTCGACTGGGACATGGTCCAGGGCACCAACCTCCACCACGCCCTCCTGATCGCCGGCCGCCACCTCGACCGCCACCCCGACTTCGAGCCGGTGGTGCTGGTGGTCACCGACGGCGAGCCGACCGCCCACCTCATGCGCAACGGCAGGTCGGCCTTCGAGTGGCCGCCGTCGCACGAGACGCTGGAGCTGACGCTGGCCGAGGTGGACAAGATGACGCGACGGCGGGCGACGATCAACGTCTTCATGCTGGCGGCCGACGACCGGCTGAAGGAGTTCGTGGACGAGGTGGCCCGCAGGAACGGCGGCCGGGTGTTCTCACCGAGCGCCGACCGACTCGGCGAATACGTCGTCAGCGACTTCCTCCGCCTCCGCCGCTCCCGCTGACCGGAGGGAATGCCTTCGCTCATCGGCATTCCTCCGGCGCTGGAGGCTCACTTCGCCGTACGGCTGAACGCTCGGAGACGCCGGGCGGCCGTCGTCTCGATCCTGGTCTCCTCGGCCAGGTTCTCGGCCAGCTCGTCCAGCGTCGCTCCACAGCGGACGTTGGACAGCACGCTTCCGCGGGGAACCGGGCTCCTGCGGACGGCCACCCAGCCTCCGGTCACGTCATGGATGTGCCAGCCGGGGTTGCCGGCCCGCACCAGCCGCACGCTCACGGCCACTGTCTCGCCACCGCTGAACGGGCCGTGGCCCAGGCGGACAGCCGCACCGGCACGCGGCCCTGGGACGTCGGACGGGCCCTCAAGCCGCCCGGTTGCCCGGGGTTCAGTACGTCGTCATGTCGCGGCACGTGACCGAAACTACGAACGTCGCCGGAAGGAAAGTCACACGCTGTGTGCGACTTCTCTAGGGGGTCGTCCGCCGGATGCGTCGCGCCAGCGATCGCAGGGGCTCCGGAACGCGCGTATGCGCTCGCAGCAGGCCGGTGACCGTCTCGCGGGCCATCGGGTGGTACGCCGTGTGCTGCGGGGACAGCCGCTCCGCGCGCCTGAGCGAGTCGAGGGCACGATCCGGCCTGCCGGCCATGAGCTGGAGCCGGGCGAGATCGATGTAGTGGTGCGAAGACCTCTCGGGTGGGAGGGATCGGGGCGGCGTGAAGCCCTCGTTCCGCCGCAGCGCCTCGTCGGGGTCCTCCAGCTCGATGGCGGCCGCTATCTCGTGGATGCGCACGTTTCCGGGCCCGAAGGCGAGGCCGTGGTGGTTGGTGTCGCGGCCGATGCGCGAGGCGTACTCGCGCGCCGCCGCCAGGTGTTCCCACGCCTCCGTCCCTCGTGGGCGCAGCCGGGCGGACAGGATGGCGGACCTCAGGTGCATCGAGCCCAGGACGGCCAGCCCCGGTTCGCTGTCCGAGACCAGGTCGTCGAACTCCTGGTGGGCGTGTTCGAGGAAGGTGAGTCCTGTGCGGTAGGCCGCCGAGCCGAAGAACACCTGGGCCCGCTCCTCGGCGACGTAGGCGAGCAGTTCCGGTATGCCGGTCTCGCGCGCGGCCTGCGCCGCACGATCCACGGCGACGGAGACGAGATCGACGTATCCGAGGCGATAGGCGACGGACTTGGCGGCCACGAAGGCGTACATCATCATCTCGGCCACGGTCCGGCGCTTCGTGCCCTCACTGCCGTGCAGGACGGCGGACAGTTCCTCGATCAGGCCCGGTAGCACCCGGCCGAGTTCTGCATAGTCGATCCTGTCGAGCAGGACGCCGACCCTGCGAACGTCATCGGCCATCGCGTCGAGCGCTCTGGGCTCCACAGCGAGCTCAGGCGGGATGTCCCAGTGGTTGAGCGCGATGCGGACGGCGGGAATGCCGGCGTGCGCCCGGTCGGCCGGTGCGGTGGAGCCCCGGTAGGGCTGTCCGGTGAGTTCGGTGACGCCGATGCGCAACGCCCTGGCCACGGCGGCGATGAACCAGGGGGTCGCGGGCTTGCTTCCTCGCTCGACCTGGGACACCAGGCTCTTGGAGCAGGGCACGAGCAGGGCCAGGCCGTCCTGTGTCAACCCGGCCAGCTTCCTGGCCTCGGCGATCCGGGGGCCGATGCCGGCGTCGTCCAGGATCAGGATGTTCGTACCGGCGGAGCTCATGGGAGTCCCCTTCCCGGGAAGCCGGCTGCTGCCTTTTGGCTCAGGGTAAGAGGTGGCCGTCCGAGAGGGAGCCGGTTCGGCGGGACGATGCGCCGGAAGCGGGAGAGGGCCGCGCTGTGCGGGGCCGTGACACCTCGTGCCCGGCGGGATGGGCGAGGGTACCGGGGGCGGCAGCCGCCGGCGCGGGGGTTCGGGGGAGCTCGGCTCCCCCGAGGAAGCAGGGCCCGGAGCCCTTCAGCGCGCAGCGTCCCCAGGGCGGAGGCCCTTGCCTTTGGGGCTTTGGGGCTTTGGGGCTTTGGGGCTTGTCCTGGGGGTCTGTCAGGCTTCGATCAGGCGGGCGTAGAAGTCGAGGGCCACGTCGAATCCGTCGCGGCAGTTGCGGTGCGACCGGTAACAGGGCCGCCAGGCCGAGCTGGCCCCCACTCCGGCCCGCGCGTCCACCAGCGCCGACGGCACGCGCTCCGGCCGGGGCAGCAGCCCGTGGCCCAGGTAGCGGACGCCGGTCAGCTCGGTGTGCGCGCCCGGCCCGCCGGAGACGAAGCGGCCGAGCCGCCAGCCGCTCTCCTCGTCCCACACCAGCGCGTGGCCGTCGGTCAGCTTGACCGTGGCGTGCCGCGGATCACAGGGCCCCTCCCACCAGTCGGCCACCTCGGCTCCGAGCAGGTCGACGACGCGCTCCACATAGCCCGCCGGCTGCTGCAGCCACTCGTCGGTGTACGGCTCGACATGCCTGATGGCCACGGACGGCACCCCCTTGTGCCCTGAAGGTAAGAAAAAAGCGACGGTGACCAACCATACCCGTGGCGAACTTATTCCGTTGCACGTCCGTCTAGTCATTACGGACGATATTTACGTCGGACACGGGGAAGGAGGAGAGCCCATGATTGCCACGATCCTGCTGATCACCCTGATGGCCGTAGCGGTGGCCGCCACGGAGCTCATCATGCGTTGCTCCTCGCAGGTTAAAGAGAGTGTCGAGCCGCCGACCGAGATCGTCGGGGACTAGTCTCAGGCGCATGTCCCTGCTTCTCTGGCTGCACATCGGCTTCGCCATCTTCACGATCGGCCCGCTGACCGCCGCGACGATGGCGGCTCCGCGGGCCATCCGCACAAACAACGTGCCCGTCCTGCGGAACATCCAGCGCACCACGAGGATCTACAGCCTGGCCAGCCTGGGTGTGCTGGTGTTCGGCGTGGCCCTGGGCATCGTCGTCGGGAACGGCGTGCTCGGCCTGTGGTACATGACGGCGTCGATGACGCTGTTCATCGTGGCGATCGTGTTGCTGGTCATCATCGACCGCGACCTGCGCACCGCCCTCCGCGCGCTCGAAAGCGAGAACGCGGAGGACGACGCGAAGGTGCAGACCGGCCGGGTCGCGGCGATCAGCGGCCTGCTGGCCGTGATCTGGCTGGTGATCCTCTTCCTGATGGTCGTCCCGACGCCGTGATGGTCGTCCCGACGCCTTAGCCGAGGGCCTGGGTGAGGTCGGCGAGCAGGTCGTCGACCGTCTCGATGCCGACCGACAGGCGCACCAGGTCGCTCGGCACCTCCAGGGGCGAGCCCGCCGCGGAGGCGTGCGTCATGCGGCCCGGGTGCTCGATGAGCGACTCGACGCCGCCCAGCGACTCGCCGAGCGTGAACAGCTTGGCCCGGTTGCACACCTCCACGGCCTCGGCCTCGCCGCCCGCCACGCGGAAGGACACCATGCCGCCGAAGCGCCGCATCTGCTTGGCGGCGACCTCGTGGCCGGAGTGCTCGGCCAGGCCCGGGTAGAGCACCTGGGTCACGCGCGGGTGCGCGAGCAGCAGGTCGACGACGCGTTCGGCGTTGTCGCAGTGGCGGTCCATGCGCACGCCGAGGGTCTTGAGCCCGCGCAGCGTCAGCCAGGCGTCGAACGGGCCGGCCACCGCGCCCATCGCGTTCTGGTGGTAGGTCAGCTCGTCGCCGAGGCCCTTGTCCCGCGCGATCAGCGCGCCGCCGACCACGTCGGAGTGGCCGCCGACGTACTTGGTGGTGGAGTGGACGACCACGTCGGCCCCGAGCGCCAGGGGCTGCTGCAGGTACGGCGAGGCGAAGGTGTTGTCCACGACCAGCAGCGCGCCGTTCTCGTGGGCCAGCTGCGCCAGGGCGGCGATGTCGGCGATGCCGAGCAGCGGGTTGGTGGGCGTCTCGACCCACACGATCTTCGTCTTCTGCGTCATGGCCGACGCCACCGCGTCGAGGTCGTGCAGCGGGACCGGGTCGTAGTGCAGGCCCCAGCGCTCGTGCACCTTGGAGAACAGCCGGTACGTGCCCCCGTACGCGTCGTTGGGGATGATCACGTGATCCTGCGGCCGGCACACCGTGCGCAGCAGGGTGTCCTCGGCGGCCAGGCCCGAGGCGAACGCCAGCCCGCGCGCGCCGCCCTCCACGGCGGCCAGCGCCTCTTCCAGCGCCGTCCGCGTGGGGTTGGCCGAGCGGCTGTACTCATATCCCGAACGCAGGCCGCCCACGCCGTCCTGCTTGTAGGTGGACGTGGCGTAGATCGGCGGCACGACCGCGCCGGTCAGCGGGTCGGGCTCCTGACCTGCGTGGATCGCCAGGGTCTCAAAACCGTTGGTCATAGGCCCCACGTTAACGGAAAGCGGCCCGCGATCCGTTCCCCAGCGGATCGCGGGCCGGTGGCGGGGCCCGTCCCCCGACGGCGCCCGCCCGGACCCGCGCGGCCATGCCCGCGCGGGCCACGTTCTCGAAGGCTCAGGCCGCCCGGGGCTCGCGGGCCGTCGCGGCCGTCGCGGCCGTCGCGGCCGGGGCGCTGAGCCGGACGACCTCCACGTCGATGTGGCGGCCGCTGGCGCCCTCCGCCTCCTCACCGTTGATGCGCGAGAGCAGCACGGGGTCGGCCAGCGCGAGCAGCGCCGTGACGACCAGTCCCAACCCCAGCAGAACGAACCCGATGACAACCATGTCCTGTCCCCCTTCCGACGTGTTCCAGCATCGCCGAGGAGCCGTCGCCGCCGCCTCCGCTGAAGGGCTGGTCCGGCGGCGACCGGGTCGGCCGATCGGTTGATACGAGTTGTCCGACTTCCGGCCTACTCTCGTGACGTGGGGGATTCGAAAGGCATCGTGTACTGGGTCCGGCGGCTGAGCGAGATCGCGATGCTCGGCTGGCTCGGCCTGATGCTGATGCTCGACCTGGCCATCGCCGTCAGCACCGGCGGGTTGCAGTGGTTCGTGCCGTTCTGCGGCGCGGCCGGGATCGCGGCGGTCGTCCTGCGCCGCCGCCACCGTCTTGAGGGCTTCTGCGCGCTGCTGGGGCTGTCCTTCGCCGCGTCGGTGGTCATCGGGTCGGTCGACGCGCTGGGCGCGCCCGGCATGGCCGAGACGGGGTCGCTGCTGATCCTCCTCATCGGCGTGCTGCGGCACGTGGAGCCGGTACGGCGGGCGGCGGTGCTGTCGCTCGTGGGGCTGGGCGTGCTGATGGCCGAGTCGGCCAGGCGCGACTACCCCACGGCGGGGCTGGCGTTCGCGTTCCTGCTGTTCGCGGGGTGGTCGATGGCCGCGGGCATCGGCGCCTACCTGCGGTTCCAGCAGGAGCGCCGGACCGAGGCGGTGCACTCCGTACGCCGGGCCGAACGTCTCGAACTGGCCAGGGAGCTGCACGACCTGGTCGCCCACCACATCACCGGCATCGTCGTCCAGGCCCAGGCCGCGCGTACGGTCGCCGAGCACAAGCCCGAGGCCGTGCTGCCCGCGCTCGACGCGATCGCCTCGGCCGGGTCGGAGGCGCTGACCTCGATGCGGCGCATGGTCACCGTTCTGCGCACCGAGGACGAGGCCGACCGCAGGCCCGGCACGACGCTGGCCGACCTGCGGCTGCTGACCGAGCGGTTCTCGGTCGAGGGGCCGAAGGTGGCGTTCGAGATCGGCTCGGGCATCGACGACCGGACGCTGCCGCCCGAGGTGATGACGACGCTGCACCGGGTCCTGCTGGAGTCGCTCACCAACGTGCGCAAGCACGCCACCCGGGCCGCGTGGGTGGAGGCCGACCTGCGGCGGTACGAGCGGGTGGTCGTGCTGCGGGTGCGGAACTTCGGCTCGGTCGCGTCAGACCCGCGGGTGTCCCGGCTGGGCGGCGGGTTCGGGCTGGTCGGCATGGCCGAGCGGGTGGAGGCTCTGGGCGGCAGGCTCTACGCGGGCCCGTCCCCCGAGGGCCCCTGGGAAGTGATCGCCGAGTTCCCGCTCCCCTGACCCGGCCGACCGGCCGACCGCGACCTCGCCGGATTCCCGCTCCCCTGACCCGGCCGACCGGCCGGCCGAGCCCTCGCCGGGTTCCCACTGGCCCGTGACCTCAGGATCCCGCTCCCCTGCCGCGAAGGCCCCGGCGAACCCCGGCTCGCCCAGGGCGGCGCGCAGGCGGGCGGTGATCCGGTCCACGTCATGGCGTTCGCCGGCGGGAAGGGGCGCGCCGACGGCCCGCCGGAGCGCCGCGGCCCGTCCCAGCTTCCGCGCCGCCTCCGCCAGGTGCTCGCGGCCCGCGATCGACAACGCGCCCGCCAGCCCCTCCAGGGCCAGCGCGACGGCCCGCGGGTCGCCCGTCGCGCGGGCGTTCGCGTACCCCTCGCGCTGGCGCGCCAGCGCCGTCTCGGCGTCGCCGCGCTGCTCGGCCACGAACCCCCACTCGGCCATGACGAACGCCGTCCCGGGCGTCCCCCGCACCTGCCGCAGCCAGTCGAGCGCGGACAGCAGGTACGACTCCGCCTCCTCGTACCGCCCCTGCCTGCGGGCGCTCATGGCCAGGCCGAGCAGCGCGTTCTCCTCCGCCGACCGGTACGACTGCGCCACCGCCAGCCGCCTGGCCCGCCCGTGGTAGTCGTCGGACCGCTCGTAGTCGCCCGTGAGCAGCGCGAGCCGGCCGAGCGCGGCCAGCTTGAACGACACGTCGAACCCCAGCCCCTCGGCCAGCCGCAGCGCCTCCTGCCGCAGCCGGGCCGCCCGCTCGTAGTCGCCGCGGATCTCGGCCAGCCGGTCGAGGACGTCCATGGCCTCGACCTGCCCCCATTCGTCCCCCAGCTCGCGGAAGAGGGCCAGGCCGCGCTCGCCGTCGCGTTCCATCGCCGCGAGGTCGCCGCGGCCCACCGCGAGCTTGGCCCGCAGGCACAGCGCCGCCGCCACCCCCCACCGGTCCCCCAGCTCCTCGTACGCCGCCAGCGCCCGTCCCACCGCGTCCCGGTGCGCCGCGTGGTCGCCGTACGCCCAGCGGACGAAGCTGAGGAACCAGTCGGCCAGCGCGGCCCCCGCCCGGTCGAGCGCGGCGCGGCGTACCGGCGGGGTGGGCTCGCCGAGCAGCAGCCCGATGCCGGCCAGCCACACCGAGGCCAGGGCCGCGGCGCTGTCCTCGCCGCCCGCCGCCAGCGCCGCCTCGATCGACCTGCGGGCCTCGCGCAGCCTGCCGCGCAGGATCCAGTACCAGGCGAGCGCGTTGGCCAGGCGCAGGGGCTCCGGCCCTGACAGGGCCAGCCGCAGGTTGGCGCTCTCGGCGTCCAGCCGGTCGAGCCATTCGTGCTGGCGCGGGCCGCGCAGCTCGGCGCGGGCGGCCAGGTCGGTGTAGTAGCGGGCGTGCCGCTCCCGCAGCAGGTCGTGCTCACCGGCCTCGCGCAGCCGTTCGAGGCAGTAGGCGGTCACCGACTCCAGCAGCCGGTAGCGGGGTCCCAGGGGACCGGGCGCCACGGCGACCAGCGACCGGTCCACGAGCCTGGCCAGCACGTCGAGCACGTCCACGCCGGGCTCGGCGCAGACCGCCTCGGCGGCCTCCAGGGTGCAGCCGTCGGCGTGCGCGGCCAGCCGCCGCAGCACCGCGCGTTCCTCGTCCGACAGCAGCTCCCAGCTCCAGTCGATGGTGGCCCGCAGCGTGCGCTGCCGGGCCGGGGCGTCCCGCATCCCGGCGCTGAGCAGCCTGAACCGGTCGTCCAGGCGGGCGGCCAGCTCCTGTACGCCGAGCGCCCGCACCCGCGTCGCCGCCAGCTCCAGGGCCAGCGGGATGCCGTCGAGCCGCCGGCAGATGACGGCCACGGTGGGGCCGGGCTCGACGTCCGCGCGGGCCGCGAAGAGCCGCACGGCGTCGGCCTCGGCCAGCGGGTGGACGACCCGGACCCGTTCGCCGGACACGCCCAGCGGCTCCTGGCTGGTGGCCAGCACGCGCAGGCCGGGCGCGGCCCGCAGCAGCGCCGAGACGAGCCCGGCGACCTGCTCGACCAGGTGCTCGCAGTTGTCCAGGACCAGCAGCGCGCTCCGGCCCGCCAGCACCCCGGCCAGCCTGGACGCCAGCGGCACGGAGTCGTCGTCGCGCACGCCCAGCACGGCCGCCACCGCCTCGGCCACGTCGGCGCCTGCGGCCCCGGCCAGCTCCACCAGCCACACCCCGTCGGCGAACCCGCCCCGCCGCGGCTCGGCGGACCCCTCGGGGAAGGCCAGGCGGCGGGCGGCGGCGAGGGCGAGACGGGTCTTGCCCACGCCGCCCGGCCCGGTCAGGGTCACCAGCCGCGAGTCCGTCAGCAGGGCGGCGACCTCCGCGAGGTCGGCGTCCCGGCCGACCAGCGGGGTGAGCGGCGCGGGCAGGTTGGTGAGCGGCCCGGGGTCGGCGGCGGGCGGCGGGGCGGCCAGCGAGGGGTCGTGGCGCAGGATGGCCCGGTGCAGCGCGGCCAGCTCCGGCGAGGGGTCGAGCCCCAGCTCCTCTGCCAGCCTGACGCGCAGCTCCTCGTAGCCCGCCAGCGCCTCGCTCTGCCGGCCGCCCCGGTACAGGGCCTTCATGTGCGAGGCGCGCAGCCGTTCGCGCAGGGGGTGCCGGGCGACCAGGTCGGCGAGGTCGACGTCGTGGCCGAGCGCGAGGCGCACCTCGGCCTGCTCCTCCAGGGCCGACAGGCGCAGCTCGGTCAGCAGGGTGATCTCGGGACGGGCGAACCCCTCGTCGGCGAAGTCGGCGTAGGCCGCGCCCCGCCACAGTGCGAGCGCCTGGTCGAGCTCGCGGGCGCGCTCACGCGGGGCGGCGCCGCGGCGGCCCACGAGCGCGCGGAACCGGACGGCGTCGCAGTCGTGGGCGGCCAGCCGGTAGCCGGCCGGGCCGTGGACGACCATGGCCGGGTCGCCGAGCGCGCGGCGGAGCTGAGAGACGCGGGCCTGGAGGGTGCCGAGCGGGTTGCGGCCGGGCCGGTCGCCCCACAGGTCGTCGATCAGCCGGTCGGCGGAGACCGGGCCGCCGCCGGCCGCCAGCAGGGCGGCGAGGAGCGCGCGGACCTTGGGCTCGGCGACGTGGATCTCCTCGCCGCCGTCCGTCCGGACGGCCAGCGGGCCGAGCACCCCGAATCGCACCATGCAGAGACTAACCCGTAGCCGGTCATAAGGATTTCCGTAGGGCGGTGCCGCAGGCTCCCTGTCATGACTCAGGTGACAGTTGCAGGACTCGGCCCGATGGGGTCGAAGATGGCCGAGACGTTCCTCGGCGCGGGTTTCGACGTGGCCGTGTGGAACCGTACGGCGAGCAAGACCGAACCGCTGGTCGCCCGGGGAGCCCGGCGCGCGGCCTCGGCCGCGGACGGCGACCTGCTGGTGTTCAGCCAGATCGGCTACCAGGCGATGTACGACAGCCTCGGCGAGGCCAGGCTCGACGGGAAGGTGCTGGTCAACCTCAGCTCGGGCACCCCCGAGGAGCTGCGCGCGGCGGCCCGCTGGGTGGCCGGACGCGGCGGCACGCTCATCACCGCCGGGATCATGGTCCCGCCCCCGGGCATCGGGCAGCCGGGGGCCTACTCCTTCTACAGCGGCCCCAAGGACGTGCTCGACCGGCACACGGCCACGCTCAGCGCCCTCGGCGACGTCATCCACGTCGGCGCGGACGAGGGCCTGGCGATGATGTACTACCAGTCGCTGCTGCTGATCTTCTGGTCGAGCCTGACCAGCCAGATGCACGCCATGGCGATGCTGAGCACGGCCGGGGTCTCCCCGCTGGAGTTCCTGCCGTACGTGCGGGAGACCTTCACCCAGCTCGGCGGCGACGGCGTGATGGGGTTCGCGAAGATCCTGGCCGAGGAGTTCGCCGCCGGGACCTACCCCGGCGAGCTGAACTCGCTGCACATGCAGGCCGTGGGCCTCGGCCACGTCGTGCACGCGCTGGCCGAGGCCGGCGTGGAGACCACGGTGCCGAACGCGCTGAAGGAGCTGTTCGAGCGCGCCGACGCCGAGGGACGCGGGCACGAGGGCCTCGGCACCGTGATCGAATCGATAAGGAAACCCTGATCAGTGGTTGGCGAGGAAGGCGAGCAGGTCCTGCCGGGTGAGCAGCCCGGCGGGCTTGCCGTCCTCCAGGACGACGGCCGCGTCGGCCTTCTCCAGCGCCTCGACCGCGCGCGCGACGGGTTCACCGCTGCCGATCGTGGGTAGCGGCGCCGACATGTGGTCGGAGATCGGGTCGTCGGAGGCGAGCCTGCCGTGGTAGAGGGCCTCCAGGAGGTCGCGCTCGACGATGGAGCCGACCACTTCGGCCGCCATGACCGGCGGCTCCTCCTTCATGACCGGAAGCTGGGACACCGAGTACTCGCGCATGATCGAGATGGCCGTGCCGACCGACTCGTGCGGGTGGGCGTGCACGAACTCCGGCAGGCCCGGCCCCTTGCGCGCCAGCACGTCGCCGACCAGGCCCTCGTCCGAGCTGGTGGTCAGGAAGCCGTAGTCGGCCATCCAGTCGTCGTTGAAGATCTTCGACAGGTAGCCGCGGCCGCCGTCGGGCAGCAGCACGACCACCACGTCGTCGGGGCCCGCCTTGGCCGCCACCTGCAGCGCCGCCACCACGGCCATGCCGCACGAGCCGCCGACCAGCAGCCCCTCCTCGCGGGCCAGGCGGCGGGTCATGTTGAAGGAGTCCTTGTCGGACACCGCGATGATCTCGTCGCAGATCCCGGTGTCGTACGTGGCCGGCCAGATGTCCTCGCCCACGCCCTCCACCAGGTAGGGACGGCCCGAGCCGCCGGAGTACACCGAGCCCTCGGGGTCGGCCCCGATGATCCTCACCCGGCCGTCGGAGACCTCCCTGAGGTAGCGGCCGGTGCCGCTGATCGTGCCGCCGGTGCCGATGCCCGCCACGAAGTGCGTGATGCGGCCGTCGGTCTGCTCCCACAGCTCGGGACCGGTCGAGTGGTAGTGGGAGTCGGGGTTGTTGACGTTGGAGTACTGGTCGGGCTTCCAGGCGTTGGGGATCTCGCGGGCCAGCCGGTCGGAGACCGAGTAGTAGGACTCCGGGTGGTCGGGCGAGACGGCGGTGGGGCAGACCACGACCTCGGCCCCGTACGCGCGCAGCACCGCGATCTTGTCCTGGGCCACCTTGTCGGGCACCACGAACAGGCACCGGTAGCCCTTCTGCTGGGCCACGATGGCCAGGCCCACTCCGGTGTTGCCGGACGTCGGCTCGACGATGACGCCGCCCGGCCGCAGCGCGCCGGAAGCCTCGGCGGCCTCGATCATGCGCAGCGCGATGCGGTCCTTGACCGAGCCGCCCGGATTGAAATATTCGACCTTGGCCAGCACCTGGGCGGAGATCCCCGCCGTGACCTTGTGCAGGCGGACGAGCGGAGTGTTCCCCATGAGATCGACCAGGGAATCGTAAACGCGCACCGAGGTGTTCACCTTCTTTGCCGAAGCTTGATCAGCTTGCCCGAGGCCGAGATCCAGTGGGGGTGGCAGGCCCTCGGCTAGTTTTCAAGCAAACGCTACCGCCGAGTTCGACCGGGAGGACACTACGTGGTCTGGGCAGCAGGCATGGCACGCGCGGCCAGGCGGATCGCGATGGCGGCGGCGCTCGGAGGTGGCGGGCTCACGGCTCTGGGAGCCACGGCGTACGGCCTGCTGATCGCCGAGGGACTGCTCGCGCGCAAGGCCATCGGCCGCCCCCACGGTCTGGACGGACCGCCCTCCGACGGCGTCTACGGCGATTTCCGCGGCAAACCCCTCAAGATGGCCATGCTCGGCGATTCCACCTCGGTGGGCCTGGGCATGACCGACCCCAGCCACACCCCGGCCGTCCTGCTGGCCAACGGCGTGGCGGCGGTGGCCGAGCGGCCGGTGCACCTGCTCGTGGCGGGCAAGTCGGGCGCCCCCTCCGCCGAGCTGCCCGAGCAGGTGGACGCCGCCCTCGCCATGCGCCCGGACGTGGCGGTCATCTTCGTGGGGGCCAACGACATCATCACCCAGACGCCGCCCGCCGTGGCGGTGCGCCATCTGGCCAAGGCGGTGCGGCGGCTGCGCGAGGCGGGCGTCGAGGTGGTCGTCGGCACCTGCCCCGACCTCGGCACGGTGCGGCCCATCGCCCAGCCGCTGCGCTGGGTGACCCGGCGGTGGAGCCGTCAGCTCGCGGCGGCCCAGACCGTCGCCGTGGTCGACGCGGGCGGCCGTACGGTGGCGTTCGCCGACGTCCTGGGGCCGGAATTCGATACAAATCCGACAGAAATGTTCGGACCGGATCGTTTCCATCCATCTGACCGAGGTTACGCGCAGGCCGCTTACGCGGTGCTACCGTCGGTGTGCGCTGCGTTGGGGCTGTGGCCTGAGCCGCGGCCCGCGCGGGGCGAAGGACTGCAACCGATCTACCTTGCGGCGGCAACGGCCGCGGAGGAGCCCGGCACCGAGGTCACCGCGACCCGGGTCGACGGGCGGGCCACGGGGCTCCACGGCAAGTGGGCCACGCTGTTCCGCCGGCGGCTCGGCGAGACGCCTACCGACGCGTGAGCGCGCCCGGCGGGCGGCTCGACGATCCCACCGACGCGTGATCGTGCGCGCCGGGGGTTCGGTGACGCCTGATCCGGTCACCCTCCGAGCCCGAGCCGTCACTCCTCGTCCTCTTTTGGAGTGAATTGCCTGTGCTCCGGCCCCTCATGAAACCTTCCCTGGCCCTCGCGGGGACCCTCGCCCTGACCGCCTGCTCCGGCAGCGACGCCGCCACGGCGAACTTCCCCTCCTGGCAGAACACCCAGGTCAACGCGGTCAGCCGGATCGTGTCCGCGGCCGGTGTGGTCACCACCACCTCCATGAAGCCCGACGGCACACTGGAGACCGTGGCGCTCGGCCTCGAAGACGGCCGGCGCCTGTGGGCGTACCCGGCCACCATGGCGGGCCGCCTGCCCGGCATGGGCGTCTCCGCCCCCGCGATCGTGGAGACGGCCAAGGGCCAGGGGGTGGTCGTGGCCCTCGATCCGGCGAAGAAGGGCCGCTGGAACGCCACCCTCATCGCCCGCGACGCCCGTTCAGGGGCGCAGAAGTGGGCCAGGCCCATGCACTCCACGTTCGGGCCGCAGCGCTGCGGCCCCTACCTGTGCGTGTCGGAGCACACCGCGCTGACCCACGCCCGGATGGTCGTGCTCGACCCGGCGACCGGCCGGGTGATGTGGCGGCTGCCCGGCATCTCCGAGGTCGAGTGGTCCGACCCGGCCCGGGTCCTGCTGCTGCGGATGGCCGCCAACCCCATGATCGAGTCCTACGACGTCAAGACCGGCAAGCTGCAGTGGCAGCAGCCGATCGAGCAGGCGCTCGGGCCCGGCATCGACCTGTCGGGCGGGTGGGCGTTCGGCTCGACCGGCGACAACCTGGTCGGCTACGTCGCCCCCTACACCAACCCCCAGACGAAGAAGGTCTCCACCTTCGGGCTGTTCTCCATCAGGATCAGCGACGGCACGGTCAACTGGATGCGTCCGTCGGTCGTGCGCGTCTATCCCAGCGGCAGCCCCGGCTACGCGCCCGTCGTCCGCCCGGTCGACCGCCAGGGCGCCTACGGCGGTTTCGCCAGGCTCGACTCCGAGACCGGCCGGGTGGTCGGCCAGATCACCGCCTCCGACGTCCCCGGCTCGGGCTGGTGGCTGGCCTTCCCCGACCGCATGGACAAACTGGGCTTCCTCAAGCACGACGCCAAGGGCAGCGCCTTCGACCTGGCCTCGGGCAAGCCCGCGCAGGTGGGCGAGGAGCGGGGCTGGTCCTTCTGCGTCACCGATCCCAAGCCGCTGCCGCTGCGCGGCCAGGCCCCCGGCTTCTACTCCACGGCCGCCGTCTGCGAGTACGACCTGGGCACCGGCACCCGCGTCTCCCCCATGAACGCCCCGCCGCCCTGGTTCACCGGCAGCCAGGACGGCTGGCGCCTGTGGCGCGACGAGAAGGGCGCCGTGCACGCCGTCAACGACCACACCGCCACCGCCCCCGGCATGTACGGCTGACGCGGGGCCCCGGGGCGCTTGCGAGGAGGACTGGAATATAGTTCTAATATCAGCGCCGGACACAAGGAGGGGCCATGCCCGAGGCAGTCATCGTCGCAACCGCGCGTTCCCCGATCGGACGAGCCTTCAAGGGGTCGCTCAAGGACATCCGTCCCGACGATCTGACCGTACAGATGATCCAGGCGGCGCTGGCCAAGGTGCCCCAGCTCGACCCGAACACGATCGACGACATCATGCTCGGCTGTGGCCTGCCGGGCGGTGAGCAGGGCTTCAACATGGCCCGGGTGGTGGCGGTGCTGCTCGGGCTCGACACCGTGCCGGGCACGACCGTCACGCGCTACTGCTCCTCCTCGCTGCAGACCACGCGGATGGCCTTCCACGCGATCAAGGCGGGCGAGGGCGACGTGTTCGTCTCGGCCGGCGTCGAGACCGTCTCGCGCTTCGCCAAGGGCAACTCCGACTCGCTGCCCGACACCCACAACCCGCTCTTCCTCGACGCGACGGCCCGCACCAAGCAGGCGGCCGAGGGCGGCCGCACCTGGCACGACCCCCGCCAGGACGGCGCCGTCCCCGACATCTACATCGCCATGGGTCAGACCGCCGAGAACCTGGCCCAGCTCAAGGGCGTCAGCCGCCGCGAGCAGGACGAGTTCGGCGTGCGCTCCCAGAACCTGGCCGAGAAGGCGCTGGCCGACGGGTTCTGGCAGAAGGACATCACCCCCGTCACGCTCCCCGACGGCACCGTGGTCAGCAAGGACGACGGCCCCCGGGCCGGCACCACGTACGAGGGGGTGGCCGGGCTCAAGCCGGTCTTCCGCCCCGACGGCACGGTCACCGCGGGCAACTGCTGCCCGCTCAACGACGGCGCGGCGGCCCTGGTCGTCATGAGCGACGTCAAGGCGGCCGAGCTGGGCATCACGCCGCTGGCCCGGATCGTCAGCACCGGCGTCAGCGGGCTGTCGCCCGAGATCATGGGCCTCGGGCCGGTGGAGGCGTCCAAGCAGGCGCTGTCCCGGGCCGGGATGGCGATCGAGGACATCGACCTCGTGGAGATCAACGAGGCGTTCGCGGCGCAGGTGATCCCGTCGTACCAGGACCTCGGGATCGAGCTCGACCGGCTCAACGTCAACGGTGGCGCCATCGCCGTCGGGCACCCGTTCGGCATGACCGGGGCGCGCATCACCTCGACGCTGATCAACAGCCTGCGCCACCACGACAAGAGCCTCGGCCTTGAGACGATGTGCGTGGGCGGCGGCCAGGGCATGGCGATGGTGCTGGAGCGCCTGTCCTAGATCGTGCTCGGCGGCCCCGTGTCCGGCCTTCCCGGCCGCGCGGGGCCGTTCGCGTCCCGGAGGTCAGCCCTGGCGGTCGGGGCCGGCCTGGAGCGGGGTGACGCGGACGATGACGCGCCGGTCCCTGACCATGGCCTCGCGGTAGGCGTCCCAGTCGGGGTGTTCGCCGGAGATGTCCCGGTAGTAGGCGACGAGCTGGTCCATCGCCTCCGGCAGGGAGACGATCTCGGCCGTGCCGTCGACCTGGAGCCACTCGCCGAAGAAGCCGTCGGCGAGCACGCAGAGCGAGACGCGGGGATCCCGGCGGATGTTGTGGACCTTCATCGCCGTCTCGCGGGTGCTGATGACGATGTGCCCGCCGGCCACGCCCGCCAGCACCGGCGACATCTGCGGGTGCCCTCCGCGACGGCTGGTGAGCAGGACTGCGTGGTGGTGGGTCTCGATGAAGCCGAGCGCCTTGTCCAGATCCATGTGTTCATGATGCCGCGCCCGTACTCGGAGCACGGGCGCGGGGATGGGGAAGGGCTCTACATCAAGCCCATTCGGGTACGGCGGTGCCGCTCGTGCTCCAGCACGATCGCGGCGGCGTAGCCGTGGGTCAGCCCGTGCTCGTCGGCGAGCCAGTTGGCCCGCTCGTCGCACCTCAGGAAGGATGGGCCGTTGTCGATGGCTTGGAACCACTCGGGGAGTTCGCGTCCCGTTATCGTGGGGACCCTTGCGATGAGCTTCGTCTGCGTCTCCGGTGAGTGGTTCAAGGACATGGGCACCTCCGCGGATTAAGGTCCTTTGCTCGACACTGCAACACCGCGCTGCGAATGGCAACCCCCCGGCCAGGCATCATTCTGTGACGGCAGGTAGATTTCCGGTCGCACAAAGAGAGGGCCCCGCCGGTTACGGCGAGGCCCCCAGGAGATGAACGATCAGTCGTCGCCGGTGAAATAGCTGATGAGGCGGAGCACCTCAAGGTAGATCCAGACCAGGCTCAGCATGAGGCCGAACGCGCACTGCCAGGCGAACTTGTCCGGAACGCCCTGGCGCACGCCCTGCTCGATCGAGTCGAAGTCGAGGAGCAGGAAGAAGCAGCCGATCAGGATCATGACGATGCTGAAGATGTAGCCGAGCGGGCTGTCGGTGCGCAGGCCGAGCCCGACGCCGTTGAAGATGCCGACCAGCAGGTTGACCAGCACCAGCCCGACCACCGCGATGGCGGCCGCCATGCCGTACTTGACCAGCTTGGGGGTGACGCGGACGACCCGCAGCGAGTAGACGGTCAGCACCGCGCCGAAGGCGAAGGCCGTGCCGAGCACCGCCTGGAAGACGATGCCGCTGATGGCGCCCTCGAACAGCTGGCTGATCTTGCCGAGGAAGACGCCCTCGAACACCGCGTAGCCCAGGATGAGCGCCGGGTTGGTGCTCTGGGTGAACGAGGCGATCAGGCCGAGGATGAGGGCCACGACGGCGGCGCCGACGGCCACCATCGGGGGGACGTTGAGCACCCACGTCGCGGCGGCGGCCACGACGAGCGCGCCGAGGGTGAGGAAGCCCCGGACGACGACGTCGTCGAGGGTCATCGCCCGGTAGGCGGGCGGGGCCGGGGGTGCGTACGACGGGGCGTCGTACATGTTCCGCAGGGTGTCGGGTGACGGGGCCGGGCCGGCCCAACCCGCGCGCTGCTGGCGCGCCCTGCCGAATACGGGGTTCTTGCTCTCCATCGCTGCCTCCTGTGGCGCCGAGCCTACGGGGCCTGGCGGCACCTAGGTCAACTCACGCTCAGATCGAAGTTCGTCGGGGGGACTTCGGCAGCGAGGACAACGAACGTGACCTCGCACGAGTTCCCGAGGCCGGGACGGCCGTCCGGGGCCGGCGGCCGGGCGGCGAGTAACTGCGTCGCAACCAATGGAAACCGGGTTCTGTTGGGTTTCGTGATGAAAACGGAATCTTCCGGATGGCTCACCAGACCGGGTCTTCCCGGCAAACGACTGGAAGCATTGTGTGACGGGTTGACAGCAGTAGTGAACCACCGGATGCGACAAGACGCTTCACTCGGAGAAAACCCCAGGTCGGGGACACTTAAGAATGGTGCCCCCGGCGGGATTCGAACCCGCACTACAACCCTTTTAAGGGGTTTGCCTCTGCCATTGGGCTACGGGGGCGCCGCAATCATACGAAACGGACCATGCTTCCGAGGAGCACAACTTCGCATCAGGCGTCACAACTGTGAAGTCTGCGGTGAAGTGATAGCGCCCCTGGCACTCTGTCCAAGAAGAGTAGACCGTCCAGATGGTCCAGTTGGTGCTGAATGCAGCGGGCCTCGAAGGCGTCCGCCTCGATGACGACCGGCTCCCCTGTGCCCGGCAAATGCCCATGTACGGTGATGCGCGTCGCCCGGCGCACGTCGGCCATGAGCCCCGCGATGGACGCGCACCCCTCGCGCCCGCCGTCCCAGTGGGAGGCGCTCGTGAGGCGAGGGTTGACCAGGACGAGCTCCCCGGCCCATGACCGGGCCCGGGGGTGGGCCCAGGCGTTGAAGGCGATCAGCCGCCACCTCAGGCCGATCTGCGGGGCGGCCAGCCCCGTCATGGCCGTCTCGCCGCGCAGGGTGGCGAGCAGGTCGGCCGCGGCCCGCACGGTCTCGGGGGCCGCCGGGTCGACCGGCTCGGCCCTGGCCGACAGCGCCGGATGCGGCGCGCCGAGCACCTGGCGCGGGGTGCCTCTGGCGCCCGTCACAGCAGGTCCGGCTCGACGGGACGGAAGGTGATCTCCGAGTCGAGCCCGGCCCCGACCGCCGCCAGCCGGCGCATGAGGGCGGCGACGTCGACGTCCTTGGGCAGCTCGACGTCGGCGATGAGCACGTAGAGGCGGCCGGTGAGCCGGGTGCTCATGCCGGTGATGTTGCCGCCGTCGGCGGCCAGCACGGCGCTGACGGCCGAGATGATGCCCGGCCGGTCGGGGCCGTGCACGGTCAGGACGTAGCCGAGGCCGCCGCCGTCGTCGCAGAAGTGCCGCCGCGCCTCGATCGCCGAGGCGGAGACCACCAGCTCGGGCGCGCCGAGCCGCTTGGTCAGCTCGGCGGAGTCGAGGTCGCCGGAGACCAGCAGCATCATCGCCACGTACCCGCCGAGCAGCGTCATGGTCGAGTCCTGGATGTTCGCGCCGCAGTCGGCCAGCGAACCGGTGACGGCGGCGATCACGCCGGGCCGGTCCACGCCGAGCACGGTCACCGCTGAGAGCCCCACCCGTGGTACCCCTTCCGCATTGCGTCCAGGGGTGCCGAAAACGCCCCGGCGATGCTCGCCGGGGCGCTGCCGTACCTGGGCTAGCGGCGGGTCGTCGCCACCGCGGCCCTGAACCCGTCGCGCGGATGCTCCATCTCACCCAGCGAGATGGTCTCTCGCTTGAAGAACAGGGCCAGGGTCCAGTCGACGACGACACGGACCTTGCGGTTCAGCGTCGGCACCCGCGACAGATGGTAGGTGCGGTGCATGAACCACGCAGGGAAACCGCGCAGCTTGACGCCATAGACATTGGCGACGCCCTGATGCAGGCCCAGTCCGGCGACCGATCCGACATACTTGTGGCGGTAATCGACCAGTTGCTCGCCCCGCAGGTGCCGGACGATGTTGTCGGCCAGCACCTTGGCCTGGCGCACGGCGTGCTGGGCGTTGGGTGCGCAGTACTGGCCCGGGTTCGTCACGTCGGGCACCCCGGCCGCGTCGCCGGCGGCGAAGGCGTCGCGGGTGCCCGCGACGGTCAGGGCGGCGGTGGTCTTGATCCGGCCCCGCTCGTCCAGGGGCAGGTCGCTGTCGTTGACGACCGGGCTCGGCTTGACGCCCGCGGTCCACACCAGGGTCTCGGCGTCGAACTCGGTGCCGTCGCTGAGGACGACGTGGCCGCCCTCGCACGACTCCAGCCTGGTGTCCAGCTTGACCTCGATGCCGCGTTCGCGCAGCTGCTCCAGCGTCCACTTGCCCATCTCGGGGCCGACCTCGGGCAGCACCCGGTTCGTGGCCTCGACGAGGACCCAGCGCAGGTCGGCCGGGGTGATGTTGCGGTAGTAGCGGGTGGAGTCCTTGGCCATGTCCTCCAGCTCGGCCAGCGCCTCCACGCCCGCGAAGCCGGCCCCGACCACCACGAACGTGAGCGCCCTGCGCCGCACCTCGGGATCGACGGTCGACTCTGCCACGTCGAGCAGGTGCAGCACGCGATTGCGCAGCGCGATGGCCTCGCCGACCGTCTTGAACCCGATGCCGATGTCGGTCAGCCCGGGGATCGGCAGCGTACGCGAGATCGACCCGGCGGCCATCACGATCACGTCGTAGGCCACCTGGCGCGGCTCGCCCTCGGCGGGCTGGAAGGTGACGACGCGCTCGGCGTGGTCGACCTTGGTGACCGTGCCGTTGAGGATGCGCACCTTGGGAAGGATCCGGCGCAGCGGGGCAACCATGTGCCTGGGCGAGAGGTTGCCCGCCGCCGCCTCCGGCAGGAACGGCTGGTAGGTCATGTAGGACTGGGGGTCGATGATCGTGATGCGCGCCTCGCCGCCGCGCAGCTCGCGGTGGAGCTTGCGCTGCAGCCTGAGCGCGGTGTACAGGCCGACGTACCCGCCGCCGACGATCAAGATGTGCTTGTTCATCCTGAGGCCCCATCCCTCGTGGAATGCTTGTGAAAGCATTCACAAGCTTACGTCGGGCTCTTCCGGAGAGTCCAACCCGGGGATGGTGGGACGCGTCACACCGCCAGCGACCTGGCCCGGAGGAAGACGTCGTCCAGCATCTGGGCGGTGACGCGGCCGGTGAAGGTGTTCTGCTGGCTGGGGTGGTAGCAGCCGATCAGGGTGACGGGGGCGGCGTCGTGCCGGACCTCGACCTCGACGCCGTGGCCGAACCGGGGGCGGGTGCGCGGCAGCTCGTAGCCGGCGTCCTTGAGCGCGGGCCACATGGCCTGCCAGGCGAACCCGCCGAGCGCCACCACCGCCCGTACGCTCTCCGCCACCATCGCCACCTCGCGCGCCATCCACGGGAAGCAGGCGGCCTTCTCCTCCGGCGTGGGTTTGTTGGCCGGAGGCGCGCAGCGCACCGACGCCAGCACCCTGGTGTCGATGAGCTCCTGGCCGTCGCCGGCGTACGTGCTGGTCTCCTTGGCCGCCAGGCCGCAGCGGTGGAGCGAGGCGAACAGCCAGTCGCCGCTGCGGTCGCCGGTGAAGATGCGGCCCGTCCTGTTGCCCCCGTGGGCCGCCGGGGCCAGGCCGACCAGCAGCACCTTCGGCCGCTCGGCCCCCCACCCGGGGACGGGACGGCCCCAGTACGTCTCGTCCGCGAACGCGCGCCGCCGCACGCGCGCCACTTCCTCGCGCCACTCCACCAGACGCGGGCAGGCGCGGCAGACGGACTGCGCGGCCGTGAGCTCCGCGAGGGTGCCGGTGGTGGAGGCGAGGCGGCGCACGTCCGCGGGGTCATGGGCCACCGGGGTGTCAGGGGTGGCGGGATCGCCGGGCCAGCCGGTGCCGGGTGGTACGAAGCTCATGACACCGATGGTGCCCGATCACCTCGTCTTCTCGGGCACGGGCGTGGTGGCGGTGGCGGTGGCGGTGGCGGTCGGCGCGGGCGTCGCCGAGGGGGCGAGGGGCGCCGTGGAGGCCGTCGGGCACGCGGCGGGCGCGGGGGGCGCGGCCGTGGGCATGCCGTTGTCGGCCATCATGTCCTGCTGCTGGACCAGCGGCAGCGGGTAGCGGTTGAGCACCGGCTCGCCGCAGGACCGGTCGACCATGTACCCGTGGTCCTCGGGGCTGACCGTGATCGGTTTGCCGTCCTGGTCGTAGAGGTAGACGTCGGTCAGCGGGCTGCCGTCCTTGGCGTACGGCTTGATGTTGTAGACGTCGAGGCCGCCGCCGACCAGCATCACGTCGGCCGGTGCCGCCATCTCGACCGGCTGGTCGTCCCGGTCGGAGGCCGTCGCCATGCCGGCGAGCAGCGCCAGGCCCGCCAGCACGTTGACGCCCGTGGCCAGCAGCGCGGCGAAGCGCCCCCCGCGGGCCCGGCCGAACCACACCGAGACCCACACCGCCACCGCCACGAGCGCCCACTCCGCCAGGTTCCCCGGCACGACGCCGCCGCCCGCCGTGATCGCCAGCAGCAGCATGGCCAGCAGGTAGCCGCGCAGCACCCACCAGCCGGGCCGCAGCTCGGGCAGGAAGGCCACGAAGCTCCGGTACGGCTTGTGCCGCAGCAGCCCGGCATGCGCCCGCGCCGCCCACGCGCGCGGCCGCGGACGGCGACTCCGGCGGCTCTGGGGACGCCCTCCGTAGGCGGCCACCAGCTCCTCCGCGTACGCGGCGGGCGGCCCGAGCCGATCCTCCAGCGGCAGGTCGGACTCGGCCGCGATCTCGGCCAGATGGTCGTCGAGGTCCTCGATCAGCTCCTCGCGGTCGGGGTGACCGGCCAGGGCGTCGCGGACGGCCTGCGCGTACTGTTCCGGCGTGGTCATGCGTGGCCCTCCTTGAGCAGGGAATCCATGGTGGCCGCGAACGACGCCCACCGCTTGGCCGAGGTGGCGTACAGGGTGCGGCCGACCTCGTTGAGCCCGTAGTACTTGCGGTGGGGGCCCTCGTCGGAGGCCACGACGTAGGAGTTGAGCGCGCCGGCCTTGAACAGGCGGCGCAGCGTGCCGTAGACGGAGGCGTCGCCCACCTCTTCCAGGCCCGCCTCCCTGAGCCGGCGCACGACGTCGTAGCCGTAGCCGTCGCGCTCGGCGAGCACGGCCAGCACGGCCAGGTCGAGCACGCCCTTGAGCAATTGGCTGCTATCCACGCGAAGCAGAGTACTGTGCAATGCACAGTAGTAGCAACAAGAGAACCGGGCGGCTCCCGGAAGGGTGCCGCCCGGTCACATGATCAGCTTAGGCGTCGGTCTTGGGGCAGGTCGCCGAGTAGTTGGCGACGCCCGACGAGGCGGCGTTGGGGCTGACGACGACGAGCTCGATGGTGCCCTTCGTCTCCTTGCTGTTCTGCGTGCCACCGACGCCCCAGGTCACGGCGAGGTCGCCGTTGACCTGACGCTCAAGGACGTTGACGTCCTTGACGCCGTTGACCACCCAGTAGTACTTGACGGTGGTCGGGCCGGTGCTGTGCAGGGTGGCCGAGAAGTCCACGCCGGGACCACGGTTGTCCTTGCACATGTCGGTGCGGGTGTTGGTGACCGACACGGACGACACGGACGCGGTGGGCTTGGGAGCCTCGCACGCCGCGTACGACTGCGTGATCGAGTCGTTGTTGTTCGGGCCGGTGACCGTCAGGGTGATCTTGCCACCCTTGGCGGCCTCGCCGGTCAGCGCCTGCTCGGAGAGCTCGACGGTCTTGGAACCGCTGCCCGCGAAGAGGCTCTCGCCCTTGGCCACGGACTCGCCGTTGACCGCCCAGGTGTACTGGACGCGCGCGGCGCCGGTCGCGCTGACCGTGGCGTGCGCGCCGACCTTGCAGCCGTTGTGGTTGGTGGCCGTCACCAGGTTGGTGGCCGACACCTTGACAGCGGGAGCGGGGGTCGAGTCCTTGCACCACACCTTGTAGTAGGCGCGGTTGGACAGGGCGTCGTCGGGGCCGACGATCTCCAGCTGCGCCCAGCCACGCTGGCTGTGACGCGGGGAGATGCCGAAGCCGACCTTACGCTTGTTCCAGACCTTGACCTTGCCGTGGTCGGCGACCTCACCGTTCAGGATCCAGCGGTAGCGGACCCAGGTCGGGTGGTTGACGCTGATCAGACCGGTGAAGTCGATCTTGTCACCCGGGGTGCACGCGCCCTCGTAGGACGACGGGCTGGCCCAGGCGCGAGCCGAGACCGACACGTCCTTGTCCGTACGAACGCCCGAACGGTCGTCCCCGTCATTCCTGCCACCCTGGTCGGCACAGCTGACCGAGAAGTAGCCCTTCTTGGACGTGACCTTCTTCGGACCGAGGACCTGGACGGCCTCCCAGCCCTTGACCTCACCCTTGAAGGTCACCGACTCCTTGACGGTGACCGACTTGGTGCCGTGGCCCTTGAGCTTGACAACCTGGACCTTGCCCTTGGACCCGTCACCGTGGAGCCAGCGGTAGGCGAGCTCGGTCTTGCCCTTGACCGGGACCGAGATCCTGGACGAGAAGCGCAGGTTGACCGGACAGGAACCCTGGTAGTCCTTCGACGAGACCTTCGGCGTGGTGACCGAGACCTTGCCGGACTTGGTGGACTTGGCCGCGGTGGCCGTGCCGGCCTTGCCGGCCGCGGCCGAGGTCGCCGCCTGAGCGGGGCTGGCTACCAGGCCCGCTGCCATGGCGGCCAGCACGGCGGCGGAGGCGCCGAACGCCGCCGCCTTACGTGCCAACCCAACAGACATCATGTGAGAGTGCTCCATTCCGTGAGGGAAAAGACGCGCTCGGGAACGGTCGCCACGCCGTCACCTTCCGTGCACAGCAATATGGCAAAGCCCCCGTTTTGCGCCTTTACCTAATCACAATAGTGATTGCACGCTCAACACGGGTCATAGATCGGAAATGTCCGGATTTGGCTATCTCAGCCGGCGAGAGACCAGGCGATTCCATCCAAGATGTCGTGTTCGCTGACGACGACCTGCGAAAACGCAAAACGCCGCACGATCCGGTCAAGAATTAGCGCACCGGCGCCAATCACGTCAACCCGCCCAGGATGCATCACCGGAACCCGTGCGCGATCACCATGGGTCATCGCCAGCAGCCGCCGTGTCACCTCGTGAACCTCTTCGGCGGTGATCCTGGAGTGGTGGATGCGCTCGGAGTCGTAGGCCGGCAGGTCGAGGGCGATGCCCGCGATCGTGGTCACCGAGCCCGCCAGGCCGACCAGCGTGTGCGCCCGCTCGACGGGCACCGCCTCCTCGACCCGGTCGAGGGCCGCCTCGATGTCGGCGACGACGGCCTCCAGCGCCGGGGCCGGCGGCGGGTCGCCGGCGTCCCTCAGGTGGCGTTCGGTCAGCCGGACGCAGCCGATGTCCACCGACAGCGCGGCCTCGGCGTGCTCGGAGCCGACCACGAACTCCGTAGAACCGCCGCCGATGTCCACCACCAGGTAGGGCGGCAGCGGGCCCTGCGGCATCTCGGTCTCCGGCGAGATGCGCAGCAGGCCCCTGGTCGCCCCCCTGAACGACAGCTCGGCCTCCTCCGCCCCCGTCACGACCTCGGGCGTCACGCCGAAGATCTCGCGGACGCCGTCGGCGAACTCCTGCCGGTTGCCCGCGTCGCGGGTCGCGCTCGTGGCCACCACCCTGGTCGCGACCGCGCCGTGCCGGTCGATCAGCTCCCGGTAGGAACGCATCGCCTTGAACGTGCGCTCCAGCGCGTCGGGCGCCAGCATGCCGGTGCGGTCGACCCCCTGCCCCAGCCGGACGATCTCCATCCGCCGCTCGACGTCGTGCAGAGTGTCGTCGCGGACGTCGGCGATGAGCAGGCGCACCGAGTTGGTGCCGCAGTCGATGGCGGCTACACGCATGGTCCGTCACTCCACCAGTCGGGGAGCGCGTCGAGCGCCTCCCTGCCGAACGGGTTGCTCCCCGGCACCGCCAGCTCGTGCGCCACCAGGGCGTGCAGGCACTTCACCCGCAGCGGCATGCCGCCGGTGCTCTGCATGTCGCGGGGCAGCGGCTCCATGCCCTCGTCGTGGGCCGCCTTGTCGCGCCTGGCGACGTAGTCGTCGTGCGCGGCCTGGTAGGCGGCCGCCAGGTCGGGGTCGCTCGCCAGCCTGGCCTGCATCTCGCGCATCAGGCCGGAGCCTTCGAGCGTGCCGATGGCCGAGGCGGCCTTGGGGCAGGTCAGGTAGTACAGGGTCGGGAACGGCGACCCGTCGGGCAGCCGCGGCGCGGTCTCCACCACGTCGGGATTGCCGCACGGGCAGCGGTGGGCCACCCCGCGCAGCCCTCTGGGCGGCCGGCCGAGCTGCCGCTGGACCGCCTCGACGTCGTCACTTTCCACTGCTGCTCTCCACCGCTCTGCGGCCCGTGCCCTTGTCGGCGGCCTCCACCGACTCCCACAGCGTCTGGTACCACGGCGGCACCTCGACGGGCTGCTTCACGGCCGTCTGCTCCTTGCCCTGCTCGGGCTCCATCACCACATAGCACTTCTCGCCGGGGCCGCAGAAGTGCAGCCGCTCCTTGGCGGTGCGTTTGATCCAGTTGGGATCGTCGCTCTGCCGGTCGCGGGCCAGCAGCGTCTGCCGCTCGGCCTCGACCCTGGCCTTCTCCGCCTGCAGCTCGGCGATGCTGCGGCGCAGGCTGATGTACTCGCGCACAGGGTAGGCCAGGCTCATCGCGATCGCGCACACCACGACCGCGAGGATGGCGGCCCGCCCGGTCAGCTGCGGCCTCTTCGCCAATGCTGCACACCCCCTTCGACGTACGGCCCGCGGCCGTCAGACCTTCCCAGGCCGCGGACCGTCAGTCGAAACTAGCGCCGGAACCGCGGAAAAGCCGCGCGACCCGCGTAGCGGGCGGCGTCGTCGAGAAGCTCCTCGATGCGCAGCAACTGGTTGTACTTGGCCACGCGGTCGGACCGCGCCGGGGCGCCGGTCTTGATCTGGCCGCAGTTGACCGCCACCGCCAGGTCGGCGATCGTCGTGTCCTCGGTCTCGCCGGAGCGGTGGCTCATCATGCACCGGTAGCCGTTGCGGTGGGCCAGGTCGACGGCGTCGAGGGTCTCCGACAGCGTGCCGATCTGGTTGACCTTGACCAGCAGGGCGTTGGCGGTGCCCTCGTCGATGCCGCGCGCCAGCCGCTCGGGGTTGGTGACGAACAGGTCGTCTCCGACCAGCTGCACCTTGTCGCCGAGGGCCTCCGTGATGGCCTTCCAGCCCTCCCAGTCCTCCTCGTCGAGGGGGTCCTCGATGGAGACGAGCGGGTAGTTGGCGACCAGGTCCGCGTAGAAGGCGATGAGCTCCTGCGCCGAGACGCCCTTGCCGTCGATCGTGTAGACGCCGTCCTTGTGGAACTCGGAGGCGGCCACGTCGAGGGCCAGCGCCACGTCTTCGCCCGGAACGTAGCCGGCCCGCTCGATCGCGACCAGGATCAGGTCGAGGGCGTCGCGGTTGGAGGGCAGGTTGGGGGCGAAGCCGCCCTCGTCGCCCAGGCCCGTCGCGTAGCCCTTCTCCTTCAGCACGCCCTTGAGCGCGTGGTAGACCTCGGTGCCCATGCGCACGGCCTCGCGGAACGTCTCCGCCCCGATCGGCGCGATCATGAACTCCTGGATGTCGACGTTGGTGTCGGCGTGCGCGCCGCCGTTGAGGATGTTCATCATCGGCACGGGCAGCACGTGGGCGTTGGGGCCGCCGACGTAGCGGAACAGGGGCAGGTCGGCGCTGTCGGCCGCGGCCTTGGCGACGGCGAGCGAGACGCCCAGGATGGCGTTGGCGCCCAGCTTGGCCTTGTTGGGCGTGCGGTCGAGGTCGATCATGATCTGGTCGATGATGCGCTGGTCCTCGGCCTCGACCCCGTTGATCTCCTCGAAGATCTCGTCGGTCACGGCGAGCACGGCCTTCTCCACGCCCTTGCCGCCATAGCGCTTGCCGCCGTCACGCAGCTCGACCGCCTCGAACTGGCCGGTGGACGCCCCGCTCGGCACGGCGGCGCGGCCGCTGCTGCCGTCGTCGAGCACGACCTCGACCTCGACCGTGGGGTTGCCCCGGGAGTCGAGGATCTCGCGAGCGTAAACGACCTCGATGGTAGCCACGGGTTGCGCTCCTAAATCGAAAGGCAATATGCCATCAGAGCCTATCGGTACCCCGGGCCACCGGCACGGCACGGTCCGGCCACCGAGCCTCGGGCCCGTCGTGGGTCAGCTGGTGGGGGACAGGCTCCAGGCCTGGAGGCGGCCGCCGGTCGCGGCGACCAGCAGCCCGTCGCCCACCGCCAGGGCGGTGACCTTCCTGCCCGGCGCGAGGCCGCCCAGCCGCTCGCCGCGGTCGGCGTTCCAGACGGTGACCCCGTCGCCGCCGCCGGCGATCATCCGGCGGCCGCCCGCGGCCGTGACGCCGGCGCCCGCCGCGCCCGTGCTGAAGCCGCGCACGAAGGCGCCGCTGGCCAGGTCGTACACGGCGGTCGAGCGGCCCGTGGTGACGGCGGCGTGGCCGTCGCCGAACGCGGCGACCGAGCGCACCTCGCCCTTGCCCTCGCCGAGCAGCCCGCCGGCCGCGCCCACCAGGCCCCGGCCGGTGCCGACGAGGACCTTGCCGCCGGCCTCGTCCCAGGCCAGGGCGGTGACCGGGCCGGCGGCGGCCCTGGTGCTGGCGACGACGCGGTTGGAAGCCAGGTCGAGCGTCACGACCCGGCCGTCGCGGCAGCCGATCACGACCGCGGGCTGCTTGCGCCACTGGCCGGGCGCCAGGCGGGCCTCCGACGGGCACACCGCGTGCCACGTGCCGGGGCGGGCGTCGCCGATGCGCCAGCGCCGCACGGCCCCGTCCGTGCCCGTCCAGACCGCCGTCTGCCGGCCGCCCACCGGGACCAGCAGCAGCGAGCGCACCGGCGTGGGGCCGGCGTTCGCGAGCCGGTCGAGCGGCTCGCCGGCCCGCGGGTCCCACACCTCGATCGAGTTGCCCGCCCGCTCGGCGTAGACGACGACGGGCGCGCCCTTGTGATGACCGATGGCCATCGCCGCCACCTGGGCCCCCGGCTCGGGCCCGAACTCGGGGCCGAGCTCGACGCCGAACGCCCCCGCCTGCCCGCCGTCCCCGCCGCCGGAGGGCAGACCGGCGTTCCGCCACAACGCCCCGGCCACCACCCCCACGACGACGAGCACGCCGACCCCGGCGGCGGCCCACCTCCGCCGCGTCACCGGACGCCCGCCGGACGGCGCCTCCCGCACCTCACCCGCCCCGGGCCGCGCCCGCCCACGGACGTGCCCGCCGACGTGCCCGCGGACGTGCTCACGGACGTGCTCACGGACATGCCCGCGGGCGTGCCCGCGCGGCGCCGTACGGCCCAGCAGCCGCGCCAGCACGTCGTCGGCCGACGGCCGCGCCTGCGGCTCCTTGGCCAGGCACGCCGCCAGCACCGCGCGCAGCGGCTCGGGCACCTCGCGCAGGTCCGGCTCGGCGTGCAGGATCCGGTTCATCACGGCCGGGATCGAGTCCCGGCCGAACAGCGGCTCCCCCGTGGCGGCGAACCCGATGGTGGCCGCCCAGCTGAAGACGTCGGAGGCGGCCGTCGCGCTCTCCCCCGCGATCTGCTCCGGCGACATGTACCCCGGCGTGCCGACGACGCTGCTCGCCGTGGTGGAGACGTCCAGGTCCTTGGCGATGCCGAAGTCGATCACGCGGGGGCCGTCCTGGCCCATCAGCACGTTGCTCGGCTTGAAGTCGCGGTGCACGATGCCCGCGCCGTGGATGGCGGTCAGGGCCGTGATCGTGCCGGCCGCCAGCCGGTCCAGCTCGCCGCCGGTCAGCGGGCCGCCGTCGAGGACCAGGTCGTGCAGGGACGGCCCGTCGATGAACTCGCTGACGATGTACGGCCGCCCCTCGGCCAGCCCGCTGCCGTAGATCCGCGCCGTGCGCGCGCCCGCCACCTTGGCGGCGGTCGTGCTCTCCCGCAGGAACCGGCGGGTGGCCCGCTCGTCGCCCAGCAGGCGCGGATGCAGCACCTTGACGGCCGCGTGGCCGCCGCCCGCGTCGCGGCCGAGGAACACCGATCCCTGGCCGCCGTCGCCCAGCCGGCCGAGCAGGCGGTAGCCCGCCACCTCCCGCGGCTCCCCCGAGCGCAGCGGTCTCAGCTCCACCACCAGTCCCCCTCGGCTCGCCGGTTCAAGCCCCCGAGGATCCTGGCATTGGGTGACTTCTTCCGACAAGCAGGGCGGTCAGGCGTTGGCCTCCCACGCGCGTACGCGATCGCGGTAGGCACGGGCCGCGGCGCGCAGCTCGGCCTCGGGGTCCAGCCCGGCCTCCTGCGCCCGGCGTACGAGGTCGAACAGCTCGCGCGCCACCCCCTGGCCGATCGCGGCCGCCAGCGCCTCGGGCGCACCGGCCCGCTCGGCCCTGCGCAGCAGCTGGGCGGCCAGCGCGAGCGCGGGCTGGCCCATGGGGACGCCGTCGAGCACCGACGACTCGCCGCCCTTGGCCGCCCGCTCGGCCGCCTTGATCGCCTCCCAGTTGTCGTTGACCTCGTCCGCGCTCTCGGCCCGCACCGATCCGAACACGTGCGGGTGCCGCCGGACGAGCTTCTCGACGATCCCCGCGGCGACGTCGTCCATGTCGAACGTCTCGGCCACGCGGGCGTGGAAGACCACCTGGAGCAGCAGGTCGCCGAGCTCCTCGCGGAGCGCCGGGTAGTCGCCCTGCTCGATCGTCTCCAGGACCTCGTACGACTCCTCCAGCAGGTACGGCACCAGCGACTCGTGCGTCTGCTTGCGGTCCCACGGGCATTCGGTGCGCAGCCGGTCCATCACCGCGACCAGGTCGAGCACCCGCGAGCCCGGCAGGTCGTACGAACCGGGCACGACCTCGATGAGCGGCGGCTCGTCGAGCGCGATGGCCGCGCGCCCGATCGCGCGCATGAAGTCCTCGTCGTCACCGGCGAGCCAGACCACCCGCTCGCGCACCGCCCGCCTGGACAGCGCGACCGCGTCGGGCACGACGACCTCCGCCTCGATCCCGGCGGCGGCCAGATAGGGGAGCTGCGGATGACCGGCGGAGCCGGTCAGCACGGGCCCCGAGCGCAGCGCCTGCCAGGCCTGGTCGCTCAGCAGGCCCGGCGCGACCCTGGGCGAGGTGGTGACGACGATCAGCGGCATCGGGCTAACCCTGCTGTTGCTGCTGCGCCTGCTGGGAGGACTTGCCGAACCGGCCCGGATCGACGAAGCCCTGCTGGCTGAACTCGCCGTAACGCGGGCTGTAGACCGGCTTGATGCTCGTCAGCTCCTTGACGAACTTCTCCTGCGCGGCCTGGTCCTGGGCGCCGCCGAGCTGGTTGCGCACCTTGACCGCGCCCAGCTCCGCGCGCAGGTAGCCACGCGCGTCGGCCGGGCTGACACCCCTGGCGATCAGGTTGATCTCGGGCGACTGGTACTGGCCCGGGTCCTTGAGCGCGTTGTCGACCTCGCTCTCGCTGACCTGCACGTTGTGCTTGGCCGCGAGCTGCCTGAACGCGCTCTCGTTCGCCATCCGGTAGAGCACGAACTGGGTGACGGGCACCCCGAGCTGCTCGGCCGAGACGTTGGCGCGCTTGAGGGCGGCCTCGTACTCCTGAACGTTCTTGGTCAGGTCGCGGGCCGAGATGCGCTCGCTCCCGACCACGGCCGCGGCTCCGGCCTCCATGGGCGAAGAGCAGGCGGTCAGCGCGGCGAGTCCTACCGCACCGGCGGCCACAGCCACTCGAATCGACTTCACATGCGTCCCTTTCCGAACAAAAACCGCGCTTAGCTTACCCGCGCGGGCTCAAGAAACATCGCCTCGACCAGGTCGCCGCACCATTTGAGCAGATCCAGGTCGCGCAACGGCTGCCCGCCCAGCGGCTTGGTCTTGGGCACCGGCACGAGCAGCGTCTCGGCCGCCTGCTTGTAGACCGCCTTCTTGTACAGCCGGTCGAGCCTGACCTGCTGCGACTCCCACAGCCGCGCCGGGCCGAACTTGATGTTCTGCCCCTGCAGCGTGACGTCGGTGAGCCCGGCCGAGCGCGCCTTGATCCGGAAGCGGGCCACCTCCAGCAGGTTCTCCACCTCCACCGGCGGCTTGCCGTAGCGGTCGGTGAGCTCGTCGCGGACCTCGTCGATGTGGATCGGCGCGGTGATGGCCGCGATGCGCTTGTACGCCTCCAGCCGCAGCCGCTCGGAGGTGACGTAGTCGTGCGGGATGTGGGCGTTGATGGGCAGCTCGACCTTGACGTCCTGCTGCTCCTCCTGGACCTCGGCCCCGGACAGCTTCGCCTTCTGCTCCTGCACGGCCTCGGCCATCAGGCGCACGTAGAGGTCGAAGCCGACGCCCGCGATGAAGCCCGACTGCTCGGCGCCGAGCACGTTGCCCGCGCCGCGGATCTCCAGGTCCTTCATCGCGACGTACATGCCCGCGCCCATCTCGGTGTGCTGGGAGATGGTGGCCAGGCGCTCGTGCGCGGTCTCCGTCAACGGCTTCTCCGGCGGGTAGAGGAAGTACGCGTAACCGCGTTCCCTGCCTCGCCCGACCCGGCCCCTGAGCTGGTGCAGCTGGGACAGGCCGTAGTTGTCGGCCCGGTCGACGATGAGCGTGTTGGCGTTGGGCACGTCGAGGCCGGACTCGACGATCGTGGTGGAGACGAGCAGGTCGTACTCGCGTTCCCAGAAGCCGACCATGATCTTTTCGAGCTGGTGCTCGTTCATCTGGCCGTGGGCGACCGCGATGCGCGCCTCGGGGACCAGCTCGCGCAGCCGCGCCGCCACCCGGTTGATCGAGGCCACCCGGTTGTGCACGAAGAAGATCTGGCCGTCGCGCATCAGCTCGCGCCGGATCGCCGCCCCGATCTGCTTCTCCTCGTACGGCCCCACAAAGGTGAGGATCGGGTGCCGCTCCTCCGGCGGCGTGAGGATCGTGGACATCTCGCGGATGCCGGTCAGGCCCATCTCCAGCGTGCGCGGGATCGGCGTGGCCGACATGGCCAGCACGTCGACCTGCGTGCGCAGGTGCTTCATGGCCTCCTTGTGCTCGACGCCGAACCGCTGCTCCTCGTCGATGATGATCAGCCCGAGGTCCTTGAAGCGCACCTCGGGGCTGAACAGCCGGTGGGTGCCGATGACGACGTCGACCGCGCCCGACCGCAGCCCCTCCAGCGTGCCCTTGACCTCGCCGTCGGTCTGGAAGCGCGAGATCGGCCTGATCGCGACGGGGAAGCTGGAGAACCGCTCGGTGAAGGTGGACATGTGCTGCTGCACCAGCAGCGTGGTCGGCACCAGCACGGCCACCTGCTTGCCGTCCTGGACGGCCTTGAACGCCGCCCGCACCGCGATCTCGGTCTTGCCGTAGCCGACGTCGCCGCAGATCAGCCGGTCCATCGGGACGCCGCGCTCCATGTCGCGCTTGACCTCGTCGATGGCCTCCAGCTGGTCGCCGGTCTCGGCGTAGGGGAAGGCGTCCTCCATCTCCCGCTGCCACGGCGTGTCGGCGCCGAAGGCGTGGCCCGGCGAGGCCATGCGGGCCGAGTAGAGCCTGATCAGCTCGCCGGCGATCTCCTTGACCGCCTTCTTGGCCTTGGACTTGGCCTTGGCCCAGTCGGCGCCGCCCATGCGGTTGAGCGTGGGCGCCTCGCCGCCGACGTAGCGGGTGACCTCGTCGAGCTGGTCGGTGGGCACGTAGAGGCGGTCGCCCTTGGCGTACTCGATGACCAGGTACTCGCGGGTCGCGCCCTGGACCGTGCGCTGGACCATCTCGACGTAGCGGCCGACGCCGTGCTGCTCGTGCACGACGTGGTCGCCGACCTTGAGCTGGAGCGGGTCGACCATGTTGCGGCGGCGCGAGGGCAGCCGGCGCATGTCCTTGGTGGACGCCTTCTGGCCCACCAGGTCGAGGTGGGTGAGCACGGCCAGGCGCGGCGTGATGAACCCGTGCTCGATCAGGCCGGTCGAGACGTGCACGACCTTGGGCTCGGGCGCCTTGTCCAGGAAACGCTGCAACCGCGCGGGCACGTCGACGCCCTTGAGCAGCTCGACCATGCGCTCGGCGGGCCCGTGGCCCTCGCTGAGCAGCACGACCGCCTTGTCCTCGGCGAGCCAGCCCTTGATGTCGGCCAGCGCCTTGGCGGTGTCGCCCCGGTATGCCTCGGAGTCATGGGCGTCGAGCTCGACGCCGTTGCCGAACGGCGCCATCGTCCACCACGGCTGGCCCAGCGCGTCGGCGTGGCCGCGGATCTCCTCCAGCGTGCGGAAGGCCGCCGCGCCCAGGTCGATCGGCGCCTCGCCGCCGGCCGCCGCGTTGATCCAGGACGCCTCCAGGAACTCCTGCGAGGTGCGTACGAGCTCTTCTGCCCGGCCCCTGATGCGCTCGGGGTCGCACACGAACACCGCCGACCTGACCGGCAGGTGGTCGAGCAGCAGGTCCATCTCCCCCGCCAGCACCGGCGCGAACGCCTCCATGCCCTCGACCGGAATGCCGTCGGCGAGCTGGTCGAGCACCTCGGCGAGGGCCGGATGCTCCTGCGCCAGCTCCCGCGCCCGCGCCCTGACCTCGCCGGTCAGCAGCAGCTCGCGGCACGGCGGCGCGAACAGGCCGTCCTCGGCCGCCTCCAGCGAGCGCTGGTCGGCCACCTTGAACCAGCGGATCTCCTCGACCGTGTCGCCCCAGAACTCCAGCCGCAGCGGATGCTCCTCGGTGGGCGGGAACACGTCGAGCAGCCCGCCGCGCACGGCCACCTCGCCGCGCTTCTCCACCATGTCGACCCGGTGGTAGCCGTTGGTGACCAGGCGCTCGACCACCTCGTCGAGGTCGGCGTCGTCGCCCGCCCGCAGCCTGATCGGCTCCAGGTCGCCGAGCCCCTTGACGATCGGCTGGAGCAGCGCCCTGACCGGGGCGACCACCACGCCGAGCGGCCCGGCGGCGGCGTCGCCCTTGACCGGGTGCGCCAGCCTGCGCAGCACGGCCAGACGCTGGCCCACGGTGTCGCTGCGCGGCGAGAGCCGCTCGTGCGGCAGCGTCTCCCAGGCCGGGAACACCGCGACCGAGCTCGGTTCAAGCAGGCTCGTCAGCGCCGCCGCCAGGTCCTCGGCCTCCCGGCCGGTGGCGGTGACGGCCAGCACGGTGCGCTGATCGTGCGCGGCCAGCGCGGCCACGCCGAACGGCCGCAACGCCGAGGGCGCGATCAGTGAGACGTCGCCGCCCTCTTCGAGCGCGGCGGTCAGCTTCGGGTCGGCCCCGGCCCCCAGGGCCACAAGGTCAAGCAGTCCGGAAAGACTCATCAGATACGCCCACAGCCCCACGACGGCAACACAACTACCCCCGGCCGGGTCAGGTCGCGGGGGTCTCCACCCAGCCTACTCGGGGTGCGGCACCCGGTAACCGGGGACCGACGGCCAGCGTACGGTGAGCACCACCGACTCCTCCTCGGCGACCCACGAGTGGTCCACGCCCTTGCCCCAGACCACGTAGTCGCCCGGCTCGGTCAGCAGCACGCCGCGCCCCGGCAGCTCCACCCGGAACCGGCCGCTGATCAGGACGAGCAGGGCGGTGCGCTCCTCGCCCCTGACCCACTGGGCACGCTCGTCGCCCGCCGGGTGCACGCCCCACTTGATCTCGACTTCTTCGCTGTGTCTTGGGTCGCCGAAGGGTTTGAAGTGACCGAGCAGCCAGCCCCGGTCGCCGGCCGCGTCGATATTGGCGTTCCCCACGTAAACCTGCCCGTCCACGGGGCAGGACGCTAGCAGGGAAGTGCCTAACCGAGACGGCTCGATTGATTACTGTAGGTGACATGTCTGAGGTGCGATCAGTCGCCCAGCGAGGCGACCTCTTCGGTCAACGGATCCGCGAGCACTGGGCCGGGCGGTACAGCCGGCGGCTCGACATACTCGTCGCGGGGTGCGCCCACGACGAGCCGCTCGACGTGGAGCCGCTGGAGGCCAGGGCCACGGGCGCCGACGAGGACCACCCGGTCATCAGAGACGTCGTGGAGGAGCGCGCCGACCTGGTGGCCTGGTCGCTCGGCGACCTGCGCTGCGTGCCGCTCCAGCACCGCGCCTACGACGTGATCCATCTGTCGTTCCTGCTCGAACGCGTCCAGCACGCGGAGCTGGTGTTCGACCGCCTGCTCCAGTCGCTGCGCCCGGGCGGCCTGGTGCTGCTGCGGATGCGCGACAGGAAGTCGGCCTACGGGCTGCTCGACCGTCTCACGCCGTCGTGGCTGCGCCGGGCGTTGTGGCGCACGCTGGTCACCCCCGGCACGCCGGGCCCGCTGCCCGTCGTCTACGAGCCGCTGGCCTCCAGCGACGGCATGCACGCGTTCTGTCTCAGCCGCGGCCTGATGATCACCGACGACGAGCGCCGGGTCAGCGGCCCGGCCCGCGCCGGCCGGCTCGGCTCCGCCGCCGTCGCGCTGGTCGACCGGCTGAGCGGCGGGCGTTACCCCGCCTCCCACGACGAGATCACGATGGTGATCAGGAAGCCCCAGCATCACTTCGCCCGGCTGCTCTAGCGACAGGGCGGTCCGAGCGACTAGACTCCTTTCCTACCAATTCAATCGGAATAGTTGGGATGTCGGAACCGTGGAGTGGACCCCGGACGCGCACGAGCTGGCCGACCTTGAGCTGCTGCTGTCCGGGGCGTTCGAGCCGCTGACCGGCTTCCTGGGCCACGACGACGTGCACGCCGTGCACGAGCGCGGCACGCTCGCCGACGGCACTCCCTGGCCCGCGCCGGTCACCCTCCACCTGCCCGCCGATGTCTCGCCCGGCGACGAGGTGCGGCTGCTCGACCCCGAGGGCCTGCCGCTGGCCGTGCTCACCGTGACCGCGCGCGAGGCCGACGGCCTGACCTCGGGTCCGCTCAAGGCCCTCGGCGCGCCCGAGCACGGCCCCTTCGCCCGGCTGCGCCGCACGCCCGCCGAGGTCAGGGCCGAGCTCGGCGACCGGCCCGCGCTGGCCGTCACGATGCGCGGGCCGCTCGACGACCTCACCGAGATCGTCGCCACCGCGAAAGAGCTCGACGCGGTGATCGTGCTGCTCCCCCTCTCGTACGGCGAGGCGGGCCCCGGCGTCGTCCGCGCCGCGCTGCGCGCCAAGACACAGCTGCCGGAGGGCACCCTCGTGGTCCCGGTCCCCCTGGCGCCGCGCGCGGAGCCGGAGATCGACCTCGAACTGCGCGAGCACGTCGCCACCGCCTACGGCGCCACCGAGCACTACGCGGGCCCCGAGCCCGTCACGCTCCCCGGCCCGCCCCACCGCCGCGGCCTGGTCGTCTTCTTCACCGGCCTGTCCGGCTCGGGCAAGTCCACCATCGCCCGCGGCCTGCGCGACGCCCTGCTGGAGCTCGGCACCCGCACCGTCACCTACCTCGACGGCGACGTCGTGCGCCACCTGCTGTCCAAGGGCCTGACCTTCTCCAAGGCCGACCGCGACCTGAACATCCGGCGCATCGGCTTCGTCGCGGCCGAGGCCGCCCGCCACGGCGGCCTGGCGATCTGCGCCCCCATCGCCCCCTACGCCGCCACCCGCGAGGAGGTGCGCGACACGGTCGAGTCCGTCGGGGCCGACTTCCTGCTCGTGCACGTCGCCACGCCGCTGGCGGAGTGCGAGCGGCGCGACCGCAAGGGCCTGTACGCCAAGGCCCGCGCCGGCCTGATCCCCGAGTTCACCGGCGTCTCCGACCCCTACGAGGAACCGGACGACGCCGACCTGGTGATCGACACCACGCACATCTCGATCGAGGCGGCCGTCTCCCAGGTCCTGGGGGCGCTGCAGTCCGGAGGGTGGGTACGTTGATCGACTTCGCATTGGTCGCCGGGTCCTTCGTCGTCGCGATCGTGGTCGGCCTGACCGGCATGGGCGGCGGGGCCCTGATGACCCCGATGATGATGTTGTTCTTCAACGTGCCGCCGCTGGCCGCGGTCTCCAGCGACCTGGTCGCCTCGGCCGTCATGAAGCCGGTCGGCAGCGTCGTCCACCTGCGGCGGGGCACGGTCAACCTGCGGCTGGTCGGCTGGTTGTGCGCCGGGTCGGTGCCGGCCGCGTTCTGCGGGGTGTTCCTGGCCCGCGCGTTCGCCGTGACGGACGCGGTCAAGTACGCGCTGGGCGTGGCGCTGCTGCTGGCCGTCGTCGGCATGGCGGTCAAGGGCTGGCTCGGCGCGCGGGGCGGCTCGTCGAACGCCCATGAGATCGTCGTGCGCCCAATTCCGACCCTACTGGTCGGTACGGTAGGCGGGCTCGTGGTCGGCGTCTCCTCCGTGGGATCGGGTTCGCTGATCATCGTGGCCCTGCTCGTGCTCTATCCGGCGCTCAAGGCCAACCAGCTCGTCGGCACCGACCTGGTGCAGGCCGTGCCCCTGGTCGCGTCGGCCGCGCTCGGCCACCTGATGTTCGGCGACTTCAAGCTGGAGCTCACGCTCTCGCTGCTGATCGGCTCGATCCCCGGCGTCTACCTCGGCGCGCGGATCTCCTCCCGCGCCCCAGGCGGGCTGATCAGAGCCCTGCTGGCGATCGTCCTGCTCGCCTCGGCCCTCAAGCTCCTGGACGTGAACAACACCCTCACCGTCGCCCTCCTCGCCCTCGCCTCGGCCGTCACCGTCGTCGGCTGGAGGGTGCGAGGGAGTGCCGTCGCCTGGAGGAGCGGCGGGAGCGCAGCGACCAGAGCGGGGGAAGGCGACGGCATCAGGCGACCGAGCCGCCTCACGCAGTGAGGCCGTGAACACTTCTAGGGCCGGGGCACGCGGGTCGAGCGGAAGTAGCGGTCGCGGGCGAGCTGGGTGAAGGCGCGGGCCGCGCCCGGATCGGAGTCGAAGCTCGTGTTGCCGCGCGGCGCCTGCGGCGAGTCGAAGTACAGCAACGCCTTGATCTGCGGATACCGCTTGATCTGTCTCAGCACCGACTCGAAGAAGCGCCGTTTGAAGGCCCGGTCGGCGGGCCGCTCGAAGACCCCCCACTCGGCCACCATGACCGGCTTGCCGGGGAAGCGGGCCTGCATCCACCGGTAGAACCCCGGCCAGCGCCCGTACTCCTTGCGGGTCTTGTTCACCAGCCCGTCGAAGTCGCGCACCCGGTCGTCGGCGTACGGGTCCATGGCCACCCAGTCGACCACGTCGTCACCGGGGTAGAGATCCTCGAACCAGGGCTTGGCCGCCCAGTTCGGCGCGCCCATGTACGTCATGACGGTCACGGCGTTCTTCACCCCGCGCTCGCGCAGCCTGAGCACGACGTGCCGGAACATCGCCGCGTAGTCGCTGGCCTGCATGCCCGACCCCGAGCGGGCGTCGACGTCGTTCTCCGGCTCGTGGTGGAGGGTGAGGAAGAACCGTTCGGGAAAGGTGCGCCTGAGGTGGTCGGCCAGGCGGTCGATCCGCCGGTCGAGGGCGCCGTCGGCGATGTCGGCCCAGGTGCGGTCGAGCGACGGCTTCCAGTTGATCATGAGCAGCCGGGGCCGGCCCGGGTCGCGGGCCAGGCCGATCTCCTGCGGGGTGGGAAACAGCTCGCTGCCGCGATGGTAGACGTGCAGCACGTCGGCGCCGGCGCCCATGCGCGACTCGGCCCCGCGCAGCGCCTCGGCCACCGGAGCGCCGGTGAAGACCTCGGGCGCCACGCCCCACCAGGCGCCACAGGAGGGGATGAGCCTGGCGGTGACCGCGCAGGAGGGCGCGCCGGCCAGCTCGGCCGTGCTGGTGTCGACCCGGGCGGGCGTGCCCTCGGCCGTCGAGCAGGCGGCCAGGAGGGCGAGCACCGCGCAGGTGATTGCGGTTTTCGTCGCGAAAGACGCGAAGTGACACTTCATCGCGAAAGACGCGAAATGAGAAAAGCCCCGAAGCTGCAACGCCTTCCAACCCCCTTGTCGACGGACCCCCGCCTATCAAACCTGAACCTTGCCATGCCATTCCTCGAACTTCAGCCAGTGTGCTCGTCTGCCCAGCTCACCACCCACGACCCGGCACCCGCATTTTGTAGAAATATCCATTTAAAAAGGGGCATCTTCGCGGCCGTACCGGAAAAAATCTTCAGTATTCGACTTGGGTAATATCCGTCCGGCCTATAGTGGGCGCACACTGCGCCGAGTGACGCAGCGTTGCCCATCCGCGACAGCGCGCATCCCCTCCAGGAGACCGTCCCCATGAGCCCGTCGCCGGACTTCCAGGCGCGCCGTCCGGGCGCCGACCTGGACGAGCACCTCTCCCTGCTGCGCAGGCGGTGGCTGCTGCTCGTCGGTTGCGTCGTGGTCGGCGGCACCGCCGGGCTCGCCCTGCTGCGGGTCACCCCGCCGGCCTACACCGCGATCACCCAGGTCCTGGTCACGCCCGTCGACGGTCAAGACCAGGGCAACCAGGTGAGCAACCGGCAGCGCGAGCCGCTCAACCTCGACACCGAGGCCCAGATCGCCCAGTCGGCGGTCGTCTCGGCGCGGGTCGCCCAGGCCCTGCGGATCACCGCGCCGCAGCCGGTCGAGGTCTCCGTCCCGCCCAACTCGGCCGTGTTGTGGGTCTCGGTGACCGACGCCGATCCCGTGGCCGCCGCCGCGCAGTCGCGGGCCTACGCCGACGCCTACCTGGCCAACAGGCGCGAGAGCGCGCAGGCCGCGATGGCCGAGCGGCAGCAGGCGGTGCTGGCCAAGCTCAAGCAGGTCAACACCGGCCTCGACGCGGCCATCAAAGAGGTCGGCCGCCTGCCCAAGGGCAGCGCCGAGCACGCCATCGCCACCCAGCGCCAGAGCGTGCTCAACCGGCAGGCCGCCAGCCTGACGCTCAAGTACGACGCGCTGCGCACGATCGCGGTGACCCCCGGCTCGGTCATCAGCGAGGCGCTGCCGCCGACCCGGCCGAGCTCACCCAGCCTGCCGCTCTACCTCGGCACCGGCCTGATGGCCGGCCTGCTGCTCGGCGCGGCGGCGGCCTACGCCCGCGACCGGCTCGACACCCGGCTGCGCACGGCCGCCGACGTCGAGCGGCTGACCGGGCTGCCCGTGCTGACCGACCTGTCCGCCTCCCGCGAGCACGGCGTGCTGCACGAGCTGGCCTGCGCCGTGGTCGCGGCCTGCCCCGGCCAGCGGCTGCTGGTCCGGTCGCTGCCCGCCGACCTCTACGCCTCCTCGCTGGCCGAGCCGCTGGCCATCAGCGCGCCGCTGTCGGTGCTCGACGGCTCCGACGTCCGCGACCTGGCGCGGGCCGACGCGGCGCTGCTGCTGGTCGGGCTGGGCCGGGTCACCTCGCCGGAGGTGACGGCGGCCGCCCGCCATCTGGAGCGGCACGACGTGCCGGTCGTCGGCGTGGTGACGGCGACCGACGCGGTGCCGGAGTTCGTCCCGCTGCTGGAGCCGCGCACCCACACCTCGCTCGGCAAGCTCGTCGCCACCGGCGAGCTGGAGGTGAGCCTGGCTGCCGAGACCACGCCCATGCAGTCGTTCCACCACCGGCAGCGCAAGCAGCCGTGACAGGACCAGCCTGGCCGATCGCGGCGCTCCTGCTCGGCTACCCGATCTGGTGGGCGCTGGGGTTCGGCGGCCTGTCGGTGATCGTCCTGGCCGTGCCGATGGCGGTGATCCTGTGGCGGCGCCGGCCGGTCCGGGTCCCCCACGGGTTCGGCCTGTGGCTGCTGCTGCTGGCCGGCTACCTGCTGAGCGCGATGATGCTGGACGAGCTGCCGCCCGGCACGTACGGCGGGTTCAGCGCCGGCCGCCTGATCGGCTGGGCCATGCGCCTGGCCCTGTACGTGTCCGTCCTGGTCATGGTGCTCTACCTGGGCAATCTGACCGAGCGCGAGCTGCCGCAGCTGCGCCTGGTGCGCTGGCTCGGCGTGCTGTTCCTGACGACGGTCGCCGGCGGCCTGCTCGGCGTCCTGGTCCCGCACTTCGCCTTCACCTCGCCGGTCGAGCTGCTGCTGCCGGGCTGGATCAGCGAGAACTCCTTCGTCCAGAACCTCATCCATCCCACGGCCGCCCAGACCCAGAAGGTGCTCGGCTACTCCTCCCCCCGGCCGGAGGCGCCCTTCGAGTGGGCCAACGCGTGGGGCAGCAACGCGTCGGTGCTGCTGATCTGGTTCGTCGTCGGCTGGTGGACCTACGGCGGGCGCCGGCGCCGGGTGCTGGCGGTGCTGGTGATCGCCCTGGCCGCGGTCCCGGTCGTGTACTCGCTCAACCGCGGCCTGTGGATCGGGCTCGGGCTGGCCGTGGCGTACCTGATCGTGCGGGTGGCGGGCCGGACCAGGGTCGTGCTGTGCGGGGCGGTGGCCGCCGGGCTGGTGGTGTTCGCGCTCAGCCCGCTGGCCTCGGTGTTCGCCCAGCGGCTGGACAAACCGCACTCCAACGACGTCAGGGCCTTCACGATGACCGCCACGGTCGCCGCGGCCCGCCACTCGCCGGTCATCGGCTACGGCAACACCCGCAACTCGCTCGGCAACCACCGCTCGATCACCACGGGCAAGACCCAGTGGTGCGCGGCCTGCGGGCACCCGCCGCTCGGCAGCGACGGACAGCTCTGGCTGCTGCTGATCACCCAGGGCTTCACCGGGGCCGCCCTCTACGTGGCCTTCTTCCTCGGCGCCATCCGCCGCCACTGGGCCGACCGCTCCCCGATCGGGCTGGCCGGGGTGCTGGTGATGGGTCTCGTGCTGCTCTACATGTTCGTCTACGACGGCCTGGTGACGCCGCTGAGCCTCTATCTCATCTCCTTCGCCCTGCTGTGGAGAAACGCATGAAGGACGCCTCCGCGCGGCTCGGATACCTCCGCGAGACCGTGCGCCTGCTGTTCCCCGGTACCGGGTCGCCGCGGCCGTACTCGGTGCTGCCGCACCGGGTGCTGCCCCGCCGGCTGGCCCCGCGGCGCTGGTGGCACGTGGGGGGCGCGGTCACCGTGCCGCTGGAGGGGTCCGTGGCGGCCTATCTGGGCGAGGTCTTCGACGCGCCCGTGGAGGTCGTGCTCCACGTGCGTCCGGCGTTGCGGCCCAACCGCAAGCCCGTCCTGGAGGCCCGTACCGGAGGGCGGCTGCTGGCGTACGTGAAGGTCGGCGACAGCCCGCTCGCCCGCGAGCTGGTCGGCCGCGAGGCGGCCGCGCTGCGCGGGCTGGCCGCGGCGCCGCTGAAGACCGTGGTCGTGCCCGACGTGCTGCACCACGGCGAGTGGCGCGGCCTGCCCGTGCTGGCGCTCTCGCCGCTGCCCGTACGGCGCCGACGGGTGCCCCCGGCCCTGCTGCACGCCGCGATCATGGAGATCGCCACCACCGGCGGTCCGGTCCCGGCCTGGCACGGCGACCTGTCGCCGTGGAACATCTGCCCCTCCGCCGACGGCCGGGTGCTCGTCTGGGACTGGGAGCGGTACGAGACCGGCGTCCCCTACGGCCTCGACGCCGCGCACCATCTCTTCCAGCGGGCCCTGCGCAGGATGGACCCGCCCACGGCGGCCCGCGCCTGCGTGGCCAGGGCGCCCCGCGAGCTGGCCCCGCTCGGCCTGTCGTCGGCCGAGGCCAGGCGGACGGCGCTGCGCTACCTCATCGTGCTGGCCGACCGGCACGCCGCCGACGGCCACTGCCCGCTCGGCCCGCCCGAGACCTGGCTCAACCCGGCCGTCGACCACGAGGAGCTGCTGCCATGAGGACGATGAAGCGGCCGGTGCTGTCCTTCTCGCGCCTGGCGGGCCGGTTCACGTCGGGCGCGCGGGTGCTGCCGTCGTTCCTGATCGTGGGGGCGCAGCGGTGCGGCACGACCTCGCTCTACCGGGCGCTGGCCCAGCACCCGCTGCTGCTCAAGCCCGTCCTGCACAAGGGTGTCCACTACTTCGACGTCGGCTACCACCGGCCGATGGCCTGGTACCAGGCGCACTTCCCGCTGCGCGCGGGCGCGGCGCTGCTGGCCCACCGGTACGGCGGCCGCACGCAGGCGTTCGAGTCGTCCCCCTACTACCTGTTCCATCCGCTGGCCGGTGAGCGGATCGCCGCCGACCTGCCCGGGGTCAAGCTGATCGTCCTGGTCCGCGACCCGGTCGAGCGGGCCTGCTCGGCGCACGCCCACGAGCTGGCCCGGGGCTTCGAGTCCGAGTCGCACCTCGAATCCGCCCTTGAGCTGGAGGCCGAGCGGCTGGCCGGGGCCGAGGAGAGCCTGCGCGTGTCGCCGTTCGCCGAGCACCACGCCCACCGCCACCACGCCTACCTGGCCCGCGGCCGGTACGCCGACCAGCTCGACCGCCTCGAACCGCTCTTCGGCCGCGACCGGATCCTGGTGCTCGACAGCCACCGGTTCTTCGCCGAGCCCGAGACCGCCTACGACCGCGTGCTGGAGTTCCTGACGGTGCCGCACCTGGGCTATCCGACGTTCGAGCGGCACAACGGCCGGCCGCTGCCCCGGCCCGTGCCCCGGGTGCTGGAACAGGCGCTCAGGGACCATTTCGAGCCCTACGACGCGCGGCTGACGCGCTGGCTGGGCGGTGAGCCGTCGTGGCGCCGGTGATGGTCCGGCGCGGGATCGCCGGGCTGACCGGGGCCGGGGTGAGCGCGCTGGCGCAGTTCCTGGTGGCCGTGGTGGTGACCAGGGCGTTCAGCCCGGCGCAGGCGGGGGCGTTCTTCAGCGTGACGGCCCTGGCGCTGATGGCGGCAGGCATCGCCAAACTGGACGCCGGCAACGGCCTGGTGTACTTCATCGCGCGGGCCAGGACGTACGGCTATCGCGGTATCTCCGGATATTTCCGGGCGGCCATGGTGCCGTGCGCGCTGGCCGCCTGCGCGGCCGGGGTGCTGCTGGAGCCGCGCATCGGGCTGCTGGCCTGGGCCCTGCCGGTCATCGTGCTCGGCGACATCGCGCTGGCCGCCACCCGCGGGTTCGGCTCGATGCGGCCCACCGTGCTGCTGGACGGCGTGCTGCTGCCCGCCGCGCAGCTCGTGCTCGTCACCTGGGCGGCGCTCGCGCACGCGCCGCAGTGGCTGCCGGCGGCCTGGGCGCTGCCCTTCCTGCCGCTGCTCGTGCTGGCCCTCGCCGACCTGCGCGGACGGGCGCCGCGCACGCCGTACCTGCCGGGGACCGGGCGTGACCTGTGGCGGTACACCGCGCCACGGTCCGCCGCGGGCGCCATCCAGGCGGTGTTCCAGCGGCTGGACATCGTGGTCGTCGCCCTGCTCGGCGGGCCGGCCCAGGCCGCGGTCTACACGGCCGCCACCCGGTTCCGGGTCGTCGGGCAGCTCGCCAACCAGGGGCTGGCGCAGGCCGTGCAGGAGCGGCTGGTCCGGGCGCTCGCCGACGGGGAGCTCGGGCGGGCGCGCGAGCTGTACCAGGCCACCACGATCTGGCTGGTGCTGCTGACCTGGCCGGTGTGGCTGGGCTACGCCGTCCTCGCGCCATGGCTGCTGCGCGTCTTCGGCCCCGCGTACGGCGCCGCCGCCCCCATCGCCCTCGTCCTGGCCGGGACCATGCTGGTGGCCTCCGCCTGCGGCATGGTCGACGTCGTCCTGACCGCCGCCGGCCACACCCTGGCCAGCCTGCTCAACCTGCTGGCCGCGGTCGCCTGCACGGTCGCGCTCGACCTGGCCCTGATCCCCTCCCAAGGGGCGTTCGGCGCGGTCGTCGGCTGGTCGGGCGGGGTGATCGTGAAGAACCTGCTGCCGCTGTGGCAGCTCCACCACCGCTACGGCCTGCGCCCGTTCGGCCGCCACACCCTGCCCGCCCTGCGCCCGCGCACCTGGGCGGCGGCCGCGTGACCGCGCCCGTCCTGGTCACCGGCCTGCCGAGGAGCGGCACGAGCTGGGCCGGCAAGATGCTCACCGCCGGCGGCGGCCTGGTCTACGTCAACGAGCCGCTCAACCCGCAGCACCCGCCCGGCCGCTGCCCCGGCGTGCTGCGGGCCGAGGTCGCCCACCGGTTCCAGTACATCTGCGACGACAACGCCGCCGACTTCCTGCCCGCCTTCCGCGACACGGTCGCCCTGCGCTACCACTGGCTCGCCGAGCTGCGCGCCAACCGCTCCCCCTACGACCTGGCCCGGCTGGCGCGTTATGGCACCGCGTTCACGTTCGGCCGCCTGGCCGGGCGGCGGGCGCTGCTCGACGACCCGTTCGCGGTGTTGTCGGCGGGCTGGTTCGCCCGGAGGCTGGGGTGCGCGGTCATCGTCCTCGTCCGCGATCCGGTGTCGTTCGTGGCGAGCTGGCGTCGTCTCGGGTGGCGGTTCGACGTCGGCGACCTGCTCGGCCAGCCGCTGCTCGTCCGTGACCATCCCGGGCTGCTGGGCCTGCATCGGCTGCTCGGCTCCGCCGACGACCTGGCCACGACCGCCGCTCTGTGGCGGGCCGCGCGGTCGGTGCTGGCCGCCACGCCCGGCGTCCTGGTCGCCTCGTACGAATCGCTGGCCGAGGATCCGGTCGCCGGTTTCCGGGGTCTCTACGCCCACGCGGGGCTGCCGTGGTCACCGTCCGCCGAACGCCGGATCGTCCGGGCCTGCACCACGCCGTCCCGCCGGTCGGCGGCGTTCGCGTGGTCGGGGTTGTCCCGTACGGCCTTCCGTCCGATGGACTCCCGTCACGCCCTCGCCACGGCGGTCCGGGGGCTCACCCCGGCGGAGGCGGCCCGGGTCCGGGCCCTCACCGCCTGAGCCTGGTCAGCAGGCAGCCGGCGAGCAGGCGTACCGCGAAGGGGAGGTCGTCCACGAGGTAGCGCCGCGCCAGCCGGCCGGGCTCGCTCATCAGCCGGAACGCCCACTCCAGCCCGGCCCGCCGCATCCAGCGCGGCGCCCGCTGGACCGTGCCGGCGGCGAAGGCGATGGCCGCCCCGCAGCCCACGAACCACGCCTGCGGCAGCTCCTCGCGCAGCTCGGCGATGAGCAGATCCTGCCGGGGGAATCCCAGCCCGACGAACACCAGGCGGGGCCGCGCCGCGACGACCCGGCGCCGCACCCGCTGCCTCCCCTCCGCCGTGTCGTCGAAGTGGTACGGCGGCGCGTGCACCCCCGCCACCTTCAGCCCGGGACGGCAGCTCCTGAGCTCGTCGGCGGCCAGCTCGGCCACCCCCGGCGGCCCGCCGAGCAGGTAGACCGGCCAGTTGCGGGCCGCGGCCACCTCGCTGAGCGACCAGATCAGGTCGGCGCCGGTGACCCGTTCGGGCAGCGGGGTGCCGAGCAGCCTGGCCGCCCACACCAGCGGCATGCCGTCGGCCACCACGATCTCGGCCGAGCCCACGAGCTCCTGGAGGGCGGGGTCGCGGGCGACGGCCCGGCAGATGTCGACGTTGGGCGTCACGATGCGGCCGCCCCGTCCGGCCGCGGCCTCGGCCGCCACCCAGCGCACCACGTCGGCCTCGGTGACGACGTCCAGCCCGACGCCACCGACCCGCACGCGCTCCCCGGCACGTCCTCGACGCCCGGCCTCGGCGGGCCCGCGACCCGCCGGGCGCTCGGACGGGAGGGTGCGGGCAACCCCAGGCTCGGCGCCACGGCCCCGGCCGACCACGGGCGACCCGGCCGCGCGGACCCGCGCGGACTCGGCGGCATGCCCGGCCCCCGGCGCGGAGGTCCGGGCGGACGCGGCCTCGGCGGCATGGCCGCGGGCGGGCGGGAAGTCGGAAGCGGGGTTCGGGGTGGACGGGCGCTGCCCGGGGACGGCGGGGACGCGGGTCCTGGGCGGGGTCATATGCCGTGCCCCCGTCCGTGCAGCAGCCCGAGCACGGTCGCGGCCGGGACGATCCCCGCCGCGACGGCCAGCGCGATCGGCGCCCGCGGCTCACCCGGCCGCGCCCCGAACGCGCGCACCGCCCACCGCACCGCCGCGCGCCGCCGCCCGAGCGCCGCGTACGCGAAGGCGAGCTGGCCGTAGACCCGCGCCGCGCCGCGCCGGTCGGCCGCCAGCTCGGGATGGCGGTCGAGCATCCAGTCGAGCCCGGCGATCCGGTCCGCCCAGCGGGCCGCGTAGTAGGACGAACCACCCCACCGCACGCGGACGAGCGGCCGGTCGACGTGCGTGATCGGCCGCCGCCGGGCCGCGCGCAGGGCGAGGTCCCAGTCCTCGTTCTGGCCCCCGGGGGCGCTCTCGTCGGCCCACAGGGCCCCGCGCCGGAACAGGAACGTCGAGGAGTGCACCATCACCATGCGCGACCGCAGGAGGTCGGCCGCGGTCACCGTGTCGGCGCCCGCGAGCCTGGCCACCCGGCGCCCCCCGTGTTCGACCTCGATGGCGCAGCTCGCGAACTCGCCCCCGGTGGCGGCCAGCGCCCGCGCCTGGGCGGCGAGCTTGCCCGGCAGCCACAGGTCGTCGTCGTCGCAGAAGGCGACGAGATCGGTGTCGAGGGCCGCGATGCCGGTGTTGCGCGCCCCCGGCAGCCCAGGGGCACGCCGGTTGGCCAGGACGGGCACGCCCAGCTCCGCCCCCGGGCGCCCGCGCCCGCCGTCGTCGACCACGACCACGGCCAGCCGCCCCGGATAGTCCTGGGCCAGCACCGCCGCCACGGCCTCGCGCAGCAGCTCGGGCCGGTCGCCGCGGGTCGGGATCACCACCCCCACGGACGGCGGCGCGCTCACGCGGCGACCTCCCGGTAGCCGTACCGGACGCGGAGGGGCCAGGTGAGCGCGGTGACCAGCCGCCGGTCGCGGACGGGCAGCCCCGCACGCCACGAGTCGTCGCACCGCAGCCGGATCCCCCCGACCTGGAACCGCATCGGATTGCCGGACGCGGTGTGCGCGGGCCCGAGCCGCGCCGTCGTGCCCTCCAGGAACGGCAGGCCGGGCACGTCGAGCCCGAGGAAGCCGGCCAGCGCGGTCAGCGTGGGCTCCGGGTCGGCGACCAGGTCCTCGTAGCGCACCCGGGTCACGCGGGCCCCCTGGCGGGCGAGGAGCTCAAGACCGGCGTTCTGGGCCGTCCAGTGGAGGGACGTGCGCAGCGGCCCCCAGCGGGTCATGGGACGCCCGTCCTCGGGCCGCTCGACGGTCCTGCGCCAGGAGTGGGCCACCGCCCGCGGATCCCGGACGACGTGCACGACGCGGACGTCCATGCCGGCCGCGACCAGGCAGTGGGCGAGGGAGGCGTGCTTGCTGGAGTCGATCACGACGGGCGCGCCGGTCGCCTCGTAGACCCTCCGGTACGCCCGCGCGTACTCGGCCAGGTCGGGATGCGCGATGCGCCCCATCCGGTGGGTGCGATCGACCCGCCGCCGCAACGCGAGCACCCGCTCGGCCACCGACGGCCGCCATCCGCCGAACGCCGCCCGGCCCACCTGCCGCCAGAAGTCGCAGGCGGCGAAGGCGGCGCCGCAGCCGCACGGCTCTCCGGCCAGCACGCCCCTCGACCACAGGTGGACCACCTCGCCGAGCGCCACGACGCCGGGCAGCTCGGCGAGCAGCCGCTCCAGCAGAGTGGTGCCACTACGGCCGAGGCCACCGAGGAAGATCACTCGGGTGGCGGATGCGCGGTCGGTCACAGGGGGAGGGCCTTCACACGTCGCCAACACGGAACGCGACGACCCTAGCGCGGAGGGTAATCAGATGGTCAGGAAACCCCGCAAAGATCTACCGAAACGGCGAACGGCCCGGCGTGGTGTCGCCGGGCCGTTCTGGGACGCTCAGCTGGCGTCGATGATCATGCCTGCGCCGACCGTGCCGTTGGTGGCCTCGTCCACGAGGATGAAGCCGCCGGTCAGCCGGTTGCGGGCGTAGTCGTCGACGAACAGCGGCTGGGTGACCCGCAGCGAGACCCGGCCGATCTCGTTCAGGCCGAGGGCGGTGGCCTCCTCGTCCCGGTGCAACGTGTTGACGTCGAGCCGGTAGTGCAGGTCGCGCACCAGCGCCCGCGCCGTGCGGGTGGTGTGCTTGATCGTCAGCTTGGTGCGCGGGGTCAGCTTGAGGCCGTCGGCCATCCAGCAGACCATGGCCTCCAGCTCCTGGGCCGCGTGCGGCTGGTTGTTGGGCCTGGCGATCATGTCGCCGCGCGAGATGTCGAGGTCGTCCTCGAAGCGCAGCGTGACCGACATGGGCGGGAACGCCTCCTCCACCGGCCCGTCGAACGTGTCGATCGAGGCGATCCGCGTGCTCAGCCCGGACGGCAGGTGGGTCACCTCGTCGCCCGGCTTGAGCACCCCGCCCGCGACCTGGCCCGCGTAGCCGCGGTAGTCGTGGAAGGCGTGGTCGGTGGCCTTCTGCGGACGGATCACGTACTGGACGGGGAAGCGCACGTCGACCAGGTTGCGGTCGGAGGCGATGTGCACGTTCTCCAGGTGGTGGAGCAGCGACGTGCCGAGGTACCAGGGCATGTTCTCCGAACGCGAGACGACGTTGTCGCCGTTGAGCGCGGAGATCGGGATGAACGTCAGGTCGCTCACGTTGAGCTTGGAGGCGAAGGAGGTGAACTCCTCCCGGATCTCCTCGAACCGCTCCTGCGAGTAGTCGACCAGGTCCATCTTGTTCACGGCCAGCACCAGGTGCGGCACGCGCAGCAGCGAGGTCAGGAACGCGTGCCGGCGCGACTGCTCCAGCACGCCCTTGCGCGCGTCGATGAGGATGATCGCCAGGTCGGCCGTGGAGGCGCCGGTGACCATGTTCCTGGTGTACTGGATGTGGCCGGGCGTGTCGGCGATGATGAACTTGCGCTTGGGCGTGGCGAAGTAGCGGTAGGCCACGTCGATCGTGATGCCCTGCTCGCGCTCGGCCCGCAGGCCGTCGGTCAGCAGCGACAGGTCGGTGTACTCGGTGCCGCGGTCGCGGGAGGTGCGCTCGACCGCTTCGAGCTGGTCCTCGAAGATGGCCTTGGAGTCGAAGAGCAACCGTCCGATGAGGGTGGACTTGCCGTCGTCGACGCTTCCCGCGGTGGCAAAGCGGAGAATGTCCATCAGAAGTAGCCCTCTCGCTTGCGGTCCTCCATGGCGGCCTCGGACGAGCGGTCGTCGGCCCTGGTGGCCCCCCGCTCGGTGATCCGGGTGGCCGCGATCTCCTCGATGATCTCCTCGACCGTGGCGGCCGTGGACTGCACGGCGCCGGTGCAGGTCATGTCGCCGACCGTGCGGTAGCGCACGACGGCCTCGAACAGCGGCTCGTCGTCGCCGCGGGACACGACGTCGGAGTCGGGCAGCAGCATGCCGTCGCGCTCGAACACCTTGCGGGTGTGCGAGAAGTAGATCGAGGGGATCTCGATGCCCTCACGCCGGATGTAGTCCCAGATGTCGAGCTCGGTCCAGTTGGACAGCGGGAAGACCCGGATGTGCTCGCCCTTGCGGATGCGGGAGTTGTACAGGTTCCACAGCTCGGGGCGCTGGTTCTTCGGGTCCCACTGGCCGAAGTCGTCGCGGAAGGAGAACACGCGCTCCTTGGCGCGGGCCTTCTCCTCGTCGCGCCTGGCGCCGCCGAAGACGGCGTCGAACTCGTGCTCCTCGATCGCGTCGAGCAGCGTGGTGGTCTGCAGGCGGTTGCGCGAGGCGCGCCGGCCGGTCTCCTCGACCACCCGGCCGCTGTCGATCGACTCCTGCACGCTGGCCACGATCAGGCGCGCGCCCAGTTCCTCGGAACGGCGGTCGCGGAACTCGATGACCTCGTCGAAGTTGTGCCCGGTGTCGACGTGCATCAGCGGGAACGGGATGGCCGCAGGCCAGAACGCCTTCTCCGCGATGCGGAGCATGACGATCGAGTCCTTGCCGCCGGAGAAGAGCAGACACGGCCGCTCGAACTCCGCCGCCACCTCGCGCATGATGTGAATGGCCTCGGCTTCGAGTACGTCGAGCTGCGACGTCGTGTAGTCGCGCTGGAGCATGGGCGCTTCCTCCGGCGGTTAGCGATGCAGGTCCCGAATTCCGGCGAGCAGGGATGTCGCCAGCTCCGGTAGGGAAACCAGGATATCCGGTAGTGACGGGTCGGCTTGGTTGTAGGTCAGCTCCGAGCCGTCGACGCGGCTGGCGAACGCCCCGGCCGCCTGCGCGACGGCGACGGGGGCCGCGGAGTCCCACTCGTACTGGCCGCCGGCGTGCACGTACGCCTCGACCTCGCCGGTGAGCACCGCGGAGATCTTCGCCCCCGCCGAGCCGATCGGCACCAGGTCGGCGCCCAGCAGATAGGCCAGCTTCTGGACGAACTCCGGCGGACGGGTGCGGCTCACCGCGATGCGGAAGCGGCCCTTCTCGAAGGCCGGCAGGGCGGGCGGCTCGGCGGTGGTCAGCGTACGGCCCTGCGCGGGCAGCGCCACGGCGCCCGCGGTCAGCTTGCCGCGCTCCCACAGCGCGACGTGCACCGCCCAGTCGGCCCGGCCCTCCTCGGCGAACTCGCGCGTGCCGTCGAGGGGATCGACGATCCACACGCGCTCGGCGCCCAGCCGGCGCGGGTCGAGCCGCTCCTCGCGGGTGGCCTCCTCGGACAGGACACTGTCACTGGGACGCAACCGTGCCAGCGCCTCCATGAGGAACACGTGCGCGGCCCGGTCGCCCTCCGCGCGCAGCGCCGCGGAGTCGCCGAACCCGGTGCGCTCGCGAACCTGCAGCAGCCTCTCGCCCGCCTCCGTCGCCAGGTCGCCGGCCACGGCGTGGTCGTCGCGAATCGTCATCAATATGCTCCTTGCCCGCGGGCGACGGCCGACCAAGTCTTCCACAGGATCTGCAGGTCCAGCGTGAGGGACCAGTTCTCCACGTAACGCAGGTCGAGACGGACGGATTCCTCCCACGATAGGTCAGATCGCCCGCTCACTTGCCACAGTCCGGTAAGCCCCGGACGCACCAGAAGCCGTCTGCGCACGTCGTCACCGTAGCGCGCCACCTCCTCCGGAAGCGGCGGGCGGGGGCCGACGAGCGACATGTGTCCGAGCAGCACGTTGATGAGCTGGGGCAGCTCGTCGAGGGAGTGGCGGCGCATCAGCGTGCCGAGCGGCGTGACGCGCGGATCGTTGCGGATCTTGAACAGCACGCCGTCGTGGTCGCTGACGAGAGTGATCTTCTGCTGCTCCGAGCCGCGCCGCATGGTACGGAACTTCAGGATCGTGAACGGCCTGCCGTCCTTGCCGATGCGGGTCTGGCGGAACAGCGCGGGCCCCGGGCTCGTGCCGCGCACGGCCACGGCCAGGGCCACCAGCAGCGGCGACAGCAGCACCAGCAGCGCGGCGGCGACGACGCGGTCGAAGACGTTCTTGACCAGTTGCCGGGCGCCGGTCAGCTCGGGGTGCTCGACGTGCAGCAGCGGCAGCCCGGCGGCCGGCCGGATCATCGTGCGCGGGCCGGCGACGTCCATCAGGGCGGGGGCTACCACCAGCTCGGTGTGGGTGCGCTCCAGCCGCCAGGCCAGCCGGCGCAGCGCGTCGCCGTCCATCTCGGGGCAGGCCAGCACCGCCACGGTGTCGGCGCGCACCTGGTCGACGACCAGCGGCACGTCGCCGAAGTCGCCCGCGACGGGCACCTCGGTCAGCACCCCGGGCGGCTCGCCGTAGGGCAGGCAGGCGGCCACGACGTCCATGCCGTGATGGCGTTCCCTGCGGAAGAGGTGGACCAGCTCGGCGACCGAGGCCGGATGGCCGACCGCGACCACCCGGCGCATGCAGGCCCCGGCCGCCCTGCGCCGGTTGAGCGAGCGCCGCAGCAGGTAGCGGGCGACCAGCGTGAGCAGCGTGACCAGGGGCAGCGCGAGTACGACGTAGCCGCGCGCGACGTCGGTCTTGGTGACGTACGAGCCGATCGCGGTGGCCGCGGTCAGCGCCACGCCGGCGTGCACGACGCGGCGGAACTCCTCGGAGCCGACGCCGATCATGCGGGGCTCGTAGGCCCGGTTGAGCGCGACCGCGCAGATCCACACCCACGGCAGCGCCACGCTGACCAGCAGGTACGGCAGCACGTAAGGGGTGAACCCGCCGAACCTGCCGCAGAAGGCGGCGGCGGATCCGATGCCCGCCCCGCACAGATCGCCCACCACGGCACGGAACCGGTAGGAACGCATCCACGCCGGAGTCACCGGGCTGACCCGCCACGAGAGGGCCTCGCCGGACTTCACGGGCTCTCCTGCCTCACTCCGTGAGGCGGCCTCGGTCGCCAAATGCCGTCTTCCCCCGCTCCGCTCCCGCCGTCGCTCCGGGCGGTGGCACGCCTCTGTGTGCCCGTTCCCGAACGGACAGTCACCGATGCTAGCCGCGCGTGCGGCGCGACAGGCGGCGAACGGTTCTATGCGGCGATCAGCGCGGAGGGCCGGAAATGTGCAGATCAGCCCGGTGGAAGTCGTTCTGGGTGGCTTCCAGGCCACGGGCCATGAGCGACTCGACGACGTCGGCGCCCCGGTCGACGAGGAAGGGCAGATCCTTGCGCTCGACGGTGGCGAAGTCGCGGAGCACGAAGGTGGCCGGGTCCATGCGGCCGGGCGGCCGGCCGATGCCGAAGCGCACCCTCAGGTAGTCGCGGGTGGCGAGGACCTTGGTGATGGACTTGAGCCCGTTGTGGCCGTTGTCGCCGCCGCCGAGCTTGGCCCGCAGCGCGCCGTAGGGGACGTCGAGCTCGTCGTGGACGACGATCAGCCGGTCGGGGCCGATCTTGTAGAAGTCGGCGAGCGCCTTGACCGGCCCGCCCGACAGGTTCATGTACGTCAGCGGCTTGGCCAGCACGGCCGCCCGCGTCTCCAGCACCTCGGACCTGCTCTTGTGCGCCTTGAAGCGCCCGCCGGCCCGCGCGGCCAGCTCGTCGAGCACCATGAAGCCCGCGTTGTGCCTGTTACCCGCGTATTCGGGCCCCGGATTGCCCAGTCCGACGATCAGCCAGCGGTCCATGTGCGCTCCCCTTACAGCGGAACGGGGGCGGCCTCGCGCCACCCCCGTTTTCGCGGTACGTGCTTACTCGGCGGCGGCCTCGGCGCTCTCGCCCTCGCCCTCGGCCTCGGCGGTCTCGCCCTCGGCGGCCTCGGCGGCCTCCGCGGCGGGCTCCTCGGTCGGCTTGGCGATGACGTGGAGGACCACGGCCTCGGGGTCGGCGGCCAGCGTGGCGCCCGACGGCAGGTCGAGCTGCGCGGCGGTGATCACGGTGCCGACCTCCATGCCCTCGACGTCGACCTCGACGCCGGTCGGGATGTGGGTGGCCTCGGCCTCGACGGCCACCGAGACGAGCTGCTGGTCGAGCAGGCCCTCGGAGTTGACGTCGCCGGTGGTGGTGACCGGGATCTCGACGGTGACCTTCTCGCCGCGCTTGACCAGGAGCAGGTCGACGTGCTCGACGAAGCCCTTGATCGGGTCGCGCTGCACGCCCTTGGGCAGGGCCAGCTCGTCGACGCCGTCACCCTGGAGGCGGATCAGCACGTTGGGCGTGCGGAGGGCCAGCAGCACCTCGTGACCGGGCAGGGTCAGGTGCTTGGGGTCGATGCCGTGCCCGTAGAGGACGGCGGGCACCTTGTCGGCGCGACGGATCTTGCGGGCGGCGCCCTTGCCGAACACCGTGCGCGGCTCGGCGGCGATACGTACTTCAGACATGACATCTCCTAGGGATGCAGAGATCGGATTGTGGCGCGCTCCCCCTCACCCGCCCTAGCGGAAGGCGTTACGAGCGCAACCCGTACAGCTTACTCGCTCAGGTGTCGCCCTCGAACAGGCTCGTGACGGAGCCGTCGGTGAAGACCTCGGTGACGGCGCGGGCGATGAGCGGCGCGATCGAGAGCACCGTCAGCTTGTCGAACCGCTTGGCCTCCGACAACGGCAGCGTGTTGGTCACGATGACCTCGGAGATGCGCGAGTTCTTCAGCCGGTCGACGGCGGGGTCGGAGAAGACCGCGTGGGTGGCGGCGACGATGACGTTGGTCGCGCCCTGCTCGTAGAGGGCGTCGGCGGCCTTGCAGATCGTGCCGGCGGTGTCGATCATATCGTCGATCAGCACGCAGGTGCGGCCGCTGACCTTGCCGACGACCTCGCTGACCTTCACGGAGTTGGCCACGTCGAGGTCGCGGCGCTTGTGGATGAAGGCCAGGGGCGTGCCGAGGGTGTCGGCCCAGCGCTCGGACAGGCGGACGCGGCCGGTGTCGGGCGAGACGACGGTCGTGTTCTCCAGGTCGAGCTTGTTCTTCAGGTAGCTCTCCAGGACCGGCATCGCGAACAGGTGGTCGACGGGACCGTCGAAGAAGCCCTGGATCTGCGAGGTGTGCAGGTCGATCGACATGAGCCGGTCGGCGCCGGCGGTCTTGAACAGGTCGGCCATCAGCCGGGCCGTGATGGGCTCGCGGCCGCGGCCCTTCTTGTCCTGGCGGGCGTAGCCGAAGAACGGCATGACCACGGTGATGCGCTTGGCCGAGGCCCGCTTGAGCGCGTCGACCATGATGAGCTGTTCCATGATCCACTTGTTGATGGGACCGGTGTGGCTCTGGATCACGAACGCGTCGCAGCCGCGGACGGACTCCAGGTAGCGGGCGTAGATCTCGCCGTTGGCGAAGTCGATCAGTTTGGTGGGGGTGAGTGAGACGCCGACGTGCTCGGCGACCTCTTCGGCCAGCTCTGGATAGGCCCGGCCGGAGAAGAGCATGAGGTTCTTCTCGCCCGGCTGTTTGATGCTGGTCACTGTTCGTTCTCCTGCTGTGCTCGCTCGGCCAGCGCCCGTTCGGCGGCGGCGGCCGACTTGGTGCCCGCGCGCTTGCGCAGGACCCATTTCTCGATGTTGCGCTGTCGCGCCCTGGCCACGCCCATCGCCCCTGGGGGTACGTCGCTGACGATCACGGATCCGGCCGCGGTGTTGGCGCCTTCGCCGATCGTCACGGGGGCGATGAGCATGGTGTCGCAGCCGACGAACGCGCCGTCGCCCACGGTGGTGTGGTGTTTGTCGACCCCGTCGTAGTTGACGAAGACGGTGGAGGCGCCGATGTTGACGTCTTCCCCGATGGTGGCGTCGCCGGCGTAGGTGAGGTGGGGCACCTTGGAGCGCTCGCCGACCTTGGTGTTCTTCATCTCGACGAACGTGCCCGCCTTCGACCTGCGGCTGAGCACGGTGCCGGGGCGCAGGTAGGCGTAGGGGCCGACGCTGGCCTCGGGGCCGATCTCGGCGTCGTCGCAGACCGCGTTGCGCACGACGGCGCGCTCGCCGACGCGGGTGTCGGTCAGCGTGGTGGCCGGGCCGACCTCGGCTCCGGCGCCGATGACCGTGCGGCCGTGGAGCTGGGTGCCGGGGTGGACGACGGCGTCGGGCCCGATCTCGACGCCCACGTCGACCCACGTGGTGGCCGGGTCGACGACGGTGACGCCGGCGCGCATGTGCTGCTCCAGCAGCCGCTGGTTGAGCACCTTGCGGGCGAAGGCGAGCTGGACGCGGTCGTTGACGCCCTCGACCTCGACGTAGTCGGCGGCCACGCAGGCGCCGACCCGGTGGCCGTCGCCGCGCAGGATGCCGAGGACGTCGGTGAGGTACTCCTCGCCCTGGGCGTTGTCGGTGGACACGCGCTTGACGGCGTCGGCGAGCAGCAGGCCGTCGAAGGCGTAGATGCCGGAGTTCATCTCCTTGATCGCGCGCTGCTCGTCGTCGGCGTCCTTCTCCTCGACGATCTCCAGCACGGCGCCGGAGGGGTCGCGGACGATCCGGCCGTAGCCGGTCGGGTCGGGCACCTCGGCCGTCAGCACGGTGACCGCGTTGCCGTCGGCGGCGTGCTTGGCCAGCAGCGTGGCGAGCGTGCGGGCCTGCATGAGCGGCACGTCGCCGTAGGTGACCAGGATCGTGCCGGCGATCGTGCCGACCTCTTCGAGCACGGTGCGGACGGCGTGGCCGGTGCCGCGCTGCTCACGCTGGACGACGGCGCGCGCGTCGGGGCTGGTGGCGGCCAGATGGCCGCCGACCTGTTCGAGCGCGTGGCCGATGACCACGATGAGCCGCTCGGGATCGAGGTCGCGGGCGGCGGCGAGCATGTGGTCGACCAGCGCGCGGCCGCACAGCTCGTGGAGGACTTTCGGGGTCTGGCTCTTCATCCGGGTGCCCTCGCCCGCGGCGAGGACGATGACGGCTGCCGGGCGCGGCACACTCACGGACTGAGGCTCCCTGTGACTGGACGGATCAGGGTCGTCGGCGCGGCTACCGCGCCGCAACCCTCCCGACACCGTGAGGATACCTGCCCGGTTCGGAACTCTCTCGCGCGGGGAGTCGCGGGATGGCTGTCAAGGCTCCCGGAAGAGGACTCGAACCCCTACAAAGTGGACCAAAACCACTTGTCCTGCCGATTAGACGATCCGGGACGGACCTGACGCCGTGGCGTCCGACACAGCCCCTACGATACCGAGCCCGCACGGGCGTATGCGCCCCCAATTCTCTCGCACATCTCCAGTGCCGCGAATACCGGGGACACGCGGGGGTAGTCGGCGCGCTGGTCACATAACAGACCGCCCCAAAAGCCGCAAGCCACGAAACCCACTCACCTGGGCGCGCCGGCCGTCAGCTAAGTGACATCCACACTTAGGGCTTCCTTACTTACGATGGCGTAGGTTACGGTGGCGTAGCCTGGACATTCATCCTCATACATGTCGTTGGAGGTAGCCCATGACCGTTCTCGCCGAGCGTTCCTCCCCCGCCCCGAAGCCCGACTTCGAACCCGAACCGAAGTCCAGGGCAGAGATCATCACGTTCGCACTCGTGGTCGGACTGCCCCTGGTCGCGCTCGCGGCGGCGGTCCCGCTGGCCTGGGGATGGGGACTCGGCTGGACGGACATCGTCATCGCCTTCGTCTTCTACGTCGTCTCCGGGCTCGGCGTCACCGTCGGGCTCCACCGCTACTTCACGCACGGCTCGTTCAAGGCCAAGCGGCCGCTGAAGATCGCGTTGGGCATCGCGGGCAGCCTGTCGCTGGAGATGTCCGTGCTGGACTGGGTGGCCACGCACCGCAAGCACCACAAGTTCTCCGACAAGGAGGGCGACCCGCACTCGCCGTGGCGCTTCGGCCCCGGCTTCAGGTCGATGTCCAAGGGCCTGCTGTACGCCCACATGGGCTGGCTGTTCGAGAGCGAGCGCACCAACCGCGAGAAGTACGCCCCCGACCTGTGCAAGGACGAGGACATCCAGAAGCTGCACAAGTGGTTCCCCACGCTGGCCCTGGTCTCCGTCCTGCTGCCCGGCGTGCTCGGCCTGCTGCTGACCTGGTCCTGGCAGGGCGGCCTGACCGCGCTGTTCTGGGGCTCGCTGATCCGCATCGGCCTGCTGCACCACGTGACCTGGTCGATCAACTCGATCTGCCACGTCTTCGGCGAGGAGTCCTTCCAGACGCGTGACAAGTCGCGCAACGTCTGGTGGCTGGCCATCCCGTCGTTCGGCGAGTCCTGGCACAACCTGCACCACTCCGACCCCACCTGCGCCCGGCACGGCGCGCTCAAGGGCCAGATCGACCTCAGCGCCGGCCTGATCCGCCTGTTCGAACGGGCGGGCTGGGTGTACGACGTGCGCTGGCCGACGCCAGAACGCCTGGCGGCGAAGCGCATTGCCTGACGAGAATCAGCCGATGAACGGCCATTCGTCCGTGGCCGTCATTATGGAACCCGTGACCGAACCCCGATCTCGCAGGCGCATGTCCGGTAGAGAGCGCAGAGAGCAGCTGATCCGGATCAGCCGCACGCTGTTCGCCGAGAAGGGGTTCGACGGGACCTCTATAGAGGAGATAGCCGCCACCGCGCAGGTGTCGAAGCCTGTGGTGTACGAGCATTTCGGCGGCAAGGAAGGCGTCTACGCGGTCGTCGTCGACCGCGAGATGCAGAAGCTGCTGGGCATGATCACCTCGGCCCTCGCCGCCTCCCACTCCCTCATCAAGCTGGAGCGGGCCGCCCTGGCCCTGCTCCAGTACATCGAGGAGAGCAGCGAGGGCTTCCGCATCCTGGTGCGCGACTCGCACGCGGCCTCGGGCACGGGCACGTTCGCCAGCCTGATCAGCGAGATCGCCAGCCAGGTCGAGGACGTCCTGGCCGACGAGTTCGCCGGCCGCGGCTACGACCCCAAGCTCGCCCCGATGTACGCCCAGATGCTGGTCGGCATGGTCGCGCTGACCGGCCAGTGGTGGCTGGACGTGCGCAAGCCGGGCCGCGAGGAGGTCGCCGCGCACCTGGTGAACCTGGCCTGGAACGGACTGACCGGGCTCAACCCGAGCCCGGTCATCTCGGTTGCCACCCGCAACCAGGCCGCCGCCGCCGCCAAACCGCGCGTCAGCGACAAGGATCTGCGCGAATTCGAGAAGGCCCGCGAGAAGGAGCTCAAGGAAGCCGAGAAGCTTCGCCAGCGAGAGTTGCGTGACGCGGAGAAAGCCCGGGTACGAGAGTTGAAGGAGCGCGAGCGGCTGCTGAAGGAGGCGGAGAAGGCCCGCGAGCGCGAGGAGAAGATCCGTCAGCGGGAGGCCAGGCTCGCCGAGCGCGCCGCACGCCTGGAGCAGGCCGAACAGCCAGAGTGAGTTCGTTGCGGCTACGTTAACGTTCCGTTCAACCAATCGGGGCAATATAGGCCATATGTCCGCGGAACCGCTGCAATCGGGAAACGACCTGCCCCTGCCACAGGAGCGGTTCCTCAACCGCGAGGAGAGCTGGCTCCAGTTCAACGAGCGCGTCCTCGAACTGGCCGAGGACCCGTCGGTCCCGCTGCTCGAACGGGTGCGCTTCCTGGCCATCTTCGCCAGCAACCTGGACGAGTTCTTCCGCGTACGGGTGGCCGGCCTCAAGCGGCGCATGGCCACCGGGCTGCTGCTGCGCACCAAGAGCGGGCTGAAGCCGCGCGAGGAGCTGGCCCGGATCGCCACGATCGCCGACTCCCTGGCCAAGCGGCACGCCGCCGCCTTCCACGACCGCGTCTGCCCCCAGCTCGCGACCGAGGGCATCGAGATCGTCCGGTGGGACGACCTGGGCCGCGAGGAGCGCACGGAGCTGCGCAAGCTGTTCAGGGAGCGGATCAGGCCGGTGCTGACGCCGCTGGCGGTCGATCCGGCGCACCCGTTCCCCTACATCTCCGGGCTCAGCCTCAACCTGGCCGTGCTGGTGCGCAACCCGATCACCGACCACACCGTCTTCGCGCGGGTGAAGGTGCCCTCGCAGCTCCCCCGGTTCGTGCCGGCGTCGAAGGACCGGTTCGTGCCGCTGGAGGACGTCATCGCGGCGCACCTCGGCCAGCTCTTCAAGGGCATGGAGATCCTCCAGCACCACGTCTTCCGCGTCACCAGGAACGAAGACCTCGACGTCGACGAGGACGTCACCGAGAACCTCATGCAGGCGCTGGAGAAGGAGCTGCTCAAGCGGCGGTTCGGGCCGCCCGTGCGGCTGGAGGTCGAGGAGACGATCACGCCGGAGGTGCTGGCCCCGCTCATCGAGGAGCTGGAACTGGCCCCGCACGAGATCTACCGGCTGCCCGGCCCGCTCGACCTGACCGGCCTGCACGCCATCGCCGACCTCGACCGCGGCGAGCTGAGCTTCCGCCCGTTCGTGCCGGCCGAGGTGATCAACGCCGAGGACGACCTCTTCTCCACCCTGCGCGAGCGCGACGTGCTGCTGCACCACCCGTACGACTCGTTCGCGACCAGCGTGCAGCGTTTCATCGAGGTGGCCGCGGCCGACCCGCGGGTGCTGGCGATCAAGCAGACCCTCTACCGGACCAGCGGCGAGTCCCCCATCGTCGACGCGCTGATCGACGCGGCCGAGGCGGGCAAGCAGGTCGTCGTGGTCGTGGAGATCAAGGCCCGTTTCGACGAGCACGCCAACATCTCCTGGGCCAGGAAGCTGGAGCGGGCCGGCTGCCACGTGGTCTACGGCGTGGTCGGCCTGAAGACCCACTGCAAGCTGGCCCTCGTCGTACGGCAGGAGCCCTCGGGCGAGCTGCGCCGCTACTGCCACATCGGCACCGGCAACTACAACCCCAAGACGGCCCGCCAGTACGAGGACTTCGGCCTGCTCACCGCCGACCCGCTGGTGGGCGAGGACGTCACCGACCTGTTCATCCACCTGACCGGCTACTCCAACCACTCGGCCTACCGCCGGCTGCTGGTCGCGCCGCACTCGATGCGCAGCGGCCTGCTGGCCAGGATCGACCGCGAGATCGCCCACCAGCAGGCGGGCCGCCCGGCGCGGATCAGGATCAAGACGAACTCGCTGGTGGACGAGCCGATCATCGACGCGCTCTACCGGGCGTCCAGGGCGGGGGTGCCGGTGGACCTGTGGGTGCGCGGTATCTGCATCCTTCGCCCAGGAATCCCCAATTTGTCCGAAAATATCCGCGTAAGGTCGGTCTTGGGGCGCTTTTTGGAGCATTCCCGCGTGTACGAGTTCGGCCTCGGCAGGCGTCCCGAGGTGTGGATCGGCAGCGCCGACCTGATGCGCAGGAATCTCGACCGCCGGGTCGAGGCCCTGGTCAAGGTGACCTCCCAGCAGCACAAGGCGTACCTGATCGAGCTGATGGACCTGGCCATGGCCGACACCACGAACGCGTGGTGGCTCAACTCCGACGGCACCTGGATCCGCCACCAGGGCGAGGACCTGCAGAGCCATCTCATCGGCACCAGGCGATGGAGGACCGTTGACGACTGACCTGCTCCGGGCCGCCGGAGCCGTGGTCTGGAGGGGCGCGGAGAGCAGCCCCGAGGTGGCGGTGATCCACCGACCGCGCTACGACGACTGGACCTTCCCCAAGGGCAAGCTGGAGAGCGGCGAGCACGTCATCGCCGCCGCCCTGCGCGAGGTCACCGAGGAGACTGGCCTGACGGCCGTCCTGGGCCGGGCCCTGCCGCCGATCCACTACCTCAGCGGCGGCCGGCTCAAGCGCGTCGACTACTGGACGGCGCGGGTCGCCTCCGACGCCGGCTTCGAGCCGGGCGACGAGGTCGACGGGCTGCGCTGGCTGCCCGTCGACCGGGCTCGCGAGCTGCTGACCTACGAGTGGGACGCCGGGCTGCTGCGCGCCCTGGCCGCCGCGCCGCTCGCGACCGTGCCGCTGGTGCTCGTCCGGCACGCCACGGCCGGGTCCAGGAGCCGGTGGGACGGCGACGACGCGCTGCGCCCGCTGGACGACCACGGCGGCTCCCAGGCCGCCGCCCTGGCCACCGTGCTGCCCGCCTACCGGCCCGAGCTGCTGGTCAGCTCGCCCAGCCGGCGGTGCGTCCAGACACTGGAGCCGTACGGGGCCGAGATCAGGACCGAGATCAGGACCGAGCCGCTGCTCAGCGAGGAGGGCCAGGACCCGCACAAGACGCCGGACCTGGTCGGCGACCTCGCCGTGCCCGCCGCCGTGTGCAGCCACGGCAAGGTCCTGCCACACCTGATCCACGCGCTGAGCGGCAAGGACGTGCACCTGCGCAAGGGCGCGTTCGCGGTGCTGCACCGGGTCGGCGGGCACGTCGTCGGCGTGGAGCGCTACGCGACCTGACGGCTCACCAGGTGACCGGCAGACGGGCGAACCCCTGGGTGATCCTGCCCTCGTTGCGCGGCAGCTCGGCGACGGGGACGGCCAGGCGCAGCCCGGGGAGCCGCTGGAACAGCCGGCTGAACACCGCCTCCAGCTCCACCCTGGCCAGGCTCGCGCCGATGCAGAACCGCGGGCCGTACCCGAAGGCGAGATGCGGGTCGGCCGGAGGACGGCCGATGACGAAGGTGTCGGGATCGGGATAGACCTGTTCGTCCCGGTTCGCCACGCCGGTATTGAGGACGACGGCCTCGCCGCGGCGGATCGTGCGGCCGTCGATCTCGATGTCCTCGTGGGCGTACCTGGGCAGGCCGTGCAGGCTCGGCACGGCCATGCGCAGGATCTCCTCGACCGCGGCGGGCGCGAGCCCGGGGTCCGACCGCAGCAGGTCGAGCTGGCCGGGGTTGGCCAGCAGCAGGAGCACGCCGTGGTCGATGCGGTTGACCGTGGTCTCGTGCCCGGCGAACAGCAGACCGGCGGCCAGCTCGGCGATCTTGCCGTCGTCGTCCAGCTCGCCCGCCAGGTCCGACAGGACGTCCTCGGCCGGTTCGTGCCGTTTGCAGGCGATCAGCCCGGCCATGTAGGCGCTCAGCTCCGCCCGTGCCGCGACGCCGGCCGCCTCGTCCTGGAGGTCCGCCATGCGGGCGGACACGCCGCTGAAGTACTCCCTGTCCTCGTACGGGACGCCGAGCAGCCGGCAGATGACCAGCACGGGCAGCGGGAAGGAGAGCTCGGCGTGCAGGTCGGCCGGCGGCGTGAGGCCGGCCAGGCGGTCCAGCCGCTCCTCGACCAGGACGCCGACCTCGCCGGCCAGCCGCCTCATCCGCCGGGCCGAGAAGGAGGGCGCGAGCAGCTTACGCAGGCGCTCGTGGTCGGCCTTCTCGGTGGCGGCCTCGCCCTGCGGCCCGCCGAGCAGGGCCGAGTTCGACACGCGCGGCGCGCGCTCGGGCTCGGGGTGGGAACGTCCCAGCCGGCTGTCGGTGAACAGCCTGCGTGCCTGCTCATAGTCGGTGACCAGCCAGACCTCGTCGCCCACCGAGGTGCGCACCCGCGCGATGCCCTCCCTCGCCCGCAGCTCCCGGTAGGCCGACGGGACTTCGAGGGGGTCGCTGCGCGCGAAGGGTATTGCCGGAAGGTTCGTCATAGAACCTTCTTAACCGCCTTCACGGTTTCCGCCCAGACTCTGGGGAAATCGGCCTCGGCACGTTCGGCGGTGTTGCGTTCGATCCCGATCAGCAGCCCGTACGTGAAGGTGTCCTCGCCCGCCTGCCGGGCGCCCTCGGCCTCCTTGGCCAGCGTCTCCTGTGCGACCACGCCGTCCCGGTGCGCCCCCAGCACCTCCTGGACGTTCTCGGCCAGCTCGGCCAGCCTGGCCATGCCCTTGCCGAGGGTGGGTTCGAGGGCTTCGGCGGTGTATCGAGCGCGTTTGGCCGCCTTCCGGACGTCGTGCAGGGCGATCTCGCGGCGTCCGGCGTCCTCGGTGGCCTGGGCGGTCTCGTACGCCCTGGTCACGCGGTCCCAGCCGGCGGCGGCGAGGGCGGTGAGCTTGTCCTTCGCCGGCTTGGCGGCGGCCTTGCCCAGTTCGGGGGTGGCGATCAGGGCGTCGAGGGCGTCCAGGAGGGCGTAGTAGCGGTCGCCGCTGAGCGCGTCCTTGATGCGCTCGTACGCCTCCTGCTCGCGGACGCGCAGGTCCGCGCCGAGCCGGGTCTGGATGGGGCCGGTGACCAGCTCGGGGGCGAGGCCGGACAGCTCCCCGGCGAACCTGGCCCTGATCACCTCCAGGTCGCGGGCCTCGCCGAGCACCGTGCCGAGCCAGCGCAGCTCCTCCTGGACCTGCTCCGTGCCGGTCACCACCGACTTGAACGCCTTGAGCGCGCTGCGCAGCCTGCGCGAGGCCACCCGCATCTGGTGGACGGCGTCCTCCTCCGCCCTGCGCACCCGCGGATCCTGGCTGAGGAGGGCGGCGACCTGGCCCGACAGGTAGTCGATGACGGTCTCGCCCGCCGTGCCGGGTTCGGTGGCGGCCCTGGCGGGCGGGGCGGGTTCGAGGAGCCGGGCGAGCTTGCTGGCGCTGCCCGCCGGGCTCGCGCCCGCCTTGCGCAGCCGTTTGCCGACCTTGGCCAGCAGGTCGCGCCGGTCCTCGGCCAGGAGCTCGGCCTCGACCTCGCGCCACCGCAGCACCTTGCCGTCCCGGTGGACGGTGCCCTTCACCCGGTCGTCGGCGATCTCGACCAGCCGGGTGCCGCCGTCGTGCAGCAGGGTGACGCTGCGTCGGGTGTCGAGCTCGGCCACCACCTGGAGCTCCGCGCCCCTGGCGTAGGCCCGGACGAGTTCGGCCAGCTCCGGCGGCACGACCTTGGTGCTACGGGTGAGCGGGCACGTGATCTCCTGGCGCACGCCCCTGGCCTTGGGCAGCTTCAGGTGCCAGCCCGCGTCGTCGCCGCCGCGCCTGCGTCTGAGCGTGACGCCGCGCGCGGCCAGCCGCAGATCGGCCGTGTCGTAGTAGAGCGCCACGAGCTGATGACTGCGCGGGCCCGTGACCTGGGCCAGGCTACTCAGGTCCGGGATCGTGTAGTCGGTCGGAACGTCGAACTTGTCCTCGATCTCGATGCCCACTGCACCTCACAAGTGTCCGATATCGGACCATGATGCCACCTGCAGGTGAACATCACACGGCCTGCAGGAGCTCGATGCGGTTGCCCACGGGGTCCGTGACGTAGATGCGGCGGTAGCCCGGGAAGAGGTCGTCGGGCACCGCGCCGGGGATCCTGGCGGCGTAGGCGTCGAGGTCCTCGACCAGGAACGCCGGGTGGGCCTTGCGTGCGGGCCTGAAGTCGTCCTCGATGCCCAGGTGGATCTCCACGCCGTCGCCGCGGAACCAGGCGCCGCCGCGTTTGGCCAGCTCCGGCGGCTTGGGGACCTCGCGCAGGCCGAGCACGTCGCCGTAGAAGGCGCGCAGCTCGGGCTCGCTGCCCTTGGGCGCGGCGAGTTGGACGTGGTGCAGGGCTTTGATCGTCATCTCTGGGTCTCCACGGGTCGTTTCCGGGCCCCGGTCATTTCCGGGCCCCGGTCACTTCTGGGCTCCGGTCACTTCTGGGCGACTACGAAGATTCGGCGGAAGGGGAAGGGGGTGCCGTAGCTTCTGGCCGGGTAGGCCTCGGCGAGCGGCCCGGCCAGGTCGGCCTTGAACCGCCGCTGCTCCGCCGGGTCGAGCCGGTCGAAGATCGGGCGCAGGGCCGTGCCGGAGACCCAGTCGAGGACCGGGTTCTCGCCCTGGAGCAGGTGCACGTACGTGGTCTCCCAGGCGTCCACCTGGCAGCCGCCGTCGTTGAGGAAGTCGAGATACTGGACCGGGTCGTCCACCGGGTTGGCCCTGTTGAGGTCGCTGAGCCGGTCGGACCAGGCGCGGGAGGCGCACAGCTCGCGGATGGCGACGTGGCTCGGGGCGTCGAAGTTGCCCGGCACCTGGAAGGCCAGCCAGCCGCCGGGGGCCAGCTCCTCCAGCCAGTGTTCGAGCACGCCGTGGTGGGAGGGCACCCACTGCAGGACGGCGTTGGAGACGATCACGTCCATGGGGCGGTCGGGGTGCCAGGTGTCGACGTCGGCCACGGCGAAATGCACCGAGCCGGTGAGCTTACGGGCCTTGCTGATCATCGCGGGCGAGGCGTCGAAGCCCTCGACGGTGGCGTCCGGCCAGCGTTCGGCCAGCATGACGGTGAGTTCGCCGCTGCCGCAGCCCGCGTCCACGACATAATCGGGAGCCACCGCACCGACTCTGGATATCAGCTCGATGAACGGCCGCGACCGCTCGTCGGCGTAGACGGCGTAGGTCACCGGGTCCCAGATATCTCTTGACATAGAGATAATTGATATCGAGAGAGATATCTCGATGTCAAGACAGTAGACTCTGTGTCATGACGCCACAGGATGACGAGGTCGACCGGCTGGTCGCGGCATGGCGGATCGAGCGGCCCGATCTCGACGTCGAGCCCCTCCAGGTCCTCTCCAGGGTGTCACGGCTGGCCAAACATCTCGACCGCGCCAGGCGGGCGGCGTTCGCCGAACATGATCTGGAACCTTGGGAGTTCGACGTGCTCACCGCGTTGCGGCGGGCCGGGAAGCCGTACGAGCTGAGCCCCGGGGCCCTGCTGCGGGCCACATTGGTGACGTCCGGGACGATGACCAACCGCATCGACCGGCTCGCGCAGGCGGGTCTGGTGCGGCGGCGGCCCGACCCCGAGGACCGGCGCGGCGTGCTGGTGTCGCTGACGGACACGGGGGTGGCGCGGGTGGACGCGGCGTTCGCCGACCTGCTGCGGCGTGAGCGCGACCTGCTCTCCGGCCTCCAACCCGCCGACCAGCGTTCCCTCGCCGCCCTCCTCCGCCTGCTCCTCGCCCCCTTCGACTCCCCCCAATAACCCCTCTAGAAGGTTTTACGCACGCTCTTCCGGCGGGCGCGGCGGCGGACGGCCCATTTCGGGAGCCTCAGGGGCACGGCCGCCCGGCGACCGGGGCTTCAGGGCCACGGCCGCCCGGCGACGGAGGCCGCCACGTCGGCCATTGCCTTGCGACCCCCGCACGGCGACGGCGCCCGGCCGGTCAGCCGACGCCCACTCCCAGGCGGCCGTCGAACCGGCGCGAACCCTCGCGTGCGAGAGCGTGGCGAGGGTCAGTCGCCGAGGCGGTCGGCCACTTCGAGCCATTCCGCCTCGACGGTGTCCTTCTGGGCCAGGACGTCGCGGAGCTGGGCGTCGAGGGAGCCCAGCTTGGCGTAGTCGCTGGCGGCTTCGGCCATGGCGGCGTGCAGGCGGGCCTCCTGGTCGCCGAGCTTGTCGAGCTGGCGTTCCAGGCGGTTGAGTTCCTTGCGGAGCTCGCGTTCCTCCTTGGCCGACAGCCCGGCCTCCGGCTGCGCGCCGGACGACGCCGCGACCGGGGCCGGAGCACCGGACGCCGGGGCAGGCGCGCTGCCGATACGGGCGGTCACCGCCGTGCCGGCGCTGCGGCGTTCGAGGTATTCGTCGACCCCGCCCGGCAGCATCACCAGCTTGCCGTCACCCAGCAGGGCCACGCACCGGTCGGTCACCCGCTCCAGGAAGTAGCGGTCGTGGCTCACCAGGATCAGCGTGCCCGGCCAGCCGTCCAGCAGGTCTTCGAGCTCGTTGAGCGTCTCGATGTCGAGGTCGTTGGTGGGCTCGTCGAGGAGCAGCACGTTGGGGTCGTCCATCAGCAGGCGCAGCAGCTGAAGCCGCCGCCGCTCGCCGCCGGACAGGTCGCCGATGACCTTCCACTGCGCGTCGCCCTTGAAGCCCAGACGCTCCAGCAACTGGGACGCCGTCCACTCCCGCTTGCCCAGCTGGAGGTACTTGCGGATCTCCTCCACCGACTCCAGCACCCGCCGCGACGGGTCGAGCTCGGTCAACTCCTGGGACAGATGCGCCAGACGTACGGTCTTGCCCCGGATCACCCGGCCCGAGTCCGGCTGGACGCCGTCGGCGAGCAACCGCAGCACCGACGACTTGCCCGACCCGTTGACGCCGATCAGGCCGATCCGGTCGCCCGGCCCGAACTGCCACGTGCAGTGATCGAGCACCAGCGGCCCGTCACCGGGGCCGCCCGCGTGCAGGGTGACGTCTTCCAGGTCGTAGACGGTCTTGCCGAGCCTGGCCGCGGCGAACCGCATCAGCTCGACGGTCTCCCGCGCCGGCGGCTCGTTCGCGATCAGGGCCTGCGCGGCGTCGATCCGGAACTTCGGCTTGGACGTGCGGGCGGGCGGACCGCGCCGCAGCCAGGCGATCTCCTTGCGCATGAGGTTCTGGCGGCGTTCCTCTGCCGCCTGCGCGATGCGCGCCCGCTCGGCCTTGGCCAGCACGTACGCGGCGTAGCCGCCCTCGTAGCGCTCGACCCGGCCGTCGACGACCTCCCACGTGCGGGTGGAGACGGCGTCGAGGAACCAGCGGTCGTGGGTCACGACCAGCAGGGCGCTCTTCCTGGTCGCCAGGTGGGCGGCGAGCCAGGCGATCGCCTCGATGTCGAGGTGGTTGGTGGGCTCGTCGAGCATGACCAGGTCGTGGTCGTCGATGAGCAGACGGGCCAGCGCCGTACGCCTGCGCTCGCCACCGGACAGCGCGGCGGCCTTGGCGCTGAGGTCGAGGTCGCCGATCAGGTTCGCCAGGATCTCGCGGACCTGCTGGTCACCTGCCCATTCGTGCTCAGCCCTGTCCCCCAGGACGAGCTGGGTCACGGTGGCCTCGGGGTCGAGGGTGTCCTGCTGGGACAGGAACCCGACCCGCAGCCCGCGCGTGTGGGTGACCCGGCCGCTGTCGGGACGCACGTCACCGGCGATGACCGACATCAGGGTCGTCTTACCGCCCCCGTTGCGGCCGACGACGCCGATGCGCTCCCCGGCCTCGATGCCCAGGGAGACGTCGCTGAGGAGCGGCTTGGGCCCGTAGGCGTGGGAGACCGACTCAAGGTTGACCAGATTCATGACGTGTCCAGGGTATCGGTCCCCTCAACCGCTTCCCGACGCCCACGACGTCCCTTGATCGTCTACGGGCCAGGGATTGCCGGACCGAATGCCCGTCTTGAGCGCCAGGCTCACGTCCGTCCCCTGGAGGCGTCGCCCCCGCGCGATGAAGCGTCGGCCCGTCACCCGATGGGAAGGTGCACGCGATGCCGGCCCCCTCACACCGCCCGTCCGTGATCAGCAGGTCCGTACGAGCCCCGAACCCGACCGCAGGTCAGAGCAGGGTGGCGCCGGTTACGGGGCCGTGGGCGGCGACCGTGGTGGTGGCGGCGCCTGTGGCGGTGAGGCTGTTGGCGAGGTCGCGGGCGTGGGTGGCGTCGATGGCCAGGAAGGCGCACGTGGGGCCGGAGCCGGAGACGATCGCGCCCAGCGCGCCGTGCTGGCGCCCGCTGTCGAGGGTCGTGGCGAGCTCGGGACGCAGGGCCAGGGCGGCGGCCTGGAGGTCGTTGCTCAGGTGGGCGCCCAGGGCGTACGCGTCGCCGGTGCCGAGGGCCTCGATGAGCGGGGCGTCGAGCTCGGGCCAGGGCACGCGGGCGTTCGAAGCCTCGCGCTGGCGGTCGCACTCCGCGTAGACCTTGGCGGTCGAGAGGCCGCCGTCGGCCAGCGCGAACACCCAGTGGAACGTGCCGCCCGTGGGCAGCTCGCTGAGCTGCTCGCCGCGGCCGGTGCCGACCGCGGTGCCGCCGAGCAGCGAGAACGGCACGTCGCTCCCCAGGTCTCCGGCGATCTCCATGAGGTCCTCGAAGGGCAGGCCCAGCCCCCAGAGCTCGTTGCAGGCCACGAGCGCCCCCGCCGCGTCGGCGCTGCCGCCCGCCATGCCGCCGGCGACCGGGATGGCCTTCTCGATGATCAGATCGGCGCCGTACGAGCGGCCGGCGTGCTTGGCGAGGGCGCGGGCGGCGCGGATGGCGAGGTTGTCGTCGTCGACGGGCACCTGGTCGGACCATCTGCCGTTGACCGTGACGGTGATCGACTCGGCCTCCTTCGCGACCACCTCATCGAAGATCGACACTGCGTGGAAGACATTGACCAGGTCGTGGTAGCCATCTTCCCGGAGCGGGCCGACTGAAAGCTGCACGTTGACCTTCGCGGGCACACGTACGGTCACCGAACTCATCGATCTTCTGCCACTTTCATCGCTTGCCGGGGTCAAGGACACTCGATGTTATCGGGGTGGGGTGCGCTGACATGCGGTTCTCGGAATTAGACGTGTGAGATGACCGACTGCGGGCCACGCAGAGTGAGGTTCGTCCTCCTTTCGGCCGATCAGGTGGTCATACGCCGACATTGCCGTCTTTCTGCCACCGCCTTCTCTTCGGGCCGACCTTCTCTCCGGAACGGCGCCTTGCCCTCTCTGGGCGTCGCCGATGGCCCGGACCGCCCCGGGGAAGCGGCTTCGGCGGCGTCGCGGCCGTTGTGGGCGGTGGTGCAACAGGCGGGCTGGTGCCGGACATTTACCACTGTGTCCGGCACCCTTCGCTAGGAGAACTTGTGACACAGCGAGATCGCTTCGAGGCGGTCTACGACACGTACTACCCGGCGATACAGCAGTACGCCGCCCGCCGTACCAGCTCGCCCGAGGACACGGCAGACGTGCTCGCCGAGACGTTCCTCATCGCGTGGCGGCGGATCGGCGACGTCCCCCAAGGGGATAAGGCGTTGCTGTGGTTGTACGGCGTGGCCCGGCGGGTGCTGGCCAACCAGCAGCGCGGCGCCTCGCGGCGGGCTGTGCTGGCCGAACGCCTCCGCGACGAACTGGCCGCCGCCCGGACGGTGACGCCGGTTGAGCTCGACCACGTGCGCAGGGCGTTCGACGAACTACCCGAACGGGACCGCGAGGTGCTGGCGCTGGCGTGCTGGGAGGGGCTGAGCGGCGAGCAGATCGCCCAGGTCATGGGATGTACGGCGATCGCCGCCCGTACCCGGTTGCATCGTGCGCGCAGACGGCTGGCGGCGCTGCTGGAGCGGCAGCCGTCCCGGACGATGGTGATGAGGAAGGCATGAACGACATAGACGATCTGGTGAAGGCCATCGATCCCGCTCCGCAGGCGCTTCCTCAGGGATCCGGCGCGCGCGAGCTGCGCGACGCGATCATGGCGGCCGAGCCGCGACGGGCACGCCGCCTGCCGCTCCCCCGTCTACGGATCCTCTGGGCGCCGGTGGCGACGGCCGTGGTCGTCGCCTTGGTCGTCACGCTGGTCACGAGCTTGACCGCTGCTCCGCCCGTGCTCACGCCGTCGAGGCCCAACCAGGAGTTGTACGACCTCGCTGACAGGATCGAGAAGCTGCCCGCAAGCAGCGGCGCGTACTGGCGCGATGTTCGGATCGAGGGCAACGCCTGGTCGGCCGGCGGCGGGTACACGATCATGGTGGCCGAGCGCCGGGAGACCTGGCAGCCGCGCGATCCCACCGACGTGGTGATCAGGCAATGGTCGCCGGCCATCGCCCGCCCGGTCACGGTCGCGGACGAACGTGCCTGGCGCGCTTCGGGGGCACCCGCCCAGGTGGCGGGCCCTTGCTACGGCGGCGGCAGAACGTCGTGCCGTCCGGTACCGATGAGCGATGGGGATGTCGTGGACGGGCTGCCGTCGGCTCGTGGCGGCGAGGCCAAGTCGATCACCGGTGTGGACGGTTCCAAGGGTTGCGTGTACAGCGCGGGGCTGGAACCTAACGGGGTTTATCCGGATATGACGGTCGCCGAGTTCACCATGGCGGACCTGTCCGTGTTCCCTGCTCGCCCTGACGAACTGATGAGGCGGCTGCACGTCTACCACGAGCTCTCGACGGCGCGCGGGTTCGCCCAGTCCTTCCAGGAGTTTCTGCCCGTCACCGTGAACCTTCTGGCCATGCCGCTCGGGCCTGCCCAACGTGCGGCGGTCATCCGGGTGCTGGCCGGGTTGCCGTCCACCAAGGTGGTCGGCACGGTCGGGGACCCGCTGGGCAGAGCCGGGCTTTCGGTGGACCTCGGCGGCACCGGGAGCCAACTGCTCTCGCCGGGCAGGGCGGTGACCGTCCGCGACAGGCACATCCTCGATCCCGTGACGGGTCAGTTGCTCGCATCGGTCTCCTACGCGGCTCGTACGGCTGCGGGTGCGAGGGAGGGCGAGGTCGTGAGCTATCGGGCACGCGGCCCCGAATCCGGCTGGACCGGCCCGCCGGCTCCGGCATCCAGGGAGTGCAAGCGGGGCAGATGACCGGGCCTGGAGTGGTGGTGCCGCGTCGGCCTCCTTCGTCTGATGCCGGCGACCTTCGGGGTCAGGGGTGGTCATGGCGCACCACCACCCGCTTCTGAGAGCTGAACATGCGGGGTTCGGCCGAGACGGACCTGGGTGGCGGCGGGCACGGTGTGCCCCCGTCCGGGACGACGCCCTGCGGGGGCCTTCATGCGGCACTCGTCGATCTGGTTCAGCAGAGTTTGTGGTGGTCGGCATTGGTTCGCCCTTGGGATGCTGAGAGGACTACTTGATGTGGAGGTGCTCGTGTCCGAGGTGACGGTTGTCGAGGTGCCGCAGTGGCGGGGGTCCGGGGCTCGTACGGCTGAGCGGCTGCGGGAGGGGGCCCGGCTGGTTGCGGAGATGGTGGACGCGGATCGTCGGATTCAGGTCGAGGTCGATGACGATGATCTGGTGGTCACTGCTTCCAGGGTTCGGGCTGCGGTCGTCGAGGCTGGGTGGGACGGGCTTCTGGTCACCGCGGGTGGAGACTGCGGTGTCGAGCTGGAGCCGGTGACGGCCGCGCGGCGGAGGTTCGGGGATGGGCTGGTCGTCGTCTGGTTCGATGCGCATGGGGATCTGAACACGCCGGAGTCGTCGCCGTCGGGGGCCTTTCACGGCATGGTCCTGAGGGCGTTGACCGGCGAAGGGCCTGACGGGCTGGTGGCCGGGCAGCCGGTCGGGGCCGGGCAGGTCGTGCTGGCGGGGGTGCGTGATCTGGATCCGGCTGAGGTCGCGTTCGTCGAGGCTCGGGGTGTGCGGTGGGTGCGGGCGGCGGATGCGGAGGCTCTGGTCGAGGCTGTCGGTACTGCGGCTGCGGCGGCGGGCGGGGAGCGGACGGCTGTTTATGTGCATGTCGACTTCGATGTCCTGGATCCGCAGATTTTCGGGAGCGTGGGGTCTCCTACGCCTGAGGGGTTCCGGCCTGAGGAGCTTCTGGAGCTGGTGAGGGCCATCGCGGCGCGGTCCGAGGTGGTGGGGTTGGGGCTCATGGAGTATGAGCCGGCGGGGGCGGAGGATCAGGCGTTGCTCACGTCGGTGGTGAAGGAGTTGGTGGCGGTCTGCGCCGGGCGGTAGGTGGCGCTCGCGGCGGAGCGGTCCTCTTGGGTGCTGGTCGGGGCGAGCGCTCGCCTGCGGTGCTGCTCACGGTCAGTGGTGGGCGCTCGCGGTGCTGGTCAGAGTGAGCGGCAGTCGCCTGCGGCGCTGATCGGGTGGACGGTGAGCGCCCGTAGCGCTGATCAGGGCGAGCGGCAGTCGCCTCAGGGGTAGAAGGTGGGCGCCTGTGGTGCTGGTCAGGGTTGGCCGCAGAGGCCCATGGGACTGCTCGGGGTAAGTGTCTGGTCGCGGCGCTGGTTCGCGGCCCGTGGCGCTGCTCAGAGTTTGTAGCCGGTCGCAGCGCTGATTCGTGGTGGTTGCTCTCAGGTGATGAGTAGGCGTCCCGGGTGGATGGCCGCCTGCCGGAGGGTGCGTCGTCAGCAGTTGGCTGGCGCCCATGGTTGACGGGCGTTGACGGGTGGTGGGGTGTTCGGGGGCGGGGGCGGGGGTGCGGTGGTGTCAGGCGGGGCGGATGGTTCCTCGGTAGGCGGTTCGGTAGTAGGCGGAGTTCAGGAAGTTGGTTCTTCGTACTACGTCGCCGGTTCGGGGGGCGTGGATCATGATGTTGTCGCCCAGGTAGAGCGCTACGTGGGTCGGATCGCCGGGGCCGCCGAAGAAGAGGAGGTCGCCCTTGCGTCTGGAGGCGAGGGGGACTCTGCGGCCCTGGCGGAACTGGGTGCCGGTGTAGTGGGCGAGCCTTACTCCGGCCTTGGACCAGGCGTAGAGGGTGAGGCCGCTGCAGTCGAAGCCTCTTGTGTTCGCGCCGGTGCCGACTCCGATGGTGGGGCCTCTTGAGGAGCCGCCGCCCCAGGAGAACGAGACGCCAAGCTGGGAGAGGGCGGCGGCGGCTGCGATGTCGCCCTTGTGCTTCGGGCGCTTTCTGGGTTTCTTCGGCTTCGGTTTCTTGGGGTGGTGGGGGGCCTGGCAGCGAGTGGTGGCGGTTGCTGCGGCGCCGGCGGCGGGGATGGTGATGGTGGCCCTGAGGCATGGAGTGGGGGTGGCTCTGGCGAGGGTGGGGTGGGCTCCTGTGACGGTCAGGAGGCCGCTGCTGAGGATGACCGACAGTTGGGTGACGTGGTGGCGGGTGTTCATGAATGGCTCCTTCGTCGTGATGAGGGACGGGAGCCAGGATCACCTGGGTGAAGCGGGGGCGGAGGGGCCGAACGGGGTTCTGTGGATGGGCGGGTGTTGAGCGGCTTGGGGTGTGGACAGCCGCCCGGTGCCGGGGTCTCGTGCGAGTACGGGTGGATGTGGGCCGGGCGCGCGCCTGCGCGGAAGGACAGGCGCGCCTGCGTGGAGGGCCGGGGCGCGCCTGCACGGAAAGGCGGGGGCGTGCCTGCGCGGAAAGGCGGGGGCGTGTGGGGGGCTGTGCAGGTTCGCCGCGCCGAAGCCAGGCGGACGCCCCGAGGCCGCACGTGAAGCCGACGCCAGGCGGACGCCCCGAGGCCGCATGTGACGGGAGGCGAGGCGCCTGGGGGTGTGCGGGCGTCACGGAACGCCAAAGCCCTGGGGGTGGAGGGGGTGCTCAGGTGGAGCTCGGGGGGTGGGGCTTGGGTTCTTTGAGGATGGGGATTGGGTTAGGGCTTTTGTTCGGCTATTCGGGCGAAGGAGTCGACGGTGAGTTGTTCGCCTCTGGCCGAGGGGTCCACGCCGGCGGCTCTCAGTGCCGTTTCCGCCTGGGACGGACTTCCGGCCCAGGACGCCAGGGCGGCCCTCAGGGTCTTGCGGCGCTGGGCGAAGGCGGCGTCCACGACGGCGAAGACCTCTTCCCTGGTGGCCGTGGTGGCCGGCGGTTCGCGGCGGGTCAGGGAGACCAGGCCGGAGTCGACGTTCGGGACGGGCCAGAACACCGTACGGCCGACCGGGCCCGCCCGTCGGACGTCGGCGTACCAGGCGGCCTTGACCGACGGCACGCCGTACACCTTGGAGCCGGGACCGGCGGCGAGGCGGTCGGCCACCTCCAGTTGCACCATGACCAGGCCCTTGCGCAGCGAGGGCAGCGTCTCCAGGAGGTGGAGCACCACGGGGACGGCCACGTTGTACGGGAGGTTGGCCACCAGAGCCGTGGGGTCGTGACCGGCGAGGTCGTCGAGGGAGATCTTCATGGCGTCGGCGTTGACGACCGTGAGCCGGTCGGACGGGCCGCGCTCGGCGACGGTGAGGGGCAGTTGGGTGGCCAGGACCGGGTCGATCTCGACGGCCACCACGTGCGCGGCCTCGGGCAGGAGCGCCAGGGTGAGCGAGCCGAGGCCGGGCCCGACCTCGATGACCACGTCGTCGGCCGACAGGTCGGCCACGCGGACGATGCGCCGGACGGTTCCCGCGTCGATCACGAAGTTCTGGCCTAGCTTTTTCGTGGGGCGAAGATCTAGCTTGTTCGCCAAAATACGTATTTCTGCAGGGCCCAACAGCCTCATCATCCAACCAGTCTCCCGCATCGAAGAACCTGCGATGGCGGATGGGGGAGACCTAAGGAGAGGATGGCGTGGAACAGGAAGGGACGTCCCTGATGGAGCCAACGGGCGCCGCGCCGCTCCGTCCGACCGATCTGCGGGAGATCGGGCCCTACCGCCTGCTCGGACGACTCGGCGAAGGCGGCATGGGGACCGTCTTCCTCGCCAGGGCCCCGACGGGGCGATTCGTCGCGCTCAAGGTGGTGAAGGCGGAGTTCGCCAACCAGGAGGGGTTCGCCGCCCGCTTCCACGCCGAGGTGGACAACGCGCGCCGGGTGGCGTCGTTCTGCACGGCTCAGGTGCTCGACAACGGCAACACCGGGGACGGACGTCCTTACATGGTGACCGAGTACATCGCGGGCACTCCCCTTTCCGACCAGATCGTGACTTTCGGGGCACTCGACCCGGGGCCGCTGCACGGCGTGGCGCTGGGGGTCGCCGCGGCGCTGGCGGCGATCCACGTGGCCGGGCTGGTGCACCGGGATCTGAAGCCGGCGAACGTCATCCTGTCGCTGTCCGGGCCGCGGGTGATCGACTTCGGGATCGCCAGGGCGCTGGACCGGGACACCGGGTTCACGCTCTCCGGGGAACTGCTGGGCAGCCCCGGCTGGTGGGCTCCCGAGCAGGTGCGGGGTGAGCTGGTGTCCCCGGCGGCGGACATCTTCGCCTGGGGGTGCCTGGTGGCGTACTCGGGCAACGGGCGGCATCCGTTCGGGCGGGGCGATCCCATCACGATGGCGACCCGCGTGCTGAACACGCCGCCCGAGCTGGGCGCGCTTCCCGCGCCGCTCAACGAGCTGGTACGCCGTGCCACCGCCATGGATCCCGCCCATCGGCCCACGGCCCAGGAGCTTCTGATCGCCTTGGTGGGCGGGAGCACTCCGGCTATCTCCGACAATCCGCCTACGTTGGTCGCCACGGAGATGCTGACCGACTGGGAGCCGCCGCAGAACGTCGTGGACGAGCCGGACGTCACGGCCACGTTCACGACCCCGCCGCCGAGCGACGCGACGGGCGCGCGCAACCCCGGCCCCGGGGGTGCCGCGGGCCTGGGAAGAAGATCAGGGCCTGGAGGAGACTCGGGGCTCGGAGGAGGCTCGGGGCCCGGAGCGGGGCCGGGAGCGGGGCGGCCCAAGGTGCCCGGGGCGTTCGGGGCCGACGCCGGGCCCGATGTTCGGAACGCTTCCGGAGGGGCCGCCGGCTTAGCGGGCGAGCAGGCGGGAGCGCGGCAGGCGTCCCCGGACGAACTGGCGCGGCGCGAGGAGCAGGCCGCCCGCGACGAGCTGGCCCGCTGGGAGGCCGAGGCGCAGGCCCGTCGCCAGGAGCAGGAGCGCCAGCTTGAGCAGGCCCGCCAACTGGCACGCCGGCAGTCCGCCTCGGGCGGGCAACCGGCACGGCCCCGGCCGACCACCGAGCCGCGGCCTCCCTACGAGTCGCGGCCCCCCACCGAGTCACGACCGACCACCGACACCCGGCCCGCCACCGAGTCCCAACCCTTCACCGGCCCCCGATCCAGCGCCGAGCGACGATCCACCGCCGAGCGACGATCCAGCGCCGAGCGTCGATCCGCCGCTGAGCATCGATCCGCCGCCGACTCCCGACCGGCCACGGGCTCCCGACCGGTCGCCGGGGCCCGGAGCGGCGAGGGTACGGATCCGGGCGCCCTGACGTACGCCCCCGATGAACCGGACACCCTGGGCGGCACCCGTACGAAGGGCACCCGCTGGTTGATCGCCGCCGCGGCCGCCGTCCTGGCGATCGTGGTCACCGTCACCGTCCTGATCGTGAACTCCGGCCGCACCCCCTCCTCCGTCGCCACCTCCAACAGCCCCTCCAGGGCCGTGACGAACCCGCGTCCAGGCGACGTGGGCCGCAGGTTCGCGCTGGGCGGGAACTTCGACGACCCGGTGGTGGTCGTGCCGGAGGCGCCGGAGTGCGGGTTGAAGGAGTTCGAGGGGCAAACCACCACGAAGGGGCAGCTCTGCGTGGTCCACTGGACCGTGATCAATCCAGGCGGTGAACGCCGCCGACTCGTCCGGCCGGTCGTCACCTTGGTCGACGACAAGGGCGGCGAGCACGACCCCGCCCCGGTCACCCTGCCCCCGGCCCTCCAGCCGGGCGGGCGGGTGGACGGCGCCTTCGTGTTCGACCTGGCGCCTTATCGCAAGCCCGTGAAGATGTCCGCGACCATGCTGGAGAACGGCCGACAGATCGAGGTCGCCCTGTGAGCCCCGTCCGAACGCTCCCCGCCGGCGCTTGCAAGGCGGTGGCGATGGCCGTCCTGCTCGCCGCCGGCGGCGTCCTGTCACCGCCGCCCGCCGCCGCGTCGGCGGTGGCCTGCGCCGGAGCCGCCGACTTCGACGGTGACGGCGCGGATGACGTCGCCGTGGGCGACCCGTTCGGCGACGGGCAGAAGGGGTCGGTCCACCTGCTGTCGGGCGCCAAGGTGACCCCCGTCGCCGTGCCGGGGCCGGTCAAGGGGGACGGGCTGGGCTGGTCCGTACGGCTGGCCGACGTCAACGGCGACTCCTGCGCCGACCTGCTGATCGGCGCCCCCTTCGCGGACGTGGACGGCGAGCAGGACGCGGGCAGCGTCTACGTCGTCTACGGCGGCAAGGCCGCGCCCCCGCAACGCCTGACCGCCCCGCAGCCGCAGCGGTTCGCGCACTTCGGCTGGTCGCTGGCGGCCAGGGGCGACCTGACGGTGATCGGCGCGCCCTACGAGGACGACGGCCAGATCGAGGACGCCGGCGCGGTCTACGTGCGCCAGGGCTCGGGCGCGCTGCGCCGGATCAGCCAGGAGACCGTGGACGTGCGCGGCAACAGCGAGGTCGGCGACCAGTTCGGCTGGTCGCTGGCGATCGGGCCGCGCAACGGCCTGGTCGTGGGCGTCCCGTACGAGAACGACGACGGCGCGGGACGGCAGGTCCAGGCCGGCAAGATCGACTCGGGGTCGGTGGTCTTCATCGACGACGTGCTGGCTCCCCGGATCGTGAGCCTCAAGCTCGACTCCCCCACCAAGGCCTCCGGCGACCGGTACGGCTACGCGGTCGCCTACGCCGAGGGCAACGGTTACGCCGTCAGTGCGCCCGGCCCCGGCTACGTGCAGCTCCTCGATCCGAGCAGGAAGCAGACGAGGATGCTGAAGCAGGGCGGCAGGCAGGCGTTCGGCTTCTCGATGGCCGCCTCCTCGGACGGCAGGCTGGCCGTCGGCGCGCCCTACGGCGGCGGCGTCCAGGTGTTCTCGTGGAAGAACCCGGCCGACGACCGGAAGCTCGCGACGGCCGAGGGGCTGTTCGGCTGGTCGGTGGCCTTCAGCGGGAACAAGCTCTTCGTGGGCCAGCCGGACGGGCCGCCGTACGGGAAGGTCGCGGTGGCCCCGCGCAACGCCGACGACGTGCAGTCGGTGCAACCCCCCAAGGGCAACGACTTCGGCACCGCACTGGCCGGGTGAACGGACCGGGCGAGCGGGCCGGGGCCCGAACAGGGTGGGCGAGCGGGCCGGGCGAGCGGGCCGGGCCCTGGAACAGTGCCCGGACAGAGGCCCGGACAGGGTGGCGTCAGGTGAACAGGCGGTCGCCGCAGTTGGGCCACTGGGTCTGCCACCGGCCGCCGACCCGCTGGTAGAGCAGCTGCGCCCGGTAGGTCTGCTCCTCCTCGGGCCAGGCGCTCGGCAGGCCGACGCCGCCGACAGCCTGCCACATGGGCAGACTGAACTGGTACATCCCGTAATAGGGCCCGTCGGGGTTGTACGCCCGGGGGTCGCCGCGCGCCACGCAGTCGGCCAGCGCCTGCCAGTCGAGCCGGGTCACCTCCCACGGGATCTGTACGGCTCGCGGCGGCATGACCGTGATGACCGTCCCGTCCTCGGGGAAGCTGTCGAGCGGCGGGCGCACCATGGACCCGCGCCGGACGACGACGCGCTCCTGCCTGAGCACCTGCCGGACGGTACGCGCCGTGGTGCGCGCGGCGAGCCGGGTGGCGCCCGCGACCACGTAGACCCTGCGCTCGGTGTACGCCGTGAGCGACATTCCCGACAGCGGCACCGGGCGGCCGGGCGGCGCGGACAGGCTGCCGGCCGCCGCCTCGACGTCGAGCTCGGCCAGGGCGTCCCGGACGTTGGTGGCGGTGACCAGGTGGGTCGTGGTGTGGCCGTCGAGGGTCAGCGTGATCAGGCGGGCGTGGCGCACCTCGATGGTGGAGCCGTCGGCGATGCCCTCGCTCAGGGCGGGACGCACGACGTCGCCCTGCCCCACGGACACGCCGGCCTCGCCGAGCGCGTCGGCCACCCGCGCGGCGAAGCCGCGGATCGCCACCGGCGTGCCGTCGACGACCACGACGACGTCCTTGACCAGGTACGAGGCCGCGACCAGCAGGCCGGCGGCCAGCGTACCCACGACGCACACCACCGGCGTCCACGGAGAACGCCAGGGGATCCGCGGACGCGGCGCACGCCTCCTGCCTCGCACGAACCACCTCCGGAAACGGCCAGGGACCGCCCGAACGCTAGCGGCGGCGGCGCGCCCGCCTCCACCGCTTCACGAAAAGCCGAACGGAAAGATGGTCACCACTCGCCGAAGACCGTGACTCCGTTGGTGCTGATCGCCGCGCACAACTCGTCCGGATGGACACCCTTGACCTCGGCGAGGCAGCGCAGGGTGAGCGGGATGAGGTAGGGGGCGTTGGGCTTGCCCCGGTACGGGACCGGCGGCAGGTAGGGGGCGTCGGTCTCGACGAGCATGAGCTCCATGGGGGCCACGGCGGCGGCCTCGCGCAGGTAGCCGGCGTTCTTGTAGGTGACGGGCCCGGAGAAGGACATGAAATATCCGGCTTCCACGCACTTTTTCGCCATTTCGGCGTCGCCTGAGTAGCTGTGGAACACCACCTTGTCCGGCGCGCCCTGCTCGGCCAGCACCTTCAGGACGTCGTCGTGCGCGTCCCGGTCATGGATGACCAGCGCCTTGCCGGTGCGCTTGGCGATCTCGATGTGCGCGCGGAAGCTCGCGTGCTGGTCGTCCTTGCTCGCCCAGTCGCGGAAGTAGTCGAGGCCGGTCTCCCCCACCGCGCGGACGTCGGCCTGTCCGGCCAGCGACTCGATCTCGGCCAGCACCTCGGGGGTCGCCTCGTGGGCCTCGTTGGGGTGGATGGCGACCCCGGCGTACACGCCTTCCTGCTCGGCCGCCACCTCGGCGTTCCAGCGCGAGGAGGGCAGGTCGTACCCGATGGTGACCAGCCTGGTCACGCCGACCTCGCGGGCGTCCCGCAGGATGGACCGTACGGTGGCCGCCGCCGCCTGCGCGGCCTGGGCCACCGGGTCGCCCGAGGACGCCTGCCTGTTGCCGACCATGATGTCCAGGTGGCAGTGGCTGTCGAACACCGGTGCGGAAAGCGGCTCGGGCGCGGCGGGAATCTTGCTCACGCATCTAAAGTAGCCTCCATGCGCTTCGGCATTCTCGGCAGCACCCGGGCATGGGACGCGGCCGGCGTCGACGTACCTCTGGGTGGTCCGGCCAGGCGCGCGCTGCTGGCGTTGCTGCTCGTCCGTCCGGGCGAGATCGTCAGCCAGGACCGCCTGATCGACCTCCTGTACGGCGACCGCTCGCCGAAGAACGCCCAGCACGCCCTGCACTCCCAGGTCTCCCGCCTGCGGGGCGACGGGATCCCGGTCGAGCTGACGCCCGCCGGCTACCGGCTGCCGGCGGCCCCCGGCGACATCGACGCCGGCCGTTTCCTGCACCTCGCCGACACCGGCCGCGCCACCCTCCTCGGCCACCACCACGCCGAAACCGACAGGGCGGACGACGGCCGGGCCGACGCCGCCCTGGCCGGGACGTTGTTGCGGGAGGCGCTGGCCCTGTGGCGGGGGCCCGCCTTCGCCGACCTCGACCCCGTGCACGGCGCGCCGCTGGAGGAGCGCCGCCTGGCCGCGCTGGAGGACCGCATCGAGGCCGACCTGCGCTGCGGCGGCCACCAGGGCGTCATCCCCGAGCTGGGCGAGCTGGTCCAGCGCCACCCCCTGCGCGAACGGCTGCGCGGCCAGCTCATGCGGGCGCTGCGCGCCGACGGCCGGCCGGCCGAGGCACTGGTGCTCTACGAGGAGACCCGGCGGCTGCTGGCCGATGAGCTGGGCGCCGATCCCTCCCCCGAGCTCGCCGCCCTCCACCAGTCCCTCCTGCGCGGCGCGCCCAGCACGCCCCCGGCCCCGGCCCCGGCGCAACGGCCCGGGACGGGGCCAGCGGCGGTGCCGCTGCCCGGCAGGCTCACCAGCTTCGTCGGCCGCGACGGCGACCTGGCCGAGGTCCGGACGCTGCTGGCCGCCGCCCGTCTCGTCACGCTGCTCGGCCCCGGCGGGGCGGGCAAGAGCCGGCTGGCGGTCGAGCTGGCCAGAGACCACCGCGACGCCGTCCTGGTCGAGCTGGCCCCGCTCGGCCCGGGGGCCGACCTCGCGCGAGCGGTCCTGGCCGCGCTGGGCGTACGCGACGGCGCGCTGCTGGGGGCCGCGGCGCTGGGCGCGTCCGGTGAGCCTGATCCCCTGGCCCGCCTGGTCGCGGTGCTCGCCGATCGGCCCGCCCTGCTGGTCCTGGACAACTGCGAGCACGTCGTCGGCGAGGCCGCGGCGCTGGCCGAGCGGCTGCTGTCGGCGTGCCCGGCGTTGCGCGTGCTGGCCACGAGCCGCGAGCCGCTCGCGATCACCCCCGAACACCTGTGGCCGGTACGCCCCCTCACCCCCTCCGACGCCCGCACGCTCTTCACCGACCGGGCCAAGGCCGTACGTCCTGGTTTCACCCCTGGTGAGCCGGTCGAACGCATCTGCGCCGCGCTGGACGGCCTCCCGCTGGCCATCGAGCTGGCGGCCGCCCGCATGCGTACGCACGAGGCCGGCGAGCTGGCCGAACGCCTGGCCGGTCAGGGCCGGTTCAGCCTGCGCGGCAGCCGTACGGCCGACGCCCGGCACCAGACGTTGCGCGCGGTCGTCGCCTGGAGCTGGGAGCTGCTCACCGAGCCCGAACAGGCCATGGCCATGCGCCTGACCGTCTTCTCCGGCGGGGCCACCGCGGCCGCCGCCGCGGCCGTCTGCGGCCTGCCCGAGCACCTGCTCGACTCGCTGGCCGACAAGTCGCTCCTGGAGGTGTCGGGCGGCCGCTACCGCATGCTGGAGACGATCCGGGCGTTCTGCGCCGACCGGCTCGGCGCGGAGGCCGCGACCTTCCGGCGGGCGCACGCCGCGTACTTCCTCGCCCTGGCCGAGGAGGGCGACCCTCGGCTGCGGGGCGCGGAGCAGTTGCCGTGGCTGGCCCGGTTCGCGGCCGACCACGACAACCTCCAGGCGGCGCTGCGCTGGACGGTGGAGCAGGGCGAGGTGGCGCTCGGGATGCGGCTGCTGGCCGCGCAGACGTTCTCGCTGTGGATGCGAGGCATGCGCGCGGTTCCCGCCAAGGAGGCGGCGGCCCTGCTGGAGGCGGCCGGTCCACGGCCCGATCCCGCGCTGGGGGACGCGTACCTGCTGACCCTGCTCACCGCGGCGAGCGGGCGGCGCGAGCTGTGGGAGCGCCACAAGGACGGCGCCGAGACGATGATCGCGGCGGACGGCCTGCGGAACCCGGTCGTCACCTGCCTGTGGCCGATGGTCACCTCGGCGTCGGTCGACCCCGCCGTCACGATCGCGCTGATCCGGCGCGGCGAGCGCGGCCCCGACGCCTGGGAGACGGCCGCCACCCGGCTGATCTGGGCCTACCCGCGAATGGCGGCCGGCGAGTTCGCCGCCGCCGAGGCGGACCTGAAGGCGGCCCTCCAGGGTTTCCGCGGCCTCGGCGAGCGCTGGGGCTCGGCGATGACGCTCGACGCCCTGGCCTGGCTGGCCAGCACGTGCGGCGACGAGGCCACCGCGCTGGCCCGCACCGAGGAGGCCATCACCCTGGCCGAGCAGCTCGGCGCGGAGGAGGACCTGGCCGACCACTACTGCAACCGGGGCGACTACCGCATCCGGCACGACCTGGCCGGCGCGCGGGCCGACTACGAGCGCGCGGCGGAGCTGGCCGGGCGCACGGGCGGCGCGATCCTGCCGGCGGCCCTGCGCGGCCTGGGCGACGTGGCGGTACGCGAGGGCGACCTGGTCCGGGCCCGGGAACTCTACGAGGATGCGTTGCGCCGGTCCGACCCGGTCTGGGTGAAGACGTCCGGGAACATGGCCAGGCTGCTCGTCGGGCTCGGACGGCTGGCCGCGGCCGAGGGCGACACGGCCGGGGCGCGGGCCTCCTACCTGCGGGCGATGGAGAGCACGGTCACGTCGGGCGCACTGTCGGAGAGCGTCAGGGCGATCGAGGCGCTGGCCGTGCTGGCCTTCGACGACGATCCGGCGGCGGCGGCCACGCTGCTCGGCGCCGCCGTCGCGATCCGCGGCATCGACGTGCCCGAGGACGAGCACGTCGCCGGGCTGTCGCGGCGGCTGCGCGAGGCGCTGGGCGAGCAGGCGTACGCGGAGGCGCGGCGGGCGGGCGTGCGGCTCTCCCACCGGGAGGCGCTGATGCTGGCCGGCGTCCCGGCGGAGGTCATCGACGCCTCCCCCCTGCACTCCCTCGACGACTTCCCGCTCCACGACCCGGCCTGAGCCCCGAGCAAGAAGGCGGTGAGCGGGGCCGGGGCGGCGGTGAGCGTGGGGTGAGGGGGCGGTGAGCGGGGCCCGGCAGGCTCTCGGGCATGGACATCCTGATCTCCGGCGCGAGCGTCGCCGGCCCCGCCCTGGCCCTCCACCTCATCCGCTCCGGCCACCGCGTCACCGTCGTCGAACGCGCCCCCGCCCTGCGTGAGGGCGGCTACTCCGTCGACTTCCGCGGCGAGGCGCACATGACCGCGCTGCGCGCGCTCGGCATCCTCGCCGACGTCGAGCGCCTCCAGACCCACATGGGCGACATGTCGTACGTCAACGAGTCCGGCAAGAAGCTCGCCTCCGTGCCCGGCGACCTGTTCTCCGGCGACGTCGAGATCCTCCGCGGCGACCTGGCCCGCATCCTGTACGACGCCACCAAGGACCGCGCCGAGTACGTCTTCGGCGACTCCATCACCTCCCTGGCCCAGGACGCGGACGGGGTGACGGTGACGTTCGAGCGGGGCGCGACGCGCAGGTTCGACCTCGTGGTGGGCGCGGACGGCCTGCACTCCAACGTGCGCTCGCTGGCCTTCGACGCGCCGGAGGCCGCCGTCACCAGCCACCTCGGGCTCTACTGCGCGGTGTTCACCCTCGACAACTACCTGGGCCTCGACCACACGGGCCTGCTCCACAGCACGCCCGGCAAGACGGTCGGCCTCTACAGCGCCAGGAACAACACCGAGGCCAAGGCCATGTTCTACTTCGGCTCACCGCCGCTGGAGCACGACCGCCGGGACGTCACCCGGCAGAAGGAGCTGCTGGCCGAGGCGTACCGGGGGGTCGGCTGGGAGACGCCCAAGCTGCTGCGCAGGATGTGGGACGCCGACGACTTCTACTTCGACTCCACCAGCCAGGTGCACCTGGACTCGTGGTCGCGCGGCCGGGTGGTGCTGATCGGCGACGCCGCCTGCTGCCCGTCGCCGCTGTCGGGCATGGGCACCGGCCTCGCGCTGGTCGGCGCGCACGTGCTGGCGGGCGAGCTGGCCGCGGCCGGCGGCGACCACCGGACCGCGTTCGCCCGCTACGAGCAGGAGGTGCGCGCCTACGCCACCGGCTGCCAGAAGTCGGCCGTGGGCGTCAGCAAGTTCATGGTGCCGGAGAACCGGCTGATGGCCTGGTTCATGAACCAGAACTACAAGATCATGCCGTATCTGCCGTGGAAGGGCGTGATAGCGAAGTCGGTCAGGAAGACCGCCTCCGCCATCACGCTCAAGGACTACGACCTCAGTCGGCCAGCCGGCCCAGCTCCTCTTCGACGACCTTCTGGTCGAGCTTCTTGAACAGCGGCACGGGCGGCGCGAGCGGGGTGCCGGGCTTGATCGGCCGGTGCTCCCAGCGCGCGGCGCCGTCGTACTCGCCGGTGATGACGGGGTAGGGGGCGCCGCCGTCTTCGTCGACCTCGCGGATCTCCGGCATGCCGGACCAGACGCCCTGGCCGCCGAGCATCGAGAAGACCTTGTTGGACGAGCCCGGCAGGAACGGCGTGAGCATCGTCTTGGCGTCGTCGACGACCTGGAGGGCGACGTGGAGGATCGACTTCTGCCGCTCGATGTCGTCCTTGAGCTTCCAGGGCTCCTGCTCGGCCAGGTATTTGTTGGCCTCGCGGACGACGTCGAACGCCTCGGTGATCGCGTTCTTGAACCGCGACCTGCCCAGCTCGGCGCCCACCGGGGCGAACGCGTTGCGCGAGCGCTCCAGCATGGCCCGGTCGGCGTCGGTCAGGTCGCCGGCCTCGGGCACGACGCCGAAGTTCTTGGACGCCATCGAGATCGACCGGTTGACCAGGTTGCCCCAGGCGGCGACGAGCTCGCCGTTGTTGCGGTTGACGAACTCCTGCCAGGTGAAGTCGGTGTCCTGGTTCTCGGGGCCGGCCACGGCGATGTAGTAGCGCAGGGCGTCGGCGTCGTAACGCGCCAGGAAGTCGCGCACGTAAATTACTACTTGCCTGGAGGAGGAGAACTTCTTGCCCTCCATCGTCAGGAACTCGCTGGAGACCACCTCGGACGGCACGTCGAGCGCGCCGAGCGCGCCGGGCGAGCCGCCGCGCGCGCCGATGCCGCTGTAGCCGAACAACATCGCCGGCCAGATCTCGGCGTGGAAGACGATGTTGTCCTTGCCCATGAAGTAGTAGCCGCGGGCGTCGGGGTTCTGCCACCACTGGCGCCAGGCGTCGGGGTCGCCGGAGCGCCTGGCCCACTCGATGGAGGCCGACAGGTAGCCGATGACCGCGTCGAACCACACGTAGAGGCGCTTGTTGGGCTGGTCGCGCCACCCGTCCAGCGGGATCGGCACACCCCAGTCGAGGTCGCGGCTGATCGCGCGGGGCTGGAGGTCGCCGAGCAGGTTGAGGGCGAACTTCAGCACGTTGGGCCGCCACTCGCCCTGCTTGGACTGCAGGTAGGAGCCCAGGACCTCGGCGAAGGCGGGCAGGTCGAGCATGAAGTGCTCGGTCTCGACGAAGACGGGGGTCTCGCCGTTGATGCGGCTCTTGGGGTTGATGAGCTGGATCGGGTCGAGCTGGTTGCCGCAGTTGTCGCACTGGTCGCCGCGCGCGCCGTCGTAGCCGCAGATGGGGCAGGTGCCCTCGATGTAGCGGTCGGGCAGGGTACGGCCGGTCGAGGGCGAGATCGCGCCCATCGTGGTCTTGGGGAAGATGTAGCCGTTGTCGTAGAGGCCCTTGAAGATCTGCTGCGTGACGGCGTAGTGGTTCTTCGTCGTGGTCCGGGTGAACAGGTCGTAGGAGAGCCCGAGACCGGTCAGGTCTTCGGCGATCACCCTGTTGTACCTGTCGGCCAGCTCGCGGGCGCTGACGCCCTCCTTGTCGGCCTGCACCTGGATCGGAGTGCCGTGCTCGTCGGTGCCGGACACCATCAGCACCTTGTTGCCCGCCATCCGCTGGTAGCGGCTGAAGACGTCGGACGGCACGCCGAAACCCGAGACGTGCCCGATGTGGCGGGGGCCGTTAGCGTACGGCCACGCGACGGCGGTCAAGATGTGCTGGGACATGACCTAAGCCTACGGGGCCCGGCCCCGCTCCTCGTCCAAACCCCCAACCCCCGCGCGGAAAGACGGAAGCCGGCGCCGGCACGTGGCCGGCGCCGGCTCCCACCGGGACGCGGAGGACCCTAGCGCTTGGTCTTCTCCAGGGAGACCGCCTCGGCGGCCTCCTCGGCCGCCTTGGCGGCCACGTCGATCGAGCTCTCCTTGGTACGGCGGATGCCGAGGATGCTGATGAACAGCGAGGCGAAGATCGTCTGGAAGCTCATGACGAGCGCCGTGGCGGCCGGGACGACCATGCGCAGCGACTCGCGCGGGTCGAGCGCGCCGAAGCTGCGCACCTGCCAGTGGACCAGCGACATCACCAGGCCGACCAGACCGGCCAGCGCCAGCAGGCCGCCGACCACGAGGCCCTTCTCCAGCGTCACGATGTCGATGATCTTCCGGATCCGCCGCGACTCGGGCAGGAAGCCCTCCTCGGCCGCGTAGACCTTCGTGAACACCGCGAACAGCGCCGCCTGGAAGCCGATCACGACCAGCGCCGACGACCCGACCAGGGTGTCGACGTCGAAGGCCAGCTCGCCGATCTCCACCGGCCCGAACGTCAGCGCCGTGCCCGCGATCAGGCCGAGGACCATCAGGAACACGCCGGGGTAGAAGAACAGCCACTTGGGGCTGTAGAGCAGCAGGAAGCGCAGGTGGCGCCAGCCGTCGCGCCAGGAGCGCAGGTGCGGCGGGCGCGAACGGCCGTCGGGCGAGAGCGTGGTGGGCACCTCGCGCACGTCGAGGCCGGACAGCGTGGAGCGGACGACCATCTCGGAGGCGAACTCCATGCCCCCGGTCTGGAGGTGGAGGCGCAGGATCGAGTCGCGCCGGAAGCCACGCAGGCCGCAGTGGAAGTCGCCGATGGCCGACGGGAAGAACAGCCGGCCGATGAACGACAGCACCGGGTTGCCCAGGTAGCGGTGGAGCGGGGGCATGGCCCCGGGGGCGATGCCGCCCTTGAACCGGTTGCCCATCACGAGGTCGGCGCCGTCGCGGAGCTGCTCGACGAACGGGAGCAACGAGGTGAAGTCGTAGGAGTCGTCGGCGTCGCCCATGATCACGTACTTGCCGCGGGCGGCGCGGATGCCGCCCATGAGGGCGTTGCCGTAGCCCTTCTCGTCGACGTGGACGACACGGGCACCGGCATCACGCGCGAGCTGCTGTGAGCCGTCCGTGCTGCCGTTGTCGGCGATCAGGACTTCCCCTTCGATTCCGTGCTCCTCCATGCACGCCAATGCCTTGCGCACACAGACTTCCACGGTCTCCGCCTCGTTGAGGCAGGGCATGACCACCGTCAGTTCCACGTCTCAACCCTTCAGTAATAAGGCTCTTCCAGTGAACCATCATGCCCTGTGCCCGGCGTGCTCGGGTCAAGACCTAAAAACGACTGGCATTCTTTACAGCATGGTGAGCGTCGCGGAGATTACCCCTGTGGACCACTCCGCTCCTGGCCGGGCAGCTCGCGTGCTGTCCCTCGTGCGCCGTCATCGCGTGTTCGCCGTGGCCTTCGGCGTCGGCGCCGTGCTGCGGCTGATCACCATGCTCGGTTACGGCCCGGCGATGTGGTTCAACGACTCCTACGAGTACGTCAACGTGGCGCTGCACCCCAGGCCCCACCCGATCAGGCCCGACGGCTACAGCTTCTGGCTGATGCTGCTCAAGCCGTTCCACAGCTTCACGCTCGCCATCTTCACGCAACACCTGATGGGCCTGGCCGCGGCCGCGCTCATCTACGCCCTGCTGCGCTGCAAGTTCGCGCTGCCCAAGTGGGGGGCCACGCTCGCGGCGGCGCCGGTGCTGTTCGACGCCTACCAGATCCAGCTTGAGCAGATGGTCATGTCCGACACCCTGTTCACGCTGCTGGTCGTGGGCGTGGTGACGCTGGTGCTGTGGAAGCGGCGGCTGTCATGGCGGGCCGGGATCGTGGTCGGGCTGCTGCTCGCGCTGACCTGGCTGACCCGGTCGATCGGCATGCCGATCCTCGGGCTCGTGGTGCTCTACCTGATCGTCCAGCGCACGGGGTGGCGGCCCATCGTGGCGGTCATCGCGGCGTGCGCGGTTCCCGTTCTTAGCTATATGGGTTGGTTTTCCACAAATTACGGCAAATTCGCCATGACCAACAGCGACGGGCTCATCCTCTACATGCGTACCGCGATCTTCGCCGACTGCAACGAGATGAAGATCGACAAGTACAAGGAGGTGCAGCTTCTCCTGTTGTGCATCAACGACCCGGTCAACCAGCGCAAAGACTACGCACAGTGGTATCTGTGGGGACAGGGCAACGGCGACGGCACGGGCACCGGCGAGGTCCTCCACCGGTGGGGCATCAACAAGAAGTTCAGCGGCATCACCAACGACGCGGCCAGCGCGTTCGCGACGCGGGCGATCCTGTCCCAGCCGGGCGACTACCTGAAGGTGGTCGCGCGCGACTTCTTCCGCTCCTTCCACTGGGGACGGCCGCGCTTCCCGGACGAGTCGACGTACAACATGTACCAGTTCAAGCCCTATTACGAGGTGGACGACACCGGGCGGCCCAAGCGCCTGCCGAAGTGGTCCTCCTACGGGGGCGGCCACACCGACACCGACGCGTTCAGCTACGAGCAGGGCCCGCCCGAGACCAGGATCGTCCACCCGTGGGCGGACATCATGAGCGGCTACCAGAAGATCTTCTACCTGCGCGGCATCATGCTCGGCGGCATCATGCTGATCGGCCTGTACGGCATCGTCGTCCGCTGGCGCAGGTTCGGCGGCCCGGTGGCGCTGCCCTGGCTGGGGGCGTTCGGGCTGTTGCTGGCCCCGGCGGCGACGGCCGAGTTCGACTACCGCTACGTGCTGCCGGCCGTCCCGCTGGCCTGCATCGCGGCGGCCATCACGCTGCGCAAGGGCGTCACTTGGGGGCGGCGGTCACCCAGGAGCGCATCAGCATCCGAGCCCACCACTGTGTCTGCGTGAGCGTCTCGGCCGTGAGCACCGGCTGCAGCCACCAGAAGTTGATCAGCACGATCATCGCGAACGCGCCTGCGAACGCCGCCCCGACGGCTCTGCGCGTGGGCGGCGCGTCGGCCCGGCCGAGCACGAGCCCGGCCATCAGCACGACCGCCAGCACCATGAACGGCACCACCGGCAGCATGTAGAACAGGTACATCGTGCGGTCGTCGGCCAGGGCGTAGTAGAACCAGGGCAGCCAGCCCATCGCGTACGCCAGCAGCACCGCCCCGGCCCGCCAGTCGCGGCTCCTGGCGTACAGGACGGCCGTGCCCGCCAGCGCGAGCAGCGCGCCGAACCACAGGGCGGGGGTGCCGGTCCCGTGGATCGCCTGCGCGCACGCGGAGGCCCCGCACGCCGACGGCGGCACGTCGGCGGGGTAGTAGAACGACACCGGACGGACGAGCAGCGGCCACGTCCAGGGGTCGGACATGTACTGGTGGTACTCGTGCACCCCGTTGTGGAAGGTGAAGACCTGCCACTGGTACTGGATCCATGAGCGCATGGAGTCGAACAGGAAGAAGAAGGGGCCGGAGGAGGTGGCCTGGTCCCAGTTGCGGCCGTAGCCGTTCGCGGAGGCGAACCAGC